>NZ_JBAJII010000001.1:3139777-3767733 GCF_036867195.1 Arthrobacter sp. Soc17.1.1.1
CGTCCTCGTGATCGGGCTCGGCCGCTTCGGTGCCGCCACGGCCGAGCAGCTCGTCCGGCAGGGCCGCGAGGTCCTGGCCATCGAGCGGGACCCGCAGCTGGTCCAGAAGTTCTCGGGCATCCTCACCCACGTGGTCGAGGCGGATGCGACCAACATCGACGCCCTCCGGCAGCTCGGCGCGCAGGAGTTCTCGGCCGCCGTCGTCGGAGTGGGCACCTCGATCGAATCCAGCGTGCTCATCACGGCCAACCTCGTGGATCTCGGCATCGACCACCTGTGGGTCAAGGCGATCACCCCCTCGCACGGCAAGATCCTGAAGCGCATCGGCGCCAACCACGTGATCTACCCCGAGGCCGACGCCGGACAGCGCGCCGCGCACCTCGTGGGCGGCCGGATGCTCGACTTCATCGAGTTCGACGACGGCTTCGCGATCGTGAAGATGTACCCGCCGAAGGAGACCCAGGGCTTCACGCTCGCGGAGTCCTCCGTGCGCTCGAAGTACGGCGTCACAGTGGTGGGCGTGAAATCGCCGGGCGAGGACTTCACGTATGCCCGCCCGGACACGAAGGTCTCCGGCCGGGACATGCTGATCGTGTCCGGTCACGTGGACCTGCTCGAGCGCTTTGCCGGCCGGCCCTAGGGTGCCCGGCGCTGCTCCCCGGGCGGGCCGCGTGAGAGCCTCCGGCGGGTCGCGCCGGCGTGACCGCGCCGCAGCTGCCCGGTCGCACCCGCCCGTCGGGCCCCAGCCCCACGAGTCCCAGCCCCACGAGTCCCAGGGACCCCGCGGGCTCCTCGCAGGCCTCGGGCCCCTCGGGGCGGCAGTCGTCGCGCTCGCTGGGGCGCTGGTGCTCGCCGTCGTGGTCCTGGCGGCGCAGATCCACGGGTTGGACCTGTCCGTGTACCGGCAGGGCGCACTCGCGCTGCTCGGACGCGCCGGCGACACCGAGCTGTACGACGACGCGCTCGTGCAGACGGACACGCGCGGGCTTCCCTTCACCTACCCGCCGTTCGCCGCGATCCTCTTCGTCCCGCTCGCGCTGGTGCCGGCACCGGTGGGGCTCGGCATCGTCACGGCGCTCTCGTGCCTCTGCCTCGTCGGCGTGGCCGTCGTCGTCGTGCGCTACCTGCGTGCCGCGACGCCGGCCGGCGGGGCCGCCCCCTGGCGGGCGGCCGCAGCGGTCCTCGTGGCGATGCTGCTCATCGGCATCAGCGGCCCATGGCGGGAGGGGCTCGGCTTCGGCCAGGTCAACGCACTCCTGATGGTCCTGATCCTCGCCGATCTGCTGCGGTCCACGCGCCTGCCGTCCGGCGTGCTGATCGGGATCGCCGCCGGCATCAAGCTCACACCGCTCGCGTTCGGCCTGGTGTTTCTCGCCCGGCGCGACTGGCGGTCGCTGGCCTGGCTGGCGGCGTCGTTCGGCGGGACGGTGGCCCTCGGGTGGCTCCTGGCGCCCCGGGAGTCGGCGGCCTTCTGGCTCGATGCGCTGTTCGACGCCTCCCGCGTCGGCGCGACGGCGGACCTCTACAACGTCTCGCTCAACTCGATCGTCGCGCAGTCGGGGCTGGGCGCGAGCGTGCAGCGACCCGTCTGGCTTCTCGCCTCGCTGGCCGTCGTCGCCGTCGGCTATGTCGCGATCCGGCGGGCCCTCCGCGACGGCGACACCCTCCGGGCCGTCACCGCCAATGCCGTGGTGATGCTCGCGATCTCACCCATCTCGTGGTTCCACCACTGGGTGTGGATCGCGCTGGTCCTGCCGGTCGGCTACGTGGTGGCCCGGCAGCACGCGGGCGCCCGACGGACGGTAAGCCACGTGTTGCTCGCCGTCCTCGTGCCCGTGATGATGTTCTCCTCGATCACGGTCACCCTCACGCTCACCGGCACGGTGTCCGGTGAAGGGCCCCTGCCGCTGCGTCTCTTCACGGGTCTCGGGGTGGTGCTGCCGGTCGCCCTGCTGGTCGTCTGGGCATCACTGCCCGAACGGTCCACACCGTCCGCACCGTCCGCACCGTCCGCACTGTCCACCTCGTCCGCTCGCCCTGTCAGGACGACGGCGGGACCGCCAACCCGCGCGTGATCTCCGCAGCCCGCGCCGTCGCGGCCCGGGCCCCGTCGGCGACGACGTCCGCCAGACCCCGCGCCTCGAACGTCTCGATGGCGGCCTGCGTGGTGCCGTTGGGGCTCGTGACGGCCCTGCGGAGGGCTGCGGCGTCAGCACCCTCCTCGGCCAGCATGAAGCCCGCCCCCGCGACCGTCTCCCGGGCGATCAGCGCGGAGAGTTCCGCGTCGAGGCCGAGTTCGACGCCGGCTGCGGCCATCGCCTCGGCCAGGAAGAACGCGTAGGCGGGGCCGGAGCCGCTGACGGCCGACAGTGCATCCACCTGGTCCTCGGGGATCTCGACGACGGTACCGGCGGGCCGCAGGAGCTCGCGCGCCTGCGCCATGAGTTCCGGGCCGGCGCTCGACCCGGCGGAGATGGAGAGCACTCCCCTGCCGAGCCGTGACGGCGTGTTGGGCATCGACCGGATGACGGGCTGACCCTCGGGCAGGGCGTCCTCGATCATCGCGAGGGACACCGCGGCGGCGACGCTCACGACGACGGCCGACGGCTTGAGGGCGGCCGCGATCTCCCGGGCCAGAGGCACGATGCCCACGGGCTTCACGCCCAGCACCACGACGTCCGCGTCCTGCGCGGCGGTGACGTTCGCGGCGTCGTCGTCGGCGGTGGCGAGGGCCTTCACGCCGTGGCGCTCCGCCAGCTCCGCGGCCCGGGCGGACCGGCGTACGGTGGCGGTGACCAGCACCGGGTCGAGGCCCGCGGCCAGCAGCCCGGCGAGGATGGACTCGTTCATGGATCCGCAGCCCAGGAAGGCGATGCGCTGCGCGGCTGGAGGTGTCATGGCCCCATCCTGCCACGCACGCGCCCAGCGTTCTCCCAGCCTCCTCGGTGCTCCGGCACAAGGACCGGTCCTAGTGTTGGGGATACCTCATAAGGGTGCGAGTGAGACCGGATGTCCTGATCCGGTCCGGCGCCGGTGGCACCAGATGATCCCCCCAACATCTGGACGGTCCACCGGCGCCTCCCTTCTTAACGGGGTTCCACCGGGCACGTTCGATGCAGTCTCACCGGACCCGACCCGACCCGACGGGCCCACCGGTCTACCGTGCGCGAGGCCTCAGTGGCGCAGGTGCTCCCGCGCGAAGCGCAGCGTCTCCGCCAGCCACTCCTCACGTTCCCCTGCGCCGCGCGCGCGGCGCGTGCTCACCTCCACGGCCACGACGCCGTCCCACTCGGACGCCGCGAGGTGGCCGAGGGCCTCGGCGCACCGCTGTTCCCCCTGGCCCGGCAGCAGGTGCTCGTCCTTGCCGTTCGGTGTCCCGTCGGTCAGGTGCACGTGCGCCAGCCTCCCGCCGAGCGCACGGATCTCCTCGTACGAGTCCATGCCCGCGATCGCTGCGTGCGAGAAGTCCCACGTGATGCGCTCATAGGGCTCCGGGACGGGGTTCCAGTGCGGCAGGTAGGCCTTCGCCTCGCGGCCCCGGACCTTCCACGGGTACATGTTCTCGACGGCGATCTCGACGCCGTACTCCGCAGCCACCCGCGCGATCCCCTCGGGGAACTCCTCCGCGTAGCCGGTCTGCCAGCGGAAGGGCGGGTGGGTGACCACGGTCCGGGCTCCGACCTCGGCGGCCATGGCCGCGGACAGCTCGATCTTCGTCCAGGCCTTGCCCCACACCTGCTGCGTCAGGAGCAGGGTCGGCGCGTGGATCGCGAAGATCGGCATGCCGTACCGCTCGCTGAGGACGGCGAGCTGGTCCGGGTCCTGGCTCACCGAGTTGTTGGTGACCATCACCTCCACGCCGTCGTAGCCGAGATCCTGCGCGAGCGCGAAGGCATCGTGGACCGCCAGCGGGTACACGGAGGCACTGGACAGGGCCACCGGGATGGCGGGCAGGCCGCCGGCGGGTCCGGCCATGTCAGGCCCCCCTGGGCAGGGCCGTACGCCGCATGGAGTCGAGCTGGGCGTGTCCCACCCCGGCCCCCGGCAGCGGTTCATCGGCGTCGAACATCTTGGCGTCGAAGCGTCGCAGCAGCAGTCCCTCGCGCAGCGCCCAGGGGCAGATGTCCATGGACGGCACCTTGAACAGTTCGAGGGCGCACTCGGCCACGAGCGCACCGGCGAGCACCTGGGGCGCCCGCAGGTCGGAGACGCCGTCGAGGTTCGTGCGGTCGGCGGCGCTCATGGCGGCGAGCCGCTTGGTCCACAGCGTGAGGTCCTCGAGGCGCAGCTCCCGCCGGACGAACGGCCCGGCGGCGGACGGCGCGGCGCCGGCGATCCGGGCCAGCGACCGGAACGTCTTGGAGGTGCCCGCGACGAGGTGCGGCTCACCGAGTTGCGCGAACTGCGGCACGGCCTCGCGGAGCGTCGCCCTGATATAGCGGCGCAGCTCCTTCACGCTCTTGGCCGACGGCGGGTCGCCCTGCAGCCAGTCGCGGGTGAGCCGGCCGGCACCGAGCGGCACGGACAGCGCCACCTCCGGGAGCTCGTCCGTCCCCATGGCCATCTCGAAGGAGCCGCCTCCGATGTCCAGGTTGAGGATGGACTCCGCGCCCCAGCCGTACCAGCGGCGGACCGCCTGGAACGTGACAGCGGCCTCCTGGTCGCCCGAGAGCTCCTGGAGGTCCACGCCGGTCTCCTCCCGCACGCGGGCCAGGACCTCGCTGCCGTTCCCTGCCTCGCGGATCGCCGAGGTGCAGAACGCGAGGAAGTCCTCGGCGTCGTGCCCTGCAGCGAACGCCCGGGCCTCGCGGACGAACCCGACGAGCTCGTCCTGGCCTCGCCGGGAGATCCTGCCCTGCTCGTCGAGGTACGCCACGAGCTGCAGGGGCTTCTTGTGGGACGCGAACGGCACCGGCCGTCCTCCCGGGTGGGCATCCACGAGTAGCAGATGGACCGTGTTCGACCCTATGTCCAGCACACCTAGCCGCATTGTTCCCGCGCTTCCAGCTCTACTCCCGCTTGTGGTCAGTGTCCGCGTGCCGCGCCAGGGCTACTTGCCCGCCGCGACCTTGCGCTTGGCGGGCGCCCGCCGGGTGGTCTTCTTCGGCGCCGGGCCCTTCGCCCGCTTCTCCGCGAGCATGTCGATCGCCTGCTCACGCGTCAGTTCCTCGATCGCCATGCTGCCCGGCACCGTGATGTTGGTGATGCCGTCGGTGATGTAGGGGCCGAACCGGCCGTCCTTCACCACGATGGGCTTCTCCGTCACGGGGTCCTCGCCGAACTCGGCGAGCGGAGGCGTGACCGTCCGGCCGCCGCGCTGCTTGGGCTGCTTGTAGATCTCCAGGGCCTGCTCGAGGGTGATCGTGAAGATCTCCTCCTCCGAACCGATGGACCGCGAATCGCTGCCCTTCTTCAGGTACGGGCCGAAGCGACCGTTCTGCACCGTGATCTCCTTGCCGTCCTCGTCCGTCCCGAGGACGCGCGGCAGGTTCATGAGCTTCAGGGCGTCCTCGAGCGTGACGGTGTCCACCGACATCGACTTGAAGAGGGACCCCGTGCGCGGCTTGACCTTCGCGGGCTTCTTCGGTGGCTTCGGCTTGCCGTTCTTGTAGTACTCGACCGGCTGGTTCGCGAGGTCCTCCGCGGTGACCTCGGGGATCAGTTCGATCACGTAGGGCCCGTAGCGGCCGTCACGGGCCACGATGGTGCGCCCCGTCTCGGGATCGGTGCCCAGCACGCGCTCCTGCGAGGTGGGGGCCTCCATCAGCTCGAGGGCCTTCTCGACGGTCAGCTCGTCGGGCGCGAGGTCCTCGGGCACGTTGGCGCGCTGCGGTTCGGTGCCCTCCGGGGCGTCCGCGGGCAGCGGCTTCTCGAGGTAGGGGCCGAACTTGCCCACGCGCAGCGTGATGCCGTCGGCGATCTCCACCGAGTTGATGCTGCGCGCGTCGATCTCGCCCAGCTCGGAGACGATCGTGTGCAGGCCCGTGTCCTTGCGATCGCCGTAGTAGAAGTGGTTGAGCCACTCCACGCGGCCCGCTTCACCGCGCGAGATGCGGTCGAGGTCCTCCTCGAGCTCCGCCGTGAAGTCGTAGTCGACGTAGTCGTTGAAGTGCTCCTCGAGCAGGCGCACCACGGAGAACGCGATCCAGCTCGGCACGAGGGCCTGCCCGCGGGTGCTCACGTAGCCGCGATCCATGATCGTGGACATCGTCGCCGCGTAGGTCGACGGGCGACCGATGCCGCGCTCGTCGAGCACCTTCACGAGCGACGCCTCGGTGTAGCGCGGGGGCGGCGAGGTCTCGTGGCCGACGGCCTCGATCGCCGTCGCACCGAGCGGGTCGCCCTTGGCGACGTCGGGCAGGCGGGTGCCCTGCGCGTCGTCGTCCACGCCGTCCTCGGAGCGGCCCGCGTCGCGGCCCTCCTCGTAGGCGGCGAGGAAGCCGCGGAACGTGATGACCGTGCCGGAGGCGGCGAACTCGGCGTCGCGGCCGTCGGTGCTCCGCGCGCCGAGGCGCAGGGACGCGGTCGAGCCCTTCGCGTCGGCCATCTGCGAGGCGACGGTGCGCTTCCAGATCAGCTCGTACAGGCGGAACTCGTCGCCGCGGAGGGACTGCGCCACCTGCGCCGGGGTGCGGAACGAGTCGCCCGCGGGACGGATGGCCTCGTGGGCCTCCTGCGCGTTCTTGGCCTTGCCCTTGTACACGCGGCGCGCCTCGGGGACGTACTCCGGGCCGTACAGCTCGGACGCCTGCCGGCGGGCAGCATTGATGGCCTGGTCCGAGAGCGCCGAGGAGTCGGTACGCATGTAGGTGATGTAGCCGTTCTCGTACAGCCGCTGCGCCACCTGCATGGTGACCTTCGAGCTGAAGCGCAGCTTGCGGGCCGCCTCCTGCTGCAGGGTGGACGTGGTGAACGGCGCGGCGGGACGGCGCGTGTAGGGCTTGGTCTCGACGGAGCGGATCTCGAACGCGGCGCTCTCCAGGCCCGTGGCGAGTGAACGCGCGGCGTCCTCGTCGAGCCGGACGGCGTTGGCGGCCTTCAGCTCACCACGGTCCGAGAAGTCCTTGCCGGAGGCGATGCGACTGCCGTCCACGGCCACGAGCTTGGCCGGGAAAGCGCCGCCCTTGGCGGAGTCCTCGGGCGTGAAGGTGCCGGTCAGGTCCCAGTACGACGCCGCACGGAACGCCATGCGCTCGCGTTCCCGCTCGACGACGAGGCGCGTCGCCACCGACTGCACGCGGCCGGCGGACAGACCGCGGGCCACCTTGCGCCACAGGACGGGAGAGATCTCGTAGCCGTAGAGGCGGTCGAGGATGCGGCGGGTCTCCTGGGCGTCGACCATCGGGATGTCGACGTCGCGCAGTTCCCCGAGCGCACGGGTGACGGCTTCCTTCGTGATCTCGCCGAAGGTCAGGCGGTAGACGGGGACCTTCGGCTTCAGGACCTGCAGCAGGTGCCAGGCGATGGCCTCGCCCTCGCGGTCGGCGTCGGTGGCGAGGTAGAGCTCGTCGGCGTCCTTGAGCGCCGCCTTGAGCTCGGCGACGGTCTTCCGCTTCTCCGGGGAGACCACGTAGTAGGGCTCGAAGTCCTTGTCGAGGTCCACCGCGAACTTGCCCACGGAGGACTTCTTCAGTTCGGCGGGGAGGTCGGACGGCTGGGGCAGGTCGCGGATGTGCCCCATGGACGCCGCGACCTGGAAACCCTCACCGAGGTAACCCGAGATGCTCTTGATCTTGCTGGGGGACTCAACGATGACGAGCTTCTTGCCGTGCTTCTTGTCCGTGGCCTTGGTCGGCACTTCTCTCCTATGAATACGGGTGCGATGCCGCGGATCGAACGCGGGCATCCGGTCCGAATGCCGCTGGCCGCGCTCCCCCAGTATGCGTCATGAGTACCTGCACAAGGGTAACCGGTGGTTTCAGGGGGCCGGAATCAGGAACCCTTCGCGGACGAGCTGCTCCACATCGACGAGCAGCTCCGAGGTGAAGGCCGAGTCGGGACGATCCAGCAGCATCGCCAGGGCGCCGGCGATCTGTCCCGCCGTCAGATCGCCGTCGCACGCGGACGCGAAGCCCGCGAGCTCCGTGCTCAGCAGGGTGGTGCGGCGCAGCCCGGCCCCCTGCCGCAGCAGGATGACGCCGGGGTGTTCCGCCCCGGGCCGCTGGTGCCGTTCCTCGGTGACGTCGTCGGCCACGAGCAGGAACTCGTCGGCGAGGCCGACACCGGACGCGGCCTGCTCCGTGTGCTCGGCGAGCCAGTCCGCCCGTCCGATGGCGGCCGCCAGGTGGGGGCCCACCGGCTGCTCGATCTCGTGCGTGATCTCCTCGAGCGTCACGCGCACGAGGCCGCCCGGATTCCGTGGGCGCCGCAGCCACACGGAGCCGAACCCGATGCCCTCGACGTCCCGGGAGGCGAAGTCCGCGAGGTAGTCGGCGAAGCTCCGCAGGTAGGCGTCGCGGTCCCGGTTCTCGGCGGCGTCCCGCAGCCACGTCTCCGCGTACTGTACGGGGGTCAGCTGCTCGCGCTGGATGATCCACGCGTCGACGCCGGGCGGCACGAAGCCGCGGATCCGCCGCTCCCAGCCGGTGCCCTCGGTGATTTCCCAGTTGCCGAGCAGCTGCGCCGCCCCGCCCGGTGGGAGGACGCCGGGCAGCTCCCGGACCAGGGTCTCCACGATGGCGTCCCCGGCGAGTCCGCCGTCGCGGTAGGTGTAGGACCCGGCCGGGTCACCCGTGCGCGGGGTGATCACGAAGGGCGGGTTGGACACCACGAGGTCGAACCGCTCGCCCTCGACCGGCTCGAGCAGGCTGCCGAGACGCAAGCTGACCCGCTCGCCGAGTCGCTGCGGGTCGAGGCCGAGGGCCGGGGCGTTCAGCAGGAGGTTGAAACGCGCGAAGGCGAGCGCACGCACGGAGATGTCGGTCAGGGTGACATGGCGTGCGTGCGACAGGAGATGGAAGGCCTGGATGCCGCAGCCCGTGCCGAGGTCCAGCGCCCGGTCCACGGGAGCCCTCATCACGGTCTGCGCCAGGGTCAGCGACGCACCGCCGATCCCCAGGACATGGTCGTGGGGCAGCGGCCCCGGACGCTGCTCGGAGCCGAGATCGCTGGCCACCCAGAGGCTGCCGCCGACGTCGGAGGCGTAGGGGCGGAGCTCGACGGCGGCACGCCAGGCGCGCGGGGCATGGTTCGTCCCGCCGGGCGCCGGGCGGGGTCCCGCGGCATCCTGGGGGACCCCTTCGATGAGCCGGAGCCGTTCGAGCCCGGCGACACCGATCGAGGGGAAGGCGGTCCGGAGGAGGTGCTCCGCCACGTCCTCGCCGAGGAGCCACAGGAGCACGGGCACGGCATGCGGGTCCACGGCACGCGGGTCCCCGGCACCGGTGTCCCCTGCGTCCGTGGTGTCGCCGTCTCCGAGGAGGCGCCGGACCTCCAGCAGGGCCGGCACGAGCTGTCCCCGGCCGAGCGCCGAGTAGGCGGGGCCGCCCAGGAGGGCGCCGACGCCGTCGACCGTGTAGTCGAGGGACGTCAGATCGGCGGCGAGGGCTTCGAGGGCTGCGGCGTCCATGCTGGACGGCGCGGACGCGACGTCGTCGTCGAACTCCCGGTGTCCGGCAGGAAGGGGCGTCATGCGGCGCCCGCGGTCGTCGCCTCGTCCTCGTCCGATTCGCAGCCCTGCGGGCAGCGCAGCGTGACGGGGTCGGCGGCGCACCCCGCGCAGTACAGGGTGAGGTTGCGGCAGGCGGGGTTGGAGCAGTTCTCGAAGGTGCTCGTGGGCGCATGGCACCGCACGCACTTGCCGAGGGTCACGGCGTCGTCGCTGAACTCGAGGTGCATGCGCCTGTCGAAGACGTACAGCGATCCCTCCCAGAGCCCGGTGTCGCGGTACTTCTCCCCGTAGCGGACGATCCCGCCGTCGAGCTGGTAGACCTCCTGGAAGCCGCGGTTCACCATGAGGCTGGAGAGCACCTCGCAGCGAATCCCACCCGTGCAGTAGGTCACGACGGGCTTGTCCTTGAGGTCGTCGTACCGGCCGGAGTCGAGCTCGCGGACGAAGTCGTGGGTGGTCCGCACGTCGGGCACGACGGCGCCCTTGAACCGTCCGATCTGCGCCTCGAGGGCGTTCCGGCCGTCGAAGAAGACGACCTCCTCCCCCGCCGCGCGCTTGGCGTCGACCAGCGCGTGCAGTTCCTCGGGCTTCAGGTGCGTGCCGCCACCCACCACGCCGTTCTCGTCGACCTTCAGTTCACCGGGGGCGCCGAAGGACACGATCTCGTCGCGGACCTTGACGCTCAGGCGCGGGAAGTCGTCGGCACCGCCGTCGGACCACTTGATCTCCATGCCCTTGAACGCCGGATACTCTCGCGTGGCCTTCACGTACTGCTTCACCGCGCCGACCTCGCCGCCCACGGTGCCGTTGATGCCGTCCTTCGAGATGAGGATCCTGCCGCGCAGCCCCCACCTCTCGCAGAGAGCCCGCTGCCACAGCCGTATCGCTTCGGGATCGGTCAGCGGAGCGAAGGCGTAATAAAGGGCGATCCGGTTCGTCGACACACGTTAAAGCGTACTTCGCGTCTCGGAACGGTCAGGCTCGCGGCCCTCTATGTCCAACGCCCGCGACGGGAACTAGGGTTCAGCACATGGGCGCACAAGCAGACAAAGCACTTCTCGACACGTGGATCACCGGGTGGTCCGCGTGCAGGGGCTACGAGCCGCACGACGACGGCCGCACCACCTCGGTCCTCCTGACCGACCAGCAGGACCAGACGGAGCACTTCCTCTTCGAACCCACCACCGAGCAGTTCCTCGACGTGGCCGCGGAGACCCGGCAGGACCCCCTGCGGGTGCTGACCGTCGTCACCGGCCGGATGCAGGAGCTGATCGACGCCGCCGCCCCGCTGGGCATGCGCGTGACCGACCGTCGGCAGTCGCTCATGAGCGTCGACATGGCCGGACAGGACGTCGAGGAGCCCAGGGCGCCCGGCGACGACTTCGTCCTCGGTCGTATCCGCGACGGGGCGTGCCGCCGTGTCACGGTCCACTCCCACGGGCGCCTGGCCGCCCGTGGTTCCGTGTCCGCGGTCGGCGAGTACGCGGTCTACGACCGGATTGTCACCGAGGAGGATTTCCGGCGGCGCGGGCTGGGCAGCTACGTGATGCGGGCCCTCACCGCCGACGTCCTGGACGACGACGTCACCCTGGGCCTTCTCATGGCCTCCGCCGACGGGCGGGCGCTGTATGAATTCCTCGGGTGGCAGCACCTGATCGATGTGTTCGTCATCAGAGGATAAGGACCCGATCCGCCCTCCCCGTCCGCAGGCCGATGGGAGAATGGCGGCGTGGCTGCACACGACTCCCTGATCCCCCTGCTCGGGGGTGGACCCGACCCCGAGCAGCTGCTGCATGTCCGCGAGATCCCCGCGCGGGACGCCGAGCACGCCCCGTGGCCGGAGTGGGTCCACCCCGACGTAGTGTCCGCCTTCGCCGCGCGCGGCGTGCACGAGCCCTGGCGTCATCAGGTGGAGGGCGCCACGTCCGCGCACGACGGCGAACACACCATCGTCGCCACGGGCACCGCGTCCGGCAAGTCCCTCTGCTACCAGCTGCCGGTGCTCGACGAGATCCACCGCAGCGAACTGGCGAACCGGGCCACGCTCGCCCCGAACGGGTCGGTGGCCCTCTACCTCGCACCCACCAAGGCACTGGCGGCGGACCAGCTCTCGGCCGTCAACGCGCTCAAGCTGCCCACCGTTCGCGCCGAGACGTACGACGGCGACACGGAGTCCGGCGCCCGCCGCTGGATCCGCGACCACGCCAATCTGGTCCTCGCCAATCCCGACATGCTCCACTACGGGATCCTCCCCAACCACACGTGGTGGGCGCGGTTCTTCCGCCGGCTGAAGTTCGTCATCATCGACGAGGCGCACAGCTACCGCGGCGTCTTCGGCTCCCACGTCGCGAACCTCCTGCGGCGGCTGCGCCGGGTCTGCGCGAGCTACGGCGCGCATCCCGTGTTCATCGGGGCGTCGGCCACCTCCGCGGCGCCCGCGGCATCCTTCAGCAGGCTGATCGGTGCTCCCGCGCGGGCCGTCGACCAGGACTGCTCACCGCACGGTTCCACCACGGTGGCCTTCTGGGAGCCGCAGCTCACCGGGTTGAAGGGCGAGAACGGGGCGCCCTCCCGGCGGACGGTCATCGCCGAGACGTCCGACCTGCTCGCGAACCTGATCTCCGCCCGGGTGAGGACCATCGCGTTCATCAAGTCCCGGCGCGGGGCGGAGAGCATCGCGCAGACCACCCGGCGGATGCTCGAGGACGTGCACCCGAACCTGCCGCACCGCATCGCGGCCTACCGTTCGGGCTATCTGCCCGAGGAGCGGCGGGCGCTCGAGTCGTCGCTGCGCAGCGGTGAGCTGCTGGGAGTGGCCAGCACCTCCGCCCTGGAACTCGGGATCGACATCTCCGGCCTCGACGCCGTCCTCGTGGCCGGCTGGCCGGGAACCCGCGCGTCCCTCATGCAGCAGATCGG
The DNA here is from genome assembly GCF_036867195.1 of Arthrobacter sp. Soc17.1.1.1. Lineage (NCBI taxonomy): Bacteria > Bacillati > Actinomycetota > Actinomycetes > Micrococcales > Micrococcaceae > Arthrobacter > Arthrobacter sp. Soc17.1.1.1. The sequence goes on from NZ_JBAJII010000001.1 coordinate 3,152,307, forward strand.
CAGGGCGGGGCGGTCCGGCCAGGACGCCATCGCCGCGTTCGTCGCCAGCGACGACCCCCTCGACACCTACCTCGTGCACCATCCGGAGGCCGTGTTCGACCTCGCCGTCGAGGCCACGGTGTTCGATCCCTCCAATCCCTACGTGCTCGGACCCCACCTGTGCGCCGCAGCGGCCGAGCTGCCCCTCACGGAGGCGGACCTCGAACTGTTCGGGGCGACGTCTGAGGCCCTGCTCGGCACCCTGTGCGAGCAGGGCTTCCTGCGGCGACGCCCCGCGGGCTGGTTCTGGACCCACCCCCAGAGCGCCGCGGCGATGGTCAACCTCCGGGCCGACGGCGGCGGCCCCATCAACATCGTCGACGCGGACTCGGGCGCCCTGCTGGGGACCATGGACTCGCCGCAGAGCCACTACCAGGCGCACCCGGGTGCTGTGTACGTGCACCAGGGCCGGACGTTCGTGGTGCAGGAGCTCAACGAACAGGACCACTGCGCCATCGTGTCCCGGGCCCACCCCGACTACTACACCCAGGCGCGGGACGTCACGCAGATCGAGGTGATCGGGCGCGACGTCAGCGCCCTGTGGGGCGGGGTCCTCGCGAACTTCGGCGATGTGAAGGTCACCACCCAGGTGGTGTCCTTCCAGCGCAAGGCGTTCTCCTCCAACGAGATCCTGGGGGAGGAACCCCTGGAGCTCGAGGCCCGGGACCTGTTCACGAAGAGCGTGTGGTTCGAGATCAGCCCCGAACTGCTCGAGGCAGAGGGCATCCTCGCGGAGGAGCTGCCCGGAGCGCTCCACGCCGCCGAACACGCTGCGATCGGACTGCTGCCGCTCGTCGCCTCGAGCGACCGATGGGACATCGGAGGTGTCTCGACGGCGCTGCACGCCGACACGGGCCTGCCGACCATCTTCGTGTACGACGGGCACCCCGGGGGTGCGGGCTTCGCCGAGCGCGGATTCGAGGCTGCCCGCACCTGGCTGTCGGCGACCCGCGACGCCATCGAGGCCTGCGAGTGCGAGTCCGGCTGCCCCTCGTGCGTGCAGTCCCCGAAGTGCGGCAACAGGAACAACCCCCTGAGCAAGGGCGGCGCCGTCGCGGTGCTGTCCCTCATCCTCAACCAGGCGGCACGTGCTTCCGCGCAGGGCGTCGGCCCCGATGCCACAGTGGCGCCCGCTGAACCCGTGACGTCGTCCGCCGGCTCGGCGGTCGACGCCGCAGCGCCAACGCCAACGCCAACGCCAGCCTCCGCCTCCACCTCTGCCTCCGCCTCCGCGCACGGTCGAGCGGCAACGGCAGGCTGAGCGGTTCCAGCAGGTGGCCCTCGCGGGGGGCGGTCTCCCGCCGCCTCCACGTCCCGTGTCCCCGACCATCGACCACCGATCACCGACCACCGACCGGAGGACGGCGGGCGGCGGGCGGCGGGCGCTGAGCCCCATACCCCGATCCCCTCACGGCGGCGGCCCCGCCCTCGCCGCGCCGACCGCGTCCGGAAGCAGGCCGCGCCCGCTGATCGAGACTCGGACCACGGCCGTCCCGGGCCCTGTTCCGCCGACCGAGCACGCCTGCAGCGTCGCACCGTGATGGTGCGCCACCTCTCCCGCGGCCGTGCACGGGTCACCCGGGGTGATCCCCCTGGCGACGTCCGCCGCCGCGAGCGCTGCGAGATCGGCTGCGGTCGCCGCTTTCGACGCGGCCGCAGCAGCCTGGAGCAGGAGGGCGGCAGCTGCAATCAGGAGTAGTGCCATCAACGCGAGCCCTGCCATGAGCAGGGTCCCGGCACCCCTTTCCCGGTCGCCGCGGGACTGCCGTGCCGGCGGTGCCGCCCTACCCATCGTGTTCCTCCTTCCCCGACGCCGAAGCGTGCAGTTCGATGTCCAGCAGGTCGACGAGGGGGCCGTCCACATGAGCCCGCACTTCCACCGTCGTCCAGCCAGCACCCGAGACGATCCGCGCCGACGCCGCGGTCCCTGCGAGTCGCTGCACCGTCTCCTGCACGGACTCGCTGCTCTCACCCCGCATGAGTTCACGCGCCCCGGCTCGGGCCGCCTCCTCGAGCCGGAGCTGCGTGGCACCGACATGGGCCGTGCCGATCAGGAGGGCGAGCAGGAAGACCAGGACGGGTAGCACGACAGCGACCTCGGCAGTGACGGAGCCCTGTTGCAGCAGCTCCGACTGCGCTCCCGACGCCCGTGCTGCGCCTATCCCATGACCGTCACGGCGTCGACGCGCTGTCGGTGTCGGCACTTTGGATGCGGGCGTCGCGGGCGCGGGCACCGCGGCTAGGGGCACCGCGGCTAGGGGCACCGCGGAGATCCGTGCCGTCGGTGCCGGCATGGTGGATGCCGACGCCACGGCTGCGGGTGCGGCGGATGCGGGTGCAGCGGAGTCCCGCGCCGTACCGTGCCTCGATCCCTCCCGGCCGCCACGCATCAGCCGAAGTTCAGCGCAGACGTGATGAGGGACATCAACAGCCCTCTGACCTCCCCGCTCGACAGGACCGCGACCAGCAGCGCGGCGAACCCCACCGCAGCCAGGGTGGCGATCGCATATTCGGCGGTCGCCATGCCTGCTTCCCGGTCCACGGCGTCCCGACGGTGCCGGGTCACCCTGTCGTCCGATCTCCGGCGCCGGGCTCCGGCACGGCGGGCAGCCCGATCACCCCGGCCGATCGGGTCGATCGGGTCGATCGGGTCGATCGGGGTGACCCGGTCACCGGTCGGCAGGCTGCGCTCACCTCCCGTGCCGGTCCCTCCCGTGCCGGTCGCCGACACGATGGAAGCTGCGCCCATGGAAGCCATGCCGACGGATGACAGCGGCACGATCTGCGCCTGGCCGTCCTGCCCCTGCCCGAACGGCGTGCGTCCGACCAGCGCTGGCCTGATCTGCACCCGTCCGCCCGGCACCGCGGAGGCTACCGACAAGGGCATCACCGGGCACACCGTCCCGCCCCCGGACCGGCCACCCTGCGTCACGTCCACCGGCACCTCCTTCGAGAAGGCATCCCCTCCCCTCTGCCCCGGATCCTCCACCGTGCCGTGCTGCTGCATCCGCATTCCCATGACAGCTCCTTCTTCATCGACGTGGACCCTGCCCACGCGGCGTGAGCGGCGGTTGCCGCACCACCAACTCTGGCGCCCGCCCACGGCCGGTCGGGCGCCGGAGCCCGGTAAGTGGATAACCGGTGGAGCCCCCCTTAGCGGTGCAATCAGCGGGCCTGCAGCGGAGGGGCCCATCCCTCGGGAGCGCCGTACCTGCGACGTCGAAGCGCCGCGAACTGCCACGTCGCCGGAACCCGTCGCAGGGCACTGCAGCGCGCGAACTACAGGGCCGGCAGGAGACCGAGGACGACGGGCACGACACCGAGGCAGATGAACGCCGGCAGGGAGCACAGTCCGAGCGGCAGCACGAGCTGGACGCCCAGCACGGCGGCCTTCCTGTCGATCTCGCGGTTGCGCCGTCGTCGTAACTGGGCGGCATGAGCGTGCAGGAGCGCCGCAGATGGTGCGCCGGTGGAGGTGGCGAAGCGGAGACCGTCCCGGACGTCCGCGACGGTCCGCGCATGGACGCGCGCGGTGCGGCGGTGCCGGGGTGACGGGTACCGGGGCCTGGCAGGAACGCCGCGGGTGTGGCGAGGCCCTGCGTCGCTCGATGCCGCGGACGCCGACTCCCACGCCGACTCCCAGGTAGCCCCGAGAAGCCTGGCCGCACACACCCGGGCGAGAGCCGGCTTGAGATCGGGGTCGCAGGCGTCGCTGACGACCGTCAGGGCACTCTCGACCGACGCCCCGGCCGCCACCATCGCACCGAGCAGATCGAGCATCAGCGGGGCGTCCCGGATCCCCTGCCGGACCGCCGGGTTCTCCTTTGTTCCGGACACCCGCCGGAGGCGCCCGGAAGGGAGGGTGAGGATAGCCGACGCGACCCCGAGCAGGAGTCCCACAACGAGGCCTGCCATCACGGGCCACTCCCGGCTGCGCTGGCACGGTGCACGAGACGACGCGTCCAGAGGCGGGAGGCGATCATGAGCACGACCCCCGCGGCGAGGGCGGCCCGTCCGAGGAATGACCCCAGGAGGACCGCGAGGGGATTCAACCCCAGTGCGAAGCCCAGAACCAGTCCGACGGCCGGGAGCCACGCGAGAAGGACGACCGTGGCGCGCGGCCCGGCCAGTGCCGCCTCCCGCGCCGACAGCCCGTCGAGGTCGGCGACCAGTTGCGCAGCGTACTGCTCGAGGATCCGGGCCAGCGGGGCACCGCTTCGTTCCGCGACGATCAGGCAGCCGGACAGGTCAATCCACAACCGGTCGAGGTGCTCATGGGCCGGACCTCCTGCTGCGGGCGCCGCTGTGCGGTCCGTCGCCTGGCGCAGGGCCTCGGGAACGCTCAAACCCAGTTCCGCGGCCCGGCGCGCGGTGGCGAGTACCGGCAGCACTACGGTCGCGAACGCGCTCCGCGACCCGGCATGCACCCTCTCCAGGTCGGCCCACAGGACGTGCGGTGGCCGTCCTGCCCGGAGGAGGCCTGCCAGCTGAAGGACGAACAGCGGCAGTTCGTGCAGATCGACGGTCCGTCCTGCACCCTCGATCACCCCGCCGTGGCGGTGGCCGACGGACAAGGGCCGAGATCCCGGAGGACGGCCGACCTCCGTTCCACCACCCCGTGCCGGAGGCTCTGCTCCCCGCGAAGTGAGGAGCACACAGGACGCCGCCAGCAGGAGGGCGACGACCATCCCGGTCATGGCCCGGGAGGCCGGGTGCCCCGAGGGTCGGGGCCCTGTGCAGGGACTGCAGCGGCCCATCCCACGCGGTGAGCGAAATCGTCCCAGCCCGCGGCCCGACGGCAGCCCGCTCCGGAATCCACGAGGACGGGTCGGACGACCAGTGCGGTCCCCTGCCCGAGTTCGAGCAGGCCGATGCTCTCGACACGGCGGCCCCGAGCATCCCGCACGACGTGGACGACCACGTCGAGGGCGCTCGCCGCCTGCAGCGCGAGGGCGTCGGCCGTCAGCCCGGCGAGCGCCGCGAGCGCACTCAGGCGTGCGGGCACGGCCTCGGCCGAGTTCGCGTGGATCGTCGCCCCACCGCCGTCGTGTCCCGTGTTCATCGCCGCCAGCAGCTCACGCACCTCTGCGCCCCGGCATTCCCCGACCACGAGCCGGTCCGGCCTCATCCGCAGGGCCTGCCGGACCAGTTCGGTGAGGTCGAGCACGCCCGCCCCTTCGAGGTTGGCGTGCCGCGACTGCAGCCCGACCGTATGGGGATGGGCGGGGTCGAGTTCGGCGGCGTCCTCCACCAGCACGACGCGCTCCTGCGGCCCGGCGAGACCGAGGAGGGTGGAGAGGAGGGTCGTCTTGCCCGTTCCGGTCGCGCCGCTGATGAGGAAGTTGAGGCGGCTCCTCATCATCAGGGTCAGGGCGTCGGCCATCTGGAGCGCCACGGTCCCGCCGGCGGTGAGTTCCGCGAGGGAGAACACCCGCGGGCGCCGGATACGGATGGACACGAGGGTGCCCGTCGTGGAGATGGGCGGGAGGACAGCATGGACCCGGAGTCCGTCGAGGCGGACATCCGCAGCCGGGCATCCGTCGTCGAGACGCCGCCCGCCGGCCGCCACGAGACGGACGGCAAGGGCTCGCACCTCGTCGTCCGTGCCGAACACGCGGCCGATCCGCCGCAGGCCGGTGGTGCCGTCGACCCACACATCGGCCGGACCGTTGACGAGGATGTCCGTGACCGACTCCTCCGCAAGGAGGTGTTCGAGCGGACCCAGTCCTTTGAGTTCGGCTCGCACCCGGTCGAGGGCCGAGAGTGTGCCCTCCGAACCGAGCAGCCGGCCACTCGAGCCGACCGCGTCCGCGAAGGCCGCGCCGGTCGGCCGGACGTCCCCCGCCAGGACGGCCCTGCGGACGGTGTCCACCATGGACACCGCCCCGGCGTCATCCGTCGAAGGGCTCCCACCGGCACGTCCGCCGGCACCGGAACGGGGCGGAGGCTCGCCCTGTGCACGCAACTGGCGCCGCGTCGGCCCGTCCTCTCCGCTGCCGCCCCTCATCCCGCGCGCTCCAGCCCGGCGCAGACGGAGTGGACGACGTTCCGCGCCCTCCGGGGGAGCCTGAAGCCGAGCATGCCGCCACCGGCCTCCGCCGGAGCGGCTCCGCGGACGAAGGGCAGATACGGCAGCGGACCGGGCCGCCCGGTCAGATCGGCCACGTGCCATGCGTCGAGCCCGTCGAGGACGGGTCCGCGCAGCACCACCGTGACGTGCGCCGAGCCGTACACCGGCAGGACGGCCTCCAGCGCCGCGATGCTGCGCGGACGCGAGGGCACCAGCAACACGAGGTGATCGCAGGCCGATACCAGGGATCGGCCTGACGGGACGCTGCCACCGAGGTCCACCAGGCTCACGTCGAACGCGCCCCGGGCAGCGTCGAGCACGGCGGCCGCGGATTCCATTCCCTCCGCCGCAGCCGCTCCGCTGGCGTCGGGACGCGCCGTGTGGGACAGCACCGACAGATTCCCGGCGACCGGCAGGGCGGACTTCAGCTGCCCCGCGTTCAGGGTGCCCCGCAGCTCCCGGAGATCGCGCCAGCGGACGCCGGGGTGTTCCTCGAGCCCCAGGGCTACGTCGAGCCCGCCATGCAGTGGCTGCCCGTCCACCAGCAGGATGGGCCTTCCGCGGCGGGCAAGACTGCGCGCACACCAGAAGGCGAGCGTGCTGACGCCGCATCCGCCGGCCGTCCCGAGGAAACCGACCACCGATCCGGCAGCCGCCGGGTTCAGGCACCGGCCCAGGTATTCGGCGAGCCAGCCGGAGCCGTGCGGCAGGATCACGACCCGGGACGACGCCAGGCCCGCCGCGGCCGCCCACACGCGCGCCTCGTCCTCGGGCGCGCCCACCACGATCACCTCCCCGTGCCCGGCCACCCCCGCCCGGGCCTGATCGGGGCCGGCGAGCAGCACCGCCGGGTCCAGGGGCAGTGCGTCCGCGATGCCGTCCACGAAGGTCGGCGTGGCCCCGGCAGCCGCGCACGCCCGCGCCACCTGGTCCTGCACGTACTGGGAACCGCCCGCGAGGACCACGCGCCCTCGTCGGGCCTCCGGGGTCCAGGTCTGGTGCCTCATGCGCCAAGCCTCACCGGACGGCCCGGGCCGCCAGCGCTCGGCGGCCGCTATGTGGACAACCGGTGATTGCAGGAATGACACCGCCACCGCCGACAATATGGACATGTACATCGCCGTGGCACCGACGCCGTCGCACCAGGGCGGCAGCAGCAGCGTTTCGCTCCAGCGACTGGACCCGAGCGGTGTCCGGACGGGTGCTCCGAGGATCGTGGAGCCCGGTGGGCTCGTGTCCGCCGTCGCCGAGGCCGAGGTCGGCCGCCCGCGCTGGGTCTGGGACCGGACACGGCGCTGGTACCCCGAGCTGCTGGCGGCAGGCGTGAGCGTCGACCGGTGCTGGGACGTGACACTGACCCGTTCCCTCCTCGCCCATTCACCGGCGTGCCGCCCCTCCCCGTACATCGACTCCCTGCGGGCGACGGCCCGCACGGACGACGGCACCGAACCCGTGCGGACCTCGCTGCCGCCGGTCCCGCCCGCACCGAACCAGCAGTCGCTGTTCGACGAACCGCAGGCCACGGCGGGCCCGTTCCTCGACGACGTCGTCGACGAGTTCGGCCGGCAGCTCGCCGCCGTCGCCGACGCCACGGAAGCCGCGCGCCTCACCCTGCTCGTCGCGGCCGAGTCGGCGGGTGCCCTCATCGCCACCGAGATGGAGTCCTGGGGCCTCCCCTGGCGCCGGGACATCCACGAGGAGCTGCTCGAACGGAGCCTGGGCCCCCGGCCGGCGGAAGGCGCCCGGCCACGGGAACTGGAGCGGCTCGCCGGCGAGCTGCGGACGGCCCTGGCGAACCCGGGCCTGAATCCGGACTCGCCGCAGGAGGTCCTGCGGGCACTGCACCGAGCGGGGATCGAGGTGAGGACCACCCGGTCCTGGGAACTCGAGCGCCAGCAGCACCCGGCGATCGCGCCGCTCCTCACCTACAAGAAACTCTCCCGGCTCCTGACCGCCAACGGGTGGACCTGGCTCGACACCTGGGTGCACGACGGCCGCTTCCGCCCGGAGTACGTGGTCGGCGGCGTCGTGTCCGGACGCTGGGCCTCACGGGGCGGCGGAGCGCTGCAGATCCCTCACCAGGTGCGCGACGCCGTGAGACCGGACGAGGGCCACGTCTTCATCGTCGCCGATGCCGCGCAGCTCGAACCGCGGGTGCTGGCGGCCCTCGGGCGGGACTCGGCGCTCGCCGCCGCCGCACGCGGCCGCGACCTCTATCAGGGCATCGCCGACCAGGGCTTCGGCGGCGACCGGGCGAAGGCCAAGCTCGCGATGCTCGGTGCCATGTACGGCGCCACCAGCGGCGAGTCCGGCCGACTGATGCCGCAGCTGACCCGCGCCTACCCGCGGGCCATCGGCGTGGTGGAGGCGGCAGCCCGGGCGGGCGAGGCGGGAGACGGCGTGGCGAGCCATCTCGGCCGCGGGTGCCCGCCCGCATCGGAGGAATGGCGGGCTCGACAGCGCACCACGACGGCGGAGGAACAGCGCAGGGCGGACGGCGCCGCCCGGGCGCGGGGCCGCTTCACGCGGAACTTCGTGGTGCAGGCCTCCGCCGCGGAGTGGGCCCTCTGCTGGCTCGCCGAGATCCGTCGCCGCCTCGCAGCGAGCAGCATCCCGGAACCACGGAGCCGGATCGCGTTCTTCCTTCACGACGAGGTGGTGCTGCACGTCCCGACGGACCGGGCGGAGGAGGCGCAGCTCATCCTCGAGGAGGCCGCACGCGCCGCGACCCGCCTGATCTTCGGCGCCATCCCCATCGAGTTCTCCATCACGACCGTCACGGTGTCCTCCTACGCGGACGCGAAGTAGGGCGCCGTTCAGAGAGGCGCCGGGATCTCCTGCGACCGGTCCCAGGGCACGGTCCAACCGAGCCCGTCGAACATCGCGTCGAGGAGCAACGCCGTGAACCCCCAGATCACGGCGTCGGGAGTGATGAACGCGGGCGTCCGGCTGACGAAGCCGTTCCGCCGCACCACCGCCGTCCGACGATGCGCCGGGTCGAGGAGCAGTGCCACAGGGCACCGGAAGACCGCCTCCGACTCCGCCGCGTCCACGGCGTGCACGGGCGACTGCTCCGTCCACCAGGCGACGACCGGGGTGACCAGGAAGTTGCTGACCGGGAGGCCGACCTCCGGAAGCATCCCCACGATCTCGACGCCGGCGGGATCCAGTCCCGTCTCCTCGTGCGCCTCGCGGAGGGCCGCCGCGCCCTCGTCGGCGTCGCCCGGGTCGATCGCGCCCCCGGGGAACGCCACCTGGCCGGGGTGGTTGGACAGGGAGGCGGCCCGCATCAGGAAGAGGATGTCCAGGTCGTCCCGCCCCGGACCGTTCGCAGCGGGTCCGGGGTTCACGCCGTCGCGGACCCCGAAGAGGACGAGCACAGCCGCCCGGCGGCTCCGGGCGGGATCCAGGGCGGCGAACTGCCAGCCGCCGGGACGGACCAGCGCCGAGCCCGACGCGGCCTTCGCGCTCACCCACGCGGCCAGGTGGTCGTACACCGTGCCGACCGGAGGGCTAGGCACCCAGGCCGTGCCCGGCGTCTCGGAGTTCGGCCCGGGACCGTCCACCGCGCATGAGCGCCAGCAGGTCCTCCCGGCCCGGAGCGAGTTCGTACTTGAGCAGCTTCGCGGCCTTCATCGGGTCGGTCTCCCCCTCCCCGAAGGACGGGCACAGTGCGGCGACGGGGCACACGGCACACGCCGGCTTCTTCGCGTGGCAGATCCGCCGCCCGTGGAACACCACGCGGTGGGACAGCAGGGTCCAGTCCTTGCGGTCGAAGAGGGCCGCGACGTCCATCTCCACCTTCACCGGGTCCTCGGAGGTGGTCCACCGGAACCGGCGGGCCAGTCTCCCGAAGTGGGTGTCGACGGTGATGCCCGGGACACCGAAGGCGTTCCCGAGGACCACGTTGGCGGTCTTGCGCCCGACACCGGGCAGCGTGACGAGGTCCTCCAGGCGGGCGGGGACCTCTCCGTCGAACTCGTCGACGACGCGCCGGGACAGTGCGAGGAGGCTGTTGGCCTTGGCGCGGTAGAAGCCGGTCGGCCGGATGATCTCCTGCAGTTCCACCTCGTCGGCCTCGGAGAGGGAACGGGCATCCGGGTAGCGCTCGAACAGCGCCGGCGTCGTGAGATTGACCCTCACATCGGTCGTCTGCGCCGACAGGACGGTGGCCACGAGCAGCTCGAACGCGTTCCGGAAATCGAGTTCCGCCACCGCGTACGGGTACGTCTCACCCAGGATCCTGTTGATCTTCCGCGCCCGGCGCTTGAGCGCGACCGGCGATTCCTCCTCGACCCTGGGCTTCCTGCCTGCCACGTGCGTGTCTCCTTCCAGCGGTACTTCTCGAATCACCCGGGCAGTGGCAGGGGCGGCGCTCGGCGTCAGTCGCGCGGAGCGCGCTCGATGTTGCGCAGATCCCGCAGGATGCCGACGGCACCCGTGCGCTTGTCCTGGACGAGGAACTCGCTGCCACGGTCCTCGATGCCCACCTCCCAGTCGCCCGGCTGCAGCCGGAAGACCTCGCGGCCCGTCTGCTCGTCGTAGACCGGTCGCTGGGACCCGACGGCGAACCAGAACGCCTCGACGACGGGCTCCTCGTCCGCCGAGCGGGTCGCCGTGATCGGTTCCTGCCGGGCCCGCTCGCCGGAGGTGGAGTCGGCCGCGGCATCGGTCCGTGTCGTGTCGTCACGGACGACGTCGTGGACGCGCGTCTGCTCGGGCCGGGCCGAAGCGGAGGCGGAACGGTCCGTCGCAGCGGTGCCGTCGGTGCCGTGCGAGGCTTCACGCGAGGTCTCACCCGAGGCGTCACCCGAGGTGTCACCCACAGCGTGTGCGCCCATCTGGCCGTGCGGCGCCTGGTCGGGACGCACGGCGTCTCCTGCCGCGGCATCGGAGGCCGGGGCCGTCGTCGAGGTACCGCGCTCGATGCCGGCCTGGCCGGCTGCGGCAGCGCCTGCGCCCACAGCCCCTGCACCGCCCGCTCCGTACAGGCCCGCACCGTTCTGGCGGACACCGGCGGCAGCAGGATTGATGCCGGACGGGGACGTCCGGCCCGTGCTGCCGGGAGCCGCCGCGGTCTCCGCCGGAGCTGCCGGCTTCGGCGGACGGGGGCGTGCAGCCGTGATGGGACGGGCCGCAGTGCGGGCGGGAACCTCGGGGCGGTCCGTGAAGTCGTCCTTGAGGACGGGCAGGAACGGAGCGACCACGCTCGCGGCCAGCATGCCGAGCGAACCGATCAGGGCGACCAGGGGTCCCACGTGGTACGCGGTGACGGTCTGCAGGAAGAAGAACGTCGCGGCCAGGACGGCGGTGACCGACGCGAACTGGTCGACCGACAGGGACCCCACCCGCAGCCCGGAGCTGCCCAGCCGCCGGGCGGCGAGGAGCGCCAGTGCGACGACGGGCAACAGGATGCCGATACCGATGAAGAAGAGGGACGCACTGCTCCAGAAGTTGGTGTAGAGCACGTCGCCGCCGATGAAGGGCAGCAGCGTGCCGATGAAGACGAGCGCGACGCCTCCCCCGAAGATCAGCTCCCGCAGGGTGAACGGTCCCGCGGCGGCCTTGCTCGGACCCGTCGGGGCGTCCGTCGTCGACACACCGGACGACGTACCGGAACCCGACGTGCCCGACCCGGCGGTGCCGGCTGTGGTGACGGTGCCGACGGTGCCCGACGTCACGGTGCCCGACGTCCCGGCGCTCGAGGTACCGGACCCCGTCGTCGCAGCCAGGGCGGACGCACCGTCGTCGTGTCCGGCACCCGGCCGTGATCCCGCCGATGAGACGCCGGTGGCGCGCTTCCCCTCGGATGCTTCCGTCATGGTGTACTCCCGTTCGTAGCGCTCATCGCCCGCAGCCCTCGGCCGCCGGTCGTGGATACCTCCTTCCACCCTAGCCACCGGTCCGCGCCTTCTCCACCGACGACGGGCCGTGATCGGGCGCCGCTCACCGCACAATCGCCCCAGCTCGGCTAGGTCCTGTGACGGTGGACACACAGGACCCCGGAGGACTCGGTAATGTTCCCTTGAAGCGCGCATCGCAGCGCGCACACGAGCACGCAGACACGCGGACAAGCACAGGCGCACGGCCGCCCGACCGGGCACCGGGCGTCCCGCCCACCGCCGCACACCACACGATCACGTCACAAAGGGGTAGAACATGAGCGCCGATCGCCAAGGCGACGCCTTCGAGAACCTGCTGCACGAGGAGCGCCGCTTCCCGCCGAGCGAGGAGTTCGCCGCGAACGCCGTCGCGCAGCCGTCCCTCTACGACGAGGCACGCGAGCAGGGCACGGAGTTCTGGGCCCGGCAGGCCCGGGAACTGCTCACCTGGGACCAGGACTTCACGGAGACCCTCGACTGGTCGGACGCGCCGTTCGCCAAGTGGTTCGTCGGCGGGACGGTCAACGCCGCCTACAACGCCCTGGACCGCCACGTCGAGGCCGGCCTCGGCGACCGCGTGGCGATCCACTTCGAGGGCGAGCCGGGCGACACCCGCACCATCACCTACGCGGAGCTCACCCGGGAGGTGAAGCGGGCAGCCAACGCGTTCGAGTCCCTGGGCGTCCGGAAGGGCGACCGGGTGGCCGTGTACCTGCCGATGATCCCCGAGGCCGTGGTCACGATGCTCGCCTGCGCCCGCATCGGGGCCGTGCACTCCGTGGTCTTCGGCGGCTTCTCCGCGGACGCACTGCGCAGCCGCATCGACGACGCGGAGGCGAAACTCGTCGTGACCTCCGACGGCACGTACCGCCGGGGCAAGCCGAGCGCCCTCAAGCCCGCCGTCGACGGCGCCCTCGAGCGGGAGGGCCACACGGTCACGAACGTCGTCGTGGTCCGCCGCAACAACGAGCCGGTCGCATGGACCGAGGGCCGCGACCTCTGGTGGCACGACACCGTGGACACGGCCTCCGACGAGCACACCGCCGTCGCGCACGACGCCGAGCACCCCCTCTTCATCCTGTACACCTCGGGGACCACCGGAAAGCCCAAGGGCATCCTGCACACCACCGGCGGCTACCTCACGCAGACCGCGTTCACGCACAGGAACACCTTCGACCTGCGCCCGGAGACGGACGTGTTCTGGTGCACCGCGGACATCGGCTGGGTCACCGGGCACAGCTACGTCGCGTACGCGCCCCTGGTGAACGGCGCCACGCAACTGATGTACGAGGGGACGCCGGACACCCCCCACCAGGGCCGCTGGTGGGAACTCGTCGAGAAGTACAGGGTGTCCATCCTGTACACGGCGCCGACGGCCATCCGCACGTTCATGAAGTGGGGCCGCGACATCCCGAAGAAGTACGACCTGTCCTCGATCCGCGTCCTCGGATCCGTCGGCGAGCCCATCAACCCCGAGGCGTGGATGTGGTACCGCGAGGTCATCGGCGGCGGCAAGGCCCCGATCGTCGACACCTGGTGGCAGACGGAGACCGGTGCGCACATGATCGCCCCCATGCCGGGCGTCATCGCGACCAAGCCCGGCTCGGCGCAGGTAGCGGTCCCGGGCATCGCGATCGACGTCGTCGACGAGATGGGCGAGTCGGTGCCCGACGGTTCAGGCGGGTACCTCGTCATCCGCGAGCCGTGGCCCGCCATGCTGCGCGGCATCTGGGGCGACCCGCAGCGGTTCAAGGACACCTACTGGTCGCGTTTCGACGCGATGTACTTCGCGGGCGACGGCGCCAAGAAGGACGGCGACGGCGACATCTGGCTCCTGGGCAGGGTGGACGACGTCATGAACATCTCGGGCCACCGCCTCTCGACCACCGAGATCGAGTCGGCCCTGGTGAGCCACCCGTCAGTGGCGGAGGCCGCCGTCGTCGGGGCGAGCGACGAGACGACCGGCGAGGCCGTGGTCGCGTTCGTGATCCTGCGCGGATCGGCGAAGGACGACGACGACATCGTCACGACGCTGCGGAACCACGTCGCGAAGGAGATCGGCCCCATCGCGAAGCCGCGGAACATCCTGGTGGTCCCCGAACTGCCGAAGACGCGCAGCGGGAAGATCATGCGCCGCCTGCTGAAGGACGTCGCCGAGGGCCGCGAGGTCGGTGACGCCACGACGCTGTCCGATCCGACGATCATGCAGCAGATCGCGGTCTCCCTGCGGAAGTAGCCGACAGACGCGAGAGGCCCCCGCCTGAGCGGGGGCCTCTCGCGTGTCAGGGCTGGATCAGCCGATCGTGGCGTCCACCGTGACCTCGATGTTGCCGCGCGTCGCGTTGGAGTACGGGCACACCTGGTGTGCCTGGGCGACGAGCGCGTCGGCCGTCTCCTGGTCCACCCCGCCGATCTCGGCGTGCAGGGCGACCGCGAGCTGGAACGCGCCGCCCTCCACCGGGTTGATGCTGACCTCGGCGGTGACCGCCGTGTCGCTGATCCTCGCCTTGCTGCGGCCGGCGACGAGCTTCAGGGCGCTGTGGAAGCAGGCGGAGTAGCCGAGGGCGAAGAGCTGCTCGGGGTTCGTGGCCCCACCGGCGCCGCCCATCTCCTTCGGGACCGCGAGGTCCACCACGAGCTGCCCGTCGTCGGTGTGCGCCTTGCCGTTGCGTCCGTCGCCCGTCGCCGTGGCCACTGCCGTGTAGAGAGCACTCATGCGTGTCAGACCTTCCCTCGGGGTGCCCTGTCGGCGACCCATCTCCTAGTAGACTAACTAGTCACTCTACAACGGCATAATCCACCGGTGCCGTGCGACGATCAGGAGCATGATGGACACCTCCCTGCCGGTCCGCGAGCGACTCCTCGCCTCCGCGACCCGATTGTTCGACGAGAACAGCATCCGCTCGGTCAGTGCGGACAAGGTCATCGCCGACGCCGGCACCACCAAGGTCACGTTCTACCGGCACTTCCGGTCGAAGGACCAGCTCGTGGTGGCATACCTCGACGCCCAGCTCGAACGGCTGCAGGCCGCCCTCGACGCCGAGCGGGGCGCCGGCCGGGACGCCTGCGCCCTGCTGCTCCGCCTCGCCGCGGCCAACGGGAGCGCCGCGTGCCGGCCGGGCTTCCGCGGCTGCGCCTTCATCAACGCCGCTGCCGAGTACCCGGCTGACGGCAACGTGGTCCGCGCCGCGGTCGGGCGGTACCGCGCCTGGCTGCACGGCGTGGTCGCCGGGCTGCTGGAGGAGCTGGGCGTGGACCGGCCGGGGGTCGTGGCGGACCAGCTCATCATGCTGCGCGACGGCGCGATGGTGCACGGGTTCATGGGCGATCCGGGCGCCGTCACCGAGCAGCTCGTGACGGCCGGACGGGCCATCGTCGCAGCGCACCTGAGCTCGCCCCGGCCCGCCTGACGGCGGACCCGGTCCCGGCAGGCGTCCCCCTGCGGCGCCCGGCCGGATCCTGCCGCGAGCGCTCCGCGATCATGCGGGAGGGACGGCTGATGTGACGTTCGTCCTGAAACGTGGCCCGCATGCCGGGGCGGGAGGACAATCTTCAGCGTGTCCACTACCGTCCAGCAGCCCCCCGTCACGAATCCACGCATGGCCCGCCGCGTCGCCGGCGCCTCCTTCGTCGGAACGGCCCTCGAGTCCTACGACTTCTACGTCTTCGGCACCGCCGCCGCGCTCGTGTTCAACGTCGTCTTCTTCACCGAGCAGGATCCCCTGGCCGGGACCCTCTCGGCCTTCCTCGTGTTCGCCATGGGGTTCGTCGCCCGCCCGCTCGGCGCGATCCTCTTCGGCCACCTCGGGGACCGGATCGGCCGCAAGCGGACCTTGATCTGGACCATCACCCTCATGGGCCTGGCCACCGGCACCGTGGGCCTGCTGCCCGACTACAACACCATCGGCATCTGGGCGCCCATCATCCTCACCGCGCTGCGCTTCCTGCAGGGACTCTCCCTGGGCGGCGAGTGGGGCGGCTCCATCCTCATCGCGACCGAGCACGCCGAACCCCGCAAGCGGGCGCTGTATGCGTCCATCCCCCAGCTCGGCTCCCCCGTGGGCACCATGCTGATCTCGGCCATCTTCCTGGTGCTCGCCGTCGTGGCCCCCGACATCATGACCACCTGGGGCTGGCGCATCCCGTTCCTGCTCGCGTTCCCCTTCCTCGCCGTCGCGATCTACCTGCGCCTCGCCATCGACGAGACACCCGTGTTCAGGCAGGCGAGCGAGGGACACCAGCTGCCCCGCATCCCCTTCCTCGAGGTCCTGAAGTCCCAGCCGGTCGCGATCGTCGTCGCCATCGCCTCCGCCGTCCTCGGCATCGGCTCCTACTTCCTCATGGTCACGTACACCCAGGCGTACGGCACCGAGACGCTCGGCCTCTCCCAGGCCACGGTGCTCAACGCCGCACTCGTCGGATCGATCCTCCAGCTCGGCACCATCCCGGCGTTCGGCTACCTCGCGATGCGCATCGGCTCCGCGAAGGTCGTCGCGGGCGGGGCCCTCGGGACGGCGCTGATCGCCTTCCCGCTGTACTGGGTCATCAGCATCGCCACCGAACCGATGTACATCGCCGCGATCATCCTCGGCGGCATCCTCCCGACGGCGAGCTGGGCCGCCCTCGGCGGACTGATGGCGGACATCTTCAGGCCGGCGACGGCGTTCACCGCCCTCTCCTTCGCCTACAGCATCGCCGCGATCGTGGCCGGCTTCGCACCGTCGATCACGCAGCAGTTCGGCATCGCCACCGATGGCGCGTGGTGGCACCCCGGCGTCGTCCTCGCCGCCATGAGCCTCGTGACGGTGGCGGGGGCCCTCGGTGCCGTGCGGCTGCGGGCACGGCTCGCCGATCCGGTGACCGCCACCATGCGTGCGGCATAGTGGGGGCATGACCCCGCGCACGCCCAGCATCCTCGTGATCAACGGACCGAACCTGAACCTGCTCGGCACGCGTGAGCCGGCCGTGTACGGGACGGCCACGCTCGACGACGTCGTCCGCCTCGCCGCGGACACCGCGCAGGAGCGCGGGTGCACCACCTCGGCGATGCAGTCCAACCACGAGGGCGAGATCATCGACGCCATCCACGCGGCGCGGTCGACGAGCCACGGGATCGTCATCAACGCCGGCGCCCTCACGCACACGTCGATCGCCATCCGCGACGCCCTGGCCGGCGTGGGCCTGCCCGTGGTCGAGGTGCACATCAGCAACGTGCACCGGCGCGAGGAGTTCAGGCACCACTCCTACATCTCCGGGGTGGCCGATGCCGTGATCGTGGGCGCGGGCATCGACGGCTACCGCCTCGCCGTCGACCACCTCGCCGGTCTGCTCACCGCCGACGCCGACGCCGGCACGGCATCGTTCCCGAAAAGTTAGCGCCGCCCGTCGCCGGGCGGACGGCGTCGGGCCCTCCCATAGGGCACGATGGTGCTATGACGGACATCACTCCTGCCGGTAGCGCGCCCGCCCAGCCCGAGAACCCCGATGCACCCCTGCTCGAGGTGCGGAACCTGGCGGTGACCTTCCGGACCACCCACGGCGAGGTCCACGCGGTCGAGGACGCGAGTTTCAGCCTCAAGCGCGGCAGCGCCCTGGCGATCGTGGGCGAGTCGGGCTCGGGCAAGTCGACGACGGCGATGGCCTGCATCGGCCTGCTGCCCGGTAACGGGCGGGTGACCTCGGGCAGCATCCTGTTCGAGGGCCAGGATCTCGCGACCCTGCCGGAGGCGAAGATGCGCGCCATCCGTGGCCGGGCGATCGGCCTCGTGCCCCAGGACCCGATGTCCAACCTGAATCCGGTGACGAAGATCGGCACGCAGGTCGCCGAGACGCTCCTGGTCCACGGCATGGCCACCAAGAAGAACGTCAAGCAGCGCGTCATCGAGGTCCTGACCGCCGCCGGGCTGCCCGACGCCGGCGAGCGCGCCAAGCAGTACCCGCACGAGTTCTCCGGCGGTATGCGGCAACGGGCCCTCATCGCGATCGGCCTCGCCTGCCAGCCGCGGCTCCTCGTCGCCGACGAGCCGACGTCGGCCCTCGACGTCACGGTGCAGCGCACCATCCTCGACCAGATCGAATCGATGACGGAGCAGCTCGGCACGTCGGTGCTCCTCATCACGCACGACCTCGGCCTCGCCGCCGAGCGCGCCTCGCAGCTCGTGGTCATGCACCGCGGGCGCGTGGTCGAGACCGGGCCGGCCGAGCAGCTGCTCAACGATCCGCAGCACCCCTACACGCAGTCCCTCGTCCGCGCGGCTCCCAGCGTCGCCGCGGTGCGCCTGCGGCCCGGCGCGTTCACCGCGGATGCCGCGTCGCGCCTCAAACTGGCCGAGGCGGTCTTCGCAGAGCACGAGGCGGAGCACGCCGGTGGGCACGACGGTGCGCACGCCGGTGGACACGGCCACGACGCCGCGCACGCGCCGTCGGGTGCCCACGCCGCGACGTCGTCGTCGGACCGGGCGGCAGGGCCGGCCGGGGCGGCAGGGATCGATGCGGCGTCCGGGGTCACGGGCAGGGCGGCCCACGGCGCTCCCCCGAACATCGTGGAGATCCGCGACCTCACGAAGATCTACAAGCGGCGCGGCAGCAAGGAGGACTTCTACGCGGCGAAGAACGTGACGCTGGACGTCCCGCGTGGGCAGACCGTCGCGATCGTCGGCGAGTCCGGCTCGGGCAAGACCACCACGGCGCGGATGCTGCTGAAGCTCATCGAGCCGACGTCGGGCACCATGACGTTCGACGGCATGGACGTGGCCACGCTCGACAAGGCGCAGCTCTCCGACTTCCGCCAGCGCGTGCAGCCCATCTTCCAGGATCCGTACTCGTCCCTGAACCCCATGTTCACGATCGAGCGCATCGTCGAGGAACCACTCAACGCCTACCACCGCGGCTCGAAGAAGGAGCGTGCGGCGCGGGTCCGTGAGCTGATGGACCAGGTCTCCCTTCCGCAGAACGCCCTGCGGCGCTACCCGGCGGAGCTCTCGGGCGGGCAGCGGCAGCGCGTCGCGATCGCACGGGCGCTCGCCCTGCAGCCCGAACTGATCGTGTGCGACGAGCCCGTGTCCGCGCTCGACGTGCTGGTGCAGGCGCAGATCCTCAAGCTCCTCGGTGACCTGCAGTCCGAGCTGGGGCTGAGCTACCTGTTCATCTCCCACGACCTCGCCGTGGTGCGCCTCATCTCGGACTACGTGTGCGTGATGAAGGACGGCGAGCTCGTGGAGGCCGCCAGTTCCGAGGAGGTCTTCCAGAACCCGCGGCACCCGTACACGCGCCGGTTGCTCGCCTCCATCCCGGGCAACGAGCTGAACATCGACGAGGAGCTCGCCTCCTGATCGGGGCAGGACCGCGCCGCTGCTGTCCCCCGGGCGAGGCAGCCCCTACTGTGGTCTGATCCACCGGACAGCGGGAGGCACACGATGAGCGAGCAGCACGGCACGCCCAGCACGCCCAGCACGCCCAGCACGGGCACGGCAGGCGGCATGATGACGGCGGACGGGGAGCGGGACGCCTGGCCCCGGCTGCGCGTCGCGGACTGGCAGGACACGCAGGCGACCCTGCACATGTGGCTGCAGGTGGTCGGCAAGATCCGCATGGCGCACGCGCCGCTGGTCAACCACTGGTGGCAGGTGCCGCTGTACGTGACGCCGCGGGGACTCGGCACGTCCGCGATCCCGTACCGCGCGGGCATGTTCGACCTCGAGGTCGACGTCGTCGCGCACCGCCTGCTCGTCCGCAGCAGCTCCGGCGAGGACCGCAGCGTGCCCCTCGAGCCGCAGTCCGTCGCCAGGTTCCACGAGCGGACCATGGCGGCGCTGTCGGACCTGGGGATCGAGGCGCCCATCCGGCCCGTGCCCACGGAGGTGGACCCCGCCGTCCCTTTCGCCGAGGACCATCACCACACGTCCTACGATCCCGGCGCGGTGACGGCGTTCTGGCGGCAGCTCGTCCAGGCCGAGCGTGTGCTCACGCGGTTCCGCGCCGAGTTCCTCGGCAAGGTGAGCCCCGTGCACTTCTTCTGGGGAGCCATGGACCTCGCCTGCACGCGTTTCTCGGGCCGACCCGCACCTCTGCACCCCGGCGGCGCTCCGAACTGCGCCGACTGGGTCATGCAGGAGGGCTACTCGCACGAGCTCTCCAGCTGCGGATTCTGGCCCGGAGGCGGCGAGGAGGGCGCCTTCTACTCGTACGCGTACCCGGAGCCCGAGGGCTACCGTGACGCCGTGATCGGCGTCGAGGGCGCCTTCTACAGCGACGGGTTCCGCCAGTTCCTCCTGCCCTACGAGGCCGTGCGCACCGCGGCGGACCCTGACGCCACCCTGCTCGAGTTCCTGCGCGCCACCTATCGCGCCGCCGCGACCACGGGCTCCTGGGACCCCGATCTGCTGATCGATCCGCATCGCCTCGACCGACACACGCGGTCGGCGCGGTAGGCGCGGGACGGGCCGGTACGTGAGCCTCGGATCGTTCAGCCCGTGCAGCCCGTGCAGGCCGTGCAGGCCGTGCAGCCCGTGCAGCCCGTGAGAACGCGTAAGGGCCCGGACACGACGGCGGCCACCACCCGTCGCGGGTGATGGCCGCCGTCGTGCGCGGGTCCTGGCGCGGGACTACTTGCGCCGGGTCTTCGGGTCGAGCGCCTCACGCAGCGATTCGCCCAGCAGCGTGAATCCGAGTGCCGTGATCGCGATGCACGCACCGGGCAGGAAGGCGAGCTGCGGTGCGACCGCGAGTTCCGCCTGCGCGTAGGTGAGCATGCGCCCCCACTCCGCGGCCTGGGGCAGCCCGCCGCCGAGACCGAGGAACGACAGGGCTGCGGCGTCGATGACCGCGGTGGCGAGCGTCAGGGTGGCCTGGACGATCACCGGCCCCATGCTGTTCGGCAGCAGGTGGCTCATCGTGATGGTGCGGCGGCTGAGCCCCAGGGTCTGCGCCGCCAGGATGTAGTCGGCGCCGCGCTGGGACAGCATCGACGAGCGCAGGAGCCGCGCGAAGATGGGGATCTGCGAGACGCCGATCGCGATCATGATGGCGTACGAACTCTGGCCGAGGACCGCTGCGATGCTGACGGCGAGGAGCAGGTTGGGCACCGACAGCAGGATGTCGACGAAACGCATGATGACGTTGTCCACCCAGCCGCCGAGGCCGCCGGCAAGGATGCCGAGCAGCATGCCGCCCGCGAGGCCGAGCGCCGTCGAGACGACGCCGATCAGGAGCGAGGCCTGGGCGCCCCACATCAGCTTGCTCAGGACGTCCCCGCCGAAACGGTCGAGCCCGAGGGGGAAGCCCTCGATCTGCCCGGGGCCCGGGATGGTGGTGGGCGTGATGGAGGTACGGCCCGGGAGCTCGTTGCCGCCGTACGGCGCGAGGATCGGGGCGAGGACGGCCACGAGCAGGAACAGTCCGATGATGACGGCGCCCACGATCGCCTGCGGGTTCCGGCGGAGGCGGAGGAACGCGTCCTTCCACAGTCCGGTCCCTCCCCCGGTGTCGACCGCGGGATCGGTGGGGGCCGCTGAACCGCCGGCGGCGGGAGGCAGGATGGCACTCATTGCACACGCACCCTCGGGTCGATGACGGAGTAGGACAGGTCGACGATCAGGTTGATCAGTGCGTAGAGGATCGCGATGAAGATGATGAAGCCCTGGAGCACGGGGTAGTCGAGGCCGAAGATGGCGTCGCGCAGGAACCGGCCGATGCCGTTGAACGCGAACACCGTCTCGGTGAGCACCGCCCCCGAGATGAGCAGGCCGAGCTGCAGGCCGATCGTGGTGACGACGGGCAGCATGGCGTTGCGCAGGATGAAGCTGCCCCGGATGGTGCGCTCCATGAGGCCCTTCGCCCGCGCGGTGCGGACGTAGTCGGCGTTCTGCACCTCGAGGACCGACGCACGCGTGATCCGGACGATGATCGCGAGCGGGATGGTGCCGAGCGCCAGGCCGGGCAGGATCAGGTGCAGGAAGGCGTCCCAGGCGGCGTCGTACTCGCCCGTCAGCAGGCCGTCCAGCACGTAGAACTGCGTGTAGTGGGTGGCGTCGATGCGGGGGCTCTGCCGGCCGTCGGGCGGCAGGAGGGACCACTGGATGGCGAACAGGTACTTGAGGATGAAGGCCAGGAAGAACACCGGGATGGTGATCCCGACGAGGCTCAGCACCACCGAGCCGTGGTCCAGGAACCGGCCGTAGTGGCGTGCGGCGAGGTAGCCGAGCGGGATGCCGACGCCGATCGCGAAGACGAGGGCCACGACGGTGAGCTCGAGTGTCGCGGGGAACCGGGTGGCGAACTCCTCGAGCACCGGGCGGCCCGTGTTGATGGAGACGCCGAAGTCGCCCTGCAGCAGCTTGCCCATGTAGGTCAGGTACTGGGTGATGAGCGGGCGGTCGAAGCCGTAGAGCTCGTTGACCCGGGCGATGGCCTCGGGGGTGGCCTTCTCGCCGAGCAGGGCCGTGGCCGGGCCGCCGGGGAGGTTGCGCACCCACAGGAACAGCAGGATGGACAGGCCGAACAGGGTGGGGATGAGCAGGGCTATCCGTTTACCGATGACGCGTAACACTGGAGGTCCTTCCGGGTTGACCGGCGGGCAGCCGGGCAGGGGTAGCACACGCACGGGCCGGCCACCGTGATCAGTGGCCGGCCCGTGCTGCGGGTCGCTGCTACTCGCTCAGCTCGATGTCGGTGAAGACCTCGTCGTTGACGGGGCTCGCCGGGTAGGAGGTGACGCGCGGCGCGAACGCCAGCGACGGTGCGGGGTGGGCGAGCGGGATGGCCGGGTTGAACTCGGCGATCTGCTCGTTGATCTCCTTGTAGAGCTCCGTCTGCTGGTCGCGGTCGCTGACGCCGCGGGCCTCGTCGAGGGCCGCGAACAGTTCGGGGTTGTTGAAGCCGAACTCCAGCTTCTCCTGGCCGAAGAACACGCCGATGAAGTTGTCCGTGTCGTTGTAGTCACCGGTCCAGCCGAGCAGGTGCAGGCCGTGGTCCGGGGTGCCCTGGACCTGGTTGAGGTAGTCGGGCGACCAGGCTGCGGGAGCCGGCGTGACCGTGATGCCCACCTCGTCGAGCTGCGCCTGCAGGTTGGTGAAGACCTGCTCGGGCGTCGGCATGTACGGGCGCGAGACGTTCGTCGGGTAGTTGAACGTGACCTCGAAGCCGTCGGGGTAGCCCGCCTCGGCGAGCAGTTCCTTCGCACGCTCGGGGTCGTAGTCGTAGGTGGTGACGTCCTCGTTGTAGCCGTCGACGACCTCGGGGATGAACTGCGTGGCGACCTCCGTGCCCTCGGGCAGGGTCTGGGCCACGAGCGCGTCCTTGTCGATCGCGTGGGCGATGGCCTCGCGGACCTTCGGGTCCTTGAGCTCGGGGATGGCCTGGTTCATGCCCAGGTAGAGGATGGTGAACGGGTCGCGCGGCGTGATGTTGTAGCCGGCGTCCTTCAGCGACTGGGTGTCCGCGGGTGCCACGAGGTCGTAGCCGTCGATGTCGCCGGCCTCGAGGGCCTGGCGGCGTGCCTGCGGGTCGTCGATGATGCGGAAGATCGTGTTCGTGATCTGCCCCTTCTCGCCCCAGTAGTCGTCGTAGATGGACAGTTCGAGCTGCTGGCCGACGTTCCAGGCGTCGAACTTGAACGGACCGGTACCGACGGGGTGGCCGAGCGCGTACTCGCTGAGCGAGGGGGCCTCGGCGGTGCCGCCGATCTCGTCGGCCGCGTACTCCTCGAGGGCCGTGGGACTCTGCATCGCGAAGGCCGGCAGCGACAGTGCTGCGATGAACCCGGCGAAGGGCTTGGCGAGGTTGATGGTGACCTCGTTGTCGCCATTGGCCTCGCAGGACTCGTAGACGGCCTTGTCCGGGCTGTCGGCGAAGCCGCGGAACAGGGAGCCGTAGTAGTACGACGTCGTCTCGGCCTGCTGGATGCCCGTCCAGTTGTACCAGCGGTCGAAGTTGAAGCAGACGGCTTCCGCGTCGAACGGGGTGCCGTCGTGGAAGGTGACGCCCTCCTTGAGCTGGAAGACCGTGGACAGGCCGTCCTCGGCCGTCTCCCAGGATTCGGCGAGCAGGGGTGCGGGGTCGGCGGTGCCGGGCTCGACGCCCACGAGGCCCTCGAAGATCTGGCGGCTGACGCGGAAGGACTCGCCGTCACTGGCGAACGCGGGGTCCAGCGACTTCGGGTCGGAGGAGGCGGCGAAGACGAAGGTGGAGTCGACAGCGGCGTCGCCCTCCGCCCCGGTGCTCTCCTCGCGCTGGCTCTGCACGCAGCCGGTGAGGAGGAGCGCTGCGATGGAGAATCCTGCTGTGAGCGCCGCGCGTTTCCTCGCGAAACCTGCGCCGTGCACGGATGTGCCTGGGTTGGACATGTAGTACTCCTGGTGGACGAGTGATTCCTACCGGATGGACCGGTAGCCATGGGGACCACGACGGCGAACGCGCTGATCCGTGTGACGAGCCTAACTTCCGGGCAGCCCGCCAGCAGTATTTCGGCGGCATAGGTGGTTACGATTTGGCATCGCGGGTGCTACGGCCGAGGCCGGTAACGCCCCGGAAACCGCTGCGAAACCGGAGGACCCATGAACGGGACAGAGACGGCAACATCGGTGCGCTACCGGCGCTTCGCGGAGGTCGACGCCCGCGGCTACTCGCCCCTGTACGACGAGTGGTGCACGGGTGTCAGCGAGGACGACGAGGTCCTCGCCCTCCTCGACACCCTCCCCCCCGGCGCGCAGGCAGCCCGTGCTGTTCCTCGGGGCGGTGCGCTTCGTGGGGGTCCCCCTCGAGGGCTACGGCGTCTTCCGGGCGTTCGTCGTCGGACACTGGGCGGAGATCCGCTCGGTGCTGGAGACCCGGACCACCCAGACCAACGAGGCCGGGCGCTGCGCCGTCCTGCTGCCGAGCCTCGCGGCGATCAGCGCAGAGGAGGGGCGGCCCCTGGCCCTGATCGAGGTCGGGGCGTCGGCGGGTGCCTGCCTCTACCCGGACCGGTACGCGTACTCCTACGCGCCCGGCCCGTTCCTCGAGCCCGACGGCGGCTCACCCGTGCCTCCGCTCGCCTGCTCCGTGGCCGGCGACGTGCCGCTGCCCTCGGCGCTGCCCGTCGTGGCCTGGCGCGCGGGCATCGACCTGAACCCGCTCGACGCCCGCGACGACGACGACGTCCGCTGGCTCGAGGCGCTCGTCTGGCCCGAGCACGTGTTCCGCGCGGAGCGCCTCCGGGCCGCGCTCGGCGTCGTCCGGCAGGATCCCCCGCTGCTCGTCCGCGGCGACCTGAACGAGCAGATCGCCCCGCTCGTCCGGCGCGCACCGCACGACGCCGTGGTCGTCGTGTTCCACAGTGCCGTCCTCGCGTACCTGGACGCCGCCGGCCGGCGCAGGTTCCACGACACCATGACGGCTTTCACGGCCGACCGGGACCGCCCCGTGCACTGGCTCTCCCACGAGGGCCACGGCGTCCTCGACGGCGTGCCCGGCGCGATGGAGAAGGTGCCGGGCGAGCAGGACGGGAGGTTCGTGCTGCAGCACAACGGGCGGTCGGTGGCGCGCACCGGGCCGCACGGGCAGTCGATCGAGTGGCTCTAGCGGAGCCGGCGCCGCCTAGCCACGCGTGCACTGTCCGGCGGAGACGGCGTCGGCGAGCTCCGGTGCACCCTCGGCGACGGGCCGCAGCTCCTCGAGGGACAGCGCGTACCCCACCGGCGCGTCCGCCGTCGACTTCGCGAAGACCATGCCCGCCACCCGGCCCTGCAGGTCGAGCAGCGGCCCGCCGGAGTTCCCCTGCTGCACGTTCGCGGCGAGGCTGTAGACCTGGAGCGGCTGCGGGTCGGCGCCGTAGATGTTGTTGACCAGCACCGGCGAGAGTCCCTGGATGCTCGCGGGCTGGATCCGGTAGGGGCCACCCGCGGGATATCCGGCGAATGCCGCCGTCGTCCCCTGCCCGAGGTCGTCGCCGAGCGGAAGCGGTGCGGCGCCCAGCTCGTCGACGGCGATCACCGCGATGTCGCGGGCCGTGTCCAGCTGCACCACGCGGCCCGGCAGCGCACCGCCCCCGGGGACCTCGACCACGGGCTCGTCCACCCCGGCGACCACGTGGGCGTTCGTGATCACCCGGCCCGGGGCGACGACGAACCCCGACCCGGTCTGGTTCTGGCCGCACTGGAAGGCCGTGCCGGTGATGCGGACCACCGAGGCGGCCGCCGCGGCGAGCTCGGGGGTGTCCACCGAGGCGTCGGGTACCACCGCCGGCGCCGCGGGCCCCACGCTCTCGAGGATGGTCGGGATCCCGTCGTCGACCGCGATGGTGCGCAGCTGCGCCATCCAGGTGCGCACCGGACCCGGGGTGGCCGTGTCGATCCCCTGGATCACCCGCGAGGCCGCCAGCGGCTGGGAGAGGAAGGGCACGCCCAGGGTGCCGACGCTGAACGCGAGCATCGACAGCACGAGGGCGGCGACGACGACGTTGACGACGCCGCCGAGGATCCGGTCCACGATGCGCAGGGGCGGGAAGTCCGACCAGCGCCGGATGGAGGCGCCGAGCGCCGACCCGACGGCCTGCCCGACGATGACCAGCACCACGACCGTGCCGATGACCGCGATGAGGCGCCACGGGTTGTCGGGCACCCAGGCGCTGACGAGCGGGATCGCGAAGAACGCCGCGACGGCCCCGCCGACGAACCCGGCGATGCCGCCGAGGGTCACCAGGAAGCCGTTGCGGATCCCGGCCACGAGATAGCCGAGGAGGACCACCACCAGCACGAGGTCGAGGAGCGTGAACCCCTCGAGGCTGAATTCGGGCACGTACGTTCTCCTGGCTCTGGACGGCAGGAGGATCGCGCGCCTCCGGACACTGCGTGCGATTCTAGCCGCGCAGCATGGGAAGAAGCATGGCAGCCGGCTGTGGACAGGCCCCGAGGAGCCCGGAATACCGGGCAGTGGAGCGTGTATCAGTCGTCACAGGCGCTCCGGTACGGCAAGATGGTCAGCAGAAGACAGCGGGGACCGCCGCGGAACGACGCAATTCATCAGGAGATTTCATGGACATCGAGGTACTGCGCCGGGCGCCCCTCTTCGCATCACTGGGAGACGACGTCTTCGCGGCGCTCACGGACGAGCTGATCGAGGTCGACCTCCCCCGCGGTTCGTCGGTCTTCCGTGAGGGCGACCAGGGCGACCAGCTGTACTTCATCGTCTCCGGCAAGATCAAGCTCGGGCGCACCGCGCAGGACGGGCGCGAGAACCTGCTCGCGATCCTCGGCCCCGGCGAGCTGTTCGGCGAGATGGCGCTGTTCGACCCCAGCCCGCGCACCGCGACGGCGACCGCCGTATCCGAGACGCGCCTCGCGGGCCTGAAGAACGAGGACCTGCGGACGCTGCTCGAGACGCGCCCCGAGGTGTCGGCGCAGCTCCTGCAGGCGCTCGCCCGCCGCCTCCGCCGCACCAACGAGTCCCTCGCGGACCTCGTGTTCTCCGACGTCCCGGGGCGCGTGGCCAAGGCCCTGCTCGACCTCGCGGACCGCTTCGGCCGCCCCGCGACCGACGGCATCCTCGTGGCGCACGAACTCACGCAGGAGGAACTGGCCCAGCTCGTCGGGGCATCGCGCGAGACCGTCAACAAGGCGCTCGCCGAGTTCGTGCAGCGCGGCTGGCTCCGCCTCGAGGCGCGCGCCGTCGTCATCCTCGACATCCAGCGCCTGCGCCAGCGCAGCCGCTGACCCGGCCCGGCTCTGCCCGGCTCTGCCCTGTCCGGCTCGGCCGGGAATGACGGAAGGCACCCGCCGTGCGGCGGGTGCCTTCCGTGGTTCCGGGCGATCGTGGTCGGTGTGCGGCGTCGGACCGCACGACGGCCGCGCGTCGGGCGGGCGGGGACGCGGGACGGGGGGATGATGCGGGACGGTGGCGTCAGCGCCCCCGCTGCACCGACCCGCCCTCGGTGAGCTTCGGGCATTCGACCTGCAGCACCAGATCGCCGTCGTGCTCCGCGAGCTGCGGGTGGTACAGCTTCACCGGGCGCTTGTGGGACAGGTAGGCGATGCACCCGCGGGAGGAGCCGATCTTCTCGAGGATGATCTCGACGGCGGGCACCGCCAGCTCGCTCAGGGTGCAGCCCACGGTGTTCGGCTGGCCCACCTCGTCGCCGAGCCTCGTGGTGTCGCGGTCCGCGATCTCCTGGGCGGCCCAGCGCCACTGCCCCCAGACGCCCTTGCTCGCGAGGATGATCGGCTCCTGGTTCACGGGCTGCGCCGCCGCGAAGTAGTGCGTGTCGAAACGGCGGTGCGCGAAGTCGGGCGTCACCCAGTGCGAGAGCGGCTTGATGAGGTCCGTCCGGACGCCGAGCCCGCGACGGTCGAGGATGTCCGTGAAGCGGCACTCGCCCTCGTTGATCGCCTCGCGCGCCTTCATCCACTCCTTCGCCTGCGTGCCCTCCACCAGTGAGGACGCGTCGGGGCCGGCGAGCAGCACCCCGGTCTCCTCGAACAGTTCGCGGATGGCGCACAGCACGTGCCGGCGGGCCACGCGGTGGTCCTCGATGCCGAGGGCCTTCGCCCACATCGCCGGTGTGGGACCGAACCAGCGCAGGTCGTCGTCGTCGGACTCCTCGATGCTCCCGCCGGGGAACCCGAGCACACCGAGCGGCGAGTTGCCGCGCCGGTAGGAGAGGTAGGTCTCCGTGCCGATCGCGCTGTCACGCAGCAGGACCACCGACGACGCCGACCGGGCCTTCAGGGGGGTGCGCTCCCCATGGTCGATCCAGCTCCGCGCCGCCGTGCGCTGGTCCGGCGCGACGGGGAAGTGTCGGGTGCTGAGACGGTCCACGGTCTAGACGAACTCCGCGACGACCTCGACCTCGACGGGCGAGTCGAGGGGGAGGACGGCCACGCCGACGGCGGACCGCGCGTGGACGCCGGCGTCTCCGAGGACGGCGCCGAGCAGCTCGGAGGCTCCGTTGACGACGCCGGGCTGGCCGGTGAACGAGGGATCGGACGCGACGAAGCCGACGACCTTCACGATCCGCGTGATGCGGTCGAGGTCGCCGATCTGGCTCTTGATCGCCGCCAGCGCGTTCACGGCGCAGGTGGCGGCGAGGGACTGCGCCGTCGCGGCGTCGACACCGCCGTCGGCCCCGACCTTGCCCGAAGCTGTGAGTTTGCCCTCAATGAACGGGAGCTGGCCGGAGGTGTACACGTGGTTGCCGCTGATGACGGCGGGGACGTAGGCCGCGACGGGCGGAGCCACATCGGGAAGGGCGATGCCGAGGTCCGCGAGGCGCGCCTCGACGGCGGAAACCGCCGTATCTCCAGCAGGCACTGCTAGCTCTTCTCCCTCTTCAGGTACGCGACGAGGCCGTTGCCGTCGGGTCCGGGGACCACCTGTACGAGCTCCCACCCGTCCTCGCCCCACTGGTCGAGGATCTGCTTCGTAGCATGGATGATGAGCGGAATCGTAGAGTACTCCCATTTCGTCATGGGGAAAGCCTAGCGCGTGCTTGTAAACTGGAATAATGGCTGCGCGCAAATCACCCCTCTTCGACACGGCAACCACCCTCGGCAAGATCATCGCGTTCCTCGGGATCAGCGGTCTTGCGGGTGTGCTCGCCGCAGGCCTCCTCGTGCCCGTGGCTGCCGCCGCCGGCACGGGCGCGTCGGCCTCGCTGCAGTTCTTCGAGCAGCTGCCCGCCGAGATGGAACGTGAGGCGCTCGCCCAGCCGACCACCATCCAGGCCTCCGACGGATCCCTCATCGCCACCCTGTACGAGGAGAACCGCCAGCCGGTGACGCTCGACCAGGTGTCCACGACGATGCAGGACGCCCTGATCGCCATCGAGGACTACCGCTACTACGAGCACGGCGGCGTGGACCTCGAGGGCATCCTCGGCGCGATCGCCAGCAACGTCTCCAGCGGCACGACCCGCGGCGCCTCCACCATCACGCAGCAGTTCGTGAACAACGTCCTGATCGACGCCGCCCGCCAGAACGGCGGGACCGTCACCCTGAGCGGCGGCGGCAAGTCGGTCGGCGACAAGCTGCGGGAGATGAAGCTCGCCATCGCCGTCGAGAAGGAGATGTCGAAGGACGAGATCCTCGAGGGCTACCTCAACATCGTGCCTTTCAGCGGCACCACCTACGGCGTCCAGGCCGCCTCGAAGTACTTTTTCAACACCGAGGCCAAGGATCTCAACCTGGCGCAGAGCGCGCTCCTGGCGGGCCTGGTCAACGGCCCGAGCGCCTACAGCCCCGAGACGAACCCGGAGGGAGCCCTCCAGCGACGCAACATCGTCCTCGGAGCCATGCTCACGCGCGGCAAGATCACCCAGGCGGAGCACGACGCTGCCGTCGCGACCGATCTCGGTCTCGCCATCACGCCGACCCTCAGCGGCTGCGTCGGCGCCGCGCAGGCCCCGTACTTCTGCGACTACGTCACGCACCTCGTCCTCAACGATCCCGCCTACGGCGAGACGCCGGAGGAACGCGAGAAGGTGCTGTTCCGTGCGGGCCTGACCATCAAGACGACCCTCGACTCGCGTGTCCAGGCCGCAGCCCAGACCGCGGTCAACGAGACCGCGAACCCCGACACCACCGACGGTGCCGTGGGCCACTCCATGACCAGCCTCGAGCCCGGGACTGGCAACATCCTCTCCATGGCCCAGAACACCCGGTACATGCCCGGCGAGGCAGCCGGCGACTCGGTGCTCAACTTCAACGTGGACCAGTACCAGGACGGCGATCCCGCCAGGAGCCTCGGCGGCGTGGGCGGGTTCCAGCCCGGGTCGACCTTCAAGCCCTTCACCGTGGCCGCGTGGGTGGACTCGGGGCGCTCGCTGAACACCGCGATCGACGGCCGCAAGCGCACCTACCCCGAGGGTGACAAGTGGCCGGCGAGCTGCCTTCCCGGCGGCTCGTACACGGTCCTGAGCGACGACGGGAAGGGCTACTCGCCGCAGAACTACGGCGACACGAACTACGGCACCTACACCGTGCTGCGCGGGCTGGCCCAGTCCTACAACACGATCACCATGCAGACCGCCCGTCAGCTGGACATGTGCAGGATCTTCGACATCGCCTACGAGATGGGCGTGCACAACGGCAAGAGCGCGGACGGTTCCGCGGAGAAGCTCGACGTCCTCGCGCCGGGCCTCATCGGCGGCGTCCAGGACGTGGCACCGCTGTCCATGGCCACGGCGTTCGCGGGCTTCGCGGCCGAGGGCAACGTCTGCCAGCCGCGCGCCATCACCGAGGTGACCGCCGCGGACGGCACCAGCTACCCCGTCGCTCCCGTGAACTGCAAGCAGGCCATCTCGAAGGAGACCGCGCAGGGCACGAACTATGCCACGCAGGAGGTCATCAAGTCCGGCTCCGGCCAGCTCCTCGAGTTCGGGGAGATCCCGATGGCCGGCAAGACCGGTACCAACGACCAGCGGTCGCAGACCTGGTTCATGGGCTACAACTCGGGCATGGCGACGGCGAGCTGGATCGGCAACTGGAAGGAGGGCAACACCTCCCTGAGCGGCCTGCAGATCGGTGGCCGCACCTACCCCGAGATCGACGGTTCGCTGATCGCCGGTCCCTCCTGGGCACGCTTCATGCAGCAGATCCCCGGTTTGTACGTGGGCAAGCCCTTCGCGAATCCCCCGGCCGCCATGATCAACGGCCCCCAGCGCGGCACCACGCCGGTCAACCCCGCGCGGCCCGCGGCGCCGGGTAACGGCACCGGCACCAACACCGGTGCGACGGGGACCAACACCGGGGCGACCGGCACCGGTGACACTGGCACGGGCACCGTGACGGGTGGTACCACTGGAGGTAGCGCCGGCGGCAACTCCGGTACCAACGGCAGCAACGGAGGCAACGGCTAGCGTGAAATCGACTTCCACATCCCGGAGCGGGGCACCGCTCGGCTGGGCGGCAGGGCTGACCCTGACCACTGCGGCCGCGACCCTCGCCTACGCTTCGACCGTGGAGCGCACGCTGTACCAGGTACGGGAGGAGACCGTCCCGGTCCTTCCGCCGGGCACCCCGCCGCTGCGGGTGCTGCACCTGTCCGATATCCACATGGTGCCCGGGCAGAAGTCGAAGGCGGACTGGCTGCACAGCCTCGCCGGCCTGAACCCCGATCTCGTGGTCAACACCGGTGACAACCTGAGCCACCGGAAGGCCGTGGGGCCGCTCCTCGAGGCGCTGGAACCGCTCCTGAAGGTGCCCGGCGTCTTCGTGCCCGGGTCCAACGACTACTACGCCCCCGTGTTCAAGAATCCGCTGCGCTACTTCGCCGGCCCGTCGATCGCCCCCAGGGAGTCGGCGCCGCAGGACCTGCCGTGGGCCGACATGTTCAGCGCCTTCGGTGCTGCCGGGTGGG
The DNA here is from genome assembly GCF_036867195.1 of Arthrobacter sp. Soc17.1.1.1. Classification (NCBI taxonomy): domain Bacteria; kingdom Bacillati; phylum Actinomycetota; class Actinomycetes; order Micrococcales; family Micrococcaceae; genus Arthrobacter; species Arthrobacter sp. Soc17.1.1.1. Next base: position 3,184,623 of record NZ_JBAJII010000001.1, read on the forward strand.
TGGACCTGACGAACAGGTCCCAGTCCGTCGGGTTCCGCGGCCTCCGCATCGACTTCACGGGCGTCGACGATCCGCACCTCGACCGCGACCGGTACGCGCCCTACCCCTCGGGCAGCAGCACCTCGGCGGAGGCACCGCACATCCGCGTCGCCGTCGCCCATGCGCCCTACCAGCGCGTGCTGGACTACTTCACCGACGGCGGGGCGGACCTGATGCTCGCCGGCCACACGCACGGCGGCCAGGTGTGCGTGCCGGGCTTCGGTGCGCTGGTCAGCAACTGCGACCTGCCCACGTGGCGCGCCCGGGGGCTCACGCAGTGGGAGCAGAACGGCCGCTCCGTCCCCCTCAACGTGTCCGCGGGCATCGGGACGTCGCGCTTCGCGCCGATCCGCTTCGCCTGCCGGCCGGAGGCGGTCCTCCTGACCCTTACTCCCCGGAGCCCGCGCTAGCCACCCCTTCCTGCTTCTTCGGGTTCCCGTAACGTGATCGGCGTTACAGTCCTCCTGGCCTAGGATGGTTGCTGAGGGACACCAATAACCATCGATCACCGAAGAGATGGCATGAAGAACCAGAACACCCTGTGGGAATCGCTCGGGCGCCTCTATCCGCATGTCCGGCCCATCATCCCGAGGCTCGTCCTCGGGCTGCTGTGCGCCCTCGGGGCGAGCGTGATGGCCCTCGCCATCCCCCAGGTGCTCCGCGTGCTGGTCAACGACGCGCTGGCCGAAGGCGGGTCCGCCCGCACGGTCTGGATCGCCTCCGGCGTCGTGCTGCTCCTCGGCGTCCTCGAGGCCACCTTCGTGGCGCTGCGGCGCCAGTTCGTCATCACCCCGGCGACGACGGTGGAGACGAACATGCGCACGTCCTTCTACCGCCACCTGCAGAATCTGACCGTCGAGTTCCACGACCGCTGGGGCAGCGGCCAGCTCCTCTCCCGCGCCATGAGCGACCTCAACCTCATGCGACGGTGGATGGCCTTCGGCCTCATCATGCTGGTGGTCACCTCGCTGACCGTGGTGATCGGCGTCGTCATCATGTTCTTCATGAGCTGGGTGCTGGCCCTGATCTTCCTCGCGGCCGCCGTGCCGCTGATCATCTACGGCTACTACTTCCGCGCCTCCTACAGCCGTGTCTCCCGCAAGAGCCAGGACCAGGCCGGTGACCTCGCGACGACGGTCGAGGAGTCGGTGCACGGTATCCGCGTGCTCAAGGCGTTCGGGCGGAGCCGCGAGGCGCTGGAGGACTTCGAGGAGCAGGCCGAGGAGCTCCGGCAGACGGAGATCTTCAAGGCGAGGTCCCTCGCGAACTTCTCCATGATCGTGACCCTGCTGCCCGAGCTCGCCCTCGGTGCGTCCCTCGTGGTCGGCATCATGCTCGCGGCGGGCGGCGACGTCAGCATCGGCTCGCTCGTGGCGTTCTTCGCGACGGCCGCGGCCGTCGCCGGACCGGTCGAGTTCATCGGTCCGCTGCTCGCCATGACGTTCACGGCGAAGACCGCCATCGACCGCCACTACGAGGTCATGGAGTCCGAGAACACCATCACCGATCCGGCCGTCCCGGTGCACCTCGGGGAACCGCGCGGTGCCCTGGTGTTCGACGCCGTGCACTTCCGCTACCCCGACGCCCCACAGGACGCCGGCGACGTCCTCGACGGGATCGACCTGACCCTGCGCGCCGGCGAGACGATGGCGCTCGTGGGCGTGACGGGCTGCGGCAAGAGCACCCTCCTCCAGCTCGTGCCGCGCCTCTACGACGTCACGGGCGGCAGCATCAGCATCGACGGCGTGGACCTGCGCGAGCTCACCCTCGGGGAGCTGCGCACGCTCGTGGCCGTGGCGTTCGAGGACACCACGCTGTTCTCCAGCTCCGTCCGCGACAACGTGCTCATGGGCTCCGACGCGACGGGCGCGGAGGCCGACCGGATCCTCGCCGAGGCCCTCGAGGTGGCGCAGGCCCAGTTCGCCCACGACCTGCCCGAGGGACTGGACACGCTCATCGGCGAGGAGGGCCTCAGCCTCTCCGGCGGCCAGCGCCAGCGCATCGCCCTGGCACGCGCGATCGCCGCGCGACCGACGGTCCTGGTCCTCGACGACCCGCTCTCGGCGCTCGACGTCGCCACCGAGGAACGGGTCTCCGAAGCCCTCCGCGCGGTGCTCACCACGACGACCACGCTCATCGTGGCCCATCGGCCCTCCACCGTGGCCCTGGCGGACCGCGTGGCGCTGCTGCAGGACGGGCGGATCTCCGACGTCGGCACGCACTCCGAGCTGCTCGCCCGCAACGACCACTACCGGTACGTCATCGCGAGCCTCGACGACGAGGAGATCGCCCAGCTGGGACGCACGGCGCAGCCCGCCGACCGGACCGCCGACGAGACCGCCCACCCCGCGCACGAACCCGCGCACGACGACGAGGAGGCGCTGGCATGAGCCGCACCACGGCGACGCCCGGCGAGGCGCCCAGGGGCAGGGGCAGGGGCAGGGGCAGGGGCACGGGCAGGGGTACGGGCGACACCGCGTCGGCCGGCGTCCTCAACGAGGACGACGTCCTCCTCGACCGGGCCCGGAGCAGGTCCGTCCGCGCGCGGTCCTTCACACTCCTCGGTTCCCTCATCCGCCCCAACCGCCGGCAGTTCGTCTGGACGGTCCTGCTGGTGGTCATCTCGCAGGCGGCCCGCGTGGCCGGCCCCGCGATCATCGCCTTCGGCATCGACCGCGCCCTGCCCGCCCTGATCGCCGGCGATCCCCTCCTGCTGTGGACCGCCGGCGGCACGTACCTCCTCGCCGCGGTGCTCGCCTCGGTCCTGACGGCGGGTTACGTCCGCGCGACGGCGCAGCTCAGCCAGGCCATGCTGCTGGACCTGCGGCTGCGGGTCTTCCGCCACACGCAGCGGCTGAGCCTCGAGTTCCACGAGAAGTACACCTCCGGGCGCATCATCTCCCGGCAGACCTCCGACCTCGAGGCGCTGCGCGAACTCCTGGACTCGGGCGTCAGCTCCCTCGCCTCCGGGGCCATCTTCATGCTCTTCACGGCCGCCACCATCTTCGCCCTCGACTGGCGGACCGGCTTCCTGATCCTGGCCGCGGCTGTGCCCATGTTCCTCCTCGCCCGGTGGTACCAGAAGCACTCCCAGATCGCCTACCGCGAGTCCCGGGTGGTGTCCGCGCGACTGATCGTCCACTTCATCGAGACGATGACCGGCATCCGCGCCGTGAAGGCGTTCCGCCGCGAGGCGGTCAACGCGAAGCGGTACGACGAGCTGGCCGAGGACTACCGCACGGTCACCGTCCGCTCCATCAACCTCAACGGCGTCTTCCAGCCCGGGCTCGTCCTGATCGGCAATGTGACAGTGGCCGTCGTGCTGGTGTTCGGCGGGTTCAGGGTCCTCGGCGGCACGCTCGAGGTCGGCGCGCTCCTCGCACTGCTCCTCTACAGCAAGCGGTTCTTCCAGCCGGTCGACCAGATGGCCATGTTCTACAACTCGTTCCAGTCGGCCGCCGCGGCGCTCGAGAAGGTCTCCGGACTGCTCGAGGAGGTGCCGACCGTCCGGCCGCCGAAGCATCCCGTCCCGCTGCCCCACCCCCGCGGGGCCATCGACTTCCACGGGGTGAGCTTCCGCTACGGGGAGGGCCCCGTGGTGCTGCCCACCCTGGACCTGTCCATCCGCGCCGGCCAGACCGTCGCTCTCGTGGGCCAGACGGGCGCCGGGAAGTCGACGCTCGCCAAGCTCATCGCCCGCTTCTACGACGTGTCCGAGGGCCGGCTGACGCTCGACGGCGTGGACCTCAGGGACCTCGCGCCGGAGGACCTGCGGCGTGCCGTCGTCATGGTGACGCAGGAGGCCTTCCTGTTCAGCGGGTCCGTGGCGGACAACATCGCCCTGGGCAGGCCCGAGGCGAGCCGCGAGGAGATCGTCGCGGCGGCGCGGGCCGTCGGGGCCGAGGACTTCATCCTCGACCTCCCGGAGGGTTTCGACACCGACGTGAACAAGCGCGGTGGCCGCGTCTCCGCAGGCCAGCGGCAGCTCATCAGCTTCGCGCGCGCGTTCCTCGCCGACCCGGCCGTGCTGATCCTGGACGAGGCGACGTCGTCGCTCGACATCCCGAGTGAGCGGCTCGTGCAGGAGGGCCTGCAGAAGCTCCTCGGCAACCGGACGGCGCTCATCATCGCGCACCGGCTGTCCACCGTGGCGATCGCCGACCGCGTGCTCGTGGTGCACGACGGCCAGGTGGTGGAGGACGGGACACCCGCCGACCTCATCGGCGGCACCGGCAGATTCGCGACGTTGCACGCGGCGTGGAAGGACTCCCTGGTGTGAACCGGGGCGCCGGTTTTCCTCGCCGCTGATCCTCGGCTATTCTTGGACAGTTGCGGTTCGGGAGGTTCGGCCTCCCGGGTGCGACACCGGGGTGTGGCGCAGCTTGGTAGCGCGCGTCGTTCGGGACGACGAGGCCGCAGGTTCAAATCCTGTCACCCCGACCCTGCAGGACGAGAGGCCCGCCGGCACCAGCCGGCGGGCCTCTCCCATGTCCTCAGGACCAGTGCTCCCGCACGAAGGGCGGCTCGGGCGATCCTGCCGTGTCCCGCCGGGCGCGTGTCAGCAGCGCGAACTCCGCCGGGGAGTCGATCTCGACCAGCGCGCAGGCACCGATCGTCCCGCGCCACCGCCGGGCGAACGCCTCCGCATCGGCACGCCGGCGTCCGAGGACGGACGGCACCGGCAGCGCCAGCTCCCGGGGCGTGAGCAGATGGGCCACCCACAGGCCGAGCTGCAGGAGGGGCTGCCGACGGACGGACGCCGGCTCACCGCGGGCGACCCGGAGGAGGAACCTCGGTGTGCGGACGGGCCCGAACAGCTCGGCGAGCGCCGTCGCGACCACGCGACGCTCGGTGGCCGAGCCGCCGACCACCTCCAGCTCGAACCGCGCCACCAGCTCCCCGCTCGTCTCGGGCGTGACCCGGATGTCCCCGTCGCCGAAGGTCGGCACGTGCCCGGCGTCGTGGAGCGCGTCCGCGGTCGCGCGGACCACCCGACGGTACGCTTCGGCGGTGCCGAAGGCCTGGCGTGCGGCGAGGCCGAACTGCCGGCACAGCGGCCAGGCCAGCCAGCCGGCAAGACCGAGCGTGAGCGCCGTGCCGGCGAGGCCTGCGGCCACGTGGGACTGCCAGAGGTCGATGAGCAGCCCTCCGAACCGGTACAGGACCACGGCCAGCGTGATGAGGATCCCGGCGAGGATCACCTGGAGCGTCCAGCCGGTCCGGAAGGCCCTCGGACGGTCGCCGGGCACGACGGCCGACGCTCCCTCACGGTCGGCGTAGGGCTCCCCGATCCGCCAGGCCCGGTAGCTGTCCGCACGCGACGGCAGGGCGTCCGCGGTGGTCTGGTTGATGCCGCCCACGCTCTGCCGCCGGTCCTTGCCCTCGAGGGCACGCAGCCGGGCCGCCTGCTCGTCGCTGAGCGCGATCGACTGCCCGCGCACCACCTGGGTGGAGTCCTCACGCCGCAGACCCCACACGCGCTCGTGCTTGCGGGTCATCCGGCGGATGTCCGGCGCGGACATCAGGCCGATCCTCGCGGGAATCACGGCCGTGACCACCCAGTTGTGGGCCACCTTCTCCGGCCAGGCCGGGTCCAGGCGGAGGGTACGCCCGCGGAGCTGCTGCGTGGAGGACGACGTCGCGACGGCGGTCAGGTCGATGAGCGTGTTGACCGCCGGGCAGTCCCACCCCTCCCCGAGCAGGCCCCGGGTGCCGACCACCAGGCGCACCTGCCCCCGGGCGAGCAGGGCGGACACCGCACCGACCACGGCGGCCGAGCCCCGGCCCGCCGCGTCGAGCGCGAGGACTCCCGGCGACCCCTCGACCGGGGTGGCGGTGACGGGGGCGTCGAGGGCCTCCGACAGCGCCGGCACGAGGAGGCCTGCGTCGTGCGCGGCGATCCGGAGGTGCTGCGCGGTGACGAGGACGGGGCACAGGCCGGTGAGGGTCGGATCGGCCACGACGGAGTCGAACACACGGAGTGCTCCCGCCGCAGGCCCGGCGGCACCGCGCTTGTTCCCGTGCACGGCGAAGTCGGTCACCACGACGGCGCGCACGAGCCCGCCGGTGGGCTGCTGGAGCTCGAGGCGCAGGATGTCGCCCACCGCCGCGTCCTTCGCCGCGGACGACGCGAGGAGGGTGTCGACGGGATCCCGTCCCCGCCGCACGCCGCGGTCCGTCAGCGTGTAGCCGAAATCGGCGACCGTCCGCCTGATCCGGTCCCACTGGTCGGCCCGCGCGGTGTCGGGCAGCACCCGGTCGAGCGCGTAGCGGGCGAGCAGGCGCACGCTCTGCTCGGTCTCCGGGGGTGTACGGAGGCCGTCGGGCAGCAGCGCCTCGAGGGGATGCTCCGGCGCAAGGGAGAGCAGCATCCGCGCCGCCGATTCCGCGAGGGCGAAGTCGTCGGCGAAGGCGCGGGCGAGGCGCTCCTCGGCAGGCCCGTCGCCGCCGTCGGCCGTCCCGGTCGACGGCTGGAGCAGCGCCGCGAGGTAGGCGACGCCGTCGTGCCCGGCCAGCAGGTCGCTGATGAGGTCGGCGAGGCGTCGCTCGTGCTCGCGCAGGAACGTCAGCTCGTCCTCGGGCGGCTCCACGAACCAGACATGGTCGCGGTAGGGGGCGAGGTTGCCCTCCTTGACGACGGCCGGGGTCGGCACCTCGTAGTCCACCTCGCCGAGCAGCGCCTCGTAGGTGTCGTAGGCCCTCCCGTCCTCGGGGGACGGCAGCGTGGCCGTCAGGCCGATCAGCAGGGGCGTACGGCCGGCAGCACGGATGCGCGAGGCCAGGTAGGCGACGACCAGCGCCCAGTGGTCGAGGAGGTGGTGGCACTCGTCGAGGATGATCGTCCCGACGCCGTGCGCGACGAGCCGGTCCACGAGTTCGCGGGCGTTGGGATGCAGCGCCGTCGCCAGCACGTCCGCGTCCTCCTGCGCCAGGTGCCGCCGGAGCCTGCGGGAGCGGCGCCGGATCCCGTCGCGGAACGCGCGCGGATTGGCCGTGCGCAGGTCCTCGATCCAACGCACCGCGGCTGCCTCACTGCGCCCTCCCCCGACGAGCTCCCGGGTCCACTCGGCCACGGCGAGATCGGTGAGCGGATTCCCTCCCTCGACCACGCTGAGCAGCTGGTAGGTCAGGGCGGTCAGGTCGCCGGGCCGGTGCGGGTCCTCGGACACGGCGCCTGCCGCGCCCTCGAGGCCTTCGGCGGTGCGGACCCACTGGGCGCGGATCGTGGCCGTCGGCGCGAGCGCGACGGCGCGTGCCCCGTGGCGCGCGGCGAGCAGCAGGCCGAGCAGCGTCTTGCCCGAGCCGGGCGGGGCGACGATGTGCAGGGGTTCGCCGGCGACGACCGGGACGCGCTCGAGGACGTCGGCCTGATAGGTCCGCAGCCGTCCGGCGAACCGCCAGGACGCGAGAGGGGTGGTACGGCCCGCGGACCCAGGAGGACCGCCGTGTGCCTGGCGCCGTGCGAGGCGCCGGGCGAGGCCCGCGAAGGCGTCCTGCGCGGGCTCCGCCGCACCGGGATCGAAGAGGGTGGCCCACGCCCGCCAGGCCTCGGCGAGTGCCCGGGGGTCGTCGAGCACCAGGGTGCCGGACCGGGTGATGACGAACTCCTCGAACCGCTGCACCGCGCTCCTCCCCCAGCTGTCACGCGCCCCCTGCGCGCAGACGTGCCCGCCCTCGGATCAGGCGTGGCAGCCCTATGCTAGTCGGCCCGCCGGCATCCGCCGGCGGGCCGACTAGCATGTCGCTGCGGGTCGCTCGGGGCCAGTCCGCTCCCGCGGCCCGTCAGCGTGCGGAGACCGTCACCACCTCGTAGCCGCCGGGGTCCACCGCGCCGAACTTCGCGTTGGCGAGGGCCAGCGTGTTGCCGAAGAGCGCGACCGTGGTGGGCACGTCGAACAGCGGGCTCGTGATGACGTCCTCGACCTCCCCGCTGGACAGGTCCTTCGACAGGTCGATGCGGCTGACCTGGTTGCTCCTGTTCTGGACGGCGTAGACGGTGTCCCCCTTCGCGAGGATGCCGTCGACGTTGGGCAGGGCCCCCGTCTCGATGACCACGCTCTCGCCCGTCCCAGGGTCCACGGTGTAGAGGGCCTGGTTCGCGGAGTGCGCCACGATCAGCGTCCTGCCGCGGTCCACCGCCGTGATGCCGTTCAGATTGAAGCCCGGCGTCACGAGTGCCGCCGGGCCCGACAGGGCGATGGTCTCCGGCTCCCCGATCCGTCCTCCGCCGTCCACCGGGACGAAGTAGAGCGCCGCGCTCCGGGAGTCGGTGAAGTAGGCGCCGTCCCGCGTGAGCGTGACGTCGTTGATGAAGGCCTCGCCGGTGGCGAGCTGGAGGTCCGCGACGGCGTCCCCCGTGCGGGTGTCGTAGACGTACGCCCGACCGGTCGCGCCGCCCGAGACGAACAGCAGGTCACGCTTCACGTCGGCCTTGAGTCCGACGGCGGCCCTGCCCTCGGGGGCGTCAATGAACAGTTCGGCCGTGCCCTCGCGGATGTCGCCGCGGAAGATGTCGCCGCGGCCGAGGTCCCCGGCGTAGAACGTGGAGCCCTTGCCCCTGGCGATGCCCTCGGCGGAGGATGCGCCGGGCAGCGGGATGCTGAGGTCCCGCTCCCGATGGGTGGGCACGGAGGTATGGGCAGAGGTCTGGGCGGAGGCCTGGGCGGCCGACGCCGGCGGTGCTGCCACGGCGCCCGCCGCCGGCAGCAGGAGGGCGGTCGCGGCGACGGCCACGGCGGCGTGTACTGCGCGGCGGGCGGTCGAGCGGCCCGGGGTGTGCTGGGTGCTGTTCACTGTGCTCCTCGATGGTTCGGCGCCGCCCGCGACCCTGAGGGTCCGCACGGCGCTGTGTCGACTGGAAACGGGATGACGCGAGTACTCGGAGGAAAGCCGGACCGGACGAGCCGGATCGGAGGAGAGCCGGATTCGACGAGCCGGACCAGGAGGTGGTCGTCGCGGCCCTGGGGCTTGTGCTCCGACCGGACTGCCGGCCGGACCGTAGGGAGAACGATCCGCTCCCGGGCATCGTGCCCGCGCTGCGGGCGTCAGGCGAAGGCGCGGCCCGTGAGGCGCTCGTACGCCTCGATGTAGCGGGCACGCGTCCGCTCGACGACGTCGTCGGGCAGTGCCGGCGGCTCGGAGTGCCGGTCCCAGCCGGACGCGTCCGAGGTCAGCCAGTCGCGCACGAACTGCTTGTCGAACGAGGGCTGCGCCTGCCCCGGCGCGTACAGCGCGGCGTCCCAGAACCGCGAGGAGTCGGGCGTGAGGACCTCGTCGCCGAGCGTGATGCGACCCGTCGCGGGATCGAGCCCGAACTCCACCTTGGTGTCCGCGAGGATGATCCCGCGCTCCCGGGCGATGGCCTCGGCCCTCGTGTAGATGTCCAGGGTGAGGGCGCGCAGCTGGGCCGCGGCGTCGTCGCCCACGGCCATCACGACGGCGTCGTAGGAGATGTTCTCGTCGTGCTCGCCCACCTCGGCCTTGGCCGACGGCGTGAAGAGCGCCGGGTCCAGGCGGGAGCCGTCCACGAGCCCCTCGGGCAGCGGCAGCGAGCAGACCGTCCGCGAGGCGCTGTACTCGAGCAGTCCGCTGCCCGTGAGGTAGCCGCGGGCGATGCACTCGATCGGGTACATGATGAGCTTCCGGCAGATCATCGCCCGGCCCTCGACCGCCGCCGGCACCCCGCCGGCCACCTCGGCGGTGACCACGTGGTTCGGGATGCCGGAGAGCCGCTCGAACCACCAGAGGCTGAGCTGCGTCAGGACGCGCCCCTTGTCGGGGATCTCCGTGGCGAGCACGTGGTCGTAGGCGCTGATGCGATCGCTCGCGACCACCAGGACGACGTCGTCGGGTCCGTCCTCGGGCTCGTACAGGTCGCGGACCTTGCCGGAGTAGACGTGCCGCCAGCCCGGCAGCTCAGGGTGCGGGGGTGCGAAGCCGCTCACGCCGGCGCTCCCGCGGGACCGCCGACGGCGACCCCGGTGCGCGCCGCCGCGAGCGCGATGTCCGTGCGGGCCTGCCCGCCCTCGAGCTCGATCCGTGAGAGTCCCTCGTACGCCGTGACCCGCGCGTCCTCGAGGGAGTCGCCGAGCCCCACGACGGCGAGCACCCGTCCCCCGGCGCTGACCACCTTGCCGTCGTCGAGCCTCGTGCCCGCGTGCAGCACGTGTGCGCCGTCCACGCGCGCGGCCTTCTTCAGGCCCCGGACACGCCGGCCCGTCACGGGGGTGTCCGGATAGTTCTCGGAGGCGAGGACGACGGCGACGGCGGCCTGCGGCGACCACATGAGCGGGTCGATCTGGTCGAGCGTGCCCTTGGCGGCCGCGAGCAGCACCCCGCCGAGCGGCGTCGTGAGGCGGGCCAGGACGGCCTGCGTCTCGGGATCGCCGAAGCGCGCGTTGAACTCGATGACGCGCAGTCCGCGGGAGGTGAGGGCGAGGCCCACGTAGAGGACCCCGGCGAAGGGCGTCCCGCGGTGCGCCATCTCGTCGATGACGGGCTGCGCCACGCGGCTGAGCACCTCCTCGACGAGCGTCGCAGGAACCCACTCGAGGGGCGAGTAGGCGCCCATGCCGCCGGTGTTGGGCCCCTGGTCGCCGTCGTGGATGCGCTTGAAGTCCTGCGCGGGGGCGAGCGGCACCACGGTGCGCCCGTCGGAGAGCACGAACAGAGAGACCTCGGGGCCGTCGAGGTACTCCTCGACGACCACGGTGCCGCCGGCGCTGAAGCACGCCGAGGCATGGGCGCGGGCAGCGTCGAGGTCGTCGGTCACCACGACGCCCTTCCCCGCGGCGAGGCCGTCGTCCTTCACCACGTAGGGGGCACCGAAGGTGCACAGCGCCTCGCTCGCCTCCTCGTCGGTCGCTGCCACGCGGGCCATCGCAGTGGGTACCCCGGCGGCGGCCATGACCTGCTTCGCGAAGGCCTTCGACGCCTCGAGCTGCGCGGCGGCCCTCGTGGGACCGAAGACGGGGATGCCGGCATCGATCAGGGCGTCGGCGACGCCGGCGGCGAGCGGCGCCTCCGGGCCGATGACCACGAGGTCGGCGCCGAGCGTACGCGCGAGGGCGGTGACGGCCGCCGGATCGTTCGCGTCGATGGCGTGGGTGGGGACGTCCTCGGCGATCCCCGCATTACCGGGAGCCGCGTGCACCTCCCGGACGAACGGGTCGGCCAGCAGTGCGCGGACGAGGGCGTGTTCGCGGCCGCCGGGGCCCAGTACGAGAACCTTCACAGTAGGACAGCGTACTGGAGGGCACCGGCCGGCACGCCCGGTGATCCACTGTTACGGCGACCCCTGATACCCATACCCCCTCCACCGCTCTCCGAATACTTTCCATGAGCACCCTCACCGAGCGCCGCCGCGGTACGTCCCTCCTCGCCGCCCTGGCCGGGATCCTCGCCGCGGGCGTGGTGCTCGGGATCGCCGAGCTCACGGGCGCCTTCTTCCGCGCCAGTGCCACCCCGGTCATCGCGATGGGCTCCACCTTCATCGACTTCACCCCGCCGTGGCTGAAGGACTTCGCGATCGACACGTTCGGCACCAACGACAAGCTGGCCCTCCTGGTCGGCATGGGCATCACCATCACCCTCCTCGCGGCTGTGCTCGGCATCGTGGCGTTCCGTTCCTGGGCCCTCGGCGTGGCGGGCGTGGTCCTCATGGGCGCCATCATCCTGGCCTGCGTGTTGACCCGTGCCGGGGCCTCCCTGCCCGACGCCGTCCCGACCGTGGTCGGCACCGCCGCGGGCCTGCTCGCCCTCCGGTGGCTCATCGCACGGCTGCGCCATGCCGTCGCACCCGCCACCGTTCCCGCCACCGCTCCCGCCACCGCTCCCGATGCCGCTCCCGATGCATACCGCGACCGGTCCGGGGACCTCCCCGCCGGGCCCGCCGCGAGCATCGGGTCCCGCTCGGACGACATCGGCCCCGCCCGCACAGGATCGGCGGCGACGGCTGTCGCGACCGCTGCAGCCCCTCCTGCGACCGGGCGCGGCACCTCGCGCCGCGGGTTCTTCGCCGCGGCCGGCGTCACCGCCGTCGTCGCGGCAGCGGCCGCGGGTGGCGGGCGCCTCCTCGCGGCGACCCGCACCAACATCGCCGCCGTGCGGGACGGCCTGCAGTTCCCCGCCCCGGCCAGCCCGGCAGCCGCCCTCCCCGCGGGCGTCCAGTCCCCCGTCGAGGGCGTGACGCCGTTCATCACCCCGAACGGCGACTTCTACCGCATCGACACCGCACTGAGCGTCCCGCAGCTCACCACCGACGACTGGGTCCTGCGCGTGCACGGCATGGTCGAGGAGGAGTTCGAACTCTCGTTCCAGGACCTCCTCGACGCCGAGCTGATCGAACGCCACGTCACCCTCACCTGCGTCTCCAACCCGGTGGGCGGATTCCTCGCCGGCAACGCGAAATGGCTCGGCTACCCGCTCCGGGAGGTCCTCGCACGGGCGAAGCCCCTCGACGGGGCCGACATGGTCCTGTCGACCAGCTCCGACGGCTTCAGCGCCTCCACACCCCTGCCCGTCCTGCAGGACGACCGCGACGCCATCCTCGCCATCGCCATGAACGGCGAACCGCTGCCGGTGGAACACGGGTTCCCCGTCCGCATGGTGGTGCCCGGCCTGTACGGCTACGTGTCCGCCACCAAGTGGGTGGTGGACCTCGAAGTCACCCGCTTCGCGGACAGGACGGCGTACTGGACGGACCGCGGCTGGTCCGAGAAGGGCCCCATCAAGACCATGGCCCGCGTCGAGGTCCCGAAGCCCTTCGCTTCGCTCGACAGCGGCCCCGTGATGATCGGCGGTGTCGCCTGGTCGCAGCAGCGCGGCATCACGAAGGTCGAGGTGTCGGTGGACGGCGGCGACTGGCAGGGCGTGACCCTCGCGGCCGAGGCGTCCGTGGACACCTGGCGCCAGTGGTCGCACGAGATCACCCTCGAGTCCGGCCTGCACACCCTCCGGGCCCGCGCCACCGACCGCGTCGACGGGCTCCAGACCGAGGAGCGCGCGGACACGGTCCCGGACGGCGCGTCGGGCTGGCAGACGGTCCAGTTCACCGTCAAGTAGGCCCCGGGCAGGGAGCGACGCCCAGACCTGCGCCCACCGGATGTCCGCTCCGGTGGGCGCAGCCGGGAGGTGGCGGATCAGTCGGACGCGACGCCCAGGATCTCGTCGCGGTCCCCGGACGGGTTGTGGTGGTGCAGGAACAGGGCCCGCGCGGTCGTGTCCCCCGCCGTCCGATGCACCCGCAGGATCGACCCGTCGGCCACGATGAAGCTGGTGTCCGAGGTGGTCCCCTCGAACCAGAGTGCCGGCTGCGTGACGCTGAACGGGATCCAGTCCGTCTCGTCCACCGGGACCGCAGCGCCCGACTCGTCGACGCTGAACGCGCTCGAGGTGCTCACGCGGTAGGAGATGGCGCCCGCCGCCGGATCGAGGCCCAGCGCCGCCACCGGGAGCGGCAGGGTCACCACGTTCGTGTCGAGCAGGTTCGTGTCGACATCGCCGGCCACGTTGTTGGCCGCACTGCCGCCCACGGCGACGGCCCCGACCGATCCGTCGTCGCCCACCGGGTACACGTTGAACAGGACCAGGTCGACGTTCGCCGCGCGGCCGGTCCGTGCGAGGAACTCGGGCTCGCCGTTGTTGTCGGTGTCGATCTCGACGATGAGCTGGGGCGCACTCGAGAGGGTGTTCCAGTTGGCCCACGTGCTGATCCCGAAGGACAGGGTGCCGTCGAGGGCGGTGCCGCCGGCCGCCACCACGCCGGGGACGGTCGACGATGCACCCACGGACTTCAGGTCGAGGGCGTACAGCGACTCGAGCGGCAGCGACTCCTGGCGGGGGCTCTCGGCGCCGAGGACGAACGGGGAGGCGACCGATGCGTACAGCGAGTCGGCGCCGCCCTGCAGCAGGCCGCGGCCCGTGAACGCGAGATCGGCCTCGAGGTCGGCCGGGGTGTCGAAGGCGAGCGCCGTGCCGGCGCTGAGGTCCGCGGTCGGCTTCGGCGCCGCATGGACGGGGACCCGGAGCGTCGACGCGGTGTCGCTGGTGAACTGCACGCGCCCCGAGGCGTCCGCGATGTACTGGCGCGGGAGTCCGAGCTGCACCCGCTCGGCGGCGGGGTCGAGGGTCTTGGCCAGTTGCGTCGGATCGGCGATGCTCAGCACGACGTCGAACGTCGCCGAGCCGTCCGCCGGGATGTCCGCCGTGGCGGTGGCGCTGCCGGTGGCGGTGACCGCGATGGCGACGCCGGGCATGGTGGTGGCCGCGAGGTACTCGGCCGTGTAGCGCACCGGGGCGTCCGAACGGTTCTCGACGGTGATCTGCCGGGTCAGCGCGAGGGGGTCGGCGCCGACCTCGAGGACGCCGAAGCCCACCGTGGTCAGCGCGGGGTCCTCGGAGGCGTAGGCGAGCGACGTCGCCGTCAGGGCGTCGAGTGCGTCGACGCGCCCGGACCCGGTGCGGTTCGGGGCGTGGACGACGCCGCCGGCCGTGAGGAGGTCGTGCGTCGCCGTGTTCATGATGACGCTCTTGACCTGCGAGGGGTCGTAGCCCGTGGCGGCCATGACGAGCGCGGCGATGCCGGCGACGTTCGGAGCGGCCATGGAGGTGCCCGTCTTCACGGACGGCAGGTTCCCCGTTCCGACCTGCACCGAGCCGATGGACGTGCCGGGTGCCGCGACGTCGGGCTTGACCACGCCGTTGGAACCGTGGACGCCGCGCGACGAGCTGGCGCTCAGGGTGTCGAGCGCGTTCGACGCCCCGGTCGAGGTGCCCTGGAGTCCGGCCGCGAGGCGGATCCGGAGCGTGCCCGCGGTGGCGGCGGGCCGGAGCCTGTCGGAGGACGCCGCGTTGAACTGCACGCCGGGGATCCCCGCGTTGCCGGCGATACCGGCCGCGAAGACCGACCGGGGCGAGTCGAGGACGACGCCTGCGGCACCGGCGGCCTGCGCGTTGTCGAACCGGATGCGTGAGCCGCAGGGCATCGCCCCGTTCTCCTCCCACTGCAGCCAGACCCACCTGCCCGCGAGGGACCCCGGGTCGAAGGGTGTGCAGCCGAACCTGTTGGCAGCGGGCGCTGCGACGACGTCGCCCGTCAGCTGCGCCTCGGTGGCCGTCGCGTAGCCGGTGAAGTCCGCGCTGTACTGGCCGGCGGCGCGGCCGGCGACGTCGGCCGGGGCGAGGACGTCCACCCCGTCGAGGGTGACCTGGGACCCGATCGAGTTGGCGACGGTCAGGGCCGATCCCGCGCTGCCGGGGGTGCCGCCGTTGTCGAAGACGTCCCCGCCGTTGCCGGACGAGACGACGGACAGGATGCCCTGGTCGGTCAGGCTGTTGACGATGTCGATCTCGGGGTCGTCGTACGCGGGGAAACTCGACCCGAGGGACATGTTGACGATGCTCGCGCGGTCCGAGAAGTCGCCGTCCTGGTTCGGGTCGAGGACGTAGTCCAGGGCGAGGCCGACGAGTTCGCTCGATCCCTCGCACCCGAAGACGCGGAGACTGACGAGCCCTGCCTCCGGCGCGGTGCCCGGGCCGATGCGCATGGCGTTGACCTGCTCGGCGGTGAGGCTCGAGTAGTCGCCGCGGAACGTGGTGCCGTCCTCGTTCACCCCGTAGCCGGCGGCCGTCCCGGAGACGTGGGAGCCGTGGCTCTCGCAGTCGAGGGGGTTGCCGTCGGGAACGGCGACCGGGTCGTAGGTCGGTGACGCCGGATCCGCGTTGTAGGCGTCCCCCACGAGGTCGTAGCCACCGATGAACTTCGCGGGGTCGTAGAGGCCGGAGGACTCGTCCGGGAGGGTGGCGGACGCCTTGGCCGTGGCGAACGCCTCGAGGGTGCCGGGCCCACCGAAGCCGGCGTGCGTGTAGTCCAGTCCGGTGTCGAGGACGGCGATGGTGACGCCCTTTCCCGTCCGGTCCCGCTGGGCCCAGGACGCGAGGGCACCGGTGTCCATCACGCCGCCCTTGTTGTCGAGGGTCTTGGGGACGATCCCGGTGATCTTCCGGACGTCGGCGCGGCCGGCCAGGGCGCGGATCCGGCCCGCGTCACCGGTGAGGGCGACGCCGGGGAGTGTGTCGGTGGTGGTGTACAGGCTGGTTGCTCCGGCGTCGGCGGCGACCTGCGCCGCCCGCGCCTCGATGCCGGCCCGGATGCCCTGCACCTCGGCGACCTTCGGCACGGGCGCGGTGAGACCGGAACGCACCTCCGCCGGCTGGGTCTGCTCGAACGCTCCTGCACCCTCGAACTGGACGAAGACCGAGACCTGCCCGCTCCGGGCCTGCAGGTCCTGCGAGATCTTGAGGTCCGGGCGGGCGAGCGAGCCGAGTCCCTGTGCGGTGGGCTCCTCCTGCGGCGCCTTCTCTGCGGCCGGGGCGGCGGTCACCGTACCCGCTGCCAGGACGATGCCGGTGAGCGTTGCGAGCGCTGCCCTTCCGGCCCGACGGTTCCACTTGCTCATGCTTCTCTCCTTCGTGGATCGGTCGTGCTGACCGGGCGGAGAGCGGGACCCGAGGAAGCCCGCCGGTACCGCCGAGAGACCTGTGGGTGATGGACCTGGGAGGAGGGCGCTACCAGCCGCGACCAGACGTGTCCCGTGAGGGGCGAAGCGAAGTGCTCCTACTGTCGCGGCTGGAAGCGGGAGAGTCAACGGGTAGGGAATACTGGAGACATGCCCTCCACCTTCACTACGGCCGATGCCGTGGACTTCGCCGTCCTCGAACGCAACGGTTTCATCGAGTCCCGCCACGTGGGCGCCGCCGTCGTCCTGGCTGCCGACGGCACCGTCGTGACCGAACTCGGGGACATCACGAGCCCGGTCTTCCCGCGCTCCACCCTCAAGCCCTTCCAGGCGCTCGCGAGCATGAAGGCGGGCGTACCGCTGCGCGGCCCCCAGGTGGCGCTCGCCGCGGCGAGCCATGTGGCCAGTGACCGCCACATGGACGTGGTGCGCACCATGCTCGACGCCGCCGGCGTCACCGAGGACGACCTCCAGTGCCCCGCGGACTGGCCCCAGGACGAGGAGGCCCGCAACGGCCTCGTCCGGGAGGGCAAGGGCAGGCAGCGCATCGCGTTCAACTGCTCGGGCAAGCACGCCGCCTTCCTCTGGGCGTGCACGGAGAACGGCTGGGACACCGCGACCTACCTCGAGCCCACGCACCCGCTGCAGCGGTCCGTGGCCTCGGTCATCGAGGAGTACACGGACGAGACCGTGGCGGCCTGGGCCGTGGACGGCTGCGGCGCACCCGTGGCCGCCGTCTCGCTGACGGGCCTCGCGCGCGGTATCGGCAGGATCGCCAAGGCCCCCTCGGACAAGCACGCGGACGCGCGGGCGGCGACGATCGCGACCGCGATGCTCGACTACCCCTGGGCCGTGCACGGCGAGGGCCGGGAGAACTCGGTGGTCATGGAGGATCTCGGGGTCATCGCCAAGAGCGGGGCGGAGGGCGTCCTCGTCCTGGCCGCGCCGACCGGGGCGTCGCTGGCGCTGAAGGTCCTCGACGGCAACTCGCGGGCGGCGACACTCGTGGGACTGACCCTCCTCGCCGCCTCCGGCGCGATCGACGCCGGGAAGGTGGGCGAGGTGCTCGCCAAGGTGGTCCCGCCGGTCCTCGGCGGCGGGCGACCCGTCGGCAGCCTGCGGCTCGCCGCCCCCGTCCTGGCGCTGCTCGACTAGGCCGGCGGGACCGTGGCACGGCGACGCATCACCGCTGAGGACGGCCACCGGGCCCTCGCGCGGGTGGCCGACGGTTCGGCGGCCCGGGCGGAGCTGGCCACCGCGGTGCGCTTCGCCCTCGAGGAGCTCGCCGAGCTGGCGCCCGGCAACAGCGTGGAGGTCCGGGTACCGCCCTTCGGCGTGACCCAGTGCGTCGAGGGACCCCGCCACACGCGGGGAACTCCCCCGAACGTCGTCGAGACGGATGCGGCCACCTGGCTCGCCCTGGTCACCGGTGGGACGGACTGGCCGGCGGCGGTCGCCGCCGGCAAGGTGGCGGCCTCCGGACAGCGCGCCGACCTCAGCGCATGGCTCCCCCTCTTCGGTCACCGCGCGTGAGCACCGGGCGCTCCGTGGACCCGCGCCCGCCGGGAGGACCGATGGCGGCGACGGGTGATTCCGGGACGGGCGCGGACCGTGCCGGTTCGACGGCGCGTGCCCGCGGCTCAGGGGTGACGGGTGCGGAGGACCGCCTGCGGAGACTCCGCACCCGGACCTCGGCGGCGGTGCGCCGCCAGCCTGCCGCAGCGTGGCTGACCGGTCTCGCCGCAGCCGCCCTCTACACCGTCTTCTCCGTCACCCAGTGGAACCAGCTCGGCTCCCCGTCCTGGGACCTCGGGATCTTCACGCAGCTCGCCAAGGCCTACGCCGGGCTCGGCGCCCCGATCGTGCCGATCAAGGGCGAGGGCTTCAACCTCCTCGGCGACCACTTCCACCCGCTGCTCGTCCTGCTGGCGCCCGCCTACGCGCTCGCGCCGTCCGGCCTGACCCTCCTGATCGTCCAGGACCTCCTCTTCGGGCTGTCGGTGGCCGTGGTCGCGCGGGCGGGCATGCGGCTCATCGGGCCGAGGTCCGGTGTGGCCGTCGGGATCGCCTACGCCCTGTCCTGGGGCCTCCAGTCCGCGGTCGCCGCGCAGTTCCACGAGATCGCCTTCGCCGTCCCGCTCCTCGCCCTCAGCCTGGAGGCCGTCCTGATGCGGCGCGTGCTGCCCGCCGTCGTGTGGGGCGGTCTCCTCGTCTTCGTCAAGGAGGACCTCGGGCTGACCGTGATGGCGCTGGGGCTGGTGCTCGCCTGGCGGCTGCGGACGGTGGCCGGGCTGTGGCTGACCGCCTGGGGTGCCCTGTGGCTGATCGTCTCCGTCCGCCTGGTCCTGCCCGCCCTCAACGCCGCCGGGCAGTACGACTACTCGGACCGCATCGACGTGGGCGCGATGCTCGGCGATCCCGCGGGCGCCGTCGTCGGCCTCGTCTCCGGTGCCGCCAAGTACGAGACGCTGCTACTGCTACTGCTCGCCGGCGGGCTCCTGTTCCTGCGGTCCCCGCTCGGTCTCGTGCTCGTCCCGACGCTGCTGTGGCGGTTCGCGTCGAACGAGGAATGGTACTGGGGCCCCGAGTGGCACTACAGCGCGGTGCTCATGCCCGTGCTCTTCCTGGCCCTGGTGGACGGCGTCCGCCTCCTCCGGGGGAGCCCGCGCGGCTGGATCCGGACCACGGCGCTCGTCGGCGTCCCCGCCGCCGCCGTCGCCTGCCTCCTGCTCCTGCCGGCCCAGAAGTTCGCGGTCCTCGCCGACCCGGCGACCTACAGGCCGTCCGAGCGCTGGGATGCCGCACACCGCATGATGGAGCTCATCCCCGCCGGGTCCACGGTGGAGAGCGGGGTGGTGCTCATGGCGTACCTCGCGCCCGAGACGCGCGTGTACTGGCTGGGCAACACCAATCCGGCACCGGACTACCTGATCGTCGACGCCGACGACTGGAGCTGGGGCGCCGTCCGGCCGGGCGACGCCGAGGCGCACGCCGAACAGCACTATCCCGGGTCCGACTACACCCTCGTGTTCAGCGAGGCCGGCTACCAGCTCGTCCGGCTCGAACGCTGACGCCCGCTAGCCTTGAAGCATGACCTCCGAGCAGCCCAGCAGCATCCCCGAGCCGCCGAACAGCACGCCCGAGCAGCCCGACACGCGCGGCGCCGTCCCGGCGGACGGTCAGCCCGCTCCCGCTGACCGGGCAGTCCCCGCCGAGGGACAGGCACAGGCACAGGCACAGGGGCAGGGACAGGGACAGCCGCAGCGTCCCGCAGAGCCCGCCTACCGGGAGGTGACCATCCGGAGGGCACCGAAGTTCGTGCCGTTCATGCTGCTCGGCGCGTTCCTCGGGTTCCTCGCGGCGCTCGTCGTGGCCTACACCGGCCCGGAGGACCCCACCCTCACGCGCGAGTCGATCCTCGGCTTCTTCACCGTGGCCTTCGCCCTGCCCGGCCTCCTGCTGGCGGCCCTGCTGGTGCTCGTCGTGGACCGCCGGAGCGTCAAGCGCGCCGAGCGCGCGCGTGCGGAGCGCACGTACGACGACGACGCCGCCTGAGGCGGGCCGGCCGGGTCAGCAGGCCGCGCCTGCGGCGGCAGGGCCGCTCGGACGGGCGGAAAGACGATCCGCGCCGGCGGCCCCCGCACACCGTGAGAGAATGGCCGCATGGTGCGCGGTGACGGACAACTCTCCCACGATCTTCTCCCCGGCGAAAAAGGACCACAGGACGCCTGCGGCGTCTTCGGTGTCTGGGCCCCCGGTGAGGAGGTGGCGAAGCTCGCCTACTACGGCCTCTACGCGCTGCAGCACCGCGGCCAGGAGTCGGCGGGGATTGCCACGAGCGACGGTCGCCGGATCAACGTCTACAAGGACATGGGCCTCGTGTCCCAGGTCTTCGACGAGTCCACGCTGAACACGCTGACCGGGCACATCGCCGTCGGCCACTGCCGCTACTCCACCACCGGCTCGTCCCACTGGGCCAACGCGCAGCCCACCCTCGGGGCCACCGCCGCGGGCACCGTGGCCCTGGCCCACAACGGCAACCTCACCAATTCGGCCGAGCTCTACCAGATGGTCCTCGCCCGCCACGGCAAGCCCCGCGCCGGCGAGATGGCGCAGGGCAACACCACCGACACGGCCCTCGTGACCGCACTGCTCGACGGTGACGACGACCGCTCCCTGGAGCAGACCGCCCTCGAGCTGCTGCCGAGCATTCGCGGCGCCTTCTGCTTCGTCTTCATGGACGAGGGGACCCTGTACGCGGCGCGTGACGCCTACGGCGTCCGCCCCCTCGTCCTCGGCCGCCTCGAGCGCGGGTGGGTGGTCGCCTCCGAGCAGGCCGCACTGGCCACCGTGGGCGCGAGCTTCATCCGCGAGATCGAGCCCGGCGAGTTCATCGCCATCGACGAGGACGGCGTGCGCAGCAGCCGCTTCGCCGCCCCGACCGCCGCCGGCTGCGTCTTCGAGTACGTCTACCTGGCCCGGCCCGACGCCGCGATCGCCGGCCGCTCGGTCTACGAGTCCCGCGTCGAGATGGGCCGGCAGCTGGCCCGCGAGAACTCCGCCGTCGCGGACATCGTGATCCCGGTCCCCGAGTCCGGCACGCCGGCCGCCGTCGGCTTCGCCGAGGAGTCCGGCATCCCCTTCGCCCACGGCTTCGTGAAGAACGCCTACGTGGGCCGCACGTTCATCCAGCCCAGCCAGACGCTGCGCCAGCTCGGCATCCGCCTGAAGCTCAACGCCCTCGAGTCCGTCATCCGCGGCAAGCGCATCATCGTGGTGGACGATTCCATCGTCCGCGGCAACACGCAGCGCGCCGTCGTCCGCATGCTGCGCGAGGCGGGGGCCGCGGAGGTCCACGTCAAGATCTCCTCGCCGCCGGTCCGCTGGCCGTGCTTCTACGGCATCGACTTCGCCTCCCGTGCCGAGCTGATCGCCAACGGTGCGGCGATTGACGAGATCAGTAAATCGATCGGCGCCGACAGCCTCGCCTACATCTCGGAGGACGGCATGATCGACGCCACGCAGCAGCCGCGCGAGCGCCTGTGCACGGCGTGCTTCACCGGCACCTACCCCATCCCGCTGCCCGACGACGACCGCCTGGGCAAGAACCTGCTCGAGCGGCTCGACCCCGCCGACAAGGCCGGCGCCACGGGCTGCGATCCCGGGCCGGACGCCGAGTTCGAAGCCGTCCTGACCGACGAAGACAAGAAGGAGCGGGTATGAGCGTGTCCGGACCCATCACCTATGCCAGCGCAGGAGTGGACGTCGAGGCGGGTGACCGCGCCGTCGAGCTCATGAAGGACGCCGTCCGGGCCACCCACGGCGAGCAGGTCGTGGGTGGGGTGGGCGGTTTCGCCGGGCTCTTCGACGTCTCCCGCCTCCTCACCTACACGCGGCCGCTCCTCGCGACGTCCACCGACGGCGTGGGCACCAAGGTCGCCATCGCCCAGGCCATGGACATCCACGACACCATCGGCATCGACCTCGTGGGGATGGTGGTCGACGACATCGTGGTGGTCGGCGCGGAGCCGCTGTTCATGACGGACTACATCGCGTGCGGGAAGGTTGTCCCCGAGCGCATCGCGGACATCGTCCGCGGCATCGCGGCCGGCTGCTCGATGGCGGGCACCGCCCTCGTGGGCGGGGAGACCGCGGAGCACCCCGGCCTGCTCGGCGAGCACGAGTACGACGTCGCGGGTGCCGCGACCGGCGTGGTCGAGGCGGACCGCGTGCTCGGCCCGGAGCGTGTCCGCGAGGGCGATGTCGTCATCGCGATGGCGTCCTCGGGCCTGCACTCCAACGGCTACTCCCTGGTGCGCCGGGTCATCCACCAGGCCGGGTGGGCGCTCGACCGACAGGTCTCGGAGCTGGGCAGGACGCTCGGCGAGGAACTCCTCGAGCCCACGCGCGTCTACGCGGCCGACTGCCTGGCGCTGGCCCGCAACGACGACGCGCAGGTGCACGGCTTCAGCCACGTCACCGGCGGCGGCCTCGCGGCGAACCTGGCCCGCGTGCTGCCCCGCGGACTCGAGGCCACGGTGGACCGGTCCACCTGGGAGCTCCCGCCGATCTTCACGCTCGTGTCCCAGCTCGGCAGCGTGCCCCTGCCGGACCTCGAGCGCACGCTCAACCTCGGGGTGGGCATGGTCGCCGTCGTCGGTGCGTCCGGCGCCGATGCAGCCCTCGCCCAGCTCACCGCCGCCGGCGTACCGTCCTGGGTCATGGGCGGCGTCCGTTCCGCGAGCGGCGGCAGCACCGACGGTCCGGACTACGTCCAGGGCGCCAAGGGCGTCGACGGCGGATCGGTGCGGCTGGTCGGCGCCTACGCCTGACCGGGCACGTCCACAGCACCGACACCGACACCGACACCGACACCGACACCGACGGAACCTACCTCTGCCCGGCCCCTGATCATCGGGCCACTAGCGCCACGAAGCCCCTGCCCTCGAAGGAGGACAGGGGCTTCGTCGGGACCGGTCAGGGCTTCCCGGGCTGCTTGCGGGTCACGACGACGTCGAACGAGCCGGTGCGGGTGTTGCCCGCCTCGTCCGTGGCGGTGCACGTGACCGTCGTGACGCCGATGACGAAGCGCGAGCCCGACGCGGGCTCGCAGGTCGGCGACACCGCGCCGTCGAGGGTGTCGATGGCCGACGGCAGGGTGTATTTCACCTTCGCGCCGCTGGCTCCGCTGGAGATGGCGGTGATGTCCGGCTGGTCGGCGATGCGCGGCGGCAGTACATCGGCGGGCCGGGCGGGCAGCCTGGCCGGGTCGACGATGCCCCAGTAGGCCGGCGTGACCTGCAGCTCGTCGTCGAAGGGCAGCGGCTGCTCCCAGGGTCGGGCCATGGGCCAGGTCCGCAGCCAGGTGCGGGCGTTGCTGATCCCCCAGAACGTCACCGAGTCCACGGCCGCGTCGTGCTCGCGCAGCATCGCGAAGAGGTCGCGGTAGTAGTAGCCGACCTCCGCTGCGGCGTCCGCGTCGTCCTCGAAGGCGGGGCTGTACGGATCCACGGGAGCGCCGCTGACATCGGCACCCTGGTTCTCCGTGGAGGCGTTGACGTCGAGTTCCGTGATGGCCTGCAGGAGCGCGGGGTCCAGTGCCTCGACGGCCTCGATGGAGTCCTCGAGCCACTGCACGGGCCGGGCGACGTCCACGTGGGCCTGGTGCCCCACGCCGTCGATCGGCACCCCCCGGGCCTTCAGCGCACGGATCAGGTCGAGGTAGTCGGCCCGCTTCTGAGGCATCTCCGTGTTGTAGTCGTTGATGAACAGGGCCGCCTCGGGGAAGTAGCGGTCCGCCAGGCGGAAGGCCTCGTCCACGAAGCCCTCGCCGAGGACCTGGAACCAGCGGCTGTCGCGCATGTCGTGCGGGTTCGCCGTGTCGCCGTCCGCGATGACCTCGTTCACTACGTCCCAGGCCCAGACGGGGCTGTCGCCGTCGGGGTAGCGGGCGTCGATGTGGTCCGCGATGCCCTTGATGTGCGCTTCCATGCGGGCCTTCAGGAGCGCCTGGTCGGCGGGGCTGTCGGTGAGGTCGCGGGTCCCGTCCTTGAAGAACCACGCCGGGGTCTGCGAGTGCCAGGCGAGGACGTGTCCGTAGACCTGGACGTCGTTGGCGTCCGCGAAGTCCAGCAGCTGGTCCAGCTGCGTGAAGGCGAACTGGCCCTCGACCGGCTGGACGCTCTCCGGCTTGCCCGCGTTCTCGGGGGTGAAGGCGTTGAAGTGCTTCCGCACGAGGTCCGCCGCCGTTCCCACGGTCTCCCGGGCATCGATGGCGACACCGACGTGCTCGATGCCGTCCGCGCCGAGGACGTCCTTCAGCGCGGGGACATCGGCCTGGATGGGCTTCTCGGTGACCGGTGCGAGGCTGAAGTCGTCCAGCAGGAAGTCCACCCCCACCGGGCCCTCGACATAGACCTGGGCCTTGTCCGCGGCCGCACCGAGCGTGTAGGTGCCCTTGAGCTGGACCCAGCCGTCGGCCGTCACGGAGGCACCGGCGCCGGCGACGCCGTCGTACGCGCTCCCACCGCCGTTGTCGCGCTGCACGGACACCTTGAGCGAGGCCGGCGCCTGGCCGGGAGCGAGCTTCGCCCACACGGATACCTGCACGGCGGTCCCGACGGGCAGGCCCGCCGTGACGTCGAGCGCGGCACCGTGCCAGGGCTGGGTGCGGTTCGTGACGAGCAGGCTGCCGGTGCCGGTGCGGGCATCGCTGCCCGTGGCGACGGACACGCCATCGCCACGAGCCGTCCAGCCGTCGGTGCCGGTCTCGAAGCCTGAGGTGACCTCGACAGGTGCGGCTCCTGCGCCGCCCTGCGGCAGGGTGAAGGTCCATCCCTCGGCGAGCTTCTCGCTCACCACCGTCGTGACGGCCCGGACCGTGTTGGAGCGGTCACCGCCGCCGTCGTGGGCGAGGACAACGGAGCCGGGGGTGAAGGCCGCGCGGAGGTTGGCGGTCAGGGTCGCCTCGCTGAGGTCGTTGCCGTCCCAGTCGAAGATGACGTTGCCGAGGCCGAGCGGCTGCATGCCGAGCGCCGCGGCCACCTCCCCGGTGGCGCCCCAGCTGCCGTTCGGCGCCCGGAAGTACGGCACCTGCAGGGCGGGATCGCCGACAGCGGTCCGGATGATGCGCAGGTTCTCCTTCAGGTCGGTCTCGACCTGCGCCCGGGTCCAGGAGCCCATGTCCGCGTAGGACGTGCCGTGGTTGCAGAGGGTGTGCCCCTCGGCAACGATGCGTCGCAGGAGGTCGGCGCCGCCGTCCGCCTGCACGTTCTGCCCGATGATGCAGAACGTCGCGGTGATGCCCTTGTCCCGCAGGAG
Source organism: Arthrobacter sp. Soc17.1.1.1 (assembly GCF_036867195.1). NCBI lineage: Bacteria > Bacillati > Actinomycetota > Actinomycetes > Micrococcales > Micrococcaceae > Arthrobacter > Arthrobacter sp. Soc17.1.1.1. Next base: position 3,209,999 of record NZ_JBAJII010000001.1, read on the forward strand.
GTCGAGGACCGCCGCGGTCTCCCCCGGGTTCGGTCCGTCGTCGAACGTCAGGGCGACGGCGTTCCCGGTGCCCCGCGCCGCGGCGAGGGGTGTGCTCGTGGGGTTCGCTGCGCCGCCCGGCACGAAGGACGCGTCGGGGGTGGGCTGCCAGGCTCCGCCGTCGGCGGGCCCGGCCGTCCCGGTGATCACGACGTCGTCCACGAGGTAGTCGTAGGGTGCACCCAGGTCTCCCGTTCCGAGGTAGGCCCGCAGCGTCGCCGGGTCGGCTCCGGCCGGGGCGTTGAAGGTACCGGTCACCGTGGTCCACGCGTCGGCCGAGACCGTGGTGTTGCCCACCCAGCTGTAGGCGGGTTCGACGACGAAGCGCGCCGACGTCGTCGTCCCGGCGGGAGCGGAGAGCTTCACCTGCGCGGAGAAGGAGTAGGTCCCGCCGGCCTGCAGGAGGTCGGCCGGCGTCTTCACGCCGTCGTAGTCGTTGGTCCTGCCCGTGACCAGCAGCGCCTTGTCGCCGTCGGCCTCGACGACCGACAGCGCGGCTCCGCCGTTCCGCACCAGCGGCCCGAACGCGCCGTCCTCGAAATCCTCGCTGAGGAGCACGGCGGGCTCCTCGGCGTTCGCCGCAGGCAGCGCCAGGGCGCCCGCCCCGGCCACCAGGCCGAAGGCCGTGACTCCTGCGATCAGACAACGTCGTCTCATGGTTCTCCTTGATGTCTCGCCCGGGTCCCGGGGAAGGGCACGGGCGACGGCCGCGGACAGTCCGCGGCCGTCGGTGGGTGCTGCTGTGCGTGCTGCTGTTGGTGCTGCTCTGCTTCTGCTGTGCCTGCTGTGGACCGGCGACGCCGGCTCGTGGCGAAGCGGTGCCTAGCGGTGACCGCGCCCTGGCCCGGCCTGCTCGAGGGTGTCCTGCAGCGCGTAGTAGGCGGGCTTGCGGGTGAAGTCGTCCCACATGACGGTCGCCTCCCCCTCGCCGGAGAAGAACACCGGCACCCAGGAGTACTTGTCGGTGAAGCCCCAGATGGTGAAGGAGTTGCACTCCTCCACGAGGACGCAGGCCTCGAGGGCCCGCTGGTAGTAGCTCGACTGCTTCTCCAGCTGCGCGGCGGTGGGTTCGGTCCCCGCTGCCACGTCCATCCGGACATCGATCTCGGTGATCGCCGTCTCGAGCCCCAGGTCGTCGAAGCGCTGGAGGTTGGCCTGGAGATCACCCGGGAAGCCGTAGCGCGTGCTCAGGTGCCCCTGGATGGCGAAGCCGTCCACGGGGACGCCCTGGGCCTGCAGCCGGGGGATGAGCTCCAGGTAGGCGTTGCTCTTGGCGTTGATGCCCTCCACGCCGTAGTCGTTGAAGAAGAGCTTCGCCTTCGGGTCTGCCTCGTGCGCCCAGCGGAACGCGTCGGCGATGATCTCCGGGCCGAGTTCACGGATCCAGATGTTGTCCGTGGTGCGCAGCGTGCCGTTGTCGTTGAAGATCTCGTTGGCGACGTCCCACTGCTGGATCTTGCCCGCATACCGGCCCACGACCGTCTGGATGTGCTCCTTGAGGATGGCGCGCAGTTCGTCCTTCGAGAAGTCGCCCTCCTCGAGCCAGGCCGGGTTCTGGCTGTGCCAGAACAGGGTGTGGCCGCGGACCACCTGCTTGTTCTCCTGCGCGAACTCGACGATGGCGTCCATCTCGGCGAACCGGTAGACACCCTGCTCCGGGTGGACGAACTCCCACTTGAGCTGGTTCTCCGGCGAGACGGAGCTGAACTCGGCCGCGAGTCGCTCCCGGTACTCCTGGTCGAAGGTGAACGGATCGGGGTAGGGCTGCGTCTCGTGGTGGCCGCCCCCGGCGACGGCCGTGCCGATCTCGAGGTCGCGCGGGGCCACCCAGCGGAGGGTGTCCTTCTTGTCGCTGGCCTTCTCGATGCCCGGAGCCCGGGTGGGCTGGGCCGCGTGGGCGGGGGCCGCAACGGGCAGGATGACGGCCGACGCGAGGACTGCGGCGGCGAGGGTTGAACGGATCTGCATGAGCTCTCCTTTGAGGTACCTGCGATGCGGTGACCGATACTCCGATCGGAAGTTTTCCGGAAGTTTCCGGAAATACCGTTGCTGTAGGTTAGGAACATCGCATCCCAGAGGTCAAGGGTGCGTTTCGATTTCGCTCCGGGGGTGCAGGACTGCAGCGTCGGTGCCCCGAGGAGGACGACGTGCAGGACAATGCGCAGGGCAACGCCCGGCCGGCCGTGACGATCTCCGCCGTCGCCTCCGCGGCCGGGGTCTCGGTCCCCACGGTGTCGCGCGTCCTCAACGGCAGGTCCGACGTCGCACCCGCCACGCGCGAGCGGGTCGAGGCGCTGCTGCGCGAGTACGGCTATCGGCGCCGTGGCGCGGTGGCCCCCGCGCCGTCGGGACTCGTGGACCTCGTGTTCAACGATCTCGACAGCCCCTGGGCGGTCGAGATCATCCGCGGCGTCGAGGAGGCGCTCAACGGGGAGGGCCTGTCGGTGGTCGTGTCCGCCATCCATCGCCGCGGCGGCACGGATTCGACCCGCAAGTGGCTGGACACGCTGGGCGACAGGGCGAGCGACGGCGCCATCCTCGTCACCACCGATCTCGACTCCTTCCTGCACGCGGAACTCCAGCGCCTCAACCTGCCCGTGATCGTCATCGATCCTGCGGGAGTCCCGGACCTCGAGGTACCCACCATCGGCGCCACGAACTGGACGGGCGCCGTAGCAGCGACCGAGCACCTCGTCGAGCAGAACCACCGGCGTATCGGCTTCGTCGCCGGACGGCCGGGCCTCTGGTGCAGCCGCGCCCGCCTCGACGGCTACCGGGCAGGACTCGATGCCGCCGGCCTCGCGTTCGACCCCTCACTCGTGGTTCCCGGTGATTTCGACTACGCCTCGGGCTTCGCCGCCGGCGTCGAGCTGCTCGCGAGGGAGGACCGGCCGAGCGCGATCTTCGCGGCGAGCGACCAGATGGCTCTCGGCGTTTACGAGGCAGCACGCCAGCAGGGCCTCCGCATCCCCGACGACCTCAGCGTGATCGGCTTCGACGACCTGCCGGAAGCGTCCTGGGCCTCCCCGCCCCTCACCACGGTGCGCCAGCCCCTGTCCGAGATGGGGATGCTCGCAGCCCGCACGCTCGTGCGGCTCATGCGCGGCGAGCCGGTCGAGAGTCCACGCATCGAGCTCTCCACGAAGCTCATCCCCCGCGCGAGCGTGCGCGCTCTCGCCTGACCGGACGGCGGTCCAGCACCGGCGCCGGAAGGCGAACCGGCATTCTCCCCTTGACTCTGCGCGCAAAACTAATATGTTTGTAACGGCAACATATTGGTCACACACCCCCTGGAGCACTCAATGACGATCGAGCCCACCCGCGATGACAAATTCTCCTTCGGACTCTGGACGGTGGGCTGGGAAGCCCAGGACCAGTTCGGTTCCGCGACCCGCGCACCCCTCGACGTGGTCGAGGCCGTCAACCGCCTGAGCGATCTCGGCGCCTACGGCATCACCTTCCACGACAACGATCTCTTCCCCTTCGGCTGCTCGGCCGCCGACCGCCAGCGCGAGATCGACCGGCTCACCGGCGCGCTGAAGTCCACCGGCCTGGTGGTGCCCATGGTCACCACCAACCTGTTCAGCCACCCCGTGTTCAAGGACGGCGGGTTCACGAGCAACGACCGCGGCGTGCGCCGGTTCGCCCTGCGCAAGGTCCTGGAGAACATCGACCTCGCCGCCGAGCTCGGAGCGCAGACATTCGTTATGTGGGGCGGGCGTGAAGGCAGCGAGTACGACGCGGCCAAGGACATCCGCGGCGCCCTCGAGCGCTACCGCGAGGCCGTCAACCTGCTCGGCGACTACGTCACCGACAAGGGCTACGACATCCGGTTCGCGATCGAGCCCAAGCCCAACGAACCGCGCGGCGACATCCTGCTGCCGACGCTCGGACACGCCCTGGCCTTCATCGAGACCCTCGAGCGTCCCGAGCTGGTCGGCATCAACCCGGAGACGGGGCACGAGCAGATGGCCGGGCTGAACTTCACGCACGGCATCGCGCAGGCCCTCTACCAGGGCAAGCTGTTCCACATCGACCTCAACGGACAGCGCAGCATCAAGTTCGACCAGGACCTCGTGTTCGGGCACGGCGACCTCCAGAACGCCTTCTCCCTCGTGGACCTGCTGGAGAACGGCGGCCCCAACGGCGGACCGGCCTACGACGGTCCCCGCCACTTCGACTACAAGCCGAGCCGCACCGAGGACATGGACGGCGTGTGGGACTCCGCATCGGCCAACATGCAGACCTACCTCCTGCTCAAGGAGCGTGCCGCCGCCTTCCGCGCGGACCCCGAGGTCCAGGCCGCGCTCCAGGCGTCGCGCGTGTCCGAGATCAACGAGCCCACGCTCAACGAGGGCGAGGGCTACGAGGCCCTGCGCGCGGACCGCTCCTCCTACGAGGACTTCGACACCGAGGCGTACTTCAACGGCAAGGGCTTCGGCTTCGTGAAGCTGCAGCAGCTCTTCATCGAGCACCTGCTCGGGGCCCGCTGACCCATGGCCCTGGTCACGGGCGTCGACTCGTCGACGCAGAGCTGCAAGGTCGTCGTCGTCGACACCCTGACCGGCGCAGAGGTACGCAGCGGCCGGGCCTCCCACCCGGAGGGCACGGAGGTGGACCCGGAGGCATGGTGGCGGGCACTGCTCGACGCCATCCGCGCCGCTGACGGACTCGGGGATGACGTCGACGCCCTCGCCGTCGCGGGCCAGCAGCACGGCATGGTGCTGCTGGGCCGCGACGGCCGGGTGCTCCGGGACGCGCTGCTGTGGAACGACACCCGGTCGGCCGGGGCTGCACGGGAGCTGATCGCCGAGCTCGGTACCGACGCCCTCGTGGCGCGGACGGGATCGGCGCCCGTGGCATCCTTCACCGGCACGAAGGTGCGGTGGGTGCGCGACGCCGAGCCCGACGTCGTCCCAGCCGTTGCCGCGGTCGCACTCCCGCACGACTGGCTGACCTGGCGCCTGCGCGGCTTCGGCCCGGAGGGCGGATCGCCCCTCGGTCCGGTCCTCGAGGAACTGGTCACCGACCGGTCGGATGCGAGCGGTACGGGCTACTGGAGCCCTGCGACGGACGCGTACGACCTCGACCTGTTCGAGCGGATGCTCGGCCGCCCCGCCCGTGAGGCGCGGGGCGCCGACGCCGCCGGAACCGATGCGGAGTCGGTGATCCTCCCCCGCGTGCTCTCCGCCGACGCCGTCGCCGGGACCGTGCACGCCTCCTTCCTCCCGTCCGGGGACCGCCGCATCGTCCTCGGTGCCGGCGCCGGGGACAATGCGGGAGCAGCGCTGGGCCTCGGGGCCGAGGAGGGCGACGTCGTCGTGTCCCTGGGCACCAGCGGCACGGTCTTCGCCGTGGCGGCCGACGCGGTCGCCGATACCTCCGGCACCGTGGCGGGTTTCGCCGATGCGAGCGGGCTGTTCCTCCCCCTCGTGGCGACCCTGAACGCGGCCCGCGTCCTCTCGTCCGTGGCCGGCATGCTGGGTGTCGATCACGAGGGCTTCGCCGAACTGGCCCGGGCCGCCGGACCGGGCTCCGGCGGCGTCGTTCTCGTCCCGTACTTCGAGGGAGAGCGCACCCCCAACCTGCCGACGGCGAAGGCGAGCTTCCACAACCTCAGCATCGCCTCGGGCACGCGGGAGAACCTTGCGCGGGCGGCGATCGAGGGCATGCTCTGCGGGCTCGCCGACGCCCTGGACGCGGTACGCGCCACGGGCACGCTCCCGCGGCACCTGCTGCTCATCGGTGGTGCCGCGCAGAACCCTGCCGTGCAGGAGGTGGCGGCACAGGTGTTCGACCTGCCCGTGCGCATCCCGGCGCCCGGCGAGTACGTGGCGCGGGGCGGCGCCGTACAGGCCGCCTGGGCCCTGACGGGATCGAGGCCGCGCTGGGTCGTGGGCACGGTGGAGGACCGTGCCGCCGACCACCGGCCCGTCATCCGCCGGCAGTACAGGACGGCGATCGGGTCCCTGCGGTTCCCGGGCCCCGACGCCGACCGGACGACGTCCGAGGCGTGACCGGCTGTCCGGGATGACTGCCGCACCGCGGGCCGCGCCTTGATGGCGCGGCCCGCGGTGCTGTCGGCCGATACGGCGGGAGATGGAGCCCGCGGGAGGCCGGCCACTCCACGCCGCGGGGTCACGGCTGCGTGATGACGACCTTGCCGCTGCCGTTCTCGGCGAGGGTATGCGCCTCGACGATGTCGGCCAGGGAGAGTTCGTGGTCGACGCGGGGCAGGTAGAGCCCTTCCTGCCCGAGCGCCGCGGCGTACTGCAGGAGGGCCGAGTCGTTGCGGGCGTCGACCTTCCTCACGCCGAGGCGCGCAGCCCCCTGGTCGTCGATGACGGTGACGACCCGGGACGTGTCCCCGACGATGTCCACCAGGTCCGGCAGCGAGTCTGACGGGGCCGAGTGCAGGGCGGCATCCACGCCACCGGGCGCGAGTGCCTGGACGCGCCCGGCGAGTCCCGGACCGTAGGTCGTGGCGAGCACTCCGAGGGATTCCAGGTACGCGTGGTTGCTCTCACGTCCTGTCCCGATCACCGTGGCGCCGGCTGCGAGCGCGAAGGCCGCGGCGGCGCTCCCCACGGCCCCTGATGCACCCTCGACGAGGAACGTCCTGCCCTTCAGGTCCCCGAGCGCCTCGATGACGGCCGCAGCGGTGGCGGAGGCGAGCCCGGCAGCGGCGGCCTGTGCCGTCGTCCACCCGGTGGGCACGCGGCTCCACGCGGTGAGCACCGCGAACTCGGCCGTGGTGTCACTGATCCCACCCAGGCCGAAGACGACGTCACCGACCCGGGTGTCCGTCACGCCCGGACCGATCTCGTCGACGACGCCGACGGCGTCCCGACCGGGGATGGCGGGCAACGGCAGCGGCAGGAACGGCGCGAGACGGCCGGCGCGCAGGAGGACGTCGATCGGGTTCACGCTCGTGGCGTGCACCCTGATCCGCACCGAGGCCTCGTCGGCATGGGGTTCGGGCGCGTCCTCGATGACGAGGACGTCGGGGGCTCCGTAGGAGTGGAAGCGGGCAGCGCGCATGGTGGTTCTGCTTTCGGATGGACGAGGCGCAGCGAATACTTGCTGCGGAAAGGAACGCTAACCCGTATTCGTTTCTGCGGCAAGTAAAGGTATTCTGATCCCGTGCCAGCAGATCGCCTCTCACCTCAGCAGGACCGGACCTGGTCCCTGCTGGTGGGCGTCATGATGTGGCTGCCGGCGGAACTGGATGCCTACCTGGAGCGCTCGGCGGATCTCAGCCACGCCGAGTACGGGGTACTGCGCTGCCTGTCGCTCGGCGAGGACCGCGAGGTCCACATGAGCCGCCTGGCTGCCACCGCCAGCGTGACACCCTCGCACCTGTCGCGGATCGTCGGCCGGCTGGAGAAACGAAGCCTCCTGACCCGCAGCACGGACCCCGCGGATGCGCGGAAGACCCTGGCGAGGCTGACGCCGTCGGGCGCGCGCCTCCTGGCCGAGGTAGAGCCCGGCTACGTCGCGGAAGTCCGGGCCCGGGTGTTCGAGCTTCTCGGCAACCGGCAGCTCGAGCAGCTGGAGGACCTCGCCGAAGCGATCCTCACACCGCTCCGGGGCGAGTGCGTAGCCCTCCTGCCTCCACGATCGGCCCGGTAGCCCGCCTCACGATCGACCCGGTCGCCGGCCCCCACGACGGCAGCCGGTGGCCCTGCTCGCGCCATCGCGGGCCGGGCGAGTGCGAGGTCGGCCGACAAGACGGAGGCGCCAGCCCGTCGGGGCAGCGCCTCCATCGTCATCCGTACTGCGGGCCGGTCAGATGCCGGCCTGGTGGTTGATGCCCACCTGGTCCACCTTGCGGTGGAAGCGCATGCCGGCCTTGCCGCCGAGGATCGCGCCGATCAGCGGGACGAGGATCGCGATCGCCAGCGCGATCAGGCCGCTCGTGGTGAGGGCACTGCCGTCGACCGGGATGCTCGGGGCGCCGTTGAGGTTGGAGAGCACGTTGAACTGGTCGCCGGCCACGGCCGCGAGGATGGCCAGGACGACGGCGATGATGATGCCCCAGAGCCAGACGGCGACGCCCTGCTTCACGCCGTCGAAACGCGCCATGCGGCCGGCGACGTACCCGCCGCAGTAGTAGGCGACGAACAGGATGACGGCGAGGACGATCCCGCTGACGATCCCGATGGTCCCGGCGTTCTGCGTGGCCTGGTTCGCGGCCTCGTTCGCGCTGCCCGAGGTGGAGGCCCCGATGCCGACGCCGATCGCCGTCGCCAGGGCACTGAGGATGACGGTCAGGCCGATGGCCGTCAGCCAGCCGAAGAACGCCGACCCGAACTTGATGCCGCCGAACTGCTCCCTCTCGGCGGCGACGACGTCGTTGCGCCTGCTCTTCGGGGTGCTCGCTCCCGAGATGTTCTCCGATGCCATGATGCTGCTCCTTGCGTGGTGGATGACCGCGACGGCCGCGACGGATGCCGACCGGCCCTGATCATCAGTCTGCTTACTACCGTGACCGAGGCGGATCCATCGACGCAACCGGTTTCTTTTGCCCGGCGTGCAAGAACCTGGTGGGCGAAGGGGACGCCCGCGCGAGGACCGCCCGTGGCGCGCCCGCGGCGCGTCGGGCGCAGGCCGACGCCGGCGAGGGAGTTAGTAAGTGCCCTTGTTATCTCTTTGCCGCTTGCCTACAGTGAGGCGCAGTGCAGTCCCCGCTGCACGTCCACGATGGCAGATGCTAGGAGCGCTACATGATCACCTCGCACGATCTCGATCGCCTGACCACCGGCAAGGGCACGGTCTACACGAACGACGGCGACAAGCTCGGCTCGATCGGCGAACTGTACGTCGACGACAGCACCGGCCAGCCCAGCTGGGTGACCGTCAACACGGGGCTCTTCGGCACCAAGGAGACCTTCGTGCCGCTGCAGGACGCTTCCGCCGACGGCAACGACCTCCGCGTCCCCTACACCAAGGACCTGGTGAAGGATGCGCCGTCCGTCGAGCGCGACGGGCACCTGAGCCCGGAGGAGGAGGAGCGCCTCTACCGGCACTACAGCATCGGGTCCGGCACGACGGCGACGGACACGAGGACCACGACGACCACCACCTCGGACCAGGGGCGCGAGGCGCCCGGCTTCCAGCCCGGCGACGAGCGGGTGGACCGCTCGGACAGCCGCGGGATCGTCGGCCACGACACCTCCGGGCCGACGACCGATGACGCCATGACACGTTCGAAGGAGGAGGTCCGCGTCGGCACGGAGACGCACGAGGCCGGCAGGGCCCGCCTCCGCAAGCACGTGGTGACGGAGAACGTCAGCCAGACGGTCCCCGTGAGCCACGAGGAGGTCCGCGTGGAGCGGGAGCCCATCACGGAGGCCAACCGCGGTGACGCGTACGACGGACCGGCCATCAGCGAGGAGGAGCACGAGGTGATCCTGACCGAGGAGCGCCCGGTGGTCGAGAAGGAAGCCGTCCCCGTCGAGCGCGTGCGCCTCGACAAGGAGACGGTCACCGAGCAGCAGACCGTCAACGAGCAGGTGCGCGAAGAGCGCATCGAGACCGAAGGCGGCGGCACCGGCCGCTGACGCTCCGCCCGACCGACACCGCTCGATCGACACCGCTCGACCGATCGGCTCGGCACGGCTGATCGGCACGGCTGATCGGCACCGGACGACTGATGGGCGCGCCGCGTGGCGCGCCCATCAGTCATGTAGAACCCTCGACGGCGGGCCCGTTCACCGGGAGCGGGCCCGCCGTTCGCGGAAGGGGACCGGCCGAGGCGCCGTCAGAGCGACGTGATCGTCACGTCGCAGTGCAGCCGCCGGGTGTGGTCGACCTGCCGGATGCCTCCGGTCAGGTCGAGCAGCACGGCGGCCCGGATGTCACCGCTCGACGCGCCGAGGCGCAGTTCGAGGGCACCCGGCTCGATGATCCGAACCCCGTCCCGCCCGGTGAAGGACGCGACGTCGGCGGGCACGGTGAACGCGACACGCGCCGAGGACCCCGCCGTGAGCGGTACCCGCGCGTAGCCGACCAGCCGCTGCACGGGCCGCACCACCGAGGCCACAGGATCGTGCAGGTAGAGCTGCACCACCTCGACGCCGTCGCGCTCCCCCGCGTTCGTCACGGTGACCGTGAGGCCGACCTCGCCGTCGGTCGCGATGGAGTCCGCCGTCGATGCCGCATCGCTCCACTCGAAGTGCGTGTAGCCGAGGCCGTGGCCGAAGGGGAACGCGGCCGTCGGGTCGATGTTGGACACCCCGCTGGACTGCGCCAGGGGCGCCGCCAGGTAGGTGGACGGCTGGGCGCCCGGTGATCCCGGGATACTGACGGGCAGCCGGCCTGCCGGGTTGATGCGTCCGCTGAGCACCCCGGCGACGGCACCGGCCCCCTCCTCCCCCGGGAAGAAGCCCTGCACGATCGCCGCAGCCTCGCCCGCTGCGGTCCCGAGCGCATACGGGCGCCCGGTCAGCAGCACCACGACGACGGGCTTCCCGGTGGCGAGCAGACCCTCGAGGAGCTGCTGCTGCACGCCGGGCAGGTCGAGCGATTCGGCGTCGCACCCCTCGCCGCTGGTTCCCCGCCCGAAGAGGCCGGCCCTGTCCCCGAGGACGGCGACGACGACGTCCGCACCACGCGCGACCGCGAGGGCCTCGTCGAAGCCGGTCGTCGCGCGCCCGTCGATGGTGCAGCCGGCCGCCGTCGTGATCTCGCTGCCGGGGAACTCGTCGCGGAGCGCGTCCGCGACGGTGGGGATCTCCAGTCCGAGCTCGACCTCGGGGTGCTGCTCGCCGACGTGGGCCGGGAACGAGTAGCAGCCGAGGAACGCGCGGTGGGTATCGGCGTTCGGGCCGATCAGCGCGATGCGCGGCGCCGCTGCCAGGGGCAGGACGCCGGAGTTACCCACCAGGACGATCGACTGCTCGGCCAGCCGGCGGGCGATGTCCCGGTTGCCCGCCGGGTCCAGGTCGACGACGGGCGCCCCGCCGCCGGCAAGGGCTGACGGTACGGCGGACCAGTCCGGATCGAGCAGCCCCAGGTCCAGCTTCTGCCGCAGCACGCGGCGCAGCGCGCGGTCCACGAGCGCCTCGTCGATCGTGCCGCCGTCGATCTCTGCGAGGAGGTGGTCGCCGAAGGTGTGCACGGTGGGGAGCTCGACGTCGACCCCGGCGGTCAGCGCGGCGGCGGCGGCCTCACCGAGGGTCCCCGCGACGCGGTGGAGCTCCTTCAGGAAGGCGATGCCGAAGTAGTCGGCGACCACCGTGCCGTCGAAGCCCCAGGTGTCGCGGAGCAGCGAGGTCAGGAGCGAGGCGTCGGCCGCGGTGGGCACGCCGTCGATGTCCGTGTAGGCGTGCATCACGGAGCGGACGCCGGATTCCCGGATCGCCATCTCGAACGGCGGCAGGAGGACATCCGCCCGCTCGCGTTCGCCGATGGACACGGGGGCGAGGTTGCGGCCGGCCTTCGACGCGGAGTACCCGACGAAGTGCTTGAGCGTGGCGACGATCCCGGCCCGCTCGAGTCCCTGCACGTACGCCGTCGCGATGGTCCCGATCAGGTAGGGGTCCTCGCCGATGGTCTCCTCGACCCTGCCCCAGCGGGCGTCGCGGACGACGTCGAGCACGGGGGCGAGGCCCTGGTGGACGCCGACGGAGCGGAGGTCCGTGCCGATGGCCGAGGACATGGTCCGTACGAGGTCGGGGTCGAAGGTGGCTCCCCAGGCGAGGGGCACCGGGTAGGCCGTGGCCTTCCAGGCCGCGAACCCGGCGAGGCATTCCTCGTGGACGAGGGCGGGGATGCCGAAGCGGTTCGCCGCCGTGATGCGCTCCTGGGTGCGCTGCAGTGACAGGGCGCCGAGTCCCGGTTCCACGGGGGCGGTGCCGAAGGGCCGGGTCAGCTGGCCGAGCCCGTGCGGCAGGAGCTCGTCGAGGTCCACGGCCTCGTTCATCTCGTGCTGGTGGGGGGCCACCTCGCCGCCCTCGGTGTTGGCTCCGACCCAGACGCCGACCAGCTGCGCGACCTTCTCGCGCAGCGTCATCGCCTGGATGAGGGTCTCCACCCGGTCCTCGGGTGCTGCGGCGGTGTCCCGCCACGGGGCGTCGTTCAGTGTTGTCTCAGTCATGGTCACTTTCCGCCAGCGCCCATGAGGCCCTGGACAAGCGCGCGGCGCGCGAACAGGTAGACGAGCAGGACGGGCACCATCGAGAGTGTGACCGCGGCGAGCAGCCCCGGGATGTTGATGCCGTACTGCGTCTGGAAGTTGAAGAGGCCGAGGGTCACCACGCGGGTGCTCTCGGACTGGGTGAGGATCAGCGGGAACAGGAATCCGTTCCAGGCCTGCAGGGCGGAGAACACGGCGATCGTGGAGATCCCGCCCTTGGACAGCGGCAGCACCAGGCGGAAGAACGCCCGGGCCGGGCTGGCCCCGTCCATGGCCATCGCCTCGTACAGCTCACCGGTGATGTCACGCATGGTCCCGCTGAGGATCAGGGTGCAGATCGGCAGCGCGAACGCGGCGGTGGGCAGGATGATGCCGAGCAGGTTGTCGTAGAGTCCCACGGCGTTGATCAGGTAGAACACGGGCACGATCACGGCCTGCGCCGGGATCGCGAGGCCCAGCAGGAAGAAGCGGAACACGAACGATGCCGCCCGGCTCTGGCTGCGCACGATCGCGTAGCTGAGCGGCGGGACGAGCAGGAGCACGATGGCGACGACGCCGACGGTGACCACCACGGTGTTGAGGAAGTACCGGCCGAAGCCGCTGGTGATCGCGTCCGCGTAGTTCTGCAGCGTGAAGCTCGTGGGGAAGGACAGCGGACCGTTGTCGCCGAACTCCTCCCGCGTCTGGAAGGTGCCCGAGAGCATCACGTACAGCGGGATCGCGACGACCAGCAGCCAGGCGAACGAGCCGATGCCGGCGAGATAATTGGGACGGGTCTTCATCACAGGCCTTCCAGCGAGCTGTTCATCTTGTCGTAGCCGGACACCTTGACCACCACGAGGGAGATCAGGGTGGCGACGACCACGAGCACGAGGGCGATCGCGCTGCCGACGCCGAAGTCGAAGCTCTGGAACGCCTCCTGGTACATGTAGAAGGCGGTGATGGTGGTGTCGGTCCCCGGCCCGCCGTTGGTCAGGATCAGCACGGTCTCGAAGGTCGTCAGGCCGCCCACCACCATCAGGATGATCGAGGTGATCGCCGTGTTGCGCAGCTGCGGCAGGGTGATGGAGAAGAACTGCCGCACCATGCCCGCGCCGTCGATGGACGCGGCCTGGTAGAGCACGGGCGGGATGCCCTTGGCCGCGCCCTGGTAGATGAGGGTGTGGAAGGGCGTGAACTGCCACATGCCCACGAAGATGAGGACGCCGATGGCGCCGGCCTGCGTACCGAGCAGGTTGCCGTCACCGAAGAGCCACGGGAGCTGGCCCGGGAGGCCGAAGTTCGGATCGAGCAGGGCGCGCCACAGCACCGAGATGGCGGCCGAGGACAGCAGCAGCGGGATGAAGTAGATGGCGCTGAGGACGGCACGGTTGCGCTGGTGACCCGCGGCCCAGACGCCGAGCAGGATGCTCAGCGGTGTCTGCGTCACCACGCCGAGCACGATGAACAGCAGGCTGAGCCAGAGGCTCTTGAGCATCACGGGGTCGGCGACGAGCGTCTCCCAGTTCTCGAGCCCCACGAACTCCGGATCGCCGAGGCCGCTCCACGAGGTGAAGGACAGGACGGCGACCGCTGCGAGCGGCACGAGCGCGAAGAGCGCGAAGAAGATGGTGGCGGGCAGGGCCCAGGCGAAGCCGGGGCGCCCCACGGAGGAGGCGCCCGAGCGGGCCGGGCGGCTCGTGGTCGAGCCGCCCGGCGCTGCCTGCCTGCGGGTTGCAAGCGTCGTCATGATCGGTCCTACAGTCCCTGCATCGCCTTGATGAAGCCGTCTTCATCGATCTGGCCGCTGAAGAACTGGGACACGGCGGTGTGGATGGTGACGGTCGCCTCGGGCGGGTACGCCTGATCCCAGGACAGCTGGAAGTTGGGCGCATCCTTGACGAGCTCGAACTGGTACGTGGCGTACTCGGGGTTCGAGGCCTGGTCGAGGAACTGCTCGGTGTTGGTGGTGGTGGGCAGGTTACCGATGGCGATCTGCTCCTGGACGAACTCGTCGGAGTACATGAGCTTCAGGAACTCGGCGGCCTCCTCCGGGTACCGGGTGTCCTTGTGCACGGAGTAGAAGTTGTTGGTGTTGCCGGCGAGGTTGGCGGGGTCACCCTTGCCGCCCTCGATCTCGGGGAACTCGCTGTAGCCGAGCGAGTTCTCAGCGAACTCGGGATTGGCGTCGAGGTGCGTCGCGTAGGCCCAGGAACCCATGAGCTCGAACCCGGCCCTGCCGCTGGAGAGCAGGGTGGGCGAGCCGCCGTCGGTGAACTTCACCGAGTCGAAGTTGGTGCCGAAGGCACCGGCGTCGATGAGTTCGCGAAGCATGCCGAGGGCCTCGCGGCTCTCCTCGGAGTCCCACACCTCGGTGTCGCCGTCGAGCGCGGCCTGGAAGAGTTCCGGTCCGGCCACGCGGTCGAACACGTACTGGAACCACATCTGGGTGGGCCACTGGTCCGCTCCACCGAGGGCGATCGGCGTGACGCCTGCGGCCTTCAGCTTCTCGACGTCCTCCAGCAGCTCGTCCCAGGTGGCGGGAGGGGCGTCGATGCCGGCCTGCTGCAGCACCTCGGAGTTGTTGAAGAGCATGACCGGCTGGGTGCCGCGCATCGGGATGCCGTAGCTCTTGTCGTCGACGACGGCCGTGTTGAAGACCGAGGGCAGGAAGGCATCCTTGAGCTGCGGGTCCTCCTCGATGAAGTCGTCGAGCGGCAGGAGGAGGTCGGCCTTCACGAAGTTCGCGATGCTGCCGCCACCCCAGTTGAAGAAGACGTCCGGAGCGGAGTCCGTGTCGATGATGGTCTGCAGCTTGGTCTGGTAGTCCGCGCCGGGGATCGTGTCGAGCACGACCTTGACGTCGGAGGTCTCGTTGAACTTCTCGACCATGGCCTGCTCGACCTTGTTGCTGGCGTCGCCGTAGACCGCGACGTGCAGCTCGTTCTCGGGCCGGCTCGAGGCGTCGCCGCCGCCGCCACCGCACCCGGCAAGGGTGAAGCCCAGCATCATGACCGCGGTGCCCGCAAGAGTGCGGGACATCCAGGTTCGGTTGTTCATCGTTGAACGCCTCTCGAAAGTTTCGATCATATGATCGAAAGTGGTGTTGTCGCATGAGTGTATGTAGCGCTCCTCGGCAAATGCAAGGCGGCGTGTGCAGCGGGTCACATTCTGCGACGAGCGGCGTCCGATGGCCCGCGAATACGCGGGGGTAAGCTATCGCTCATGTCGATTCCGGCGGACGAACCGCGCGTCACCCTCGCCCACCTTGCCGCGCAGGCAGGGGTGTCCCTCTCCACGATCTCCAAGGTGCTCAACGGGCGCACCGACGTGTCGCCGAAAACCCGGGCGAAAGTTGAGGAGCTCCTCGAGGAGAACGGCTACCGGCGGCGCAAGGTCTCGACGGCCAAGGCGGGCCTGGTGGAACTGGTGTTCCACGAGCTGGAGAGCGCCTGGGCCCTCGAACTCATCCGGGGCGTGGAGAACGTGGCCCGCAGCCATGGCCTGAGCGTCGTCCTCACGGAGACCGGTTCGCGGCACGCCCCCGGACCGGAGTGGATCGAGGGCGTCATGTCGAGGCGGCCCGCCGGCGTGGTCCTCGTGTTCTCGGAACTGCCCCAGGACTTCCGTACGAAGCTGGAGGCCAGGTCCATCCCGTTCGTGATCATCGACCCTGCAGGCGATCCGTCACCCGACGTCCCCTCGGTGGGGTCGGCCAACTGGTCCGGCGGGATGATGGCCACACGGCACCTGATCGACCTGGGCCATACGCGGATCGCGGCGATCAGCGGGCCGGAGGACATGATGTGCTCCCTCGCGAGGATCGACGGATACCGCTCGGCCATGAACATGGCGTCCCTGCCGATCGACCCCTCGTTCATCAGGTTCGGCAACTTCCACGTGGACGGCGGCCGGGACCACGCCTTCTCCCTGCTGCGCGGTCCCCACCCGCCCACCGCGATCTTCGCGGGCAGCGACCTCCAGGCCCTGGGCGTGCTCGACGCCGCCCGGCAGATCGGCCTGCGCGTCCCGGAGGAACTCTCGATCGTGGGATACGACGACCTGCCCGTGGCCCAGTGGTCGAGCCCTGCCCTGACCACCGTCCACCAGCCGCTCATCCAGATGGCGGAGGAGGCCACGCGCATGGTCCTGCGCCTGCGCGACGGCGAGCGGCCCGACAACCTGCGGCTGGATCTCGCGACGAGTCTCGTGGTGCGCCAGAGCACGTCCGCGCCGGACGGCGTCCTTGCGGTGGACGGCCCGATCGGGCAGCGAGCCTGATCCCGGGGAGTCCACCTCCCGATACGATGACACTCAGACCAGGCGCACGGAGGCTCCTGCAGGACGAAGGAGGATCCGCGCTGTGCGGTCATCACCCGGCACGGCGAACGGCACCGAGGGCCTTCGCGCGCAGAACCTGTCCCAGATCCTCACCATGGTGCACCGGGACGGACCGCTGTCCCGCTCCGAGCTGACCCGCCGGAGCGGCTTCAACCGCTCCACCGTCGGCGCCCTCGTGCAGGCCCTCGCGGAGAGGAACCTGGTGCGCGAGTCCGAGCCGGCCGGCGCGGGACGGGTGGGGCGCCCGAGCCCCATCGTGCAGGCGAACCCCGGCGTGGCCGTGCTCGCGGTCAATCCCGACATCGATGCGCTGACCGTCGGCGTCGTGGGCCTCGGCGGGCGGGTGCACCATCGCATCCGCCGAGAGACCCGCGGGATCCCGTCGCTCGAGGACGCCGTCGGCCTCACCCGCGACATCGTGGCCGGCCTGCAGCCGGCGCTGGCAGCCCTCGACCGGGTGCTCGGCGTCGGGATCGCGCTGCCCGGACTCGTCAACGCGGGCACGGGCCGCGTGCTCGTGGCACCGCACCTGGGGTGGCGCGACGCCGACCTCACCGGGCCGTTCAGCCGGGCGCTCGGGCTCCCGGCGGTCGCCGGGAACGATGCCTCGCTCGGGTCCCTCGCGGAGAGCATCTTCGGCGCGGCGCTCGGGGTACGGGACGCGGTGTACCTGAACGGCAGTGCGAGCGGTATCGGCGGTGGGATCGTCACCGGAGGAGCCCAGCTCGTGGGCAGCCGGGGCTTCGGCGGGGAACTCGGCCACACCCTCGTCAGCCCGGGTGGGGCCGCGTGCCACTGCGGCCGCTCGGGGTGCCTGGACGCCGAGGTACGCCTGGAACGACTGCTCGATGCGGCCGGCGAGGACGCCGGGGGCGGCATCGAGGCGCTCGAGCGGGTGCTCGCCGAGGACCCCGGGCCGGCCGTCCGAGCCGAGGCCGAACGCCAGCGGGAGTTGCTCACCGTCGCCCTGGTCGACTTCACCAATATCTTCGACCCCCGGCTGATCGTCCTCGGCGGATTCCTCGGCGCCCTCGTCGGGTTCCCCGGGGATCAGCTCAGCGGGACGGTCAACGCGGCATCGCTCGCGGGCGGGGTGGAGGTGCGCCGCGCGGCGCTGGGCCCGGAGCTGCTGCTGATCGGGGCCGCGGAGCTGGCGTTCCAGCCCCTGCTCTCGGCGCCGTCCTGACCTCCTGGAGGACACCCTCCCAGCGAGCACGTGGAGGCGGCTCCGATGCGGCGGCGACCATCAGGGACCTGTCCGCAGGCATACGGAACGGCGCATCGTCCCTGCCGGGCTGATGCGCCGTGGTGCACAGAAGGTCGGCGGATCGAGGGTCAGCCGGTGCGGCGGGAGCCGCTCTCCTCGCCGTCGTCCTCGACCTCGTCGGCGTACTTGTCCTCATACGCCGAGTAGTCCGGTTCAACCGGCTCGACGGGTTCGGTACGTCGGGTGGAAGCACGACTGCCCGGGCCTGTGAGCTCTCGCTGCAGTGCCGAATAGTCAGTGGCCGGGCTGAAGTACTTCATGTCCCGTGCCTGCTTGGTAGCTTTTGCCTTTTGACGGCCGCGCCCCATGGCGTGACCCCCTTTGTGCGTCGATCCGGAGGTGGTCACTGGGGCACGAGGCCCAAGGCTGCAGCGAGGCCCCGGAGTATTTGGTCAAATTGTCGTAAGTATAGGTTACATGGTTTCACCGTCGCCCGAGCCCGGTTCGGATCGACGGCGCGCGGGCCGCTGCGGTTGCGGTGCCTCCGGCCTGCCTGATCCACCCGCCCTGCGCCGGGTCCTCGCGGGAGCGAACTTGGATAGAGTCGGAGCCACGTCGGAGCGTCCCGGCGACGACCGACCAGGAATGCAAGGAGACAGCGGCCCACCATGAGCAACGAGGAGCAGGCACCGAGGGAGCCCGGGACCGGTCCCGCGCCGGACAGCACGGACGAGCAGGACGGCCCGACGCTGGTCGATCCCGACGACGTGGTCCTCGACGACGGGGACGTGTCCGCCGACGCCCTCGAGCCGGAGCTGTCGGTCTCGCCCGAAGCCCTCGATCTGGAGGAGCCTGCCCTCGGACCCGTGCGCATCAGTACCGACGCCGCGGAGGCGGCCTCGCTCGAGGAGGCCGCCGCCGAGGCACGCGCCGTCGCCGCGGAGGCAGAGGAGACCGGGACGCTCGTCGGCGGGCCGATGCCCGCCGACGCCCCGCTCGTCCGCGCCGCCCCGGACGGCACGGCACCGGCCGGGGGCGCCGCGGGAGACACGAGCGGCGACACCACTGACGCCACTGGCGCCCCTCACACCGCTGGCGCCCCTCACACCGCCGGTACTAAAGACACGACCGGCAGCCATGGCGCCTCCGCCGTCCCGCCCCCCGGCGCCGAGCGGCATCCGGACCCCGGGCACGGCGGGGACGCCGGGCACGGCGGGGACGGCGAGCCCCGCGGGGACGCCGGGAACGGCTACCCTGGCGAGGATGCCGGGGTCCCGATGGGCGGGCACTATGCCTTCCCGCCCGAGGGCGGCGAGCCTGGCCTCGGGCACCCGGACCCGTACCCAGGGACGGATCCGGCCTTCATCGGCCCGGGAGCCGCAGGAGCAGCCGGAGGCGCCGGCGTCGCAGGAGCCACCGGAGCGGGGGGCACGACCGGGGGCGCGGGACCCGCCGGCTCGGACGACACCCCGGGGAGCGGCTCCCCCGCCCGCGCCGGCTGGGTCCCCGAGGCGTCCGACGACGGGCAGCAGGGCGCCGCGCAGGATCCCCTCCGGCGCGACAGGACCCGGGCCAGGAGCAGCGCCCTGCCGCTGCTCCTGGTGGTCGGCGGTGCCGTCGTGCTCCTCGGACTCCTCGTCTGGCTGCTCGTGTCCCTGTTCGGCGGATCGGACGACGGGCAGCGCGTGGATCCGTCGTCCCTCGCATCCGGCGAATGCCTGGCGGAGTTCACGGACATCACCGAGGACGCGGCCCGGGTGGACTGCTCCGAACCCCACAACGCGCAGCTCGTGGCGAGCGAGAGCTACCCGGAGGACGCCGAGTTCCCGGGCCGGGAGCAGCTCGGCCTGCGCGCCGAGGCGGCGTGCGCCGACGCCTCGGCGGCCATCGACCCGGACGTCGTCACCGAGGACCTCCGCGTCACCCTGCTCAATGCGGTCCCGACCACTCAGACGTGGGCCGACGGCGACCGCCGCGTGGACTGCTTCGCGGTCGTCGAGGACGGCGGCACCCTGAGCCGGAGCCTGCTCACCCCCTGACGGGGCGGGATGCACGAAGGGGAGGGACCGGATGGTCCCTCCCCTTCGCGTCCGGGGTGCGGAGGCTACCGTGCGGCCCGCACGAGCAGGCCCTCCGGCTCCGCCCCGGGGTCCCCGAGCGCGTCCACATCGGGCTCCGGACGGTCGACGACCACGGTGTCGCCGTCGACGATCTCGCCGGCGAGGATGCCCCGGGCCAGCCGGTCACCGATCTCGCGCTGGACGAGTCGGCGGAGCGGGCGGGCGCCGTACGCCGGGTCGAACCCGGTGAGGGCGAGCCACTCGCTGGCGGCCTCACTGACGTCGAGCTCGAGCCTGCGGTCGTGCAGCCGGTCGCCCAGCGACTTCACCTGCAGCTCCACGATCCGCGACAGCTCGTCGAGGCTCAGCGGGTCGAACACCACGACGTCGTCGAGCCGGTTCAGGAACTCCGGCCGGAAGTTCGCGTTGACGGCCGACATCACGGCGGCGCGCTTCGCGGCGTCGTCGAGGGACGGGTCCACGAGGAACTGCGAGCCCAGGTTCGAGGTCATCACGAGGATCACGTTGCGGAAGTCGACCGTGCGGCCCTGACCGTCGGTGAGGCGGCCGTCGTCGAGCACCTGCAGCAGCAGGTCGAAGACCTCGGGGTGCGCCTTCTCCACCTCGTCGAGCAGCACCACGCTGTAAGGGCGGCGCCGCACGGCCTCGGTGAGCTGGCCGCCCTCCTCGTAGCCCACGTATCCCGGAGGA
Organism: Arthrobacter sp. Soc17.1.1.1; assembly: GCF_036867195.1. Lineage (NCBI taxonomy): Bacteria > Bacillati > Actinomycetota > Actinomycetes > Micrococcales > Micrococcaceae > Arthrobacter > Arthrobacter sp. Soc17.1.1.1. The sequence continues at coordinate 3,230,475 of NZ_JBAJII010000001.1, forward strand.
GCACCGACGAGGCGCGCCACCGAGTGCTTCTCCGAGTACTCGGACATGTCGATCCGGATCATGGCGCGCTCGTCGTCGAACAGGAAGTCCGCGAGCGCCTTGGCGAGCTCCGTCTTGCCCACACCGGTGGGGCCGAGGAACAGGAAGGAGCCCGTGGGGCGGTTCGGGTCCGAGACGCCGGCCCGGGCCCGCCGGACGGCGTCGGACACCGCGGACACCGCCCGCTTCTGCCCGATCAGGCGTGCGCCGATCACATCCTCCATGGCCAGGAGCTTCTCGCTCTCGCCCTGGAGCATGCGTCCTGCGGGGATGCCCGTCCAGGCGGAGATCACCTCGGCGATGTCGTTCGCGGTGACCTCCTCGGCGACCATCAGCTCCGGGGCGTTGGCGCTCTGCTCCTCGGCGGCCTGCGCCTCGCGCAGCTCGCGCTCCACCTGCGGGATCTCCCCGTACAGGATGCGCGACGCCGTCTCGAGGTCCCCTTCGCGCTGGGCGCGGTCGGCCTGCGAGCGCAGGTCGTCGAGGGATGCCTTCAGGTCGCCCACGCGGTTCAGGCCGGCCTTCTCCGACTCCCACCGCGCGTTCAGCCCGTCGAGTTCCTCCTGGCGGTCCGCCATCTCGGCGCGCAGGGCGTCCAGCCTCTCGCGGGACGCCTCGTCCTTCTCACGGGACAGCGCCATCTCCTCCATGCGCATCCGCTCGAGGGACCGGCGCAGCTCGTCGATCTCCACCGGCGCGGAGTCGATCTCCATGCGCAGGCGCGAGGCCGCCTCGTCGACGAGGTCGATGGCCTTGTCCGGGAGCTGCCGCCCCGGGATGTACCGGTGGGACAGCGTGGCAGCGGCCACGAGCGCGGAGTCGGCGATCGAGACCTTGTGGTGCGCCTCGTAGCGCTGCTTCAGGCCGCGCAGGATGCCGATCGTGTCGGGAACGGACGGTTCGCCGACGTACACCTGCTGGAACCTCCGCTCCAGTGCGGGGTCCTTCTCGACGTTCTCGCGGTACTCGTCGAGCGTCGTCGCACCGATGAGCCGGAGCTCACCGCGGGCCAGCATGGGCTTGAGCATGTTCCCGGCGTCCATGGAACCCTCGGACGCACCGGCACCCACCACGGTGTGCAGCTCGTCGATGAACGTGACCACCTGGCCGTTGGACGAGCGGATCTCCTCGAGCACCGCCTTCAGGCGCTCCTCGAACTCCCCGCGGTACTTGGCGCCCGCGATCATGGAGCCGAGATCGAGGCTGATCAGGCTCTTCCCCCGGAGCGACTCGGGGACGTCCCCGGCCACCATGCGCTGCGCGAGGCCCTCGACGACGGCGGTCTTGCCCACGCCGGGCTCGCCGATCAGGACGGGGTTGTTCTTCGTGCGGCGGCTGAGCACCTGGACCACACGGCGGATCTCGGCGTCGCGCCCGATCACGGGATCGAGCTTGCCGCTGCGGGCCACCTCGGTGAGGTCCACGCCGAACTTCTCGAGGGCCTGGAAGGTGTTCTCGGGGTCCGGGGTGGTCACGCGCCGGTCACCGCGCACGCCGGGGAGCGCGGAGGCGAGGACCTCACGCGTGAGCCCGGCGGACCGGAGGATGCCGCCCGCGGCACCGGCGTCGGAGGCGAGGGCCAGCAGGAGGTGCTCGGTGGAGACGAACTGGTCCCCCAGGGTGTCGGCCTCCTCCTTGGCGGCGTTGACCGTCTGCAGGGCACCGCGGGAGAACTGCGGCTGCGCCACGGAGGATCCCGACGACGACGGCAGGGCCTTGATCGCGGCGCTGGCCTGCACGCTCACGGTATCGGGATCGGCGCCCGCGGCCTTGAGCAGCGCGACGGCGATGCCTTCCCGCTGATCCAGCAGTGCCTTGAGGAAGTGGGGGGTCTCGATCTGTGCATTGCCCGCCGTGGAGGCATTCATGGCGGCAGCCGACAGCACCTCACGGCTCTTGGTGGTGAAATTGGTGTCCACGCGCGGTTCCTTTCCGTCCTGACGCAGGGATGGCGATCACATTGAGTGTACTCGACTCAACTTTGATGCGGGGCTGGATATTCCCGGGGGACACCCCTGTACCGGTGCTGTACGCTCCCGGCGTCGGGGATCAGCGGCGGGGCCCGATGCCCGGTGAGGCGCGGAGCGGCCAGAGACCGCGTCTCCGACATAATGGCCCGTATGGGGAAACTTCACCGCGCCACGTCCGTGCTGACCACCGCCGTTCTCGCACTGAGCCTTGCAGCATGCACCGACGACCGTCCCACGGCCGAGGACGCCGCCCGCACGCTGGCCGAAGGGCTGGGCCGGCTCGACGTCGGTCAGTCCTCCTTCGGCTCCCTGGAATCGTCCGAGGTGACCGGCCGGCTCGCCGCGATCACGGAGGGCTTCGCACCCGGGGCGCCCCGGGTGACGGTGGCAGGCGTGGAGGAGACGGGCGAGGACAGCGCGAGAGCCACCCTCGACTACGTCTGGGACCTCGACGCCTCGGACTCCGACTGGACCTACAGCACCACGGCGGACCTGACGCGCGTGGAGGACGTGTGGCAGGCCGCGTGGGACCCGGCGGTGTTCGTCCCGAACCTCCTGCCGGAGGAGAAACTGACGCTGACGCGGGTGCCCGGCGACCGCGGTGACATCACCGGCGCGCGCGGCGAGGTGATCGTCACCCAGCGGCCCGTCATCAGGGTCGGGATCGACAAGACGCGCGTCCCCGCCGAGCAGCAGGCGGCGTCCGCCCGGGCCCTCGCGGCACTGCTCGAGGTGGATCCCGCGGACTACGAGCAGCAGGTCACGGGCGCCGGCGCCGAGGCCTTCGTCGTCGCCCTCGTGCTGCGCGACGACGCCACCCGCACGGTGACCGACGCGCAGATCGACGCCGTCCCCGGCGCCCTGCGGCAGGCCGACACCCTCGAGCTCGCACCGACCCGCACCTTCGCCCGCGAACTGCTCGGCGGCGTCGGCGAGGCGACCGAGGAACTGGTGGAGCAGTCCGGCGGCGCCGTCACGGCCGGGGACGTCACCGGCCTCGGCGGCCTTCAGCTGCAGCACAACGCCCGGCTCGCCGGGACACCCGGCCTGGAGGTCAACGCGGCGCCCGTCGACGCCCCGGCCACACCGACGCAGCGGCTGTTCGCCAAGCCGCCCGTGGACGGGACGGACCTCGCGACCACGCTCGATCCCCGCCTGCAGAGCCTCGGCGAGCAGGTGCTCGCGGACGAGCCCTCGGCGTCGTCGATCGTGGCCATCCGCCCCAGCACCGGCGAGATCCTCGCCGCCGCCAACGGCCCGGGCAGCGAGGGGCTGCAGACGGCGCTGCTCGGGCAGTACCCGCCGGGATCCACGTTCAAGGTGGCCACGAGCCTCGCACTCCTGCGGAAGGGCTTCACCCCCCAGACGCCCACCGACTGCGCCGAGGAGGTGACGGTGGACGGCCGGACGTTCAACAACGCCAGCACCTACCCGTCCCGGTTCCTCGGCACCATCCCGCTGCTCGAGACCTTCGCGCAGTCCTGCAACACGGGGTTCATCTCCGCGCGGGACAGGATCACCCAGGCCGATCTCGCCGGCGCAGCCACCGACCTGGGTATCGGCGTCGAGGCGAGCATCGGTACGCCCGCGTTCTTCGGTTCCGTACCCACCGAGGCGGAGGGCACGGCGCACGCCGCCGCCATGATCGGACAGGGCGAGGTCCTCGTCTCACCCCTCTCGCTCGCCACCATGGCCGCATCCGTCGGCGCCGGCTCACGCGTCACGCCGACGCTCCTGGCACCCGGCGGGTCCACGGCCCCGGACCCCGGGTCCGAGGACGCCGCGGCGACGGCGGCACCCACCAGCGACGCCACGGCGTCGGCCACCGCCGAACCGGAGGCGGCACCGAGCGCCTTCACGGCCGCCGAGTCCACGATGCTGAAGACCCTCATGGCGGCCGTCGTCGCCCAGGGCGGCGCGCAGCTGCTGAAGGACGTACCGGGCGAGCCCGTCCTGGCCAAGACGGGCACCGCGGAGTTCGGCAGCGAGACCCCGCCCCGCACCCACGCGTGGGTGGTCGCCCTGCAGGGCGACCTCGCCGTCGCCGTCTTCGTCGAGGAGGGCGAGCTCGGCTCCACGTCCGGCGGTCCCCTCATGCAGGCGTTCCTCGCGGGAGCCGCCGCCTAACAGCCACCGGCCCGCCGCGGAGGCCGGGCCGTCCACTTCGACGACATGGGGGGTCGGATCAGCACAGTGAACGCAGTAGCTTGATCATCCCCCGGCGCCACACGTGCGCCGGGGGCCATTCGAAGACCGTTGAAAGGGTCGCAAGTGGATCTCACGTTCATCCCGCTCATCATCGGCGCGGTGGTGTTGCTCGTCGCCATCGTCGTCGCCGTCGTGCTCGCCCGCATGGCGCTGCACATCGCCAGCCCGGACCAGGCGCTCATCATCTCGTCCAAGGACAGCAAGGGGCAGCCGGACCCCGACAGCCAGCGCGTCGTCTTCGGCCGCATCTTCATCAACCCGTTCTCGCAGCGCGCCTACCCGCTGTCCCTCGCCTCACGCCAGGTGTCCCTGCGCATCGAGGGCATCTCCAAGAACGGCATCAAGCTCCACCTGACCGGCGTGGCCCAGGTGAAGGTGGGCGGGGACGCCGACGCCGTCCGCAAGGCGGCCCAGCGCTTCCTCAACCAGCAGGACGCCATCGACCACTACACCCAGGAGACCCTCTCGGGCTCACTGCGCTCCATCGTGGGAACCCTGACGGTCGAATCGATCATCCGGGACCGCGCCACCTTCGCCAAGAGCGTGAAGGAGGAGGCGGAGCACTCGATGCACAACCAGGGCCTGGAGATCGACACCTTCCAGATCCAGTCCGTCGACGACGACTCCGGCTACCTGAAGAACCTCGGCCGGCCCGAGGCGGCACTGGCGGAACGCAACGCGAAGATCGCCGAGGCCCGGTCCATGCAGGAGTCCGAGCAGGCACGCGCCCTGTCCGACGAGCAGGTGGCCCTCGCGCAGCAGCAGCTGATCATCCGGCGCGCGGAGCTGAAGGAGGAGGCGGACGCACGCCAGGCGCGTGCCGACGCCTCGGGCCCGCTCGCGCAGGCGGAACAGCAGGAGCAGGTCATCATGCGGGAGCAGCAGGTCGCCCAGCGGCGCGCCGAACTCCGCGAGCGCGAGCTCGACACCGAGGTGCGCAAGCCCGCCGACGCCGAGAAGTACCGCCTCATCCAGCAGGCGGACGCGAAGCTCGAGGAACGCCGTCGTGCGTCCGAGGCCAGCGAGATCGAGGCCCGCGTCGACCTCTCACGGCGCAAGCTCGTCGCCGAGGGTGACCGCGTGGCGGCCGAGGCGGATGCCGCGGCCAACACCGCCCGCGGCACCGCCGAGGCGGCGATCAACGAGGCCAGGGGCCGTGCGGACGCCGCCGTCATCGCGTCCCGCGGTGAGGCGGAGGCCGGGTCCACGGAGGCCCGCGGCAAGGCCGAGGCCGCCGGCATCGCAGCCCAGGCGGAGGCCTACGAGAAGTTCAACCAGGCCGCCATCCTGTCGAAGGTCCTCGAGGTCCTCCCCGCGATGGCCCGCGAGATCGCAGCCCCCATGTCCGCGATCGACACCATGACCGTGGTCTCGAACGATGGTGCGAGCCAGCTCAGCAAGAACGTCTCGAGCGGCGTCCACCAGACCACCCAGCTGGTCAAGGACACCACGGGACTCGACATCATCGCGCTCCTCGGCGACCTGATGAAGAACACCGAGAAGGTCGGGCTGAACGGCTCGAGCAGGTCCGGCGCCGACGACGGCTCCTAGCCCTCCACGGACGGAAAGGGCCGTCACCGCCTCGGCGGTGACGGCCCTTTCCGCTGCCCGGCGCCCTGGCTGCGCCGCGCCCCCTTCCCAAAACCGGTGACGCCCCCTACAGTGATCCGAGTAAATGAATGCCATTCATTTTGAGGTGCGGGTCACGCCCGCCCGCGGTCGGACATCCCTCCGGCCGCACCCGCCCCGGTGGACGACGTCGATGACGCGATGCGTCCACCCTCCTGAGGAAGGCCGACCACCGTGCCCATATCGCCCAGCCAGACCGCGACCTCGGGGGCCGGCTCCGCCGGCGGGACGGGGACCTCCCCGAAGGGACTCGCCCGCGGCCAGCTCGGACTGCTCGCCATCGTCATCATCGGCATCTCGACGATCGCGCCCGCCTATGTCCTGACCAGCACGCTGGGCCTCACGGTCGCCGAGATCGGCGTCCACCTGCCCGCCATCTTCCTCGTCGGGTTCATCCCCATGTTCCTCGTCGCCCTCGCCTACAAGGAACTCAACGCCGACTCACCGGACAGCGGGACCACCTTCACCTGGGTCACGAAGGCCTTCGGTCCCTTCGTGGGATGGATGGGCGGCTGGGGACTGCTCGCCGCGAACATCATCGTCCTGTCCAACCTGGCCGGCGTGGCCGTCGACTTCTTCTACCTGTTCCTCGGACAACTCACCGGCGACCCCTCGATCGCCGACCTGACGGCGAACAAGGCCGTCAACATCGTCACCTGCCTGATCTTCATGGGGGCAGCGGTCTGGGTGTCCTGCCGGGGCATCCGCACCACGCGCACGGTGCAGTACGTCCTCGTCGGCTTCCAGCTGCTCGTCCTCGCCTGGTACACCGTCCAGGCCTTCGCACGGATCGCGGCCGGTGGCGCCTCCGGCCCCGCCTTCAGCTGGGAGTGGTTCAACCCCCTGGGCATCGAGAGCTTCTCCGCCTTCGCCGCCGGCCTGTCGCTGTCCATCTTCGCGTTCTGGGGCTGGGACGTCTGCCTCACCGTGAGCGAGGAAGCCACCGACGGACGCCGGACGTCCGGGCTGGCCGCCACCGTCGCGGCGGTCGCCATCCTCGTGATCTACCTCCTCGGGTCCATCGCGACCGTGATGTTCGCAGGCCTCGGTGACACCGGCATCGGACTGAACAACCCGGACAACTCCGAGAACGTGTTCACCTCGCTCGCCGCCCCCGTGATGGGCCCGTTCGCGATCCTCCTGTCGCTGGCCGTCCTCTCGAGCTGCGGCGCGTCGCTGCAGTCGACCTTCGTCTCGCCCGCCCGCACGCTCCTCGCCATGGGCTACTACCGAGCCCTACCGGGCCGGTTCGCGCGCGTCAGCACCCGCTTCAACTCGCCGGTCTACGCGACGGTCTTCTCCGGGGTCGTCTCGGCCGCCTTCTACGTCCTGATGCGCCTGATCAGCGAGAACGTCCTCAACGACACCATCCAGGCGCTCGGCCTGATGATCTGCTTCTACTACGGGCTGACCGCCCTCGCCTGCGTCTGGTACTTCAGGGACTCGCTGTTGAGCAGCCCCCGGAACATGGTCTACCGGCTCTGTGCGCCGCTCCTCGGCGGGATCGGGCTGATCGTCGTCTTCCTCCAGACCGCCGTGGACAGCTGGGACCCCGCTTTCGGCAGCGGATCCGAGCTCTTCGGCATCGGCCTCGTCTTCGTGATCGGCATCGGCATCCTCGTGGCCGGCGCCGTCGTCATGCTCGTCGTCCACCGGCGCAGCCCCGACTTCTTCCACGGCCGGACACTCACCAGGGACTCGTCGTCGCTCGTCCTCGACGACTGAGCGCCTGCCGGTGGCCTCCGGCTCCGGCACTCCCCCGATCCAGCATGCTCCGATCCAGCACTCCCGATCCAGAAGGACTCCAGTGAACACCCGACACCACGACGACGCACCCACCCTTCCGGCGGAAGCGTCCCCCGGACGAGCGATGCCCACGGGACTCCAGAGGATGCCCGCGGAGTGGGAGCCCCACGACCGCACGTGGATGGCCTTCCCCCCGGCCAATGACACCTTCGGCTCCGACGGAAGCGGGACCCTCGCCCGGGCGCGGAACGCCTGGGTGCGCGTCGCGCAGGTCGTCGCCCGCCACGAGCCGGTGACGGTCCTGGCCGATCCCGCCGACACCGAGGCGGCCGCCGCACTCCTCGGAGGGGGCATCACGGTCGAACCGGTGCCGCTGGACGATGCGTGGCTGCGTGACTCCGGACCCACGTTCGTCCAGGGCCAGGACGGCGCGGTCGCCGGCGTCGACTGGCTGTTCAACGGGTGGGGTGCCCAGCACTGGGCGGCCTGGTCCAGGGACCGGCACGTGGGACGCGCGGTGGCGGATCTGGCCGGGGTGCAGGTCCTCGGGAGCGGACTCGTCAACGAGGGCGGCGGTTTCCACGTGGACGGACGCGGCACCGTCCTGCTGACGGAGACCGTCCAGCTCGATCCTGGCCGCAATCCCGGGGCCACCCGGGAGTCCGTCGAGACCGAGATCCACGCCCGGCTCGGCACCCGCCACGCCGTCTGGCTCCCCCGGGGCCTCACGCGGGACTACGGGGAGTTCGGCACCCGCGGGCATGTCGACATCGTCGCCGCCTTCACCCCGGCGGGCTCGCTCCTCGTCCACCGGCAGGACGACCCGGGGCATCCGGACCACGGGGTGACCCGCGAGATCAGGGCCGTCCTGGCGTCCTCCACGGACGCCGACGGCCGCCCGCTGCCGATCATCGACGTGCCGGCCCCGACGGTCACCCACGACGACGACGGGATCGTCGACTGGTCCTACCTCAACCACTACGTCGCGAACGACGTGGTGGTGCTCTGCGCCTTCGACGACCCGAACGACGCCGTGGCCGCGGGGATCCTGCAGGACGCGTATCCCGGCCGCACCGTCGAGCTCGTCGATGCGCGCGACATCTTCGCCTTCGGCGGCGGCATCCACTGCATCACGCAGCAGCAGCCGGCCCCGCGCCGTGCGGGCGGCGGTCTCTGATGGGCTTCGACGTGGTGGAGGCGACCGTCGCGGCGTCGAGGGAGGCCCTGCGCACGGGCGCGATGACGAGCGAGCAGCTCGTCACCGAGTACCTCCGGCGCATCGAGGCGTTCGACCGGGGCGGACCCCGCCTGAACTCCGTCGTCGTGCTCAATCCCGATGCACTGGACGAGGCGCGCGCGTCGGACCGCCGTCGTGCAGCCGGGCGGGTGCTGGGCCCGCTCGACGGCATCCCCTACACGGCGAAGAACAGCTACAAGGTCGAGGGCCTCACCGTCGCGGCCGGGTCGCCCGCCTTCCGTGATCTGGTGGCCCGGCAGGACGCCTTCACCATCGGGCGCCTGCGCGGTGCCGGGGCGGTCCTGATCGGCCTCACGAACATGCCGCCCATGGCCAACGGCGGCATGCAGCGCGGGCTCTACGGCCGCGCCGAGAGCCCCTACAACGCCGACTACCTCACGGCAGCGTTCGCCTCCGGCTCCTCGAACGGGTCGGGGACCGCGACGGCCGCGAGCTTCGCCGCCTTCGGCCTCGCCGAGGAGACGTGGTCCTCGGGCCGGGCACCCGCCTCCAACAACGGACTGTGCGCCTACACGCCGTCCCGCGGGGTCATCTCCGTGCGCGGCAACTGGCCCCTGGTCCCCACCATGGACGTGGTGGTGCCGCATGCCCGCACCATGGCGGACCTCCTCGAGGTCCTGGACGTCGTCGTCGCGGACGACACCGAGACGCGCGGCGACTTCTGGAGGATGCAGCCCTGGCTCCCCATCCCCCCGGCGTCGGCGCTCCGGCCCGCTTCCTACACCGCCCTCCACCCGGACGGGGTCAGCGAGGCGCGCCGGGTCCTCGCCGGCAGGCGCCTGGGCGTCCCCCGCATGTACATCAACGCCGACCCGGACGCCGGGACCGGCGACGCGCCGGGTATCGGCGGGCCGACCGGCCGGCGCATCGCCACCCGCCCGTCCGTCATCGCGCTCTGGGAGGCGGCCCGCCGCGACCTGGAGGATGCGGGGGCGATCGTGGTCGAGGTCGACTTCCCCGTCGTCTCCAACTACGAGGGCGACCGCCCGGAAGCACCGACCATCTCCACGCGCGGCCTCGTGAGCCGGGACTTCCTGCGCCGGGAGATCACGGACCTGTCCTCATGGGCATGGCACGACTTCCTGCAGGCCAACGGCGATCCCGCGCTCTCCAGCCTCGCCGACGTCGACGGCTCGACGATCTTCCCCCCACCGGAGGGAGCCCTCCCCGACCGCTATCACGGCTTCGACGACGACATCACCGGCTACCCGGCGCATCTGCGCGAGAACGCCATCAGCGCCCTGACGGACATCCCGCACCTCGAGGAAGGACTCCGGGGACTCGAGGAGACGCGGCGGCTGGACCTCGACCACTGGATGGAACGGCACGGACTCGACGCCGTGGTCTTCCCGGCGGCCGCGGACATCGCCCCGGCCGACAGCGACCGGGACCCCGCGTCGGCGGACATCGCCTGGCGCAACGGGGTCTGGGTCTCCAACGGCAACCTGGTGCCGCGGCACCTGGGCATCCCGACGGTCACCGTACCCATGGGACTGCTCGAGGACCTGCGGATGCCGGTGGGCCTGACCTTCGCGGGGCCCGCCTACGCCGACACGAGCCTGCTCGAACTGGCGGCCGCGTTCGAACGCATCGGGGCGTCCCGGCGCGTCACACCGCCCCGGACGCCGCGTCTGGCACCATCAGCCGATGCCGGCCGGCCCGGCGGGCTTCAGCGGTAGGTGGGCAGGTAGGTGCCCGACGACGGCACGATCACCTTGCCGAGCGGTGCCAGCGAGACCGGGATGAGCTTGAGGTTGGCGAGCCCCAGCGGGATGCCGATGATGCTGACGAACATCGGGATGGCCGTGAGCACGTGCCCGATGGCGATCCAGATCCCGGCCACGAGCAGCCAGATGACGTTCCCCACCGCGGTGAAGCCGTTCGAGGGCCCGCCCCGGTTCACGACCGTCTGGCCGAAGGGCCACAGCGCGTAGATGCCGATCCTGAACGAGGCCACACCGAACGGGATGGTCACGATCAGCAGGCAGCAGATGATCCCTGCCGCGAAGTAGCCGAGGGCGAGCCAGATGCCGCCGAACAGCAGCCAGATGACGTTCAGGAGTGTGCTCATGCGCCCATTGTTCCGCACACGCCCCGGCGGCGCACCACCCCGACGGACGGAAGGACCCCTACCCGGGCGGGCAGGGGTCCTTCCGTTCATGCGGGGAACCGGCGGGTCAGCGGGGACGGCGGTCGTTCGACGCCGGTGCGCTGGCCCTGCGGGAACCGGCGGCGCGACGCGCACCCTCGGCCCGCGGCGCCGACGACGGCGCGTGGCTGCGCTGCCCACCCGCTGCGGGGGCTCCCGCGGCGGGGCGACGGACGGCGTCGCCCACGCGCTGGCCCGAGGCGGGACGGCGGCTGCGCGTCGAGGTCTCGGACGTGGTGCGGGGCTCGTCGGCCCGGCGGCGCGAGCCACCGGTCTTCGCGGCGGCACCGGTGTCGGACCCGAAGCGGGGTGCCTGCGGCTGATCCTTGCGGCGGTCGGCACGGTTGCCCTGCGCCGTCTGGGGGTCGGCGGAGACGCGTCCGCGTCCACCCCGTCCTCCACGTCCGCCGGCCGCCGGAGCGGCCGATCCGCGCCGGGCGCGCTTGCGCTCGGCATTGGCGCCGGTCGAGGTGCCCTCGCCGCGGGTCGATTCACGGGACGCCAGGAGCGCCGCCCGCGTGCGGGGATCGATCTTCTCCGCGAGGTCGCCGGTCAGGGACAGCACGAGCGGTGAGGTGGCCTTGACGGTCTCGAACGCGACGTCGACGCCTGCGGCCTTCATCAGCTTCTGCACCTCGGACTTCTGCTCGGGCAGCGTGATCGTGACCACGGTTCCCGAGGAGCCTGCGCGGGCCGTACGGCCCGAGCGGTGCAGGTACGCCTTGTGCTCAGTGGGCGGGTCCACGTGCACCACGAGTTCGACGTCGTCCACGTGCACGCCGCGGGCGGCGACGTCGGTGGCGACCAGGACGCGCACGTCGCCGGAGGAGAACTCGGTCAGGTTCCTGTCCCGTGCGTTCTGGGAGAGGTTGCCGTGGAGGTCGACGGCGGGGATGCCGGCGTCGGTCAGGGTCTTCGCGAGTTTCCGGGCGTGGTGCTTGGTGCGCATGAACAGCAGGCGGCGTCCGGTGCCCGAGGCGAGCTGCACGATGAGCTGCTTCTTCTGGGTCTGGTCGCCGACCATGAGCACGTGGTGCTCCATCGTGGTGACCGCGGCCTGCGGGTCGTCCACCGAGTGGGTGACGGGGTCGGTCATGTAGCGGTTGACCACCTTGTCCACGCCGTTGTCGAGCGTGGCCGAGAAGAGCAGGCGCTGGCCGTCCTTCGGCGTGGTGTCGAGGAGCTTCTTCACGACGGGCAGGAAGCCGAGATCGGCCATGTGGTCGGCCTCGTCGAGGATGGTGACCTCCACGGATTCGAGGGTGATGAGCCGCTGGCGCATCAGGTCCTCCAGGCGGCCCGGGCAGGCGATGACGATGTCGACGCCCGCGCGCAGCGCCTTCTCCTGGCGCTGCTGGGACACACCGCCGTAGATCACCGTGGTGTTGAGCCCGAGCTCCTTGGCGAGGGGCTCGACCGTGGCGTTGATCTGGGTGGCGAGCTCACGCGTGGGGGCGAGCACGAGCGCCAGGGGACGCCCCGGCTTGCGGCGGTAGGCCGCTTCCTGCTCGGCGAGGCGGGCGACCATGGGCAGCGCGAAGGCGAGGGTCTTGCCCGAGCCGGTGCGGCCGCGGCCGAGGACGTCGCGCCCGGCCAGGGAGTCCGGGAGGGACTTGACCTGGATGGGGAACGGTTCGGTGATCCCCTGCGCGGCGAGGTTCTCGACCAGCGCTTTGGGCACACCGAGGGCAGCAAAAGTAGTCATGAAGAGTTCACGAGCTTTCTTCTCATACTCCCCGGCACCGGTCGGTGCGGGGGTTCGCCGAAGAAAAGTCAGACAGTGTCCACCGCGCTTCCGGATGCCGGGAGCTGGATGCGGGACAAAAGAATGCGTTCTAGCGACGCAGGCTGCGCATCTCACTGGCGGAACCGATCCGCCCTGCGCAGGCAAGTGTTCCCAGTTTACCAGCAGGACGGCCCCGGCCCCGCATCGGCGCGGGGCGGGACGCCACGGCGAGCGCCCGAGCGCCCGAGCGGCCACATCCCGCGACCTCGCCATGCCGCGGGTCGTCTGGAAGGCTGGGGGCACACGCACCGCCCCTGCCAGGAGGAGTCCCATGGATCCGTCTCCCGCCGCCCTGCTCGAGGACGCCCGCTCCCTCGCGGGCGAGATCACCGACCTGCGCCACCGCCTGCACCGGGAGCCCGAGCTCGGCCTGCAGTTGCCGCGCACCCAGGAGAAGGTGCTCTCGGCCCTCGAAGGCCTCCCCTACGAGATCACCCTCGGCACGGACACGACGTCCGTCACCGCCGTGCTGCGAGGGGGCGCCGCGGCGGAGGGTGCACCCGTTGTGCTCCTGCGCGGCGACATGGACGCCCTGCCCGTACAGGAGTCCAGCGGCGTCCCCTACGCCTCGGAGGTTGACGGCGTGATGCACGCGTGCGGCCACGACCTGCACACCGCGATGCTGGCGGGCGCCGCGACGCTCCTCGCCGACCGCCGCGCGGCGCTGCCGGGCGACGTCGTGCTCATGTTCCAGCCCGGCGAGGAGGGGTACGACGGCGCCGGCGTCATGATCCGCGAGGGCGTCCTGGAGGCCGCGGGCAGGAGGCCCGACGCGGCCTACGGGCTGCACGTGGTCTCCTCGATGATGCCCACCGGGATGTTCACGAGCCGCGGCGGCCCGCTGATGTCGGCGTCGGACGGGCTGATGATCACCGTGCGGGGCGCCGGAGGGCACGGATCCTCGCCGCACTCCGCCAAGGACCCCGTGACGGTGGCGGCGGAGATCGTCACGCAGCTGCAGGTCCTGATCACGCGGCAGTTCGACATGTTCGACCCCGTGGTGCTGTCCGTCGGGGTGCTGCACGCGGGCACGCAGCGCAACATCATCCCCGGGACCGCCCGGATCGAGGCGACCGTCCGGACGTTCTCGGCGGCGAACCGGGAGCGGATGGCGGAGTCCGCCCCTCGCCTGGTGCGGCACATCGCCGCCGCACACGGACTCGAGGCCGACGTCGAGTACCTCCAGGAGTACCCCGTGACCATCACCGACGCGGCCGAGACGGCGCATGCCGGGGCGCAGGTCGCCGCACTGCTCGGGCCGGACCGGTACGTCACCATGCCTCAGCCCCTGGCCGGCTCCGAGGACTTCTCACGCGTCCTCGAGGCCGTGCCCGGGAGCTTCGTGTTCCTCTCGGCCGTCACGCCCGGCGTCGAGCCGGCGACGGCGCCCTACAACCACTCGCCGAACGCCGTCTTCGACGACGGCGTGCTCGCCGACGGCGCCGCGCTCTACGCACAGCTGGCCATCAGCCGCCTCACCTCGGGCACCGCCGGGTAGGCACCGCCGGTCTCCGCCGCACCGCCGCCCGGGAAGCCGCCGAGGGGTCACCCCGCCCGACGTGGCGCGGAGATCTCCAGCTGCACCAGGGCGGCGAGCGTGCGGAGCTTCGTCTCGTCCTCCTGGGTGAAGCACCGGGGCTCGTCGTCGATGATGCAGAGCGCACCGATGCGGTGGCCGCCGGGCCCGGTGACGGGGTGCCCGGCGTAGAAGCGGATGTGCGGCTCACCGAGCACGTAGGGGTTGTCGCTGAACAGGGGGTCGCGCAAAGTGTCCGGGATCACGAGGGTCCGGTCGAACCGGATGGTCTCGCTGCAGAAGGACAGCTCCCGCGGGACGTCACCGGTGGCCGCGCCATCGGCGGCGAGGGTGATTTGGCGGTTCTCCGCGATCACGGTGAACGCGGCGATCGCCGAACCGAAGTACTCGCGTGCCATACGCGGCAGGCGTTCCACGCTCGCCGGCGTGCGGGACGCCAGGAGATCCGACACGTCGAGCGACATCAGGCGCAGCAGTTCGCGCTCGTCCGGCTCGCGGGCGTCGTCGCCCGGGTCCCGCGGGCTGCGTCCGGCGAGGACATCACCGTCCGAGGGGCTGTGCGCGTAGCCGGCCGCCACGGCGACGGAGGAGTCGCTGTAGGGCGCCCTCGTCCCCGCCGCGGTGCGATCGCTGCCGATCAGGTCGTTGACGGCATGGGACACCAGGTCGCGCTGCAGCTGGGGCAGGCCGTCCGTCCCGAGGAGGTACCGCTCCACCTCGGACACCGAGCACATACCGCCCATCCCCGCGTACACCGCGTGGACGGTGTCCGGACGCAGCCCGCGGGAGGTCACGAGGTCGCCCGTGAGTCCCTGCTGCACATCGGCGTTACTTCCACTCATCAGTCCCCCCTGCACGCGTCATTGCACTCTCTTTACTACCAGACCCCGTCGCGCCCACGCATACGGACGGTCCCGCGGCGGACCAGCGGGTGCAGGGGCTGCCGATGTGCTGCCGGTAGCCTTGGACCTGATGGAGCCACAAGCACAGACCCCCGACCAGCCGCACCGCACACAGCCCGTGTCCTTCGTCCGGCGGGGTTCGCGCCTCCAGGGACGGCGCCGCGAGGCGTGGGACGAACTCGCCGAGGCCTTCCTGATCGGCGTCCCGCGCGTCGAGAATGCCGATACGTCCGTCGCCCCGGGGTTCGTGTTCGATGCCGCCACGGCCTTCGGGCGGGCCGCGCCGCTCGTCGTCGAGGTGGGCTCGGGTCTCGGCGAGGCCATCACGCATGCCGCGGAGCTCGACCCCGGGCGCGACTACCTCGCCCTCGAGGTGTACCGTCCGGGTCTGGCCCAGACGATGCTGCGCATCAGCCAGAAGGACCTGACCAATGTGCGGACCGCGCAGGTCAATGCGGCCGAGGCCTTCGCGGGCATGATCCCGGCGTCCTCCGTGGCCGAGCTGTGGACGTTCTTCCCCGACCCCTGGCACAAGGCCCGGCACCACAAGCGCAGGCTCGTCAAGGAGGACTACGTGGAGCTCGCCGCGCGCGTCCTCGAGCCGGGCGGCATCTTCCGGCTCGCCACCGACTGGTCCAGCTACGCGGTGCAGATGCGCGACGTCCTGGATGCGAGCGGACACTTCGAGAACCAGCACGACGGGGAGCGCACGGGTGCCGAGAGCCCTCTGACCCAGGTGTGGGAGAGCGGCGTGGAGTCCGTGGTGGGCGGCGCGCCGGTGCGCGAGGGCCGCGACCCGGTCAGCACCGGGAACACGGGCGTCAACGAGGGCGTCGACGAGCGGGGCGGGTGGGCGCCGCGGTTCGACGGGCGCACCCTCACGAGTTTCGAGAACAAGGCGATCAAGGCCGGTCGCATGGTCTTCGACCTCACCTACCGCCGCCGCTGAGCCGGGACGCCGCCTCTCCGCCGCAGGCGTCACCGGGGTAGATTCTCTGGGGTCACGGCAACCGGACCATCCCGGACACGCGCATCAGGGGAAGCAGGGACCATGGGACTCTTCAGCCGCCGGGCACGGCTCGGTGCGGCGCGCGGCAGGGACCCCATCGTCGCGTTCTGGCAGTGGTGGGCAGAGGACGGCGAGGAGCTGCTGACCACCGCCACCCGGGCCGGCGACTTCGGTGCCTACGTGGAGGTGATGACCCGCAGGGTGCAGGCGATCGCCCGGGGCCTCGAATGGGAGACCCGGACGGGCACCGACGCCGAGCACGCACTCTGCGTCTCCAGCGGCGGCGACGCCGCGCTGCGTCCGGTGGCCGAGCGCTGGTACCGGGCCTCACCGCCGTCGAGCAGGCGGTGGGAGTTCATCCCCGCCCGCAGCGCCCGCCCGGACATGCTCGACTCGACCATCACCTACCGCGGGAGGACGTTCGACCTCAGCCGCACCCGCGTGCACGCGGCGCTGACGCGCAAGGGCGACGGCTTCATCGTCTCCGTGCACAACCCGGGATTCACGGGCCAGTGGGACGACGAGCACGGCCTGTGCGTGCTGCTGCTCGAGTGGCTGCTCGGCGAGGACGACGTGGAACGCTGGGTGCGCCGCGTGGACTGCATCGTGAACGACGTCGTCGACAGCATCCCGGCGGCGGATCTGCCCGCCCGGGTGGCCGCACTCGCGCAGACCCTGCCCGCTCCCGGCTGGCTCCAGATGCAGGGGACGCTCGGGACCGGCGACCCGATCCTCGTGCGGGTCCTGCGTCCGCTGCGCTGGATCGACCACCCGCGCTTCGACCTCCACACGGCGCTGCGCGTCCCGTTCGACGCCGACGAGCAGGGCCTCCCCCTGCCGGCGGCCCTCGATCCCCTGGACGACCTCGAGGACTCACTGGTACGCGCCCTCGGCCACCGCGGGATGATCGTCGCGGCCGAGACCTCGAAGGGCGTCAGGACGATCCATGTCTACTCGGACTCGGAGGACCAGAACGGCCGGGACGTCCTTGACGCCGCCGCGCGCGAGCGGCGCGGCGTGTCCGTCCGCCACGCGCTCGACCCGGGATGGAGGAAGGTGCAGGACTTCGCGTGAGCAGTCGGGGGCGCCATGGTCCGGGCGCACCCCTCGTCGGACGCCAGCCGTCCTGGCCTACTGTCCGGCAGCGCCGAGGGTGGCGGTGATGAGACGGTCCATGGGGGTGATGCCTGCGTAGCGGCCTGCGTTGTCGATGATCATCAGCGGATCGTACCGCTGCCCTTCGGCACGCGTGAGCGCCCGATGCAGGGCTTCTGCCAGTGGTGTGTCGAGGTTCAGGCGGATACCGGCGCTGACGACTCCGAGGTCGGCGTGCTGGGCGTCCACGATCCACAGGGGGCGTCGGTGATCGTCGATGACGACGACGCGGCGCAGGTTCGGCTGGACGGCGAACAGGTCCGCGGCCGCCCGGGTGCTGGGCGCGCTCGCGCACGTCTCCAGGACGCTACGCATCGTCGCCCCGCCGGTGTCCCGGGACCGTGCAACCATGCGGTGGGCCAGATCCAGATCGAGTTCGGACCATCCGGTGTCCGGGCGTCCCAGTAGATAGCCCTGCACGAGCGGTACTTTCAGGGCGACGAGCACGTCGAGCTCCTCGGCGCGCTCGACCCCCTCGGCGAGGATCCAGGCGTCGATGCGACCGGCGAACACCCCGATCATCTCCACCAGGGCACGTTTCGCGGGGTCCTCGTCGATGTCCCGGACCAGTTCGCGGTCCAGCTTGATCAGGGCCGGCCGCACGGCCAGGAGATGGTTCAACCCCGCATAGCCGGCACCGGCGTCATCGACGGCGATCATCGCTCCGGCGCTGCGCAGGCGGTGCAGGGCCGGCTCGAGTTCGACGTAGGAGTCGATGGGTGTCTGCTCGGTCAGCTCGACGATGATCCCGCCCAGATCGCCTTGCTCCGCCCAAACCGCCTGCACCTCGTCGGTCAGCAGCAGGGCGGGTGAGACATTCACCGTCAGGAAGCAGTTGACGGGCAGCGCCGGACGCCGGGACAGCGCACCGCGCAGAGTGGCAGCCTCGAACGCGGCGGACAGGCCGAGTCTGTGGGCCGCGGAGAACCACGCCTCCGGGTTGGTCTGCTCGTACCCGGGAAATCGGGCCAACGCCTCGTACCCGACGATGCTGCCCCGGGCGGTGTCGATGATCGGCTGGTACGCCGTCGCCGTGCCGTGCCCCTGACCCGCCGCCATGATCATGGAGCGGGTCACCGGCCCGGGCGGTGTGGCGGGAGTCGCCTCAGCTGCCATCTCGTCCCACCCTGGCCACCGGGGGTGTCACCCGACCGGAAGGATGGAGGACCGGACCTGCGCGATGACATCATCCGGCAGGACGTGGAGACCGTGCGCCGATGCAGCATGTGCTGCGACCTGTGTCAGAACCTCATCATCCGAACTGCACACCCATCGGGCGTCGCAGCCGGGCACCACGTCACCGCACGCGAAAGACTTCATCTCGTTCTCCGTTCATGTCCTGCTTCTTCCCTGAAGCAACCGTTCCGAATATACGGACCGCGCTCTCCCTGCAGGACCAGAATCAGCCGGTCTGTCGGAAGACAGAGCTTTTCATGCGCTGATCCTTCGTTGACATCGTCGGCGCGTCCTTGTCCGACCTCCTCTCCTTCGCTACCGGGTGTGCGTTCGACTCCCTGTGGACCGTGAAACCGGCGCGACATCGAATTGGTGCTCATGTGAAACCTGATCCTGTTGTGATGAAGCATCACGCGGAGCGCTCTCACGACCCACCTGATGGTGGCGGGCTTCATCACCTCGTACGAAGGACACCAGGAATGCTGTTTCCCCTTTCGCCGTCACTGTCCCGCACCCGACGCGTCACTTCCGGGCTCACGGCAGGACTCCTCGCGGCTGCCGTCGTCGCCGGTCCCGCGGTCGCTGCACCGAAACCACTCCCACTGGACCTCAGCACCGCCGGTGTCTCCGAAGTCCAGGCGGGCCTTGCCTCCCGCAGCTTCACCTCCGAAGCCCTGGTGCAGGCCTACCTGGAGCGCATCGACGCACTGAGCATCAACGGACCCCACCTGAACTCGGTGCGTGCCATCAACCCCGCTGCGCTGGCCGATGCGAAGGTGCTGGACGCCGAGCGCAAGAAGGGCACGATCCGTGGGCCGCTGCACGGTGTGCCTGTGCTCGTGAAGGACAACATCGACGTCGCCGGCATGCCCACCACTGCCGGTTCAGTTGCGCTCGCAAACTCTTTTCCCGCTGCCGATGCTCCGATGATCACCGAGCTGAAAAAGGCCGGTGCGATCATCATCGGGAAGACGAACCTGACCGAGTTCGCGAACTTCATGACCAACGGGATGCCCGCAGGGTACAGCTCACTCGGCGGCCAGGTACTCAACCCGTATGACGCCAGCCAGACGCCGAGCGGTTCCAGTGCCGGCTCGGGATCGGCCGGGGCAGCAGGGCTTGCGACACTCACCATCGGCACGGAGACCTCCGGATCCATTCTCAGCCCCGCCCGAGCCAATTCGCTGGTGGGCGTGAAGCCGACGGTGGGTATTGCGAGCCGGACCGGGATCATCCCGATCTCCGGCACGCAGGACACCGCGGGCCCCATGACGAAGTCCGTGTACGACGCTGCGGTCCTCCTGGGCGCCATGACCGGTGTCGACCCTGAAGATCCCGCAACGGCGGCGAACCCGAGCGACAACGTGGACTTCACGACGGCCCTCAGTGACAGCGCCCTGGAGGGAGCCCGGCTCGGCTACATCGCGAGCAACACCGACCCTGTGTACACGGCATCGCTCGAGGCGTTGCGTGTGCAGGGTGCGACCTTGGTTCCCGTCACCGTCGGCGGCACCGCGGCGCCGAGCATCCTCACCCTGGAGTTCGAACGGGACCTCAACACCTATCTGGCGCGCCTTCCGGAGAACGCCCCGATGGACACGCTCAGCGACATCATCGCCTACAACAGTGCCAACGCACCGGCGGCGCTGAAGTTCGGGCAGACGCTCCTGACGGACTCGGAAGCAGTCGATCTCGACGATCCGGCACAGCTGGCGCAGTACGAGGCAGCACGTGATACCGGCCTGGCTGAGACCCGGGCCGCTATCGACACCGTGTTGACCGCGAACGACCTCGACGCGATCGTTTCCAACTCGGCAACGACAGGTGTCGGTGCGCGAGCGGGTTACCCCTCCGTGATCGTGCCGTCAGGCTACTCGGAGGCCAATCGGAGGCCGTCGGGAGTCGTGTTCCTCGGGACTGCCTGGAGTGAAGCGGACCTCCTTGGTTTCGCCTATGACTTCGAGCAGGCCACCAAGGCCTGGCAGTCGCCGCAGAACATCAACCCGTCCCTGTTCCGCTGCACATCAGTGGTCTCACCCTCGGAGTGGGACTCCTCCTGCACCACCACGACGACGAAACCAGGCAAGGGCAAGAAATAGGCCGGAAGTTCAGGGTAGAGGCCGCTGCTTCGCCGAGGTGGCGGCCTCTCCATGAAGTGGACATGCGCGTCAGAGACCGGTGACGTCAACGTCCCCGCGATCCGGTCTGCGGTTGAGGTATGCGGTCAGGAACACCACGAGGGTGGCCAGAACGGCTGCGACGATGACGACCCAGGCCGCCGACATACCGGTGAGGCCCTTCAGCGCCGCGAAGAAGAGCGGCCACAGGAACAGCCAGAACAGGGGATTCATCAACCTGCTCCGTAGGCGGGAGCGACGAATGGTGGCCCTACGGTGACGTGAAGCGCTGCTGTCCTGGTACTTGTCGGATGCACTCATGGTCCCTACCCTCGCATCCGCCACGGCCCGGTGCGGTGAGGTCGAGTCGGCTACTGCTGACGATCGCCTGCCTGGATGGTCTCCCAGGACCAGTTGGAGATGAGTCCGGTGACCCCGAGCTCCCGCAGGCGCTGGTTCCCGAGCAGGCGCTCGTCGAAGCGTGCACCCCCGCACCACGCGCCCACGCGGGGAGCACGGCCGGCCATACCGGTGAGCCGGTGCACGACGTCGGTCACCTCTGCGGCCTCCGATGCGGGGGTGATCTCGTCCGCCGTGCGGTGGGTGAGTGTGTGGAAGCCGAGCTCGTGCCGTTGCGCCAGGGCGGTCAGCTCGTCGTCACCCAGCGTCCCGGCGCGGTCGTCCTCCACCTCGAGGGCGATGGGCAGGATCAGGACGGGGAGCGCGAGGCGTTCACAGATCGGGACGACCATCTCCGCGGCGTCCCTGTACCCGTCGAACAGGAGGACCATGATCCGTGGGTGCGGCCCGGCGGGGTCCCCGTCCGGCAGGATGTCCCGCAGCCTCGCGAGCCTGTGCAGGCGCTCGTGGACGGCCCCGCGGTGGTCCTGCTCGACGTCGTGGAAATTCAGGGTCAGGCGCGGGATCGCCGACAGCTCGTCCCGGGACCAGCCGGCGCCGACACTCCCGAGCAGCAGCTCCCCGAGGACGCTCTGCAGGACATAGGCCTCGTAGCTGAACGGCGCGGGCCGCCGGAGCACTTCGGGCAACGGAGCCAGGAGGGCCGGGATCAGCGCGGACGGATCGGCGCCGCCCGCGACGGCGTCATCGTCGAGCAGGACCACCGGCACTCCGCCGGGGCGCTCGCCCTGATCGAGGATGTAGGCCTCGAGCTCGTCGGCCCTGCCGGCGTCGACCGGCCCGCCGGATCCCGCGGGGGCCATCAACGCTCGCCGAGGGCGCGTCGGGCGGCGTGCCGCCCGGGTTCCCGATAGATCGGCAGCAGTCCGGCGGCCACCGCGTCGACGGCATCGCGGTCGAACCAGGCCGGACCGCCGAGCCGTTCCTCGGCGTCGGGCGTCAGGATGACCTCACGCCACCCGGCGCCGTCGGGCCGCCGGCCCACGCGCGCGAGATCGTCCCGGCCGTCCTCGACCAGCCTGCGGACGCCGGCCTCGCCGATCCTGCCGTAGGCCACCGTCTCCACCTCGGTCCCGGGCACCACGACCTTCACCGCGCGGGCCGCACCGTCCCCGTGCACCTCCGGCGGGGTCAGATCGGCCACGAGGATCTCGAGGCCATGCCCGGCGAGGATCACCGACGGGTCCGCCGCCGGGTCGGTCGGCAGGTCGCCGAACCGGACGACCGACCGGCGGGAGAAGATCGTCGCGTCGAGGCGGGCCCGCACCGCCGTGTCCTGCTCCGCGCCGACGCTCAGCCAGGCCACGGTCGCCTCGAGGACGCGTGGCTCCTCGGCGGACGGGTCGACGACCGACAGCGCGTCGTCGAGGTAGTCCTGCGGCGCGACGTCACGGACCGCGGCCAGGGGGCCGTGCATGAACGCCTTGCGGGCCCGGGCGGACGCGAACTCGAGGACCGCCTTCCGGAGCGCAACATCGCGGTCGGGGTGTGCCGCCTCGCCGCAGGCCGTGGCGACGACGAGATCGTCGCCGGGTGCGTGCCCCACCACGTACAGGTTCGGCACCCCGCGGTCCACCGAGGCGATCTTCACGATGACGTCCACCCCGGCGGCGCGCAGGGCATCGAGCGCCTCGCGCGTCTCGCGGTCGCCGTCGTCCGGTCCCAGTTCGACAACGGCGCCGCGGTCGAGGGCTCTGAAGGAGAGGCCGTTGCCGTCGCGCTGGAGGATCTCGAGGACGCCGTGGAGGACGGCCTGCCGCAGGCTCGTCCCCGCGCCCATGCCGTTCGCCACGGGCATCAGGAGGCGCTCCCCCGTGTCGTGGTGGCCCAGCTCCGAGGGGCTGCTCGCCACGAGGTCCACCGGCACGAGCACCGTCTCATCATCGAGTTCGAGGGCCGGTGGGATCGAAGGGTCCGCGCTGCCGGTGCCGTCCCCGGCCGGGACGGCGTGGGCGCGCCGCATCGGCACCCAGGTCAGGGTCATGTCGTCGCGGTAGGCGGAGCCCGCCGGCAGCCCGAGCGTCCTCGGGTCGGCGACCCGCTCCACGCCCAGCCGCGACCGCAGATCCGTGTAGGACCCTGCGGTCCGTCCGAGGCGCTCGAACGCCAGGTGGGAGAAGACGCCCTCGACGGTCTCCCCCAGCGCGCCGACGCGCGCCTGTGCCGCGGAGGGGCCGTAACCGACGCCGCCCATCCCCGCACCCGGGTGCCGGCTCCGCCACCAGGTGGCCCACGTGGGGACACCGGACCGGTCGAGGCCGTCGATGGCGAACTGTGCGCGCAACCCCGGCAGCGCGGCCTCGTATGCCTCCGCGGCGGCCGCGAGCGATCCGGCCGTCGACGGCGAATCGGTGCTCCTGTGCATCATGACCCCCAGTAGAGCACACGCCCCCGGCGGGCGCAGGAGGCTGGAATTCGCCGTCCGCCGGTGCTAGAATGCCGTGGAGGGCAGGTCCCGCTCGCCGTCACGGATAGCGGTGACGATGCGTCCTGCCACGTCCGCCGGGTCCTTGCCCTGCGGCAGCCGCGGCGCCTCCCCGGCGATGGGCCGCGTGGCGAGCCCGGTCTCGGTGTGCGGTGGTCGCGCGTCGAGCACCCGGACGCCCTGCCGGCGCAGTTCCAGTGTCAGCGCCTTCCCGTAGGCGCTCAGCCCCGCCTTGGTGGCCGAGTACGCGGCCATGCCCGCCGTGGGGCTCTCGGCGACGACGGCGCTGATCTGCGCGATGAAGGAGCCCTTTCCGAGCGAGGGGGCGACCGCGCGGATGAGCCGCATGTAGCCGAGGAGGTTGACGAGCACGAGTTCGTCGAGGGTGTCGTCGTCCACCTCGACGGCAGGACCGAAGGCCACGACGCCGGAGGCGAACACCAGGCCGTCGAGGGGGCGCCCATAGACGGCGGCGGCGATGTCCGCCGGTCCCGTGGGCCTGCCGAGATCCGCTGCGGCGTGGGCGACGACGGCGTCGCCCAGTTCCTCCACGAGGCCCGCCAGTTTGTCCCCGGACCGGCCGGACAGGGTCAGCTGGGCGCCCTCCGCCGCGAGCTGCCGCGACAGTTCGGCACCGAGGACCCCTGTGGCGCCGACGACGAGGACATGGGCACCGCTCAGCTCGGTCATGCGCAGAGTGTAGCAACGCCCTCCGACGCCCTCAGGGGGTGCGTCCCCGGACGGTTCCGCACCGCACCGGTCCCGTTCACGCCGGCCCCGTCTACAGTGTGGGCATGGGTGAGATGCAGAGCTGGCAGGCCATGGTCGGGACCAACGCGGCGCGGCTGGTCCGCACCACGGGCCGGACGCCGGCGGACTGGGCCGCGGATGCCCGCGCGGCCGGGATCAGCACCCGCGAGGAGCTGTCCCGCTGGCTGAAGGGCCAGGGGATCACCGGGTACAACCTGATGAGCATCGACTGGGAGGTCTTCGGGCCCCCCGAGTTCTTCCGGCTCTCCGCCGACGAGCTCTACGCCGCCCAGTACGCCGACCGGCCGGCTCTCCGACCGCTCGCCGACAAAATCCTGCTGTGGGCCACGGAGACCCCGGAGGTCACCCTCCAGATGCGCAAGACCTACGTCTCGCTCCAGACGCCGCGCCGGAAGTTCGCCCAGCTCACACCCAGCACCAAGACAGCGGTGGACGTGTTCTTCCGGCTGGCGGTGCCCGACCTGCCCGGCCTCGAACCCGTCCGCACCACGGATCCGTTCGCCTGGCGCATCCGCCTGCGGCACGTGGACGACGTCGACGAGGCCCTCCTGCGCGCGCTCAGCGCTGCACGGGAGGATAGCCTCGGTCATTCCTCCGCTTGAGCTCGTCGAGTTCCTGCTGGGCGGCGGCCTCCGCCTCGAGCTCCTCGAACGCCTGCTGCAGGCGCGGGGAGGACGGATCCGTCCACGACAGTTCCTCTCGCGCCTGCGCCTGCGCTTCGAAGCGCCGCACCTCGAGCTCAGCACTGCGCCGGGCGGCCTCGATCGCCGCCGCCTCGCGGCTCGACGATGCCAGCGCATCATGGACGCCGATCGCAGCCTGCGCCGCGGCCCGGCGCGCCAGCATGGCGTCGTACTCCAGGGCGTTCTGCTGCACGCGCTGCTCGAGCCGTCGTACGTCGTCGTGGAGCCGGCGGGCCTGCTGCTCCGCCTCGCGCAACTGCCGGGTGAGGGTCTCGAGGCGGCGCCGTGCGGTCATCGACTCGCGGATGGCGGCCCGGGCGGCGTCGTCGTCCCCCCGCTGCACCGCGGCGGCCGCTGCGGCCTCGACCCGGTTCACGTAGTCGGCGGCCTCGTTCGCGGCGAGGCCCACGCGGTGGTGGTGCGCTGCGACGTCCGCGGCACCCCGCCGCGCCTGGTCGAGCAGTGTCCGCTGGGCCTGCTGCGCGGCCTGCGCCTGCGCCCGCGGGTCCTCCTTCGACTCGGCCGCGGCGTAACGGTTGGCCTGCACGATGCGCGTGATACGGCGTTTGATCGTCACGGTGGGGACCCCCGGGTCGGTGAGCGGAGTGCGTCTACATGGTCCAACCGGTCACCAGGCCTGCCGGTTCCCGTAGCTGTTCCGCCAGGTGGTCATGGCGGAGATCTCGGTGCGCAGGCGGTTGGTGGCCTGCTCGAGCTGGAGCGTGTCGATGGACCGGGAGGTGTGCAGCAGGCACCGGCGCAGATCCGCCGAGAGCTCGTCGAGCGCCCGGGCCTGCGCGGCGAGGTCGGTGGTCCACTCCTGCTTCAGGGCGCGGTTCGGCTCACGGTCGGCCGCGCGCAGCAGGTTCTCGAGCGAGTCCGCGGCCTGATCGATCTCGGCGGCGGCGCGGGGCAGGTCACCGACGGGGCGTCCCTGGGCAGCGGCCTCGGCGAGCGCGAGGTGGGTGGCGCGGGAGGAACGCCTGAGGTCGCCGATGAGCCGCGCCGGTTCCCGTGTCAGCCTGTCCGGCGCGTAGGCACGGGCGGCCAGCATGCCGCGGTCCCTGGTGCGCTCGATGATGCGCGATCGCCTCACCTTGCGCACCACGAGCCAGCCCGCCACGCCCGTCCCCGCGCCGAGGGCGGCCAGTACGCCGGCCCCGATCGCGAGGGCCTCGACGAACAGCTCAAACATGATGTGCCTCCGGGACGGGTTCCATCCTCCAAGTCTGCCCGCGCTCCCTGACAAATTCCACCGGCACCCGGCGGCGAGGACCTGCGGGGCGCACCTCCGGGGGCGACGGCGGTCGCATGGGCGGCCGTGCCTAGTTCGCGGTGCGCTCGGTGTCGGGGCGCCAGACGACCAGCGCCTGGCTGCGGGGCCGGGGACGCTGGCCGCGGGCCAGCGTGACGACGTCGCCTGCGAGGCCGGCAGCGAACACGCGGCCCGACTCGGCGTGCATCCGGCGGGAGGCCAGTTCGGAGGACAGCTCGGTCACGCGCGCCTGCAGGGCGGCCACCTGGTTCTCGAGCTGCAGGATGCGGCGGATGCCCTCGAGGGACACGCCCTCCTGGGACAGCTTCTGGATCTCGCGCAGCGTGCCGACATCCTTCTGCGAGTAGCGCCTCGCCCGGCCGGGTGCCCGGCTGGGCGTGACGAGACCGAGCCGGTCGTACTGACGCAGTGTCTGCGGGTGCATGTCGGCGAGCTCGGCGGCCACCGAGATGACATAGATGGGCATCGTGTAGTCCATGGCGGGCCTCCTTCCGTCACCGGCTCTCCGGCGGTTGCTCGAGCGTACTGCTACAGGCGCGCCTTCGCGGCGAGCCCGGCGCGTGGGTCGGCGTCCTTCGTGGCATCGCGGAACGCTTCCACAGCGGCTTCGGCCTCCCTGGACAGGTTCTGCGGGACGACGACGTCGACGATCACGAGCAGGTCGCCCGTACCCTTGGACGTCTTCACACCCCTGCCCTTCAGGCGCAGGGTCCGGCCTGATGGTGTTCCGGCCGGGACCTTCATCTTCACCATCTCGCCCGTGAGCGTGGGGACCTCGATCTGGGCGCCGAGCGCCGCCTCGGGGAAGCTGACGGGCACGTGCACGCGGATGTTGTCGCCGTCGCGCTTGAACAGCGGGTGGTCCTTCACCGAGACGGTGACCATCAGGTCTCCCGGACCGGCCTGGCCCGGCTGCCCCTTGCCTTTCACACGGACCTTCTGCCCGTCCCTGATCCCCGCGGGGATGCGCACGTCGATCTGCTCTCCCGAGGGTTCGCGCAGGCCGATGGTGGTGCCGTTGATCGATCCGCCGAAGGAGATGGTGGTGGTGGCCGTCCGGTCGGCGCCCTTCTGCGGACGCGTGGACTGGAAGCCGCCGGGGAACCCGTTGCCGCCCCCACCGCCGCCGAACAGGTCGGCGAACTCAGGGGGCAGGTTGCTGTTCGAGAAGCCGGTGCGCTGGCGTGTCCCCGTACCGGCGCCCTGGCCGAAGAGGTTCCCGAAGATGTCCTCGAAGCCCGCGCTGCCGCCGGCTCCCCCACCGGTGCCGCCGGCCGAGAACCGTGCTCCGCCGCCCATCGCGCGGATGGCGTCGTACTGCTGGCGCTGTTCGCCGTCGGACAGCACCGAGTACGCCTCGGAGACGTCCTTGAACGTCTTCTCCGACGAGGCATCACCCTGGTTCTGGTCAGGGTGGTACTTGCGGGCGAGCTTCCGGTAGGACTTCTTGATGTCGGTGTCGGAAGCATCCTTGGAGACACCGAGGATCTTGTAGAAATCCTTGTCGACCCAATCCTGACTAGCCAATGGGCGTCTCCTTTCGTAGGTACTGCTGAAGAGTAGGGACCGGACGGGTCCGGCCGTACCCCGAGTGCCCGGCCTTTCCTCTCAACCGGTCAGTTCGGGGAAGACGGGTGGGGCCGTCTTCTGTAGGGCCTTTAATATTCCCGAGCGAGCTCTGCGAGCTCAGGAATTTCGTTGGCCCGGGAAGACTGCCCCACCCGGCGTTCCAGTTACTCCGGAACCGCCACGATGACCTGCGCGGCCCGGAGGACGCGATCGCCCTTGCGGTAGCCCGCGCGGAGGATCTGGCTGACGCTGTCGGCCTGGACCTCCGCACTCGGCTGCTGCATGAGCGCCTCGTGGATGTTCGGGTCGAAGGCGACGCCGACCTCGTCGATGCGGGTGAGCTCGTACGTCCTGAGGGCGTTCTCGAGCTTGCCCGCGATGGCCGCGAAGGGTCCCTCGGCGAGATCGCCGTGCTGGCGTGCGGCGTCGATGTCGTCGAGGACGGGCATCAGCGTGTTGATGACGCCGATGACCGCCTGATCGCGGGCGACATCGCGGTCGCGCTCCACGCGGCGCCGGTAGTTGACGTACTCGGCCTGCAGGCGGAGCAGGTCGTTGCGCAGTTCAGCGACGACGTCCACCGCCGGGTTGCCCCCCTCGGCACCGGCCTCGTTGAGGATCGCCTCGGCCTGGGCCAGGGCGTCCCCCTCGGAGGCGTCGCCGGCAGGTGCGGCCTGCCCTCCGGCCGCGGATTCCTCCGCGGCCGGAGCGCCGGCGTCGTTCTGCTGCCCACGGACTTCGCCGGTCTCAGGGTCGATCTTCCGGTTGTCGCGGAAGCTCACCGGCTCTGACGCGTGCTCTTCTTCGTTTCCGTGGTGCGGCATGGCTACTTCTTCTCGTTGATGTCGTCGTCGACCACTTCGGCGTCGACGATGTCCTCGTCGGTGCCTGCGGTGGCCGGCTGGTCGTCGGCGGGGGCGCTGCCTGCCGCGCCCGCGTCCTGCTGGGCGGAGGCGTAGATCGCTTCGCCGAGCTTGGACTGGGAAGCCTGCAGCTTCTCGAACGCCGTCTTGACCTCGGCGTCGTTGTCCTGCGACTCGAGTGCCTTCTTCAGGGCGTCGACGTCGGCCTGGACCTCGGTCCGGACGTCCTCGGGCAGCTTGTCCGAGTTGTCGGCGATGAGCTTGTCCACCGAGTAGGCGAGCTGCTCGGCGCCGTTGCGCGTGTCGGCGGCCTCGCGGCGCTGCTTGTCCTCGGCTGCGTGCTCCTCGGCCTCGCGCACCATGCGGTCGATGTCCTCCTTGGAGAGGGACGATCCACCGGTGATGGTCATCGACTGCTCGGTGCCCGTGCCCTTGTCCTTGGCGGACACGTGCACGATGCCGTTGGCGTCGATGTCGAAGGTGACCTCGACCTGCGGGACGCCGCGCGGAGCCGGCGCGATGCCGGTCAGCTCGAACGTGCCCAGCGGCTTGTTGTCGCGGGTGAACTCGCGCTCGCCCTGGAAGACCTGGATGGCCACGGACGGCTGGTTGTCATCCGCGGTGGTGAAGGTCTCGCTGCGCTTGGTCGGGATGGCCGTGTTGCGCTCGATGAGCTTGGTCATCATGCCGCCCTTGGTCTCGATGCCGAGGGACAGCGGCGTGACGTCGATGAGCAGGACGTCCTTGCGCTCGCCCTTCAGCACACCGGCCTGCAGTGCGGCGCCGACCGCCACGACCTCGTCCGGGTTGACGCCCTTGTTGGGCTCCTTGCCACCGGCGAGCTCCCTCACGAGCTCGACGACAGCGGGCATGCGGGTGGAACCGCCGACGAGGACGATGTGGTCGATGTCGCCGACCTTGATGCCGGCCTCGGCGATGACGTCCTGGAACGGCTTCTTGGTGCGGTCCAGGAGGTCCTTGGTGAGGTCCTGGAACTTGGCGCGGGACAGGTGCTCGTCGAGGTGGACGGGACCGTCGGCGGTGACCGAGAGGTACTGGAGCGAGATGTTGGTGGACGTCGCGGAGGACAGTTCCTTCTTGGCCTGCTCCGCGGCTTCCTTCAGTCGCTGCAGGGCGATCTTGTCCTTCGAGAGGTCCGCACCCTTGGCCTTGGCCTGCGAGAGCAGGTAGTCGACCACGCGCTGGTCCCAGTCGTCGCCGCCGAGACGGTTGTCACCGGCGGTGGAGCGGACCTGGATGGTGGAGAACGCGTCCTCGTCCTTGCCCACCTCGAGCAGGGAGACGTCGAACGTCCCGCCACCGAGGTCGAACACGAGGATGAGCTCGTCCTCCTTGCCCTTGTCGAGGCCGTAGGCGAGGGCCGCCGCGGTGGGCTCGTTGACGATGCGCAGCACCTTCAGGCCTGCGATCTCGCCGGCCTCCTTGGTGGCCTGGCGCTCGGCGTCGTTGAAGTAGGCGGGCACCGTGATGACGGCGTCAGTGACCTTCTCGCCGAGGTAGCTCTCGGCGTCGGTCTTCAGCTTCTGGAGGATGCGCGCGGAGATCTCCTGCGGCGTGTACTTCTTGCCGTCGATGCCGACGTTCCAGTCGGTGCCCATGTGGCGCTTGACCGAGGCGATGGTGCGGTCGATGTTGTTGACGGCCTGGCGCTTGGCGATCTCGCCGACCAGGACCTCGCCGGACTTGGAGAAGGCGACGATCGACGGAGTGGTGCGTGCGCCCTCGGCGTTCGCGATGACGGTGGGCTCGCCGCCTTCGAGGACCGAGACGACCGAGTTGGTGGTTCCGAGGTCAATACCTACTGCACGTGACATGCAAGTTCCTTTCGACTGCCCGGGATTTGCAAGGCGCTCATCCGCCGGGCGCGTGGATTGAGCGTTCTGCACTCAAGTATAGTCGCGCTCCGTCGAGGAGCAAAATGAAGTTGAGTCTCCTTGACTCAACCCCTTCCCGTCAGGTAGCGGGGACGGCAGTGATGAGGCCCTCCCGGAAGGCATCGACGAAGAGGGCGTGGTCCTGCCGCACCGTCTCCGCGTAGGCCTCGCCGAACCCCACGATGTCCTCGATGAACTCCTCCAGGGAGTTCCCGACGGCGGCGAGGATGGCGGTCTCCGTGCGGAAGGGCACGAGGTCGTGGTCGCTGTCCTCGTCCGTGGAGCAGTGGATCTTGGCCGTGGCCTGGCCGAGGGCCTCGAGGACGGGGGCCATCTGGTCGGGCTCCGTGAGATCCTCCCAGGAGAGGTCGCGCTTGTACGGGGAGAGCTCAGACACCACGAAGGAGACGCCCCGGATCGAGGTGTAGCCGAGGAACGGGTCGGTATGGGTCTGCAGCGAGCGCTGGCTGACGACGGCGCGGTGTCCGTCGTCGTCGAAGAAACCACGGACGCGCTCGTCCTCCACGATGCGGCTGGGTGCGGCGATGTTCGACTGCTTCAGGGTGAGGATGATGTCGTTCTCCTGCGCCTCGTCGAAGCCCTCGATGAGCACGTTGTACGTGGGCAGCCCCGCGCTGCCGATCCCGAAGCCCTTCTTCCCCACGATCCCCTTGACCCGGTAGAAGACGCGGCGGCGCGAGCGCTCGCCGTCGGGGATCGTGCCGAGGTAGCGCTCGAAGGCCTCGGACACCTCCGCGTACTCGTCGTCGTCGAGGGGTCGGATGGAGCCGTCGTCGCGGAACCGGCGCTCGTAGTCCTCGATCTGCGTCAGGGAGTCGAGCAGGCGCGTCCGCCGTGCCGCGCGGGCCTGCTGCAGCACGCGGTGGATGGCACCGTCCGTGTTGTCGAGGCCGAAAGCGAAGGCCGACTGCTCGTCCTCCACGTAGTCCCCGACCCGCCCGAGATAGGCCTCGAGGTAGGTGCGCGCCAGCCCGCGGACCGCCTGGGACGGCAGGGCCTTCTGCCAGCACAGCAGGGTCAGCGAGGCGACGAACCGGCGCAGGTCCCAGGAGAAGTGGCCGACGTACGCCTCGTCGAAATCATTGACGTCGAACGTCAGCCGGCCCTGGTTGCTCATGTAGGTGCCGAAGTTCTCGGCGTGCAGGTCGCCGTGGATCCACACCCGGCCCGTGCGCTCGTCCGCCCAGTCGTCCTCGAGCTCCGCCATGTCGGTGTAGAACAGGGACGCACTGCCGCGGTAGAAGGCGTAGGGATCCGCAGCCATCTTCCGGAATCGTGCACGGAAGGCGAGGGGGTCGGCGACCATCAGGTCCTGATGGGCCTCGACGAGGGTCCTGACGATGTGCTGCTGACGGGAATCGGTGGCTGCCATCCGCCCACCGTACGCGCCTTGCCCCTGCACCGCTCCGGGCACCCCGGGCACCCCGGGCACCTCAGCGCAGGGCCGGGATGCCCGGGCGCAGCGGCGCAGCGACGGCGGCCCGACGTGCCTTGAGGAAGCCGTCCACCACGTCCCAGGCGGCGATCAGCACCGTCACGGCCGTGACGATGGAGACGACGGTCCAGCCGCCGCCGGTCGCAACCGCCGGATCCCACCCGACGGCGGCGACGAAGTCCGGGTTGAGCAGTCGCCCTTCGGACCACAGGAGGATCGCGGGGACCACGAAGGCGAGATTGAGCAGGACATTCACGACGGCGGCGTGCCAGGTCCAGCCCCGCAGGTACAGCCGGACGGCGAACCCGGCCTCCAGGACGATCAGCGCCAGGAACCACGGGAGCCAGAAGGACCACAGGGCGGGGTCGAGCAGCGGGATGGCGCTGCCGTCGTCCGCACGGGCGACGGACCGGATCTGCTGCCACAGGATCGCCCCGGCGAACAGCGCGAGGAAGACGAGGGAGGCGACGAGTTCGGCCAGGCGCCCGTCGCGCGTGCGGTCCGGCAGCTCGGGAAGGCGGTCGAGCCTCCACTCCATGCCGGTGTCGGCGGTGCCGCTGCGTTCGAGGACCACGAAGAGCAGCGTGGTCCAGAAGCCGATGTGCACGGTCGTGGTGATCGCCGTCGACACCGAACTGCCGATGGCTCCCCCGATGCTGCCCGAGGTGAGGAACTGGACCACCAGCACCACGACGGCGGCGATGGGGACGAGGATGGCGACGAGCGTCTTCAGGAGCCGCAGCCAGTCGAGGTAGTAGCGCGGCCCGATGAGCGTGAGGGGCCGGTCCACGTAGTCCGCCGCGAGGCGCTCCGGGTCCCCCAGCTGGACCAGCGCCGAGCGCTCAGCAGCGGCAGGGTCCTCGCCGGAAGCGAGGCGGGCGTCGACGGCGTCGCCGATCAGCTCCCTGATCTCGGGGTCGAGGCCGGAGCGCTGGGACTCCGGGACGGTCCGCAGAGCGGCCCACACATAGCGATCGGTCAGCGTGGTCATGGCACTTCCCCTTCGGCGAGGCGATGGAGCGAGGTTGTCAGCCGGTCCCAGTCGGCCGTGAGGGTGGTGGCGAGGTCGTCGCCGGCCGGGCTCGTCCGGTAGAACTTCCGCGGACGGGATTCGGCAGTGTTCCACTCACTCGTCAGCAGGCCCTGTTTCTCGAGGCGCCGCAGGAGTGGGTAGAGCGTGTTCGCGTCGACCTGGATGCCCAGGCCGTCGAGCGATTCGAGGAGCGCGTAGCCGTAGTCGGGGGTGCGCAGCCGGGTGAGGCACGCGAGGACGACGGTCCCGCGCCGCAGTTCCTGCAGGTGTCCGGCAATCAGGTCGTCGTCGTGTGCCATGCCCGAAACTATAGTGTGCGTCACACACTATAGCAACAGGCACAATGATGGGGCCTGCTGAGATGAGATCGACCTGCCCACTGCGTCCAACCGTCATCGCATCGAACCAGGAGGCAGCCATGGACGCCCGGGCCACCACTCAGGCCACCACTCAGGCCACACCGCAGGTCACAGCCGCTCCCCTGCCGGCGCGCGCCATCCCCCGGGAGGAACTCGCGCTCCCGGGCAGCAGGACGCGCCGCTTCGATGGCGGGTCGTTCGGCTCCGCCATCTCCTACTTCGCGGTGGACAGCGACCCGGGCGACACTGTGGCCCTCCATCGCCATCCCTACATCGAGACGTGGGTGGTTCTCGACGGGAACGTGCGCTTCACCGTCGGCACCGCGGTCCTCGAGGGCACGGCGGGCGACACCGTCGTGGCGCCGGCCCGCGTCTGGCACGGCTTCACGAACGACGGCGACGGACCGCTGCGGATGATGTGCATCCATGCCTCACCCCGCATCATCCAGGAGTGGAAGGACGACAGCGGGCCCGCGTAGCCGCAGGTCCGCCACGACGGGGCGCCGGGTGCCATACTGTCCGGCATGGACCTCGAGGAATGGTGGAACGGCGTCACACAGCAGACGCGGGACTGGCTGACGGCCCACAACGGGGAAGCACTCAGTCCCGAGGTGGTGGCGGACATCAGCAGGGCGGGAGGCCTCGTGGCCACCGACTCCTGGTGGATGGGTGGGCGCGGGCCCGACGGCGTGTTCCTCTCGGACGCCGCGACGGACTGGATCGAGGAACGCGCCAACGCCGAGCAGTAGCCGCCCGGGCGCCCCGCTCGGGGGTGCGAGGGTGTCCTCCCGTTCCGTCGAGCCACACCGCTGCGCTGCACCGTCCTCGTGCCGGGGCGGGCATCAGGGCGCCCGGTCCTCCGTCGTCCCGGGCCACGGGGCCGTCGCCGCCTGGCCGGACAGGTCCTTGAAGTAACGGGCGACGGGCCAGCGCTCGAACCCGGCCGCCTCGTACGCCCGGCGTGCCGGTTCATGGCCCGGATCGTCGCCGGTCTCGACGAGGACCATCCTCATCCCGGCCTCCCTCCCCCGGTCGAAGGAATGGTCCATGAGGGCCCGGGCCACGCCCCGTCGCTGGAACTCGGGGTCCACCGCCAGCACGTAGATCTCGCTCATGCTGTCGTCCGCATGGAATCGCGTGCACACCCAGCCCAGGGGCAGGTCCTCCTCGAGGGCCACAGCGACGTTCCGTGGTTCGCCGTCGAGCACGGCCGCCAGATCGTGTACCTGGCGTTCGCGCCATCCGTCCGGGTAGAAGGACTCGTAGACGAACGGCGCCACCGCCTCGCGGAACAGCGGGAACACCGGCTCCCAGGCCCGTATCGAGAGCGCGAGCAGCGCCGCCCGGTGGGCCGGCTCGTACTGCACGATCTGCATGGAAGGACCGTAGCGCCCCGAAGCCACCGGCGCAGCCTTCGGCGCGCCGCTCCGCCGCGGCGGATCGGCGCCCGGCACGGCACGGACCGCAGCATGCCCGCGTCACGGATGTGTCGGTCGGGGTTGCTAGTATCGTCGGGCGGGCAACCGCTCGTCGATAAGGGCAAACCCGGTGCGAGCCGGGGACGCAAAGCCACGGGACCCACGCGGTCAGCCGGGCCGCCGAAGAGAACAGGTCCACGAGTATGCCTCGGACAGTCCAACTCAATACACCTCCCGGATCGGCCGGAGACGCTGTGGACGAGCACACCTCCCCCGCCGCGCGGAATCATCGCGGGGTTTCCCGCTATGAGTAGCTCCGGGCCCGGCGAGGTCCGGGCGGCCGTCGTGATCGAGGACGATCTCGACATCCGCAACCTGGTCTCCGCCATCCTCGCCCAGGGAGGCTTCCAGGTGACCGGCGCGGCCTCCGGCCGTGAGGGCGTCGACATCGTGCGCCAGGAACATCCGGTCGTGGTGACCCTCGACATCGGGCTACCCGACATCGACGGGTACGAGGTCCTCCGGCGGATCCGCTCCACCACCGACTGCTACGTGATCGTCCTGAGCGGCCGCGACGACGAACTGGACATCCTGACCGCCCTCCAGGCCGGCGCCGACGACTACGTCCTGAAGCCCTTCCGCCCCCGGGAACTGCGGGCGCGGATCGACGCGATGCTCCGCAGGCCACGCGCGGGCCAGACGACGCAGCATGCCTCCGCACGGCCGGCGCCTCCTGCTGCAGCTCCCGCCGTGTCCGGCGACGAGCGCCAGGAGTCGTCCGACACGCTCCTGCGGAACGGAGTCCTGGTGGTGGACGGCGAGGCCCGCACCGCCAGCTGCGCCGGCGTCGAGCTGCCACTGACGAAGACGGAGTTCAACCTCCTGCACGAACTGATGCGGAGCAACGGCGCGGTCCGGACCAAGGAGGAGCTCGTGCGGGTCTCGCGGGGTCGCGACTACCGCGGCTACAACTTCGTGAGCCGGACGGACGAGCGGGCCATCGAAGTGCACATCGCCAACCTCCGCCAGAAACTGGCACGGACCAAGGGCGACCCGGACCTCATCGTGACGGTCCGCGGCGTGGGCTTCCGGATCGTGCCGCGGAGCGCCACCTCGCGCTGAAGCGGCGTCAGGGCTGGCCGGAGGGCTCCTGGAGCGTCCTGACGGTGTCGTCGGCGCAGGCACGCAGCAGGGTGACGGAGCGCCTGGCGCCCTCCAGGTCGCCGGTCGTGACGAGCCGGAGGGTCGCGCGCCCGGCCTGGCCGAGGCGCAGCGCGCCCACCATCGCCGCGGACGTCGTCACGCTGAGCACGGCGTCCTCGGCTCCCGCCGCGTCCCCCTCGCCGAGCCGGAGGTCCAGCCTGTCGATCTTCCCCGGCAGGTCGGCGCAGAAATCGCGTGCGAACTGCCGCACGGTCGCCGCGTCGGAGAAGTCCCGCTGCATGTCCCGGAGGACCGCCGGGTCCAGGAGCTGCGCTGCCTTCCCGGGCGCGACCGGGACCGTGACGGCGTCGACCCCGCGGGGCGCAGGGCCGTGGTCCTGGTGCTGGCCAGGGGAGGGCGGGGTGGAATGGATGGGCACGCTTCAAGGGTAGTGACGGTCCGCCCACCCGGAGGAGTCCCTCGATGTTCTTGCGCAAAGCTTGCGGAAGGATGACATCCCGTGGTCGGGACGGACCCGATCGGCCGCGTCCGCAGCGGATCGACCCCGTGGGCCGGAGCTGCGGAGGGGCCGGGGAGGTCCTCCGCGAGCCGTCCCGCCAGGCCTTCGGCTAGGCCTTCAGCCCGTCCTCCAGGACCGCCGCCGTCCGCCACTCGGCACTGTAGTCGGCGTGTCCGGCCCACGGGAGCGCCAGCAGTCCGAGGACCTCCGCCCGCTGCCGGGCGTCCAGTTCGGCGACCGCGTACCGGAGGAGCTCGCGCTTGGCCCGGCATTCCGCGAGGACCCGCTGGGGGTCGAACCAGCCGCCGACACCCCACACTTCCTCGGGCAGGCTTCCCCTGCGGGCCGCCTTCTCGTCCTCGGAGATACGTGCGTCCAGAAAGGCGGCG
Organism: Arthrobacter sp. Soc17.1.1.1; assembly: GCF_036867195.1. NCBI lineage: Bacteria > Bacillati > Actinomycetota > Actinomycetes > Micrococcales > Micrococcaceae > Arthrobacter > Arthrobacter sp. Soc17.1.1.1. Next base: position 3,267,376 of record NZ_JBAJII010000001.1, read on the forward strand.
ATGTCGTTCATAGGTAGAGAGTAGCGACCTTCAGCCCTCAGGGGACCCAACGCCACGGCTCGGATGGAGCGGACGCCGCGCCGGGGATGTCACCGGCCTGCGGGACGGCTTCGTCGCCGACCAGGAACGTTCGATGGTCACCGCCAGCCGACCCGGCTGCGGAGCTGGATCCGTGAGGAGCTCGTCCCCTCCTCCGTCCTCCACCCGGTTGATCGACGTCCCGGGTCGGCACGCCTAGCCGGAGTCCCGGCCGGCGGACGCGGCGGCCCGGGCGGGCGGCCGGGCGAGGGGCAGGTCCACGCGGAACTGCGTGCGGCCGGGTTCGCTGGACACGCTGATGGTGCCACCGTTGGCGTCGACGAGGGCCTGGACGATCGCGAGGCCGAGGCCGGTGCTGGTGGCGCTGCCGGCGCCGGCGGACCGGGCGGCGTCGCCCCGGCTGAAGCGCGTGAAGACGGTCTCGAGGAACGCAGGGTCGATGCCCGGCCCGGAGTCGGTCACGGTGATGCCGACCGTGCCGCCCCCGACGGCGAGGGCGGTGGCGACGGCGGTGCCCGGCGGCGTGTGCCTGTGGGCGTTGGAGAGCAGGTTGATGAGCACCTGCCGGATCTCGGCCTCCACGGCGTGCACCTCCACGGGTTCGTCGGGCAGGTCCAGGCTCCAGGAGTACCCGGAGGCCGCGACACGGGCGTCGCTCGTCGTCTCGACCACGAGCTCGGTGAGGTCGACGTCGGACGCCTCCCCGCGCTGGCCCTCGTCCAGGCGCGCGAGCAGCAGGAGGTCCTCGACGAGGGAGGACATGCGCCTGGACTCGCTGTCCACCCGCTCGAGTGCGGACCGGCCGGACGGGCTGACCGTCTCGCTCATCAGGACCAGTTCGGTGTACCCGCGGATCGAGGTCAGCGGCGTACGCAGTTCGTGGCTGGCGTCGGCCACGAACTGGCGCACCTTCTGCTCACTCGCGTGGCGCTCCCGGAGGGCGCTGCTGACGTGGTCGATCATCGCGTTGAGGGCCAGTCCCACGGTACCGACCTCCGTGCCGGGCCGAGCGACGGCCGGGGGGACGCGCACGGGGATCGCCACCTCTCCCGAAGAGAGCGGCAGCTGCGAGACGGAGGTGGCGACGGCGGACAGCTCCTCGAGGGGGCGCAGCGAACGGCGGATGATCACCGTGCCGGCGAGTCCGGTGAGCACGATGCCTGCGAGGGAGAGACCGGCCACGGTGATGTCGAGGGACACCAGCGTGCTGTCGCGTTCGGTCGTGGACAGCCCGGTGACCAGGACGGCGCCACCGCCTGCAGCACCGGCTTCGCCGTCATCGCCTGCAGCGCCGGCCGGCAGGGCTACCGCGTCCACGCGGTAGTGGCCCGTGCCGAGGGTCAGCTCCTGCGGGCCGGCGGCAGGGTCGAGGGCGGCCAGCAGGTCGAGGTCGGCCACGGTGAGGGGATCCGTGCTGCCGTCGTCCTGCACCAGCGCGGAGGTCCGCACCTCCCCGTCGTCGAACACCGCGTTCAGGGTCCCTGGCCGTTGCCCGGCCGCGTTCTGCGGATCGACGTCGCGCCGCGGCCGCTGGTCGTCCCCCGGAGGGCGCCCGCCAGGGAACCCGGCCCGATCCGCAGCGGGGGTGAGGGCGGCGTCGAGCTGTCCGGTGAGGTAGGCGCCCATCGCGAGGTGGCTGAGCACGCCGATCGCGACGCAGATCGCGGTGAGCAGGGCGAGCGTCGCGAGGATCAGCGTGGTGCGGAGATGGAGCGGCCTCCGGCCCGCCCCCGGGCCGCCCTGCCCGATGCCGGGAGCGGTCACGGAGCCGCGGGCTTGAGGACGTACCCGGCGCCGCGCACGGTGTGGATCATGGGGGTCCGCCCGGCGTCGATCTTCTTGCGCAGGTAGGAGATGTACAGCTCCACGATGTTCGCCTGGCCGCCGAAGTCGTAGTGCCACACGTTGTCCAGGATCTGCGACTTGCTGACCACGCGCCGCGGGTTCTCCATGAGGTAGCGCAGCAGGTCCCACTGGGTGGAGGTCAGGGTGATGTCGTCGCCGCCGCGGGTGACCTCGCGGGTGTCGACGTTCATGAGGAGGTCACCGACCACCAGTTCGGCGGAGTCCGACGCCGCCACCCCCGAGCGCTGGACGAGGCGGTGGAGCCGCAGCAGAAGCTCCTCCATGCTGAAGGGCTTGGTGACGTAGTCGTCGCCGCCGGCCGACAGCCCGGAGATGCGGTCCTGGACGGCGTCCTTGGCCGTGAGGAACAGCGCCGGGACGTTCGGTGCGAACGTACGGATCTTCGTGAGCGCCTCGATGCCGTCGACTCCGGGCATCATGACGTCGAGGACCAGCACGTCGGGGCGGAAGTCCCGCGCCGCGGACACCGCGGTGAGTCCGTCGTTCGCCGTCGTCACGCTCCAACCGGCCATGCGCAGGCCCATGCTCACGAGCTCCGCGAGGCTCGTCTCGTCGTCGACGACGAGCGCCCGGATGGGGCTGCCGTCCGGGTGCGCGAGGCGCGGCAGGTTGTCGGTCATCGAGTGGGAGGCGTCGGCCATCGTGTCTACCTGGGTTCTTCCTGGGTCGTTCCGGGGTTCATCCCGGGGTCGTTCCGGCGACCGGCGCGCGCCGGACAGGGCGGGCGTTGCGGTCCAGTATCCCCCGGCAGCCGTGGGCCCGGTCCGAGATCCGGTGTCGGGGATCGGTGTCGGGGATCCGGTGTCGGGGATCCGGGGTCGGGATCAGGTCCGCAGCGGCGCCGCCGCGCCCTGGTCGAGCGAGCCGCCCGTGTCCTGTCGGCGGACCACCGCCTGCTCGGCGGCGACGGTGGCGCCCACGACGACGGCGTCCGCTGCAGCGGTGGCGGTGTCGGCGCCCGCCGGCGCGAAGGCGGTGGTGCCGAGGACCGCGGCCAGCACCATGGCCCCGAGGGCGGCCCGGAGGCCCCTGCGTCCCGGGGTGGGTTCGGGGGTCGGTCGGTAGCTGATCATGGTGTCCTCCAGGCGGGTGGGTCGTCGTACCTCCACCGTGCCGCCCGGAGTTCGACGGGGCCTTTCCGGAAGCTGTGCGGCCGCTGTGCAGGGAACTCCCAGCCCGCGCACCGTCACCGCGGGGACGGCACCTTCCCGAGCGCCGACGGCCACCAGATCCTCGGGCCGATGTCGTAGGCGAGCGCCGGGATGAGCAGCGAGCGCACCAGGATCGTGTCCAGCAGCACGCCGAACGCCACGATGAACGCGATCTGCGCGAGGAACAGGATCGGGATCACACCCAGCGCGGCGAAGGTCGCCGCCAGCACCACGCCGGCCGAGGTGATCACGCCGCCGGTCACGCCGAGCCCGCGGAGGATGCCGGGGCGCGTGCCGATGCGGAGGGACTCCTCCCGGACCCGGGTCATGAGGAAGATGTTGTAGTCCACCCCCAGGGCCACGAGGAACACGAAACCGAACAGCGGTACCGACGCGTCCGCGCCCTCGAACCCGAAGACGTTGTTGAACACGAGCGCCGAGACGCCGAGGGCCGTCGCGTAGGAGAGCGCCACGCTGGCCACGAGGAGCACGGGCGCGAGCACCGAGCGGAGCAGGACGATCAGGACCACGAGGATGACGGCCAGGACGATCGGGATGATCTTCACCAGGTCCGCGAGCGCGGTGTCGTTCGTGTCGATCGCCACCGCCGTGACCCCGCCGACCAGCGCGTCTCCTCCGCCGGCGTCGTCGAGCGCCGTGCGCAGCTCACGCACCACGTCCTCCGCCCGCTCCGAGTCGGCCTGGTAGCCGAGCGTGCCGCTGATCAGGATCCGCCCGTCCTCGACGACGGCGGCGCCGCCCGGGTCCGTGGTCAGCGTGGCGTCGGAGATGCCCTCCTGCGCCGTGACGACGTCGAGCGCCGCCTGCTGGTCCGCCTCGGGCGCGACGACGTAGACGGGACTTCCGGAGCCCGCGTCGAAGTGGCGGCCGAGCGCCTCCTGGCCGTCGACGGCGTTGGAGGGCGTCAGGATCACCGCGGACTGGGGGACGCCGTTCGCCTGCAGCTGGGTCAGCCCGAGCGCTCCGGCAGCCAGGACGAGCAGGGACACCATCCACAGCACCCGCGGGCGGCGGGCCACGAGCAGCGACACCCGACGCCAGAGGCCCCTGAGCCCTTCGAGTCCTGTCTCCGGCCCGGCGTCGGTCCGTGCCGCGTGCCTGCCGTGGTGCGGCGCGACGACGGCGGTCGCCCCCGGATCGAAGCGCGGCACCAGGGGCCAGAAGGCCGCCCTACCCAGCAGGAGCAGGAGCGCGGGGAGGAGCGTGAGCGCTGCAGCGAGCGAGAAGGCGATGCCGATGGCGGCGATGGGCCCGAGGCTCCGGTTCGAGTTGAGATCCGAGAAGAGCAGGCACAGCAGGCCGAGGATCACGGTGGCGCCGGAGGCGAGGATCGGCTCGAAGGAACCGCGGAAGGCCACGCGCATGGCCTCCCACGTCGTCCTGTTGCCGACGAGTGCCTCCCGGAACCGGGCGACGAGCAGCAGCGCGTAGTCCGTGGCAGCGCCGATCACGAGGATCGAGAGGATGCCCTGGCTCTGGCCGCTGAGCTGGATCAGATCGAGCTTCGCGAGACCGAAGATCAGCAGGATCGACGTCGCGAGGGCGAACACCGAGGTCAGCAGGACGAGGAACGGCAGCACGATGGACCGGTACACGGCCAGGAGGATGACGAACACGGCACCGAGCGCGACGGCGAGGAGGATGCCGTCGATCCCGCCGAAGGCCTCCACGAGGTCGTTGGTGAGCCCGGCGGGACCGGTCACGTAGCCGGTGACGCCGTCGGGCAGGTCGTCGACGAGGATGGTGCGCAGTTCGCCCACCGCCTCGGCGAGTTCGGCGTCGGAGGAGACGAACGCGACGTACTGGACGGCGAGGCCGTCCTCGGACGGGATGGGCCCCACGACCGGCGGAGCACCCTCGGCCGCCGGCTCGAGCCCCTCGACCTCCCCGAGCGTGGCGGCGAGATCCTCGTAGGGTCCGAGGTCCCGCGGATCGATCGCGGTCTCCGACTCGGCCACGATGATCGCCGGGACGGCATCGGAATCACTGAAGCGCTGCTGCAGCTCGCCCGCCTCCGTGGACTCGGCACCGGCGGGCAGGAAGGACGCCTGGTCGTTGCTCGAGACCTCCTCGAGCCGCCCGAAGGTCGGACCACCGACCGCCGCCCCGATCAGCCAGATCAGCACCACGACCGCGGGCAGCAGCACCCTCAACCATCTGTTCTTCATGGAGTTCCCTACCCACTCGACGTTATCTCTGCAATAAAGTATATCTATGATGGAGATAATGTGAACCGGCCTAAACTGAGGGGAAAGAAGGCGAGGATCCATGGCCGCGAGGGAAGAACTCATGGCACTGCTGCGGCAGTTCACGGTCGAGACCGACCGCTACGTCGACGTCGCGAGCGAGCGGGACAGCCTCTACCGCACCGACCTCCATGCCCTGAGCATCATGATGGGCGCTGCCCGCGCCGGACTCACGGTGACCCCCGGATTCCTGCGGGAGGAGCTCAACCTGAGCTCGCCGGCCACCACGGCCCTGGTGGACCGCCTGGATTCGGCAGGCCATGTGACCCGGCGGCGCAGCGACGTCGACCGGCGCCAGGTGCACCTCGAGATGACGGAGAAGGCACGCTCCACGGGGGCGATGCTGTTCGCTCCCCTCGCCCGCCACATCGACGCCGTCTTCGACAGGTACTCCGAGGAGCAGCTGGAACTCCTGCGCGACATGCTCCAGGACGTCACCGATGCCACGGTCGCCGCACGTGACGTGGCACTGGACGGCGGCTGAAATGCTGACCGAGTGCCCTCCCGCCGGTTAGCCTTCGGAGCATGAACGACGAGGTCTACTCCCACGGACACCATCCGAGCGTCACGACGGCGCACGCAGCGCGGACCGTCGCGTCGTCGGCCGCCTACCTCGAGCCCTTCCTCGAAGCCGGCCTCGACGTCCTGGACGTCGGCTGCGGACCCGGCAGCATCACGGCAGGGTTCGCCGATCTGGTGGCGCCGGGCTCGGTGACGGGCATCGACAGCTCGGCGGACGTCGTCGCGCAGGCCGCGGAGGCGCACGCCGATCTCGCGAACGTCGAGTTCCGCGAGGGCAACGTGTACGACCTCGACGCCGCCGACGAGTCCTTCGACGTGGTCCACGCACACCAGCTCCTGCAGCATCTGGCCGACCCCGTGGCGGCCCTCCGCGAGATGCGCCGCGTCGTCCGGCCCGGCGGGATCGTGGCGGCCCGCGAGGCCGACTTCGGCGCGATGACCTGGTTCCCGGTGGTCGACGAACTCGACGAGTGGCGGGAGCTCTACCGCACCCTGGCCCGCGGCAACGGCGGAGAGCCCGACGCGGGACGCCGTCTCCCCGGCTGGGCGGCCGAAGCGGGGTTCGCCGACGTCGAGGTGTCGTCGTCGAACTGGATCTACGTCACCGCCGAGGAGCGCCGCGTCCACGCGGAGTCCTGGGCGCAGCGGGTGCTGCATTCGGCCTTCGCCGGCCAGACCATCGAGCGCGGCCTGGCCGATCAGCGCACCCTCGAGCGTCTGGCGGAGGGCTGGCGCAGATGGTCGCGGCTGGGCGACGGCGTGTTCCTGATGCCGAGCGTGGAGATCCTCGCGCGGGGCTGACGGCGCGGCACATGTGATGGGGAGCCCTCCCCATCGCCGATCCCCGCCGTCCCGGTAGGCTGACGACCAGGTCTCAACCGCACGGGGGAACAGCTCATGACGAACGGTACGATCGGCGCGGATCTCGCCGCGCTCAGGGAACTCTCCGCGAGCTTCGGCCAGGCCCAGCAGCAGCTGTCCGGCATCTCGCTCATGATCTCCTCGCGGGTCAATGCGCCCGGCTACTGGAACGGCTCCGACGCGGACCGCTTCCGGGCCGCCTGGAACGCGGACCACCGCATGCGCATCCTCGCTGCGGAATCCTTCCTCACCGAGGGCGCCACCACCCTGCGTGCGAACGCCGACGAGCAGGAGGGAGCGAGTGACCAGGGGGCCGGCTCCATCCCGGCCGGGAACGGCGGAGGTACCGGGAACGGCGGAGGTACCGGGAACGGCGGAGGCGCCGGGAACGGCGGAGGCGCCGGGAACGGCGGGAGCGATCCGGAGCAGTCCCTGCTCGAGCGGCTCCTCGGAGGGCTCGGCGACCTCGGCAGCGACGCCTACGACCTCTACGGCGACCTCGACTCCCTGCGCGGGGCCACCGAGCTGCCCATCGCCGCCCTGAGCCTGGCGCGGACACTGCAGCTGTCCGGAGAGTTCGCGACCCTCGACGACGCGCTTCGCGCTGCGTCCCAGGGACGCACCTTCGCGCGGCTCGCGGAGGTGCTGGGTGGCGGGTCCTGGGGCCCGGAACTGCAGGCTCTCAGCAACGCGATCCCCGAGGGCGGGATCAGCCGCACCATCGGGAGCCTGGCGGAACCCCTGGGTTCCGTCGGGAAGGCCCTCGGCCCGATCGGCGTGGCACTCGGCGCGCTGACGACGTACCAGGACATCCAGAACGGCGACTACGGCCGGGCCGGCCTCCACGGTGCCACGACCGTCCTCGGCGCCGTGGCGCTCATGCCCATCCCCCCGGTGAACCTCGCCTGCGGTGTGGCAGCAGGCGCCCTCGCCCTGGGGGAACTCGCCTACGACCACATCCCGATCGTCCACGACGCCTTCAACGCCGTGGGCTCGACGGTCGCCGACGGCGCGGAAGCCCTCGGCGACGGCATCGAGAACCTCGGCGAAGGCATCGCCGACGTCGCCGAAGACGTCTGGCCGTTCTGACGATGACCGACAGACCCACCGCACTACGCAAGGAGTTCCAATGGCACCGGTAGTCTCCACCCCGGACCCCGTCCTCCACGGATCGGCGCTGCCGGTCCTCGGATTCGGCGTGGCGGAAGTGGCCTTCCTGCTCTCCCTCGCCGAGGGCGAGCAGTCCGCACGATCGAGGGACGCCCTGGCGATCGGGGCCGAGCTCTCGACAGCGGTGCTGACGGCGGCGGGGGCCTCGTCGCTCCTCGCCCGTGGCCTCGTCCGTGTCGAGGACGGGAGGATCAGCCCGCTCGCCGGCGCCGAGTACCTCGCGTACGTCCTGGCGGCGGCGGAACGCTGGACGCGTATCGGCCTGTTCAACGAGGACGCCTTCGAGTTCGCCATCTACGTGCAGGCCCGCGAGGCGTCCGTCCTCCTGCAACCTGCCGCGCTCAGCACCTGGTTCGCCGTCATCAGGGAACCCGGCGCGACGGATGCCGACCTGCTGCTCGACGTCGTCCGCACGAATGTCGCCGCGCACCCCTCGAGTGCCGTCTACCTGGGCACGTCGACCCTCGACGGAACCGCCGATTTCTTCGTCAGGGCCGCCGGGGACGACCTCTGGGACACCGCGGACGTCCCGGAACCGGGGATGCAGGACCGCGACCCGCTGGTACCGACCGCGCGCCTGGTGGAGAAGCTGGCGGCCCTGACCGCCCTCCCGGTCGTGCAGCGATGAGCGCCCCCCTGTGGCGCCCTCAGCAGTGGGACGCCCATGTGCCGCCGGATCTGAAGGAGCCCTTCCCCTCCGCGCACCCGAACAGCCGGCAGGGCATCCACCCGTTCAGCAATCCCCGCAACACCGCGCTGTTCGGGGTCGCGCTGGCGCTCATGGGCGTCGTGATCGCGGCGGGTGCCGTCTCGCGCTTCGCCGACACCGGGGAGGCAGGTGCCCTCGTGGTGGGCTCGATGATGCTCCTCGGCCTGGGCGCGGTCGGCGCCTTCGGGATCCACGTCGGCCTGGCGCGCCTGCGCTGGATCCGGCGTTTCAGGGAGGCGTACGGCTTCTCCCCCTTCGACCGGCAGCCCGGCGAGATCGATCTGCACCGGCTGGGACGGTGAGCCCGGAGGACGCCAGGACGATCCGGGACGTGCACCGCAGCTAGGCTGGCGTGATGTACCGCATCGTCACCGTCTGCACCGGGAACATCTGCCGCTCCCCCATGGCCGAACTCATGCTGACGCACGCGTTCGGCCGGGCAGGGCTGGGGGACGACGTCGTCGTCGACTCGGCGGGCACCACCGACTGGGAGGCAGGCAGGCCGATCGACGAGCGTGCCGCGGCGAAGCTGACCGAGCTCGGCATCGAGAGCCACCTGCACCGGGCCCGGATGTTCGAGCCGGGCTGGTACCGCGACCGCGACCTCATCCTCGCCCTCGACCTGGACCACTACCGCGAGCTGCGCCGGGACGCGCCCGACGACGACGCCCGCGACAGGATCCACCTCCTGCGTGAATTCGACCCGTCGACCACGGACACGGCCCTCGAGGACCTCGGCATCTACGACCCCTGGTACGGCGACGCGAGCGACTTCGAGGCCACCTGGAAGATGGTCGACGGTGCGGTGGACGGCGTCGTGCGGTTCGTACGCCACGAGCTCGATGCCGACCGTTCGGACGACTGACGCGCGGCGCATACCATGAACGGGTGGATCCCTCCCTCTGGCTGGCGCTGCTGGGCGCCCAGACGCTCATCAGCTTCATGCCCGGCGCGGGCGCGGTGAACACGATGAGCAACGCACTGGCCGTGGGATTCCGGCGCTCCATCTGGGGCATCCTGGGCCAGCAGACGGCCCTGCTGGTGCACATCGGCATCGCCGGAGCGGGCGTGGGCCTCCTCGTCGCGAACTCACCGCTCGCCTTCAACCTCATCCGGTACATCGGCGCCGCCTACCTCGTGTACCTCGGGGTGCGGAGGTTCCTCGCGCGGCCCGACCACAGCGAGGTCCGTGCCCTGCAGGGCAGCGAGGCGCCCCTGTCCATGTTCCGCCGCGGCGTGTGGGTGAACCTGCTCAATCCCAAGGCCATCGTGTTCTTCCTCGCGCTCATCCCTCAGTTCATCCGGCCGGAGGAGCCGCTGCTGGGCCAGTACGGCGTGCTGACCGCGACCGTGATCGTGATCGACGTCCTCGTCATGTGGTTCTTCTACGCGGGCACCGCGCGCTCGTTCCGGCGCTTCACCGAGGACGAGCGCGGCCAGAGGATCCTCAACCGCACGTTCGGGTCCCTGTTCGTCGGCGTCGGCGCCCTGCTCGCCCTGGCCTGAGCCGTGCCCGACACTCCCGACACTCCCGGCACTCCCGGCACTCCCGGCGCTCCCGGCACTCCGAGCCGCGCCGCCCCCCTGCTCATCGCCATCGACGGCCGGTCCGGCGCCGGCAAGACGACCCTCGCCGTGGAACTCGCCGCCCTCCTGCGCGAGCACCACACCGTCAGCCTCTTCCACCTCGAGGACATCTACCCCGGCTGGGACGGGCTCGACGCCGGGATCACCCGCTACGTGGAGCACGTCCTCACCCCCCTGCGGGCGGGACGGACGGCACGCTGGAACGCCTGGGACTGGGTGCGGGGGGAGGACGGCGCGGAGCGCACGACGACGGCGGCGGAGATCGTGCTCCTCGAGGGAGTGGGCGCGGCAGCGGCGGCGGCCCGCGACCGGCTCGACGCCGTGATCTGGGTGGAGGCCGACGCGGAGGTCCGGCAGCGCACCGCGATCGAGCGCGACGGCGACGCCTACGCCCCGTACTGGCAGCGCTGGGCCCACCAGGAGGACCGCTGGCTCGCTGCCGACGACCCCGGTACCGCCGCGGACGTCGTCGTGCAGGGCCACCGGGGGCCGCCGTCGCCCCAGGCCGTGCGCCTGGCGCTCACCGGGCTGCCCTCCTGCACCGTCCTGCTGGCGCCCGAGCGCGCGGGGCGGCGCGGACTGACGCTGGAGGCCGAGCGCCTCGAGGCGGTCCCGGACGCCGCGGCCCTGTTCTCGACGCTCTACCGCGACGCGCCCGCCGCTGCCTGGCTGGACAGCTCCGACGCCGTGGTGCAGCCCCCGACCGGTTCTCCGACAGGATCCCCGGCAGGGCCCGCGAACGGCGAGCGCAACCGCTTCAGCATCATGGCCGACGCCGGCGGGGCCTTCGGGCAGCTGGCCCAGCACCGCGGCGGCGTCACGGAGATCGTGGCCGGTCCCGTGACCACCCGGATCCGCGAGCCCTTCTTCCGCTGGCTCGACGACGTCTGGGGGCGGCGTGCCGTACGCGTTCCGGACGGCCTCGCCTGCGATTTCGGTCTCGGCTGGCTGGGCTACCTCGGCTACGAGCTCAAGCGCGAGACGGGCGGCGCGGACCTCCCCGGGCCGGGCCTGCCCGACGCCGCGCTCCTCTTCGCCGGCCGCGCCGTCGTCCTCGACCACACCGACGGCGCCGTCTTCCTCCTGACCCTCTCCGACGGACGGCCCGACGCCGACCGGGACGCGTGGCGGGCGCGGGCGCGGGCGGCCGTGACGTCGCCCGATCCCCTGCCGGCGCCGGCGCGGCTCCCGGTGCCGCGGTTCGGGGCACGGGACACGCACGCCGCGTACCTCGCGAAGATCCGGCAGGCGCAGGCCGAGATCACCGAGGGCAACACCTACGAGGTGTGCCTGACCACGTCGCTCGCGGCGCAGCTGGACGCCGGGGAGGGCCTCGACCCGCTGGACGCCTATCTCCGGCTGCGCGCCGTGAACCCCGCACCGTTCGCCCATTTCCTGCGCTTCCCGGGATTCGCCGTCGCGAGCACCTCACCCGAGCGCTTCCTGCGGCTCACCACGGACGGGCACATGCAGGCGGAACCGATCAAGGGGACGCGGGGGCGCTCGGCCGACCCCCGCGCCGACGCCGCGCTGCTCGAGGACCTCAGGACGTCGGCGAAGGACCGCGCGGAGAACATTATGATCGTGGACCTCCTGCGCAACGACCTCTCCCACCACGCGGTGCCGGGCTCGGTGACGGTCAGCCGGCTGTGCGCCATCGAGACGTACGCCACCGTGCACCAGATGGTCAGCACCATCGATGCCCGGCTGCGCCCCGGGAGCGCGCGGGCCGGCGTCGTCGCGTCGGCGTTCCCCGCCGGGTCGATGACCGGGGCACCGAAGATCAGCACCATGGCCATCCTCGACCGGCTAGAGCAGGCACCGCGTGGTCCCTACTCCGGCGCTGCAGGCTACTTCAGCCTGACGGGTGCCACCGACCTCGCCGTGATCATCCGCACCCTCGTGATGCAGGAGGACAGGGGCGCGGAGGACGACGGCGCCACCCGCCTGCTGCTCGGCGTGGGCGGGGCGATCACGGCCGATTCCGACCCCGAGGAGGAATGGGCCGAGGTGCGCACGAAGGCGCACGGCGTCCTCTCGGCCCTCGGTTCCGCGTTCCCCGGGCCTGCAGGTCCGGGCCGGTAGCCTTGCCGGAGGCGCCCGGGCCCGGCAGGGTCCCGGGCCCGGAGAGGAGCGCTCATGACGGGCATCACGGTGATCGGCGCCGGCCTGGCCGGGTCCTCGGCCGCGTGGCGGCTCGCGCAGGCCGGGCACGAGGTCGTGGTCCTGGAGCAGGACACCCCGGCCCACCGGCGGGGCAGCTCGCACGGCTCGGCGCGCATCTTCCGCTATGCCTATGCCGAGCGGCTCTACGTGGACCTGGTCCGGGAATCGGCCCGCGGGTGGGCCGAGCTGGAGGCCGCCGGGGCCGCCCTCCTCACGCGGACCGGAGCCCTCGACCACGGCGAGGGCCACGACCCCGCGGGCTTCGCCCGGGTCCTCGCGGCGGCCGGTGTGGAGCATGAGCTGCTCGGCGCCGCCGAGGCGTCAGCACGCTGGGACCTGGAGTTCACCACACCGGTTCTGTGGCACCCCGGCGCGGGAGTGCTCGACGCCGAGGCCGCCGTCGTCGCCATGCTCGACCAGGCACGCGCCCACGGGGCCTCGCTGCAGCAGGGGTGGCGCGTGACCGGGGTGCGACGCCACGGGCGCGGGTACCGTGTGCACGCCGGGGACGGACGATGGGTCGACGCCGAGCAGGTGGTCGTCGCGGCGGGCGGCTGGCTCCCCGACCTGCTCACGGAGCTGGCCCTGCCGGAGGCGTTCACCGCAGCGCTGCCCCTGCTGGAGGTGCGGCAGGAGCAGGCCTACCACTTCCCGTACACGGGGGACGGCGACAACTGGCCCACGTTCATCCACAGGACGGAGGACATGGTCGTCTACGGCCTGCCCGGCGGCAGGGACGCCGGCTGGTCGGGCCAGAAAGTGGCCGAGTACAACGGCGGGCGGCGTATCCGCTCGGCGGGGGCGCAGGACGGCGTGGTCCACGGCGAGAACCGGCGGCGCGTGGTCGCCTACGTGGAGCGCCACCTGCCGGGCCTCGTGCCGGAACCGTACGCGGAGACCACGTGCCTGTTCACGAACACCCCCACGGAGGACTTCGTGATCGACCGGGCGGAGGGCATCACGGTCCTCTCGGCCTGCTCGGGCCACGGCGCGAAGTTCGCGCCCCTGCTCGGTGAGCTGGTCACGGCGCTCGTGGAGGGGCGCGGCACGGTCCCGGAGCGGTTCAGGCCCGGCAGGGCGTCCGCAGCGCGCAACCGCCCCTGACGCCCGGCGTCAGCCGAGCGGCCCTCTCCAGATCTCCTCCTGGACGAGCTGCGCGAAGGAGCGCAGGTCGCGGACGTCGTTCTCCGTGAAGTCCCGCGGCTTGTCGTCCATCACGCACAGCGACCCGATACGCCACCCGTCGACGGAGGTTAGCGGGTGCCCTGCGTACAGGCGGACCTTCGGGCCGGCCGTGACGAGGGGGTGGTCGCGGTAGGAAGGATGCTGGAGTGCGTCGGGGATCACGAGGGTGCGGTCCGCGGTGACCGTCACCGCACAGAGCGAGAGCTCGAGCGGCAGGTCCTGGCCGATGGGCCCGGCCAGGGACTTGATCACCTGCCGGTCCTCGGCGATGAGGGCGATCGAGGACGAACTGACGTCGAACCATTCCCGGGTCCGCGCGGTCAGGCGGTCGAACCGGGCCTCGGCGCCGGTGTCGAGGAGGCCCGACCGGTAGAGGGCCTGCAGCCGCCGGAACTCCCGATCCTCCGTCAGGTCGGGCGATCCGCCCGCCGGACCGTTCCCGGGACCGCCGGCCCGGGTATCGGGCCGGAGTGCGCGGCGGTCGAACCCGTACCCGTCGGGATCGGTGACGAGCGGCCGGAGGTAGTCCTCGAAGCCGGAGGAGGTCGCCGCCCGGTCGGTGCTGTAATGGGCGCCGTCGGCCATGGAGCCGGTGGTGTCGATGATCTCGTTGATGGCATCGGCGATCAGGTCCCGGTCGCGGCGGGGTAGCCGGGTGAGCCCGCGGAGGTACCCCTCCACGTCGAACACGTCGTGGGTGCCGCCCAGCGCCGCGTAGCCCCTGGCCACCTGCTCGAGCGCTATGCCGGCCGCCCGCGTGGCCTCGAGGGCTGTCCACTGCTGGAGATACGCATCGGTCACTTCTGGTCCTCTTCCGTTCGTGGGCGAGCTCACGACGAGGAGCCATCAGCCGCCCCACGGCTGGCATCCATCGTAGGCCCCCGGGAGCACGTCGCACGGGATCGACGGCGACACCCGCGGGGGCTGGACAGGACGACGAAAGCACGCATGCCGCGTCGGGCCCGGCCGGGCCCTGGCCGTATAGTTCAGGCAGTGGTGCTCCTCCCGGGGCCCCACCGGTTCCGGCTCAGCAGGGAGCCCTTCCTGCCGCGGTGCGACGAACGGACCAGTGCCACCATGCCCGATGAAGAAGAACTCGCGTACGAGACCGAGCGTGATCCGGTCACGGCACTGCTGCAGGACATGGTCCTCGAGAGCGCGGACGTGCAGGTCTTCCTCACCGGACTCGCGACCGTCGCGTCGAAGGCTTTCACCGGCCCCTACGGGGAGGTGTTCTGCGGGGTGACCCTCCTCCGCCCGCGGTCCATGATCACCGTCGCGAGCAGCAGCGACCGCGCCCGCGACGTCGACGAGGTGCAGTACGGGTTCGACGACGGCCCCTGCCTCAGGGCCGCCCGCACGGGCGAGACCGTGCACATCCGGGACTTCCTGGCCGAGCGGCGTTTCCCCGAGTACCGGCAGGCCATCGCGTCCTACGGGCTCCGCTCCGCGCTCGGCATCCCCATCCGGCTCGAGGACGGGGCCAGCGCCGGCCTCGATTTCTACTCCACCACCCCGGACGTCTTCGACGAGAAGGGCATCGCGGTGGCGGAGGGCCTGGCCCGGGACGCCTCGCGCTCGCTGCGGCTCGCCGTGCGGATCGCCGCACTGAGCGAGGACAGCCGGAACCTCAAGGCCGCGATCACGGCCCGCACCACGATCGACATGGCCGTCGGCGCGATCATGGCCCAGAACAGGTGCCCCCAGGAGGAGGCGTTCGCGATCCTCCGGCGGGCATCGTCCACCCGGAACGTGAAGCTGCGGGACCTCGCCGTCACCGTCCTCGAATCGGTCGGCCAGTCGCACCCGGTCACCACCCACTTCGACCACTGACGGCGGGGCCGCTGGCGCGGGCGGCGACGGTGGGACAGGATGACGCCCATGAGCGAGGAGACCGGAAGGTGGAGCAGGGCGACCGTCCATCCCGACAGGTGGGTGGACCCGCAGGACGATCCGCGCAGGTCCGTGCCGCCGTCCAAGGTGAAGATCGGATCATGAGCACCCTCCGACCGGTCACCCTGCGCGGCACCCGGGTGCTCCTGGAACCCCTCGCTCCCGAGCACCACGACGGGCTCGTCGCGGCCGCCGCGGACGGCGAGCTGTGGAGGCTCTGGTACACCTCGATCCCGACGCCGGAGGGCATGCGCCAGGAGATCGACCGGCGTCTCGCACTGCAGGGCGCGGGCTCGATGCTGCCCTTCACCACGAGGCTCCCCGCGGACGACGGCGGGCCCGGCCGGATCATCGGCATGACGACCTACATGAACATCGACCGGGACACTCCGCGGGTGGAGATCGGCTCCACCTGGAACGCCGCCTCCGTGCAGCGCACCGGCACCAACACGGAGTCCAAGTACCTCCTGCTCCGCCACGCGTTCGAGGTGGTCGGCTGCCCAGCGGTGGAGTTCCGCACGCACTGGATCAACCACCAGTCCCGCGAGGCGATCGTCCGGCTCGGCGCGAAGCAGGACGGCGTGCTCAGGAGCCATACGCGGGCCACGAACGGCGAGCTGCGCGACACCGTGGTCTACTCGATCCTCGCCCACGAATGGCCCATGGTGCGCGATCACCTCCTGCACAGGATGTCCCTCCACGCCTGACCGACGGGCCCGCCGGCCGCTTCCCCGCCCGCTCGCCCGCTCGCCCGGAGCGTTTGTCAACCGGATCCTGGCGGTACCGCGCCCCGTTCGGGAAGGTGCAGGATGAAGCCGTCAGACTGCGGCAGCCACGGTGGGCCGCGGACCGGTTCGACTGGAAGAAGACTCTATGGCGGACAGTGGCGGAATGGCTGACAAGGCCAAGGATTATGCACAGGACCATCCCGAGAAGGTGGACTCGGCCAAGGACAAGGCCAAGGACGCCCTCGACGGCAAGGACAGCGATCAGAAGTAACTGACCCCCTACCGGAAGGCCGGACCGCGTGGCACGCGGTCCGGCCTTCCGTCCGTCACGGCCCCGGCCGGGCTCTCTCCGACCCGGGGAAGATCGCTACCGGATTGTGGCCCGGAGCCCTTGACCCGCCATTTGTTACCGTTCACAATTGCGGCAGGGCTCCCCGCCCCTGCAGCAACGACGGTGCAGATGCCCCCTTGCTGTGGTCCCGATTCCCAGGAGGCAGCAGTGTTCAGGAAATCCTTCGTGGCGGCCCTTGCCGCCACAACCCTCGCCCTCACGGCCTGCGGCGGCGGATCCGAGTCCGGCGGCAGCGGCGGCGGTGCCGGCGGTGACGACACCATCACCATGGGCTTCGCCCAGGTCGGTGCGGAGAGCGGCTGGCGCACCGCCAACACCAAGTCCGTCCAGGACTCCGCGGAGGCGGCGGGCGTCGATCTGAAGTTCTCCGACGCGCAGCAGAAGCAGGAGAACCAGATCAAGGCCATCCGGTCCTACATCCAGCAGCAGGTGGACGTCATCGCCTTCTCCCCCGTGGTCGAGTCGGGCTGGGACACCGTGCTGAAGGAGGCCAAGGATGCCGAGATCCCCGTCATCCTCACCGACCGGTCCGTCGATTCCGCCGACACCTCGCTGTACCGGACCTTCCTCGGCTCGGACTTCGTGGAGGAGGGCAAGAAGGCCGGCGAGTGGCTGGTCGAGGACTCGGCGTCCACCGAGGGGCCCGTGAACATCGTGGAGCTTCAGGGGACCACGGGCGCAGCCCCCGCCATCGACCGGAAGGAAGGCTTCGAGGCCGCCATCGCCGCCGATCCGGACCTCACGATCGTCGAATCGCAGACCGGCGACTTCACCCGCAGCGGCGGCAAGCAGGTGATGGAGGCGTTCCTGAAGAACACCCCGGACATCGACGTGGTCTACGCGCACAACGACGACATGGGGCTCGGTGCCATCGAGGCCATCGAGGCCGCAGGCAAGGTGCCGGGCAAGGACATCAAGATCATCACGGTCGACGCCGTGAAGGACGGGATGACGGCGCTCGCGGACGGCAAGATCAACTTCATCGTCGAGTGCAACCCGCTCCTGGGCGAGCAGTTGATGGACCTGGCGGCCAAGGTGGTCGCGGGCGAGGAGGTCCCGGCCCGCGTGGTCACCGAGGAGACCACCTTCACGCCGGAGCAGGCCAAGGAAGTCCTCGCGAGCCGCGAGTACTAGGAACCGGACCCGGCCGTCCCCGCGGGACGGCCGGGTCACCAGGGGGATGCGGCGGGGACCCGCCGCATCCCCAGGCACAGGAGGGCAGAGCCGTATGAGCGAGACCGTCCCCGTGGTGGACATGCAGGGCATCTCCATCGCCTTCCCGGGCGTGAAGGCGCTCGACGGCGTCGACTTCCGGCTGTTCCCGGGAGAGGTTCACGCCCTCCTCGGCGAGAACGGCGCCGGGAAGTCGACCCTCATCAAGGCGCTGACAGGCGTCTACCCGCTGGACAGCGGAACCATCACCGTCCTCGGGGCGCAGCAGAGCTTCGGCACCCCGGCGGAGGCACAGGCGGCCGGGATCAGCACGGTCTACCAGGAGGTGAACCTGTGCCCGAACCTCTCGGTCGAGGAGAACATCCTGCTGGGCCGCGAACCGCGCCGGCGCGGGGGCATCCACTGGCGGAACGTCCGGCGGAGGGCGCAGGAGGTCCTCGGGCAACTGCAGCTGGGCCACATCGACCCCCGATCCATCCTGTCCTCGCACTCCATCGCCGTCCAGCAGCTCGTCGCCATCGCGCGGGCCATGCAGGTGGACGCGCGGGTCCTCATCCTCGACGAACCCACCTCCAGCCTCGACGCGGACGAGGTCCAGCAGCTGTTCGCCGTCATCCGGACGCTCCGGGACCGGGGGGTGGCGATCCTGTTCGTCTCCCACTTCCTCGAGCAGGTCTACGAGGTCTCCGACCGCATGACCGTGCTCCGCAACGGCCGGCTCGTGGGTGAGTACCCGACCCGCGATCTGCCGCGCATGGGCCTGATCTCCAAGATGATCGGCAAGGAACTGGACGCCCTGACCGCCCTCGAGGAGGCCGAGAGCCGGCGCCACCCGGACCGCACGGAGCAGGTGCCGTTCCTGCAGGCGGAGGGCCTGGGCCGGAAGGGCTCCGTACGGGACGTCACGGTCACCGTCCACGCCGGGGAGATCCTCGGCCTCGCCGGGCTGCTCGGGTCCGGCCGCACCGAGACGGCGAGGCTGCTCTTCGGCGCCGACCGCGCGGACCAGGGACAGCTGACCATCAGCGGCACCCCCCGTACGCTGCGCACGCCGCGGTCCGCCATCGACCGCGGCATCGCCTTCTCCTCCGAGAACCGGAAGGAGGAGGGACTGATCGGGGACCTGTCGGTCCGCGACAACCTGATCCTCGCGATGCAGGCCGGCAAGGGCTGGTGGCGGCGCGTCCCCCGCGCCACCCAGGACGAGCTGGCCGAGCGGTTCATCAGGGCCCTCGACATCCGCCCGTCCAACCGGGACTCGCTCATCCGGGACCTCAGCGGCGGCAACCAGCAGAAGGTGCTGCTCGCCCGCTGGCTCATCACCGAGCCGAAGCTGCTCATCCTCGACGAGCCGACCCGGGGCATCGACATCGGCGCCAAGACGCAGATCCAGAAGCTCATCAGCAACCTCGCAGCCGACGGCATGTCCGTCATCTTCATCTCGGCCGAACTCGAGGAAGTACTGCGCCTCAGCGACCACATCGCCATCCTCAAGGACCGGCAGATGGTGGCCGACATTCCCAACGACGGAGTCACCATGGAAGACGTCATGACGGTCATCGCGGGAACGAACCCATGAGCGCGCTGCTGAAGCACCGCCTCACCTGGCCCGTCCTCGCGCTGGTCCTGCTGCTCCTGCTCAACCAGCTCTTCCGCGCGGACTTCCTCTCGGTCCGTGTCCAGGACGGCCACCTGTACGGGAGCCTGATCGACATCCTCCGCAACGGGGCCCCGACCATCCTGATCGCGCTCGGCATGACCCTCGTCATCGCCTCCCGCGGCATCGACCTCTCCGTGGGGGCGGTCGCGGCCATCGCCGGCGCCGTCTCCTGCATGTACATCTACAGCTCCCCCGATCCCACCTCCCTGCAGACCGCGGCCACCGGTGTGGCGATCGCCGTCGTCGCCGGGCTCCTCCTCGGGGCGTGGAACGGGTTCCTGGTCTCGGTCATCGGGATCCAGCCGATCATCGCCACGCTCGTCCTCATGACCGCCGGCCGGGGGCTCGCCCAGCTGGTCACCGACGGGCAGATCATCTCCGTCTCCAACGACTCCTACCAGGCGATCGGCGCCGGCTTCTTCCTGGGCCTGCCCATCTCGATCCTCATCGCGGCGGCCGCCTTCGGTGCCGCCGGGCTGCTCACGCGCCGCACGGCCCTCGGCACGCTCATCGAGGCCGTGGGCATCAACCCCGTGGCCAGCCGGCTCGCCGGCCTCGACGCCCGCACCATCACCTGGACCGTGTACATCTTCAGCGGACTGTGCGCGGCGGTCGCGGGCCTCATGATCAGCTCGAACGTCACCGCCGCCGACTCCAACAACGCCGGCCTCTACATCGAGATGGACGCCATCCTCGCCGTCGTGATCGGCGGCACCTCGCTGGCCGGTGGCCGCTACAGCCTCGTGGGCACGCTCGTCGGGGCGCTCATCATCCAGACCCTGACCACCACCGTCTACACGCTGGGCATCCCGCCCGAGGCGACCCTGGTGTTCAAGGCGCTCGTGGTGATCATCGTCTGCCTCCTGCAGTCCCCCAGGGCGCGCACCCTCTTCGGGCGACGCAGGCCCCCCGTCACCGCGCAGCCGCGGGTGGAGGTGGCCGCCTGATGTCCGTCCTCACCCGCACCTCCGCCCCGCTCGGCCGCTCCCGGATCGGCAGCCTGCAGAGCAAGGCACGGTACGCCCCCACGCTGGCGACCGTGGGCCTGTTCGTCGCGATGTTCGCCGTCGGCGCCGCCATGTACCCGGGGTTCCTGTCCGGGCAGGTCTTCCTGAACCTCCTCATCGACAACACCTTCCTGATCGTGCTCGCCGTCGGCATGACGTTCGTGATCCTCACCGGGGGCATCGACCTGTCGGTCGGCTCCGTCGTGGCGCTGTCCATGATGATCGCCGCCGCCCTCCTGCAGGCCGGCTGGAGCCCGGTCGCGGTGATCCTCCTCGTGCTCCTGACGGGGGCGACCTTCGGCCTCGCGATGGGCCTGGTCATCCAGGTCTTCGAGATCCAGCCGTTCATCGTGACCCTCGCCGGGCTGTTCCTGGCCCGCGGCCTCTGCTACGTCATCAGCGTCGACTCCATCACCGTGACCGACCCGTTCTTCACGTCCATGGCCCAGGCGAGGATCCCGCTGGCGGGGAAGCTGTTCGTCTCCCCCGGCGTCCTGATCGCCCTGCTCGTCGTCGCGGTCGCGTTCTACGTGCTGCACCAGACGCGCTTCGGCCGCACCGTGTACGCGATCGGCGGTGGGGAGTCCTCCGCGGTGCTCATGGGCCTCGCCGTCCCGCGCACCAAGGTGCTCGTGTACGGGATCAGCGGGGTGTGCTCCGCGATCGCCGGGATCCTGTTCTCGTTCTACAGCCTCTCCGGGTACAGCCTGGCCGCCACGGGGCTGGAGCTCGACGCGATCGCCGCGGTGGTGGTCGGCGGCACGCTGCTGACCGGCGGGTACGGGTACGTGCTCGGTTCCCTCGCGGGGGTGCTCGTCCTCGGTATCGTCCAGACGTTCATCTCCTACGAGGGCACGCTGAGCTCCTGGTGGACGCGCATCGTGATCGGCGCCCTGCTCCTCGCCTTCATCCTGCTGCAGAAGCTGTTCACCCGGAAGGTCGGACTCACCTGACGCGGCGGGCCCCCCGCTAGGCTGGGGCCCATGACGGTTCTCGTGTTCCTCGACCCCGACCACGACCACGGCAGGATCGCGGACGCCTCGCAGCCGCAGCTGATGATCTCCGATCTCGGCGCCACCCGCGGCGACGGCGTGTTCGAATCGATGCTCGCCGTCGACGGGACGCCCCGCAAGGAGCAGGCGCACCTGGCGCGGCTCGCGTCGTCGGCCGCGGCCCTCGACCTGGCCGTGCCGGGCGCCGACGCCTGGAGCCGCGCCATCCGCACCGCCCTCGGCGAGTTCGCGGGCGCCGAGCCGGGCCGGAGCAGCGCCGTCGTGAAGCTCGTGGCCACCCGGGGCGTGGAGGGCGCGGGACGGCCCACGGCGTGGGTGCAGGTGGCGCCCGTCCCCGCGGCCACTCTGGCGCAGCGCGAGGCCGGCCTGAGGGTCCTGTTCCTCGAGCGCGGGTACGACAGCACCGTGGCGCAGCGCGCGCCGTGGCTGCTCATGGGCGCCAAGACGCTGTCCTACGCCGTCAACATGGCCGCGATCCGCCACGCGAAGGCGTCCGGCGCCGACGACGTCATCTTCACCTCCTCCGACGGCAAGGTCCTCGAGGGGCCCACGTCCACCGTGCTGCTCGCCACCGTGCGCGACGGGCGGAAGACGCTCGTCACGCCGCAGCTCGAGAGTGGCATCCTGGCCGGCACCTCGCAGGCCGCGCTGTTCGCCGCGGCGAAGGAGGAGGGGTGGGACCTCGGGTACGGGCCGCTCGAACCGCACCACCTCCTCGACGCCGATGCCGTGTGGCTCATCTCGAGCATCCGGCTCCTCGCGCCGGTCCTCTCACTCGACGGGCAGGAGATCCGCACCTCCCCGGCCCTGACCGCGGAACTGACCGCTCTCGTGGACCGGTTCGTGTGAAGTCGGCCACACCCCGCGCCTGGACCCCCGGATTCCCGCGTCAAGCGGCGCAATATCCGTGATCCCGTTTTGACCGGACACTCCGTGCTGCCCTAGCGTTTTGCTCAAATCAAGAGTTCCAGCCATCGGCCCTGGCCGGCTGGACAGCAACCCTCTCCCGTAGTGGGGTGCTCCAGGTGAAGATTCGGCCGCCGGGTCCAGTCCCCCGGTTGGCAAGTACGGCGTCGTGCGGTCCTTCCCCGGTGTTCCGTCCGGTCCGGCCGCCACAGCGCGCACAGCCCAGAACAGCGAGCGTGTCACCCAGCAGCCAGCAGTCCTCCCGCCGGCCTCCGGCGTCCCAGCACCCCACCCAGCGCACCCGTTCCCGGGCCCGCCACCACGAAGGACACCATGAACCTCTCCCGTAAGGTCCTCACGGCACTGACCGTGCCCCTGCTCGCCCTGACGGTCTCCTGCGGCAGCTCCAGCAGCAGCGAACCCACCGAGACCACCGACGCCCTGGCCGGCAGCGACCAGCAGTCGCTGGACCAGTACACCACCGAGACCACCACCCCGGTCGAGGAGATCGATCCGGCGAACCTCGGCCTCATCACGGACGGGACGCTGCGCGTCGGCACCCTCTCCGACGCCCCGCCGAACATCTTCATCGAGAACGGTGTCTTCACCGGCTACGACAACGAACTGCTCCGCGCCATCGGCGACAAGCTCGGCCTCGAGGTCGAGTTCGCGTCCACCGACTTCTCCGCGCTCCTCGCGCAGGTGCAGAACAAGCAGTTCGACGTCGGCTCCTCCTCGATCTCCACCACGGCGGCACGCCGCGAGAACGTCGGCTTCACCAACGGGTACGACTTCGGCTACATGGCCGTCGTCACGAAGAACGGCTCCTCGGTCACCGGGTTCGACTCCCTGTCCGAGGGCACGCGCATCGGCGTGGTCCAGGGCACCGTCCAGGACGACTACGTCACCAACACCCTCGGCCTCGAGCCCGTCCGGTTCGCGGACTACAACACCGTCTACGCCAACGTGAAGAACGGCCAGGTGGACGCCTGGGTGGCACCGTCGCAGCAGGCCACGGGCCAGGTGAAGGAGGGCGACGACACCACGATCGCCGAGACCATCATCAACACCGAGAACTTCACGGCCTACGCCGTGAACAGCGAGAACCAGCCGCTCATCGACGCCCTCAACGCCGGCCTCGACGCCGTGATCGCCGACGGCACGTGGACCGAACTCACCAAGGAGTGGTACCCGGACCGCGAGATGCCCACCGACTGGAAGCCCGGCAGCAAAGCCGTGGAAGTAAAGTAGCGGTCCCTGCATGAATGCCTTTGAACAGCTCGCGCAGACCTTCTTCGACTGGGGGGCGATGGCCGCCGTCCTGCCGGAGCTCCTCACGGTGGGTCTGCGGAACACCCTGATCCTGGCCCTGGCCTCCGGCATCATCGGGACGATCCTCGGCATGGTCCTCGCGATCATGGGGATCTCCCGCAACCGGCTGCTGCGGTGGGTGGCCCGCATCTACACGGACATCTTCCGCGGCGTGCCCGCCGTCGTGATCATCCTGCTCATCGGCATCGGGCTCAGCCCGATCTACCGCCAGCTCACCGGCAGCACGAGCCCGTTCCCGATGGGGATCCTCGCGCTCTCGCTCATGGCGGCGGCCTACATCGGCGAGATCTTCCGCTCCGGCATCCAGAGCGTGGAGAAGGGGCAGCTGGAGGCCTCGCGCGCGCTGGGCTTCAGCTACCGCTCGTCGATGCAGCTCGTGGTGGTCCCCCAGGGCGTGCGGCGCGTGCTGCCCGCCCTGGTGAACCAGTTCATCGCGCTCATCAAGGAGTCCTCGCTGGTGTACTTCCTGGGACTGCTCTCGAGCGAGCGCGAGCTGTTCAGGATCGGCAACGACGCGGCGAGCACCACCGGCAACCTGTCACCGCTCATCGCGTCCGCGGTCCTGTACCTGTGCCTCACCATCCCGCTGACGCACCTGGTCAACTACATCGACAACCGGCTCCGCGTGGGCAAGAAGCAGAAGCCCGAGCCGGACGAACTGGCCGCGAAGATCGGTGAAGGAGCCAAGGCGTGAAGATCCAGGAATCCGGCACCCTGACAGGGCGGGACCTGCACCTGTCCTTCGGGTCCAACCACGTGCTGCGCG
This sequence comes from Arthrobacter sp. Soc17.1.1.1, assembly GCF_036867195.1. NCBI lineage: Bacteria > Bacillati > Actinomycetota > Actinomycetes > Micrococcales > Micrococcaceae > Arthrobacter > Arthrobacter sp. Soc17.1.1.1. The sequence continues at coordinate 3,291,729 of NZ_JBAJII010000001.1, forward strand.
GCATCGACCTGCACGTGGACCAGGGCACGACGGCGTCCGTCATCGGCCCGTCCGGCTCCGGGAAGTCCACCCTGCTGCGGGTCCTGAACCGGCTGATCGAACCCGACCAGGGCGACATCCTCCTGGACGGCCGGTCGGTGCTCAAGGACAACCCGGACGAGCTGCGCCGGCGCATCGGCATGGTGTTCCAGCAGTTCAACCTCTTCCCGCACAAGACGGTGCTGGACAACGTCTCGCTGGCCCTCCGGAAGCTCCGGAGGATGTCCGCCGACGAGGCCCGGGACAAGGCCCTCGCGCAACTGGACCTCGTGGGCCTGAAGCACAAGGCCGACGTCCGGCCCGGCAACCTCTCCGGCGGGCAGCAGCAGCGCGTCGCGATCGCCCGGGCGCTGGCCATGGACCCCGAGGTGATGTTCTTCGACGAGGCCACCTCGGCCCTGGACCCGGAACTCGTGAAGGGCGTCCTCGCGCTCATGGCGGATCTCGCGGCCGGCGGCATGACCATGGTGGTCGTCACCCACGAGATGGGTTTCTCGCGCAATGTCTCGGACACCGTGACGTTCATGGACGGCGGTGTGGTGGTCGAGACCGGAGCGCCGGCCGCGATCTTCGACGACCCGCAGACGCCGCGCCTGAGGTCGTTCCTCTCGGACGTCCTCTAGCACCTGCGTCGGTTCCACCACGGGGGTCCGCTTCGGCGGGCCCCCGTTCGCGTCTGCCGCGGATCGCGCCCGGGACACCGGGTGCTCCGCGAACCGCGGCCCGGGCCGCCCTGACCGCCCTGACCGCCCTGACCGCCCGGTCAGGACAGCAGGAAGCTCCACGTCCCGGCCAGCACGGCCGCCGTCACCGCGCCCGCGGCGATGAGCAGCCCGACGACGGCGACGACGGCGTCGAGGCCCGAGAAGGTGCTCGTCCGGGCCCAGGTGCGGGTCCCGCCGCCGAAGCCGCGCGCCTCCATCGCCGTCGCGAGCCGGGTGGCCCGTCGGATGGCCTGCACGATCAGTCCGAAGGACTGCCCCAGCAGGTTCCGGACGCGGGCGGGGAAGGACCCGTCCGAGCCGACACCGCGGGCGTGCCGCGCCAGGCCGAGGGTCTCCCACTGCTCCACGAGGAGGCCCACGAGCCGCAGCGCCGCCAGCCCGCCGAGCACGAAGCGGTGCGGCAGGTGCAGCTTCTGCGCGAGGGCGTCGGCGAGGTCCGTGGGGTCCGTGGTGAGGAGGATGAAGATGCCCGGCAGCGCCAGGCCCAGTCCCCTCAGCCCGACGGCGATGCCCGCGGCCACGGATCCCTCGGTGAACAGGAACGGCCCGACGTCGAGCAGGACCGCCCCGGTCTTCTCGGCGAGCAGGGCGGTCCCGTAGGCGCCGACCCCGGCGGCGACGAGGAGCGGCCAGATGCGCCGGGCGAGGCCTCCGACGCTGATGCCCAGCAGCGGCATGAGGGCGAGCTCGCACGCGAGGACCACTGCGGCGCTCACCCAGTCGATGCTGGCCAGGAGCGCCAGCGTGATCACCGCGGCGGCGAAGAGCTTGGACACCGGGTTGGCCCGCAGGAGCGCCCTCCCCGTGAGCACCGGGGTCAGGTAGTCGCCGCTCATCGGGCCACCAGCCGTCCTGCCCCGCCGGAGATGTGGAGGGTCGCGCCACCGAGGGCGGCGATGAACTCGGCGTCGTGCGTCACCGAGAGGACGGCCACGCCGTCGTCGACGAGTTCGCGCAGCAGGGTCACGAGTTCGGCCCAGGTCAGGGCGTCCTGGCCGAAGGTCGGCTCGTCGAGGATGAGGACGCGCGGGGCCGTGGCGAGCATCGTCGCCACGGACAGGCGCCGCTTCTCCCCGCCGGAGAGCGTGAACGGGTTCGCCTGCAGCAGGTGCGTGAGGCGCAGCCTCTCGGCCACCGACCCGATGCGCGCCGGATCCACGACCCCGCCCTGCCGCGGACCGAATGCGAGCTCGTCCGCGACGGTCGCGGTGAGGAACTGGTGCTCCGGTTCCTGGAACACGGTCCCGATGCGGCGGACCAGCTCCGCCGACCGCCACCGGAACGGGTCGCTGCCGGCCGGTCCCGCCAGGGCCGGTGCGGCGCGGAGGTGTCCGGCGCGCGGGCGCAGCAGTCCCCCCAGCGTCAGGGCCGCCGTCGACTTCCCGGCACCGTTGGGTCCGGTGATGCTCAGGGCTCCCCCGGACCGCACCTGCAGAGCGAGGCCGTCGACGGCGACCGGGCCGCGACGCGTCCGGGCGACGCCGAGGCCCTCCGCCGACAGGAGGGTCCCGCCCCCGGGCCCGGCGGGCAGCGTCCCGCCCACGGCCGGTGGCAGGCCGGGCACCCACACGCCGGCGGAGGCGAGGCGCGCCCGGGTGTCCTCCTGCACCAGGACGGTGGCGGGCGGGCCGTCGGCGAGGACACCGCCGTCGGCATCGAGCACGATCACGCGGTCGACGACGTCCGCCCACACGGCCACGCGGTGCTCCACGACGACGAGCGTCGCACCCGTGCGCTCGAGGACGCGGACCACGGCGTCGCGCACCTCCAGGACGCCGTCGGGGTCGAGGTTGGCCGTGGGTTCGTCGAGCAGGAGCAGGCCGGGTTCCATCGCGAGGACGGAGGCGAGGGCGAGGCGCTGCTTCTGCCCGCCGGACAGCGCCGTGGTGGGGTGGTCGAGCGGGAGGTCCAGGCCGACGTCGTCGAGTGCCCGCCCCACACGCTGCCAGATCTCCTCCCGTGGCACGGCGAGGTTCTCGGCGGCGAAGGCCACCTCGTCGCCCACGCGGGCGAGGACCACCTGCGTCTCGGGGTCCTGCAGCACGAGCCCGGCCCTGCCGCGCGCCGCGGCGGGGTGGACGCCGTCGAGCAGCAGCTCGCCCTCCTGCTCGCCCTCGTCGTGGCTGCCGAGCAGCCCTGCCAGCCCGTGCAGCACGGTGGACTTGCCCGCGCCGGAAGCCCCGAGGAGCAGCACGCGCTCGCCCGGCTGGAGCTCGAGGTCCAGCCGGCGTGCGGCGAAGGCCCTCCGGCCCGCGTGGCGCCACCCCCATCCCCGGGCGCGGACCCGCACCGCGCCCGGGGAGGGTCGGTCGGCTGCCGTCACACGTCCGCCGTCCGGCCGGCGGCGAAGGCGGACAGCACGCCCGTCCTCGCGAGTCCCCGCATGGCCAGCCAGGACAGCAGGCCCGCGATGACGACCCCGGAGATCCCGGCGAACAGCACGTAGAGCAGCTGGAACTCGATGCTCCAGAGCGCGTTGTAGAGGATGTTCTCGCTGATCGCCAGCGCCAGGCCCGCTCCGAGGCCGGCGAGGAGCGCGACGGAGAGGTTCCACTTGCGGTAGAGGAACAGCAGGAAGACGAGCTCCGCGCCCGCGCCCTGGATGGCCCCGGAGAGCAGGACGCTGAGCCCGAACTGCGTGCCGATGAGGGCCGAGACCGCCGCCGCGAAGGTCTCGCAGTAGATGGCGGCGCCGGGCTTGCGGATGATGAGCCCGCCGAGCACGCCGGCGATGAGCCAGCCGCCCGTGTACAGACCGCCGACCGGCGGGAAGCCTGCGGCGAGGATGCTGATGCCGGAGTAGCCGGCGGACCAGACGAAGAACAGCACGCCGACGGCGACGGCGATGACCGAGGCCACCACGATGTCGACGACGCGCCACTGCCTGGTGGTCCGGGTGCCCGGTAGGGCTGTTGATGATGCCATGGGATTCCTCCTGGGATGCAGGAGGGGATGGTGGCGGGCGATCACCGCAGCGACGTCCGTGCACCCTGAGAACTCGACTCCCTTCGCCGGTACTAGCCGGATCAGGTTCGAGGGTCTGCGGCGGTCCGCACTCTCAGCGCCCGCTCCGGCAGCATGCTGCGGATCGGCGCTCCCCTGTCGTTGTTGGTTGAGCGCTACCGATCCTACACCGGCGCGTCGCGCCGCCGTGCGCCGGTGTGCGGTCCGCAGGAGCCGGCCGAGCTGCCCCTGCGGAGGGGCGAGGAGCACGACTAGGCTAGGGCAAGGACTATTCGGACCAGAAGGAGAAACCATGACCCTGGTGTTCAAGTTGCTCGGCGTCGGCATGAGCGTCGGTGCGGGCTTCGTCGGGACGAAGCTCGTCGACTTCCTGTGGGAGAAGATCACGGGTGAGGCGCCCCCGAAGAGCAAGGACGGGCTCGAGAACACGCTGCGCTCCGCCCTGGTGTTCGCGATCATCTCGGGTGCCGTGAGCACCACGATCCAGGTGCTCACCAACCGCTCCACGCAGAAGGCCATCGAACGGTTCGCGAAGACCCGCGACCTGACCTGATCCGCCGCGGAGAGGGGAGGAGGGACGCCCGCCCCGGGTGTCCCTCCTCCCCTTCGTCGTCCTAGTCCGCGCCCTCGATGTGCAGCCCGGGTGTCACGGCCTGCACGATGCGATGCAGGCTCATGGCGATCGCGGCCGCCGCACCGAAGGGCACGTCCCGACTGGACGACTCGTAGGCCGCCGAGGCGAGTGCCTGCAGGCTCTCCTCCGCCGCGCGGAGGGTCGCGGCGTCGTCCTCCTCGACCGTCCAGAGATCGAGGACGTCGCCCACGGCGGTGAAGGCCCGCTGGAGGGGCGGCCGGACCGCCGCCGGGATGGGGTGCTCCCTGGACGTCCCGTGGAGCCCGTCCTGCAGCATGTTGGTGATGTTCAGCGTGTGGGCCGCGACGACCTCGAGGACCTCGACGTGCCGGTGGTCGCTCCGGACGTCGCGTGGGTGGAAGCGCCGCCGCACGTTGCCCTTGCGGCTCTCGTCCGCGTACTGCAGCGCGTTGCGCGCGTTGCGGGCCGACGCCTGGAGGTCGTCCCGCCGTTCCGACCAGCGCGGATCGTCGGTGTCCCAGTCCTCCTCGAGGGCCTCGCCCATCTCCTGCAGCTGGCGGGCGGCCGTCCTGCGGAGCCGGCTCATCTGGCCCACGGCGTCGTCCAGGTTGAGCGGCGGCAGGATCAGCGCGCTCACCGCGAGCCCCACGCCCACCCCCACCACCGTCTGGACGAAGTAGCCCAGCGAGTACCCGAGGTTCTCGTTGCCGATGACGAGGACGAACAGCCCGGCGGACGCGATCCCCGAGCCGCCGCCGGCCGTCCTCCTCAGGGCTCCCGCGAGGAGGACGCCCACCCCGACCACGAAGGCGATCGTCCCCCAGTTCGGCTCTCCGGCCCAGACCGCGACGTGGGCCAGGACGATCCCGATGGTGAGGCCGATGACCGTCTGCAGCCCCGACTTCAGCGTCCCGGCGACGGTCGGGTAGATCGCGAGCAGCGCACCGAGCGGCGCGTAGTAGGGGTACCGGGAGGCCTCTCCGGGGATGGCGAGTGCGATGGTCCAGGCGAGGGCCGCGGCGAGGGCGGCCTTCGCCGCGAGCAGGAGTTGCGGGTCGAGCACCGCGGACCGCAGGCGGTCCTTCAGGTCGTCGTCGAGGCGGGCGGCGAGGACGCCACGGCCGCGGGGAATCCTGTTCTTGGCCATCCGAGCAGTATCGCAGCCGCTCCTGACCGGACCCAGGACGCCGGGTCGCCGGGTCGCCGTCGTGGGTGCCGCCGCGGGGATGACCCGGGCCGGGCGCGTTCCCCCTCAGGGATGACGCGCCGGAGGGCGTTCATCCCTACGCTGGACGGGTCGAGGGAAGGAGCGGGCATGCGATTCGTGCAGAGCAGGACCCTCTGGTTCGTGGCCACCGTGCTGGTGGTGACGCCGATCCTCGTCGCCGCCCACACCGAGACCGGCCGGGGGCTGGAGACCGCCGTCCTCCTCAGTCTCGTGACGGCTGCCGCGATCGGGGGTCTCAACGCCGCCCTCCTCGGCCGCCGCGACCGCGGGCAGGCGCACGGCCGGGACGCACGAAGGACCGCCCCGGGCGGGACGGTCCTTCAGCGCGATCACCGGGACTAGGCGCGGGCCGTGCGCGCGGCCTGTTCGCTCCGCACCAGGGCCCTGTGCTCCTCGATGCGGGCCTGCTGCAGGGGCGTCCTGCGGTTCAGGGACCACGCGGCGCCGAGCAGGATGAACCACACAGGGGCCACGAACAGCGCCAGGCGGGTGTCCTCCGCCTGCGCGAGGGCGACGAGCATGAACAGGAAGAACGCGAGGACCACGTACGGCATGAACGAGGAGCCGGGCATCCTGAACGACGACGCCTCGTGCAGTTCGGGCCGGCGACGCCGGAACGCGAGGTAGCTGATGAGGATCATGGACCACACGAACATCGTCAGCACCGAGGCGACCGACGTGACGATCGTGAAGGCTCCGATCACGGAGTCGCCCGAGTAGAGCAGGATCAGCCCGGCGAGCAGGAAGATGCAGGAGAACAGCAGGGCGTTCTGCGGCACCTTGCGGGAGCTGAGCCTGCCGAAGGACGTCGGTGCGTTGCCGTCCTGGGCCAGCCCGTAGACCATGCGCGACGTCGAGTAGATGCCGGAGTTGGCACTGGACGCGGCCGAGGTCAGCACCACGAGGTTCACGACGACGGCGGCGATCCCGAGGCCCGCGAGGGTGAACATCCCGATGAACGGGCTGTTGGCGGCGTCGATGGTGCGCCACGGGTTGACGGCCATGATGACGGTGAGCGCGCCCACGTAGAAGAGCAGGACGCGGAGGGGGATGGAGTTCACGGCGCGGGGCAGCGTCTTCTCGGGGTCCTTCGTCTCGGCGGCGGCGGTGCCGACGAGCTCGATGCCGGCGAACGCGAAGATCGCGATCTGGAAGCCGAGGATGAAGCCGAAGAGGCCGTGCGGGAACATGCCGCCGTCGTTCCAGATGTTGGCGAGGTCCGCCACCTGGCCGCCGGGGGACTGGAAGCGCGTGGCGATCATGACGATGCCGGTGACGATCAGCGCGAGGATGGCGACCACCTTGATGATGGCGAACCAGAACTCCGCCTCGCCGAACGCCTTCACGGTCGGGAGGTTGAGGAGCAGCAGCACCACGGGGGTGGCGAGCGCCGGGATCCACAGCGGGGTCCCGGGCGCGAGGATGTCCACGTAGCCCGCGATGGCCACGATGTCCGCGACACCGGTGACCACCCAGAAGAACCAGTAGGACCACCCCGTGAAGAACCCTGCCCAGGGGCCGAGCAGGTCGCCGGCGAAGTCGCTGAAGGACTTGTACTCGAGGTTGGAGAGCAGGAGCTCGCCCATGGCGCGCATGACGAAGAACAGCATGAAGCCGATGATCATGTACACGAAGATCACGGAGGGGCCGGCGAGCGAGATGGTCTTGCCGGAGCCCATGAAGAGGCCGGTGCCGATGGCCCCGCCGATGGCGAGCAGCTGGATGTGGCGGTTGCTCAGGGACCGGCTGAGATGCGGTGACTGGTGCTGGTCACCGACGGCGGGGGCCGCCGAGACCTGCACCGGGGAAGCGGATTCGGGCATGGGGTATGGATTCCTTCCGCGGGCGCAGGACCTGTGGCCGAGCTGCGAGCGCGTGGGTCGGAGCGATGAGGACAGACCTAAAACCCTGAACCGTCGCCGGGCGTGAGTCAAATCACGCGCCTCCACGCCCTCGTCCCGCACACCCGGGCGGCCCCCTTCGACCGGCCCGCCGTCGGTGCCGGCCGTCGCTGTACTGTGGATGACCACGGGGTTCCCGTACGACGGCAGAGCCGGTTCCCCACCTCCAGCGGTGACCTCTTCCCGCCCGTCCCAGCACCCGCGACACACGAAGGACCCCTCCATGTCAGCAGCCGCGCCCACCGCGACCACGGCACCCTCTCCCGTCGAACGCCAGTCCGTCACCCGGACCCTGCGGGATCCGCGCCTGCTGAAGACGGAGGTCCTCGCGGGGCTCGTCGTCGCCCTCGCCCTGATCCCGGAGGCGATCGCGTTCTCGATCATCGCCGGCGTCGACCCTCGCCTGGGCCTGTTCGCCTCCTTCACCATGGCCGTGTCCATCGCGTTCCTCGGCGGGCGCCCCGCCATGATCTCGGCCGCCACCGGCGCGGTCGCCCTCGTCATCGCACCCCTGGTCGCCGACCACGGGGTGGACTACCTGATCGCAGCCGTCATCCTCGGCGGGATCTTCCAGGTGGTCCTCGGCATGACCGGCGTCGCACGGCTGATGAGGTTCATCCCCCGCTCGGTCATGGTGGGCTTCGTCAACGCCCTGGCGATCCTGATCTTCCTCTCCCAGGTCCCCGAACTGCTGGGCGTCCCGTGGCTGGTGTACCCGATGGTCGCCGTCGGCCTGCTCATCGTCTTCGGCCTTCCGCGACTGACGACGGTGGTCCCGGCGCCGCTGGTCGCGATCGTGGTCCTCACCGTCTTCGCCGTCCTCGCCCAGGTGCCCGTCCCGACCGTCGGCGACAAGGGCGACCTGCCCGAGAACCTGCCGTCCCTGTTCTTCCCGGACGTCCCGCCGACCCTCGAGACCCTCCGGATCATCGCCCCGTTCGCGCTGGCCCTGGCCGCCGTCGGACTCCTCGAATCCCTCATGACGGCGAAGCTCGTCGACGACATCACCGACACCCGCTCGAACAAGACCCGCGAGTCCTGGGGGCAGGGCGCGGCGAACATCATCACCGGCCTCTTCGGCGGCATGGGCGGGTGCGCGATGATCGGCCAGACCATGATCAACGTCAAGGCCTCCGGGGCACGCACCCGCATCTCCACCTTCCTCGCCGGGATCTTCCTGCTCGTCCTCGTCGTGGCCCTCGGCGACATCGTGGCCCTCATCCCGATGGCCGCCCTCGTCGCCGTGATGGTCTTCGTGTCCATCGCGACCTTCGACTGGCACAGCATCCGCCCCTCCACCCTGAAGCGGATGCCCGGGAGCGAGACCACCGTCATGCTCGCCACCGTGATCGTGACCGTCTGGACGCACAACCTGGCGATCGGCGTCGGCGTCGGCGTGCTGGTGGCCATGGTGGCCTTCGCCCGCCGCGTCGCCCACGTCGTCACCGTCGAGCGCACAGAGAACACCGTGGACGGTGAGCGCCACGCCACCTACACCGTGAACGGTGAACTGTTCTTCGCGTCCTCGAACGACCTCTACACGCGCTTCGAGTACGCCACGGATCCGCACCGCGTCACCATCGACCTGCACGGCTCGCACCTGTGGGACGCCTCGACCATCGCCGCCCTCGATGCCATCCAGGAGAAGTACCGCAGCCATGGCACCGAGGTGAGGATCGTGGGCCTGAACGAGGGGTCCACGCTGATGCGCGAACGCCTCGGCGGGATACTGGGCGCCGGCCACTGACCGCCCTCCCGCGCCGCGTCCATCCCCGCGTCCACCCCCGGGCGCATCCCCGTCGACGCACCGGCGCACCCCCGCGCCCGCCGTCCGCCGCTGTACGGCCAGGACGGCGGGCACCCGGAAGGGGTCAGCGGGTCTCGCCGAGGACGGCTGCGAGGGCGTCCAGGGCGCCGGGCACGATGGAGAAGTACGCCCGGACGCCGCGCTTCTCGCGGTGCAGGATGCCCGCGTCCACGAGGATCCTCAGGTGGTGCGACACGGTGGGCTGGCCGAGGTGCAGGGGCCCGGCCAGATCGCAGACACACGCCTCGTGCCCGGCGCCGGCGGAGATCAGGGAGATCAGGCGCAGGCGGTTCGGGTCGGCGATCGCCTTGAACTGCTGCGCGAGTTCCCCGGCCCGCTCGGCAGTCATCGCGGGAGCCCCCGGGGGCGTGCAGCCGCGATCCCCGTCGATGGCTGCGCCGGGCGGTACGGAAGCCGGTCCGGCGGCGGCGATGCGCCTCGTCCCGGGCTCTGGGAACGTCGACATCCGGTCAGCCTATCCAGACATTGACAATCATCGATATACCTCTCCATACTCGACACCGGTCGATCCGTAGCACGGTGACTGCTCGGACGACACCCGTCGGGTCCCTCCGACTCCCCCAGCGCTCGGCCGGTCCTCCCGGGCGGGCGACGACCGAAGGATCATCATGAATACCGATCCCGCAGCTGCAGCGACCACCGACCCGAAGAAGCCGTCGGTGCTGTTCGTCTGCGTCCACAACGCCGGCCGCTCCCAGATGGCCGCCGCGTATCTGCAGCACCTCTCCGAGGGGCGGATCGAGGTGCTCTCCGCCGGATCGCAACCCGCCGATCAGGTCAACCCCGCCGCCGTCGAGGCCATGCAGGAGGAAGGCATCGACATCACGGCCGAGGCCCCGAAGATCCTCACCACCGAGGCCGTGAAGGCCTCCGACGTCGTGGTCACCATGGGGTGCGGCGACGAGTGCCCCTACTTCCCCGGCAAGCGGTACGAGGACTGGGTCCTCGAGGATCCCGCCGGGAAGGGCGTCGACTCCGTCCGCCCGATCCGCGACGAGATCCGGGGTCGCGTCGAGCAGCTCATCACCGAGCTCCTGCCCGCGGGGAGTCACGAGGGCGACGGGACCGCCCGCCTCTGACATCCCGGGCTCCCGGGCCGCCCGGCGCGGGAGCCCGCCCCCGTCCGGCGCCGACGCGCGACGGCCCTTCTCCCGCCCCTGCGTCCGCGCCATACTTGCCGCATGACGATCCTCAGCACCCAGGACATCCTCGACGCCGGGCTCGACGACTGGCGGAAACTGACGCAGGCGCTGCACGCCCGGTTCCGTACCGGCGACTTCGCCACGGGGCTCGCGCTCGTGACCGCCATCGGCGGGCTCGCCGAGGAGGCGGGCCACCACCCCGATGTGACGCTCACCTATCCGCACGTCGACGTGAAGCTCCTGAGCCACGACGCGGCCGGGATCACCCGGCGCGACGTCGACCTGGCCCGCCGCATCAGCGCAGCCGCCGCGGAGCGGGGCATCAGCGCCGATCCCTCCGCGCCCACCGTCGTCGAGCTCGCCCTCGACACCGCCGACGCGGCCGGCATCGGCCCGTTCTGGGCGGCCCTGCTGACCGGCGACGCCGGTGCCGTCGACGGGGACGACGTCGTCGACCCGACCGGCCGGGTGCCGCTGCTGTGGTTCCAGCACACCGACGCGCACGAGACGCCGCGCCAGCGCTTCCACCTCGATGTTTGGGTGCCCCACGACGCGGCGGACGCGCGCATCGCCGCGGCCGTCGCGGCCGGCGGCACGGTGGTCGACGACGCCGCCGCGCCCTCCTTCACGGTGCTGACGGACGCCGAGGGCAACCGGGCGTGCGTCTGCACCGCCCTCGAACGCTGAAGGGCCCGGGAGGCGGCATGACGTACGGGAGCGCGGCACCGGAGGACGTCGAGGTCCTCGTCGTGGGAGCGGGCCCCACCGGCCTGATGCTGGCGAACTGGCTGGTGAAGCTGGGGCGGCGCGTGGTCGTGATCGACGCCAAGGACGGACCGACGGTGGAGTCCCGGGCGCTCGGCGTGCACTCGCGGTCCATGGAGATCTACGACCAGCTCGGCGTCGTCGACCGCGTGCTCGCCGAGGCCGTGCACGCCGAATCCGTCCGCCAGGGGTACGGGCGCCGCGCCTTCACGCCCGTCCCGCTGTCCGGGCTCGGGCGGGGGCTCACGCCCTACCCGGGCATCTACATGCTGGAGCAGAGCGCCAACGAGCGGATCCTGGGCGACCACCTGCGTGTCCTCCGAGGGTCCGTCCGGTGGCGGCACCGGCTGACCGCGCTCACCCGGACCGACGACGGCGTCCTCGCCGTCGTCGAGGGTCCGGGCGGGTCGACGACGATCAAGGCCCGCTTCACGGCCGGCTGCGACGGTGCCTCCTCCACCGTCCGGACCCTGAGCGGGACGGCTTTCGAGGGGACCACCAGCCGGCAGAGCTTCTATCTCGTGGACGCGGTGGGCGTCCACGGACTGGCCCCCGCGTCCGTCAACATCCGCCAGGGCGCCACGGAGTTCCTGCTCGCGTTCCCCATGCGTCCCGCCGAGGACGGCCGGAACGGCCAGCGCCTGATCGGCGTGGCGGGTGACGAGACCCCCGCGATCACCGAGGACGCCGCACGTCGGCGCATGGCCCAGGTCTTCGGCGTCACGTACGAGGACTCCCGCTGGTTCTCCACCTACCGCGTGCACCACCGCATCGCCGCGCACTTCCGCACCGGCCCCGTGTTCCTCGCGGGAGACGCCGCCCACGTCCATTCGCCGGTCGGCGCCCAGGGCATGAACACCGGCCTCCAGGACGCCCACAACCTCGCCTTCACGCTCGACGACGTCCTGGCCGGGCGCGCCCCGGAGACGCTCCTCGATCGGTACGAGGCCGAGCGCCGGCCCGTGGCCGTGCGCCTCCTGAAGACCACGGACACGGTGTTCCGGGGGCTCACCTCCGGATCCAGGGCGGCGATCCTGGTCCGCCGCTACGTGCCGCGGGTGGTGCTGCCCGTCGCCATGGCCGTGCTGCCGCACCTGCCGGTCGGCCGCCGCCTCGCGGGGTACCTCGGCCAGCTCCGCATCCACTACCGCATGGACGGCGCGGGCGGGGGGCGACGCCGGGACGCCGTCGTCGGACGCCGCCTGCCGTGGACCGGCGACAACTTCGAGGTCCTCCGGGCGGCCGTTCCGCAACTGCACCTGTACGCTGCGGATACCGGCACCGAGCGTGAGGCCGCGCTCGCGGCCGGTGAACTCGGACTCCCCCTCCACACCTTCGCGACGACCGGCTCGACGCCGCTCCGGCCCGGCCTGCTGTACCTCGTACGGCCCGACGGGTTCGTGGCAGGTTCAGCCGCTCCCGCGGAAGCGAGCACCGCGTTCCGGTCGACGCCGGAATTCTCCCCCCAGGAAGGACGACCATGACCGGGACCATCGACACCAGCGTTCCGCCCTCCGGCACGGGCTGCAGGGACTGCGACGATTCGGGCGGCTGGTGGGTGCACCTGCGCCGCTGCGCCGCGTGCGGCCGGGTGGGGTGCTGCGACAGCTCACCGGCCCGGCATGCCTCCGCACACGCCGCGGCGGCAGGGCACGCGGTGGCCATGTCCTTCGAGCCGGGTGAGGACTGGTTCTGGGACTACAGCACGCAGCAGTTCGTCGACGGACCGGCCCTGGCGGAGCCCACCAGCCGCCCGGAGGACCAGCCCGTGCCCGGCCCGGCGGGACGCGTGCCCGCCGGCTGGCGCGGCCTCATCCACTGATCCGGGACGTTCACGACGCCGACGACGGTCACCTCGATCGCCTCCGTGGTCTCGCTGCCGCTGGTCATGGCGGTGGCGCTCCTCGCGGAGGGCCTGGCCCGTCCGTGCTACGCGGCGCCCTGGAGGGGCAGGACGCCGTCGAGGTGGGCGCGCAGGGCGCGCGGGCTGAAGGGCTTCGCCATGAAGTGGTCCGCGCCGGCGGCGAGGCACTGCTCCTCGGTGAGCTGCGGTGGCCGTGCGGAGATGGTGAGGATGTGCGCGTCCGAGCGTGCCCTGAGCCGCGGGCACAGGTCCAGGCCGTCCAGGTCCGGAAGGTTGAGATCCAGGGTGATCAGCTGCGGACGGGCCGCCTCGACGAGCCGCTGTCCCTCGGCGCCGGTGCCGGCCTCGTGCACCGTGAACTTCCGCCCCGACAGCACGATCACGAGCAGACGGCGGATGTCGGCGTCGTCCTCGATGACCACCGCGCTGCGCTGCAGCATCTCCATTGCCGAACCCCACTCCAGTACCGTGCACCAACCTGCCACCCTACCGTCCGCCCGCGGAAGGCGCCGTGGCTGCGGCGCTCCCGGAGACGGCTTGACAGGCGGGCGACGGCACCGTTCCAGGGTGCCGAGTCTCCGGGAGCCCCCTGTCCCTCGTCAGGCTCTCCCGTCGTCGTCCTCCCGCGTGGTGGAGTCCGCTCCGCCCGTGTGACCGGGACGCGGCGGCTGCGACTCCACGGCCCGGGCGACGACGTCATCGAGCTCGTCGAGGGTGAGCAGGTCGCGGCGCAGGTGGCGCGTGCGGTAGCCCGCCCGGCCCACCATGTGTGCCGAGACGGGACTGGTGAGCAGCTGGAACACCCAGCACAGCACGAGGACGGGCACCAGGATCCAGCTCTCGTTCTCGACGGCGAGCGCGAGCAGGAGCAGCAGGAGCCCGAGGACCTGCGGCTTGGTGGCGGCGTGCATCCGGGAGAGCAGGTCGGGGAAGCGGACGAGGCCGATCCCCGCGGCGAGGGACATGAGGGCCCCGCCGATCAGGAGTGCCGAGACGACGACGTCGTTGACCATGGGCACTACTTCCTGTCCGTGACGAAGCGGGCCACCGTGACCGAGCCGATGAACCCGACCAGCGAGATCGTCACGAGGAGGATCAGGTTGTCCAGGTGCCGGTTCACCACCATGTTGAGCACGAGGGCCGCCCCGATGATGGCCAGGACGACGTCGAGTGCCAGCACGCGGTCGAGGATCGACGGTCCGCGCACCGCACGGTAAAGCGCCAGGGCCGCCGCCACGGCGAGTATTCCACCGACGACATACGCGACGAGGCTCATGGGCGTGCCTCCTCGGCGCGGAGCGCCGCGAGGTCCCGCGCGCTGCCCATGATCCGGATGAGCCAGGCCTCCGTGGCCAGGACGTCACGGCGGACGGCCTCGGCGTCGTCGGCGCTCCGCACATTGAGACAGTGGAGATACAGCGTGGAGGTGGACCGGTCCACCTCCAGTACCAGCGATCCCGGGATGAGGGAGATGGCGTGGCCGGTGGCGGTGACCAGGAAGTCGGAGTGGCTGCGCAGGGCCACGGCCACGACGGCGTTCCGGAGCCTCGGCCCCCGGGTCACCGCGAGCCGGAAGACCTGGACGCTGGCGGTCACGAGCTGGACGAGGAACCGTCCGATGAACGGCACCAGCCAGAGGACGTTGAAGCGGCCCGTCAGCTCGACGGGCGGCAGGTAGAAGAAGTTGACGACGACGTACGCGATGACGGCCCCGAACAGGAGGGTGCCCGGGCTGAAGTCCTGCCAGAGGGCGCCCCAGACGAGCACGAGCCAGATGACGAGCGGGAGCTCGGTGACGAGGGGGATGTGCCGGCGGGTCATCCGTCGGCTCCCGGCCCGAGGACGGCCTCGATGTAGGGGGTGCGGTCGAGCATCTCCTGGGCCGCGTCGTCGCTGAGGGCGAAGAGCGGGCCGGCGAGGACCGTGAGGGCGAGGCCGAGGGCCACGAGGCCGATGGTGGGGCCCGTCATGGTGCCGGGCAGCAGGGTGACGGGGTCCTTGCCGGCGAACTTCCCGGTGTCGTCGCCCGTCACATGGCGCGACGTCCCCACCCGGGAGCCGTCCGCCTTGCTGGCGAGCAGGATGGGGTCGGGGTCCTCGGCGTCGGCCGGGCTGCGCCAGAACGCGCGGTTCCAGACACGCGCCATGACCAGGAGGGTGAGCAGGCTCGTGAGCACGCCTCCGGCCACCAGCACGTAGGCGAGCGGCGTCCCGAGCTCCACGCCGGCCTGGATGAGCCCGAGCTTGCCGAGGAACCCGGAGAAGGGAGGGATGCCCGCGAGGTTCATGGCGGGCAGGAAGAACAGGAGGCCGAGGAGCGGCGACAGCTTCGCGAGGCCGCCGAGCCGGTCCACGTTCGCCGTGCCGCCGCGGCGCTCGATCAGCCCGGTCACGAGGAACAGGCTCGTCTGCACGGTGATGTGGTGCGCCACGTAGTAGACCGCGGCTCCGAGCCCGATCCGCGAGGAGATGGCCAGCCCGAACACCATGTACCCGATGTGGCTGACGAGGGTGAAGGACAGCAGCCTCTTGATGTCGGACTGGGCGAGGGCACCGAGGATCCCCACGAGCATCGTCAGCAGGGCGACCACCATGAGCAGCGAGTTGATGCGGTCGCCGGGGAACAGCAGTGTCTCCACCCGCACCATCGCGTACACGCCCACCTTGGTGAGCAGACCGGCGAACACCGCGGTGACGGGTGCGGGGGCCGTGGGGTAGGAGTCCGGGAGCCAGAAGGAGAGCGGGAAGACGGCGGCCTTGATGCCGAAGGCCACGAGCAGCATGAGGTGGAGCACCATCTGCGTCGCCGGGTCCACGGACTCCAGCTTCACGGCGAGGTCGGCCATGGTGACCGTCCCGGTGGCTCCGTAGATCATGGCGATCGCGATGAGGAACAGCATCGAGGACACCACGCTCACGACGACGTACGTCACGCCCGCGCGGATGCGCGGCGCCGTGCCGCCCAGGGTCATGAGCACGTAGCTGGCGGTGAGGAGGATCTCGAAGCCCACGTAGAGGTTGAACAGGTCGCCGGTGAGGAAGGCGTTGGACACGCCCGCGACGAGGATCAGGTACGTGGGGTGGAAGATCGACACCGGGCCGTCCTCGTCGCCGTCGGCCATGCCCTGGCCCGCGGCGTAGATGAGCACCGCGAGGCTCACGGCGGACGAGACCACGAGCATGAGGGCCGAGAACTGGTCCACCACGAGCACGATCCCGAACGGCGGTTCCCAGCCGCCCAGCCGCACCGCGTGGGTCCCGGCGGACGGCGCGGCGAGGAGCATGAGGACCTCGATGAGCAGGGTCACGCTGAGGGTGGTGATGCTGACGGCGCGCTGCGCCCGTGAGTGGCGGATGAGCAGGAACGTCACGGCGGCGCCGAGGAACGGCAGGACGACGGCGAGCGGGGCGAGGTCGGCGGCGATCATCGGGCGTCCCCCGGCCGGTCGGCGCGGGCCCCGCCGGAGCCGGGCGTCGCGGCCGGCCCGGGGGCGGAGGCGTCGTCGGAGGCGTCGTCGTCGGAGAATTCGGTGGTGTCTGCGGCGATGTCGGCGTCGTCCTCGTAGTCGTAGCTGGGCTGGTCCGCGACGCGGCGGTCCTCGGGGTCGTCCTGGACGTCGTCCTGGCGACCGAGCACCCAGGATCGGTAGATGATGCCCAGCATGAACGCCGTGACGGCGAACGTGATCACGATCGCCGTGAGGATCAGCGCCTGCGGCAGGCTGTCGGTGTAGTCCTCGGCGGGGGTCCCGGAGACGTAGAGCGGGGACCTGCCCCCTCCCCCGCTCATGGAGAGCAGGAGGATGTTCGCCCCGTTGCCGAGGAGGATCAGCCCGAGCAGCACCCGCGTGAGGCTGCGCTCGAGCAGGAGGTAGATGCCGGCGGCGAAGAAGACGGCCATGAGCACGATCAGGGTGATGTCGACGGTCATGGCCGGATCCCCTCCGTGGCGGGCGGGACGAGGGCGTCCGCCCCCGCGTCCTCCTCGACGGGATCGTCCGCCTCGCTGCGCTCGTCGATCTCGGAGCCGAGACTGCGGAGGACGTCGAGGACCAGCCCGACGACGATGATGTACACGCCGATGTCGAAGACGGTCGACGTCACGAACTTCACGTCCCCGATCACGGGCAGCCAGAACTCCAGGATGTAGCTCTCGAGGACCGCCCCGCCGACGAGGAGCGGCGCCGCGGCGGTCAGCGACACGATGGCGAGCCCGGCGCCGAGCAGGGCGCCGGCGCTCACGGGGCTCGCCTCCGCGAGTTCGAACCGGCCTCCCGCGAGGTAGCGGACGGCCAGGGCGATGCCTGCGGTGAGCCCTCCGGCGAAGCCCCCGCCGGGCAGGTTGTGCCCGGCGACGAGCAGGTAGAGGGACAGCACGATGATGGTGTGGAAGAGCAGCCGCGTGACGACCTCGAAGACGATCGACCGGCGCTCGGGGGCGAGGGTCCGCCCGGCGACGAGCCAGGGGTCGCGCGGGACGTCGGTGAACCGGGCCGCGAGCGCGAGCGCGGCGCCCGAGCGGCCGCGGGCGTCGAGGGGTTCCTGTCCCCTGTCCACCGACCCGTCCTCGACGCCGTCGGCCCGGCGCCGGTGGTCGCTGCGCCCCCGGATGAAGATGAGGCTGGCGACCCCGGTCGCGGCGAGGGCCAGCACGGTGATCTCGCCGAACGTGTCCCACGCGCGGATGTCGACGAGCAGCACGTTGACGGCGTTCGCGCCGCCACCCTCGTCGTAGGCCAGCTGCGGGTAGGCGAGCGAGATCGGGGCGGCGTTCCGGGAGGCCATCGCGGACATCGCGATGACGGCCATGATGCCGCCGAACGCGATGCCCAGCCCTGCGCGCAGCAGGCGGTGCCGGCTCTCGGCGCGGTTCCACAGCCGTGCGGGCAGCGACCGCAGCGCGAGCACGAAGGCCACGAGCACGATCGTCTCGACGAGCATCTGCGTGAGCGCGAGGTCGGGTGCCCCGTGCAGGGCGAACACCGCCGCCATGCCGTACCCGGTGATCCCGACCATGAGCACCGCCATGAAGCGCTTGTTCGAGCGCAGCGCCGCGATGATCCCGACGATGATGGCCCCCGCCACCACGACCTGCGCCGGGGACTGCGCGATCCGGAAGGCGGTGGGCAGCGGGGCGTCGAAGATGATGAGGGCGGTCAGTGGCGTGACGACGGCGGTGGCGAGGATGACGAAGAGGTAGAAGGCCAGGGATCCGCGCTGCGTCCGTCCCGTGATCCAGACCGCGACGTCGTCGAGCACGCCGATCACCGACCGGTAGACCACTTCGGCCTCGCGCATCGACGGCAGGCGCGCCTGGAACCGCTCGAGCGGTCTGCGGGCGAGGTAGAGAGCGGCACCGGCCGCCAGCGTGAGACCCGAGAGGAGCAGCGGGAGCCCCACACCGTGCCACAGGGCCAGGTGCGGGGCGGTTCCGTCGGACACGAAGAGGGTGGCGTACGGCTGGATGACGCCGTCGAGCGGTGCCGGCCAGAGACCGAACACCACGGAGGCGACGGCGAGCAGTGCGGGCGCCAGCACGAAGGAGACACGGACGCGCTTGAAGGTGGTGCGTGCCCGGCCGTGCTTGAGTGCGAAGGCGCCCCACACGAACCGGGCGCTGTAGGCGAAGGTGAGGATCGATCCGAGCACCATCCCGCCGAGCAGCAGGGTCCCGGCGGTCCCGTCCTCCGCCCGGTGCACGAGCGCCTCGTACACCGATTCCTTCGCCACGAAGCCGAGCAGCGGCGGGACCCCGGCCATGGACCCCGCGGCCACGAGGGCGACGGCGAACAGCACGGGCGAGGTCGCCCCCACGCCGGACAGGACGCGGAGGTCGCGGGTCCCCGACTGGTGGTCGATGATGCCGACCACCAGGAAGAGCGTCGCCTTGAAGAAACCGTGGGCGAGGAGCATGCCCAGGCCGGCGACCGCGCCGTCCTGCCCGCCGAGCCCCACCGCCATGGTGAGGAAGCCGAGCTGGCTCACGGTCCCGTACGCGAGCACGAGCTTGAGGTCGAACTGCCGCAGCGCCCGCCATCCGCCGAGCAGCATGGTCGTCATGCCGAGCACGAAGATCAGGGGGTACCAGAACGCCGTCTCGCTGAAGCCGGGGGCGAAGCGGGCCACGAGGAAGACACCCGCCTTCACCATCGCCGCGGCGTGCAGGTAGGCGCTGACCGGGGTCGGCGCCGCCATGGCCGCGGGCAGCCAGAAGTGGAAGGGCACCAGCGCCGACTTCGTGACGGCCCCGACGAGCACCAGGGCGATCGCGACGTCCACGAGCGTCCCGCGCGCCACGAGGCCCTCGGTCTCCGCAAGGATCGCCGAGATGCGGTAGGTCCCCGCCTCCTGCCCCAGCAGCACCAGTCCCACGAGCATCGCGAGCCCGCCGAAGGTCGTGATGATGAGGGCCTGCAGGGCGGACCGGCGGGCGGACAGCCGGTGCCGGGAGTAGCCGATGAGCAGGTACGAGAGGATCGTCGTCAGTTCCCAGAAGATGAACATCAGGATCAGGTCGTCGGCGATCACGAGCCCGAACATCGCGGCCGCGAAGGCGAGGAGCTGCGCCCCGAAGGCGCCGACGTCGGGGTCGTCGTTCTTGAAGTACCGCGCGCAGTAGAAGAGCACGAGGGCCCCGACCCCGAGGATCAGGAGGCAGAGCACCGCGGCCAGCGCGTCGAGCCGGAAGGCGAGCTCGAGCTGCAGGGAGGGGATCCAGGGGATCACGAGCGACGGCGGGGCGCCGGGCGCACCGGTCGGGGCTGCCTGGTCGGCAGAGAGGACGGCGGGCAGCTCGACGAGGAGCCACCCGAAGGCCGCCGCCGGCGCTGCGGCGAGGACGAAGAAGGCGGATCTGCCGAACCGGGCGAAGAGAAGGGGCGCTCCGAGTGCCAGCGCGAACATCGCGATGAGCACGGTGAGCATGGGTCTCGATCTTCCGCTGGGGGACGGTCGGGCTCCCTCCAGTCTAGCGAAGGAATTACTTCGACCTCCCACCGACCGCGGGCGGTGCCCGCCCCGGCGCGGCCGCGGCGGACCGGGCGTGACGCACGTCATGCGGCGCTAGCATGTGCCCTATGAGTACGCATCAGCAGGTCCCTCCGCCCGCGGAGGCCCCTGCACCCCTGCCGGTCGTGGGCTCCGGCCGCATCTTCAGCAGACCCGTCCTCGCCTGGGCGTCCTGGGACTGGGGCTCGGCCGCGTTCAACGCCGTCATGACCACGTTCGTGTTCACGGTCTATCTCACGTCCGAGCCGTTCGGCGGGGAGGAGCGGGCCTCGCAGGTGCTCGGCTGGGGCCTCGCCGTGGCCGGCCTGCTGATCGCGCTCCTCGCGCCCGTCACCGGCCAGCGCTCCGACAGCGGCGGCCGGCGGAAGCTCTGGCTCGGCGTCAACAGCCTCGTGGTCGCCGTCCTCACGGCGCTGTGCTTCTTCGTGTTCCCGAGCCCCCAGATGCTGATCCTCGGCGTCGCGCTGATCGCCGCAGCGAACATCTTCTTCGAGTTCGCCGGGGTCAACTACAACGCGATGCTGACCCAGATCTCCACGCCGTCCACCATCGGGCGCGTCAGCGGTTTCGGCTGGGCCATGGGGTACGTGGGCGGGATCGCGGCCCTGGTGGTGGTCCTCGTGGTGTTCATCCAGCCGGTGGTCGACTGGCCCGGGGCCTCGAGCGAGGACGGCCTGAACATCCGCCTGGTCGCCGTCTTCTCGGCGCTGTGGTTCGCGGCGTTCGCGATCCCGGTGATGCTCGCGGTGCCGGAGGTCCCGCGCCGCGCCCGGGCCGCACAGCTGGGCTTCCTCGCGTCCTACGGGCTGCTGGTGCGCCGCGTGAGGACCATCTACCGGGAGAGCCCGCACACCATCTACTTCCTGCTCGCCAGCGCCATCTTCCGCGACGGGCTCGCCGCCGTCTTCACCTTCGGCGGCATCCTCGCCGCGGGCGCCTTCGGCTTCTCCGCGAGCATGGTGATCGTCTTCGCCATCGCCGCCAACGTCATCGCGGCGGCGGGCGCCGTCATCGGCGGCTTCCTCGACGACCGCGTGGGGCCCAAGCGCGTCATCATCGGCTCCCTCGTCGGGCTCCTGGTCGCCGGGACGGCGATCCTCCTGCTGGGCACGGAGACGCATTCCTTCTTCGGCATGGAATGGACCTCGGACACCACGTTCTGGGTCTTCGGCCTGCTGCTGACCCTCTTCGTCGGTCCCGCCCAGGCGTCCTCACGGGCCTACCTCGCGCGCCTCGCCCCGGTGGGCGACGAGGGCGAGCTGTTCGGCCTGTACGCGACGACGGGCCGCGCGGTGAGCTTCCTCGCCCCGACCCTGTTCGCCCTGTGCATCGGGATCTTCGGTTCGCAGCTCTACGGCGTGATCGGCATCCTCGTGGTCCTGCTCGCGGGGCTCCTCGTGCTGCTCCCGGTCAGGCCTCCCGCGCGCGTGACGCGCGCCGTCGTGCCGGAGGCCTGATCCCCTAGATCCGGGTGCGGTGGAAGTTCAGGTGGCTGCGCGACGCCGTCGGGCCCCGCTGGCCCTGGTACCGGTTGCCGTACTCGCCGGAGCCGTAGGGGTGCTCGGCCGGGGAGGTGAGCTTGAAGAAGCACAGCTGCCCGATCTTCGAGCCCGGCCACAGCTTGATCGGCAGGGTGGCCATGTTGGACAGCTCGAGGGTCACGTGGCCCGAGAACCCGGGGTCGATGAAGCCGGCCGTGGAGTGCGTGAGGAGCCCGAGCCGGCCCAGGGAGGACTTCCCCTCCAGGCGCGCGGCGATGTCGTCCGGCAGCGTGACGGTCTCGTAGGTGGAGCCCAGCACGAACTCGCCCGGGTGCAGGATGAACGGTTCGTCGGGGGCCACCTCCACCAGGCGGGTGAGCTCCGGCTGGTCCTCGGCGGGGTCGATGTGGGCGTACTTGTGGTTGTCGAACAACCGGAAGTAGCGGTCGATGCGCACGTCGACGCTCGAGGGCTGCACCATCGCGGGGTCATGCGGGTCGAGGACGATCCGCCCGGCGTCGAGTTCTGCCCGGATGTCGCGGTCTGAGATCAGCACCGTTCAAAGCTACCAGCCCGGCAGCGCGCCGCCGGCGCGCTCGTCGGCGCGCTCGTCGGCGCGCTCGTCGGCGCGCTCGTCGGCGCGCTCGCTCGAGGGCCGGTCAGTTCCCGATCTCGGTGCGCACGGCGAACAGCTCGGGGAAGAACGTGAGCTCGAGGGCGCGCTGGAGGAACCCGACGCCGGACGAGCCGCCCGTGCCGGTCTTGAACCCGATGGTCCGCGCGACGGTCTTGAGGTGCCGGAACCGCCAGAGCTGGAAGTTGTCCTCCAGGTCCACGAGCTCCTCGCACGCCTCGTAGATGTCCCAGTGCCCGGCGGCGTCCTCGTACACCTGCTTGTAGACGGCGACGAGCGCGGGCGCGAACTCGTGAGCCACGCTCTTGTCGCGTCCGAGCAGCTCCGCCGGGATCGCGTAGCCCCGCCGCGCCAGCAGCGCGATGAACTCGTCGTACACGCTGCTCTGCGCCAGGAGCTCGGTCAGCAGGGCCCGGGCGGCCGGATCGGAGCCGAACACCGGGATCATGGCCGCGTTCTTGTTGCCGAGCAGGAACTCCACGGCGCGGTACTGGTAGGACTGGAAACCGCTCGCGGAGCCGAGGTCGCCACGGAACTCGGCGTACTCGGACGGGGTGAGGGTCGCCAGCACGGACCACTGCTCCGTCAGCGAGCGCTGGATGTGCTTGATCCGGGCGATGCCCTTCATCGCGGCCCGCAGGTCGTCCTCCCGCAGGTGGAGACGGACGGCGCGCAGCTCGTGCAGGACGAGCTTCAGCCACAGCTCCGAGGTCTGGTGCTGGATGATGAACAGCATCTCGTCGTGGTGCTCCGGGGAGCTCACCGGATGCTGGGCGTCCAGCAGGCGGTCCAGGTCGAGGTACGCGCCGTAGCTCATCGTGTCGGAGAAGTCCCGCTTGATGCCCTGCTCCAGGTTGCGGGTGTTCCGCTCCACGCTCATGCGGCAAGCCTACGCGGCGCCCTTCGGGACAGGACGGCCGCCTGCCCGTGCACTGTCGGTCCGCCCGTCTACGGTGGGACCAGTCCGAGGAGGTCTCCATGCAGCCGATCCACTGCAGCATCATCCCGCCCCACCTGCTCACCCGCCTCGCCGCCCTGCGGGACGCGCACCTGTCCGTCGCGTCCGAGGCCGCCCGCCACGCCCTGCTGGAACTCGAACCCGTGCTGCAGCACCGGGCGGAGGCACTGAAGGCCCCGGTGCGGCAGGGGTCCGCCGTCATGGGGACCCTGACCCGCCGGATCTCCGACGCCGGCGGCCGCGAGGAGCTCCCCGGGGCCCTCGTGCGCCGGGAGGGCGCGCCGCCCACCGGCGACGCCGCAGCCGACGAGGCCTACGACGGTCTCGGCGCCACCTACCGGCTCTTCAGCGAGGAGTACGGGAGGTCGTCCGTGGACGGCGCCGGCCGGCCCCTCGAGGCGACGGTGCACTACGGGGCCAACTACGACAACGCCTTCTGGGACGGCGAGCGCATGGTCTTCGGCGACGGCGACGGCGAGGTCTTCGGACGCTTCACGGCCTCCCTCACCGTGATCAGCCACGAGCTCACGCACGGCTTCACGCAGTACTCGACCAACCTCGAGTACCAGGGCCAGTCGGGCGCCCTCAACGAGTCCCTGTCGGACGTCTTCGGTGTCCTCGTGGAGCAGCGCGAACGCGGCCAGGACGCCGCTGCCGCGTCATGGCTCGTGGGCGAGGGCATCTTCACGGCGGCGGTGGAGGGCAGGGCGCTGCGGTCCCTGGCCGCGCCGGGCACGGCCTACGACGACGACGTCCTCGGCCGGGACCCGCAGCCGGCCACCATGGCCGACTACGTCGTGACGACCTCGGACAACGGCGGCGTCCACATCAACTCCGGCATCCCCAACCACGCCTTCTACCTCGCGGCCACGTCGATCGGCGGCCGGGCCTGGGAGGGTGCGGGCCGCATCTGGTACGACGCCGTCCTCGGCGGCAGCATCCCCCCGGACTGCGACTTCCCCACGTTCGCGCGGGCCACCCAGGAGTCCGCGGAGAAGCGGTTCGGGCCCGGCAGCCCGGAGGCGGGCGCGGTCGCCGGGGCGTGGACGCAGGTCGGCGTGCTGCCGTGAGGATCGAGATCACCCGGTCGGGCGGCTTCGGCGGACTCACCCGGACGTGGAGCCTCGAGGTCAGCCGGACGGAGGCCGAGCAGCGCTGGCTCCCGCTGGCGGAGGCCGAGGCGGCGGGAGCTCCGGGCGACACTCCGGGCGACACCCCGGCGGGAACCGAGGCCGGGACTCAGGCCGGGAGTTCAGCCGCCGCGGCGCCGCGGGGAGCCGGCCGGCAGCGGGACCGCTTCACCTACCGGATCGCCATCGGCTACACGGAGGTGCACCTCTCGGAGAGCCACCTCGGCGATCCGTGGCGGGAGCTGATCGACCGGGCGAGGGCCGCGGCGGCGCCCGATCCCGGGAAGCCGGAAGAACTGTTGTAAGGTGATGGAGCGGTTCAAGCACCGTGCGGGCGTAGCTCAATGGTAGAGCGCTAGCTTCCCAAGCTCGATACGCGGGTTCGATTCCCGTCGCCCGCTCTTGTTCCCTCCGGGGAGGGCCCGGTGTGCCCAAGGACACCTCCCCCGCCCACCTCAGGGCCCGGTATCGGCAGTATCCTTGAGGCGATGAATCGCACAATGTTCGCGTCGAAGATCCACCGCGCCACCGTCACCCACGCCGACCTCCACTACGTCGGCTCCGTCACCGTGGACCTCGACCTGCTCGACGCCGCGGACATCCTGCCCGGGGAGCTCGTCTCGATCGTCGACATCACCAACGGGGCCCGGCTCGAGACCTACACCATCGCCGGTGAGCGTGGATCCGGTGTCATCGGCATCAACGGGGCGGCCGCGCACCTCGTGCACCGCGGAGACCTCGTCATCCTCATCGCCTACGCGCAGATGACCACCGAGGAAGCCCGTGCGTTCGTCCCCACCGTGGTGCACGTCGACGCCGACAACCGGATCGTGGAGCTCGGCTCCGATCCCGCGGAGGCCGTGACCGCAGGCGTCGAGCGCCCTCCGTTCGCCCTGGATCATTCCGCCGTCTTCTGACGTCCTGCCGGGACACATCCGCGCGTCGCGTGATCGTCAGCAGCCTGTCTAGCGATTTGCCGCGCCAAGGCATAGGGTCGAAAAAGCAAGGTTGCTTAGGCTGTCGGTTCGTCCGGACCGTCAGCCGGGTTGTCTACAAGGATGTGGAGGCTCGGTACGAATGCCCAACAGTCGACGAACACGCTCCGCCGTGAGAAACCGTCCGGGAGGCACCGTCCTGGCGGGCCTGGTCATGGGGACGCTGGTCATGAGCGGCTGCGGACCCGCGCAGGCGGACAACAGCCTCACCTGGTACATCAACCCGGATGCCGGCGGCCAGGCCGCCATCGCGCAGAAGTGCAGCGACGAGTCCGGCGGCCGCTACAGCATCGAGACCTCGCTCCTCCCGAACGACGCCGCCTCGCAGCGCGAGCAGCTCGCACGCCGCCTGGCAGCGGGCGACGCATCGCTCGACATCATGAGCCTCGACCCGCCGTTCATCCCCGAACTCGCCGAACCGGGCTTCCTGGCGCCGGTCCCCGAGGACGTCGCCGAAGCCACCACGGAGAACGTCGTCGAGGGCGCCATCGCCGGTGCCACCTGGAAGGACGAGCTCGTCACGGTCCCGTTCTGGGCCAACACGCAGATCCTCTGGTACCGCAAGTCCGTGGCGGAGGCGGCCGGCCTCGACATGTCCGGCCCCGTCACCTGGGAGCAGGTCATGGAGGCGGCGCGGACCCAGGAGAAGACCCTCGGGGTGCAGGGCGCGCAGGCCGAATCCATGACGGTCTGGCTCAACGCCCTCATCGAGTCGGCCGGCGGCTCGATCATCGTGGACCCCGAGGCGACGGCGGAGACCGTCGAGCTCGGCCTGGACTCCGACGCCGGGATCGCCGCCGCGGAGGTCATCTCCACGATCGGCAAGGACGGGCTCGGCGGCCCGGGGCTTCCCACACAGGACGAGAACGCCTCCCTCATCGGCTTCCAGGGGGACTCCGGATCCTTCATGGTGAACTGGCCGTTCGTCTACCCCGCCACCGTCGGCGCCGTCGAGGCGGGCACCCTCGACCAGGCGGTCATCGACGACATCGGCTGGGGCATCTACCCGAGGATGACCGAGGACCAGGAGGCGGCCCCGCCGCTCGGGGGCATCAACCTCGGCGTGGGAGCCTCGAGCGACAACCCCGAGCTCGCCTACGAGGCGATCCAGTGCATCGTCTCGGTCGAGAACCAGTCGGAGTACTTCGTGACCAACGGCAACCCGCCGGCGAACACGGAGGCCTACGAGGACCCCCGGATCGAGGAGTCCTTCCCCATGGCCGAGACCATCAGGGATTCCCTCCAGGTCGCGGCACCCCGCCCGCAGACCCCGTTCTACAACGAGGTCTCCACCGGCATCCAGCAGCGCTGGGCGCCACCCGCCGCCGTCGACCCGGACAGCACGCCGCAGTCGTCGAGCGACTTCATCACATCGGTCCTCAGAGGGGAGCAACTCCTGTGACCTCCGCCATCCCAGCGAAGACGACGACGGCGTCGCCCGCAGAAGCCGGACCGCGCCTCGACGCGGGCCGGGGCAACGGCACCAAGACCGGCAGGGCCCCGAAGCAGTACAGCGACCGCACCCGCGCGGAGCGGCGGCTCGGCTGGATCCTCGCCGGTCCGGCGTTCGTCATCATGCTGCTCGTCACGCTGTACCCGATCCTGCAGGCCATCTACGAGTCGCTGTTCCGCTTCCGGCTGACGGCGCCCGATGAGCGGGCCTTCATCGGCCTCGAGAACTACCTCGTGATCCTGTCGGATCCGGTCTGGTGGTCCGGGCTGTGGACGACGGTCTTCATCACCGTCGTCACCGTCCTCGTGGAGCTCGTCCTCGGGTTCGCCCTCGCGCTCGTGATGCACAAGGCACTGAAGTCGGTCCGGGGGTTGCTGCGCACCGCGATCCTCGTGCCCTACGGCATCATCACCGTGGTCTCCGCGTTCGCCTGGTTCTACGCCTTCGACATCAACTCGGGTTACGTCAACAGCTGGTTCGCCTGGCTGCCGGGCATCGACGAGAACCTCAACTGGTTCGCCCAGGGCGGCACCGCCCTGTTCGTCATCATGGCCTCCGAGATCTGGAAGACCACGCCGTTCATCTCGCTGCTCCTCCTCGCCGGCCTCGCGCAGGTACCGGACGAGCTCAGCGAGGCGGCGAAGGTCGACGGAGCCACCTGGTGGGAGCAGATGCGCAAGGTCATCATCCCGAACATGAAGGCGGCGATCATGGTCGCCGTCCTCTTCAGGGCGCTGGACGCCTTCCGCATCTTCGACAACGTGTTCATCATGACCAACGGCGCCTACGGCACGGAGGTGCTGTCGCTGCTCGCCTACCGGCAGTCCATCAGCAGGCTGGAGATCGGACTCGGCTCGGCTGTGTCCGTGCTCCTGTTCCTCTGCGTCCTGCTGATCTGCTTCGTGGCGATCAAGCTGTTCAAGGTCGATCTCGCCGGAACGCAGGGAGGAAGATAATGACGAACACCAGCACCAGGAACAAGGTCCTCTGGGCGGTCGCCACGGTCCTCGTCCTCCTCTACGCGCTCTTCCCGGTGGCCTCGATCCTGGCGACGTCCTTCAAGTCCCCGAGTGACCTGACGAGCGGGAAGTTCCTCCCCTCGTCGGGCACGGCGACGACGAGCAACTACGAGCAGATCCTCGTCGGCGACGCCCAGGGGCTGTTCCTCTCGGCCCTGCGCAACTCCATCGGCATCTCGCTCATCGCGACGTTCATCGCCGTGGTGCTGGCGACGCTGTGCGCCTACGCGATCGCCCGCCTGGACTTCCCCGGCAAGAAGCTCATCCTGACGACGGCGCTGGCCGTCTCGATCTTCCCCGTCATCTCGATCGTGACGCCGCTGTTCAACCTGTGGCGCAGCATCGGCCTCTACGACACGTGGCTCGGCCTGATCATTCCCTACCTCTCGCTCACGCTCCCCATCTCCATCTGGACCCTCGCCGCGTTCTTCCGGCAGATCCCCTGGGAACTGGAGCAGGCGGCCCAGGTCGACGGCGCCACGACGTGGCAGGCGTTCCGCAAGGCCATCGTCCCGCTCGCCCTGCCGGGGGTGTTCACGACGGCGATCATCGCGTTCTTCATCGCATGGAACGACTTCGTGTACGGCATCTCGCTGACGTCCACCGAAGCGGCGCGGCCCGTCCCCGCCGCCCTCGCGTTCTTCACCGGGGCCTCGCAGTTCGAGTCACCGACCGGAGCCATCTCGGCGGCCGCGATCATCGTCACGATCCCGGTGGTCCTCCTCGTCCTCCTCTTCCAACGCCAGATCGTCTCCGGCCTGACCTCGGGCGCCGTCAAGGGCTGACGGCCCCCGCGGCGCGCTCAAGAAAAGGAATCGCACCATGGCTTCAATCACCCTCAACCACCTGGTCAAGAAGTACGGCGACGGCTTCCCCGCCGTCAACGACATCAGCATCGACATCGCGGACGGGGAGTTCATCATCCTCGTGGGCCCGTCGGGCTGCGGGAAGTCCACGCTGCTGCGCATGATCGTGGGCCTCGAGGACATCACGGACGGCGACCTGCTCATCGACGGCCAGCGCGTGAACGACAAGGCACCCCGGGACCGCAACCTGGCGATGGTGTTCCAGAACTACGCCCTGTACCCGCACCTGACGGTGTACGAGAACATCGCGTTCCCCCTGCGCCTGGCCAAGGGCAAGCACTCGGAGGACCAGGTGGACAAGCTCGTCACCGAGGCGGCGGCCACCCTGGAGCTGACCGACCACCTGCAGCGCAAGCCGGCGAACCTCTCGGGCGGTCAGCGGCAGCGCGTCGCGATGGGCCGGGCCATCGTCCGCCAGGCGGACGCGTTCCTCTTCGACGAGCCGCTGTCCAACCTGGACGCCAAGCTGCGCGGGCAGATGCGCTCCGAGATCTCCCAGATGCAGCGGCGCCTCGGGGTCACCTCCGTCTACGTGACGCACGACCAGACCGAGGCCATGACCCTCGGCGACCGCGTCGCCGTACTGAAGAAGGGCGAGCTGCAGCAGATCGCCTCCCCGCGGGAACTGTACGAGCAGCCCGTGAACCTCTTCGTGGCGGGCTTCATCGGCTCGCCGTCGATGAACTTCCTGCCCGCGACCCTCGAGGGCACCACCCTGAGAACCGCGCTCGGCGACATCGGCATCCCGGAGGACAAGGCCCGCAAGGCGGCCGGCAAGCGCGTGGTCCTCGTGGGTGTGCGCCCCGAGTTCTTCGAGGACGCCAAGCTCGTGGAGGACAGCAAGCGCCCCCACGGCTCCACGTTCATGGCGACCCTCACGCACACGGAGTGGCTCGGCAACGAACAGTACGGGTACATCAACTTCGACCCCGCACCCGAGATGCGCGAGCTCCTCAACAGTCTGGCCCGGGACATGGACGCCGACGAACTCCGTCCGCAGGTGGTGGTCACCCTCGACGCCGCGAGCCGTATCCGTGGCGGGCGGGAGGCCGAGATCTGGCTGGACACGCGGAAGCTCCACCTGTTCGACGCCGAGACCGGGGAGAACCTGACGCGTGATGCCGAGGCGGGCGCCGCGCTGACGGCCGAGGCCGCCGAGGACCGCGCGGAGGAGATCGCCACCGCCCAACAGGCGGACCGGGACGGGAGCGCCTTCGGCAACGGCACATCGGGCAACGGCACATCGGGCAACGGGACCGCGGCCGCAGGGAATACCTCGGTCGATGCCGGTGCCCGTTCGGGCGGCTCGTCGGCGGCCGGGGGCAGGCACGCGGCAGGCTGACCGGACCCGGGCGGCCAGCCGCCCGGAGAGCTCCTCCACGGCAGGACCGGCACCCGGGAGGGCGCCGGTCCTGCTGTGTAGTGTGGCCCTATGGTCGAACACGACGGCGCCGCCCAGGTCGCCGACATCACCGCCGGATACGTCTTCGAAGGACCGACCCTGCACCTCGGGGCGGCCCTGGTGGGCGGCACGGTGCACGCCGACGCGCAGGTACGCCTGCCGCTCGCCATGATGAACCGGCACGGCCTGATCGCGGGCGCCACGGGCACCGGCAAGACCGTGACCCTGCAGGTCCTGGCGGAGCAGCTCTCCGCGCAGGGCGTCCCCGTGTTCCTGTCCGACATCAAGGGCGACCTCACCGGGCTCGCCACGCCGGGAACGGCGTCGGACCGGCTGGCGAAGCGCACGGCGAGCGTGGGACAGGACTGGGCGCCCGCCGGCTTCCCCGTCGAGTTCCTCACCCTCGGCACCGGGAACGGCGTCCCCGTCCGCGCCACCATCTCCTCCTTCGGCCCCCTGCTCCTCAGCAGGGTGCTCGACCTCAACGAGACGCAGGAATCGAGCCTTCAGCTCGTCTTCCACTACGCGGACCGGAACGGCCTGGAGCTGTACGACCTCGCCGACCTCCGCGCCGTCATCGTCTTCCTCACCTCCGACGAGGGCCGGGACGCCCTGACGTCCCTCGGCGGGCTGTCGAGCGCCACGGCCGGGGTCATCCTGCGCGGACTCGTGACGCTCGAGGCCCAGGGCATGGACGCGTTCTTCGGCGAACCGGAGTTCGACACGGCGGACCTCCTCCGGACCGCGCCGGACGGCCGCGGGATCATCACCGCGCTGGAACTCGTCAGCGTGCAGCAGAAACCGCGGCTGTTCTCCACGTTCCTGATGTGGCTGCTGGCCGACCTGTTCGCCGAACTGCCCGAGGTCGGCGACACGGACAAGCCCCGCCTGGTGTTCTTCCTCGACGAGGCGCACCTGCTCTTCACCGGGTCCTCGAAGGCCTTCCGCGAGTCCATCCAGGCCACCGTGCGGCTGATCCGGTCCAAGGGCGTGGGCATCTTCTTCATCACGCAGACACCGAAGGACGTGCCCGGGGAGGTCCTCGGGCAGCTCGCCAACCGCATCCAGCACGCGCTGCGGGCCTTCACCCCCGACGACGCCAAGGCCCTCCGCGCCACGGTCTCGACCTTCCCCATGAGCGACTACGACCTCGAGGAGGTCCTGACCTCCGCCGGTATCGGCGAGGCCGTGGTCACCGTGATGAACGAGCGCGGTGCGCCCACGCCGGTCGCGTGGACCCGGCTCCGCTCCCCCGAATCCGTGATGGGCCGCGGACCCGAGGGGACGGTGTCCACCGCCGTCGCCGCCTCCCCCCTCCTCCCCCGGTACAGCCAGGCCGTCGACAGGCATTCCGCGTACGAGAAGCTGACCGGACGGTCCGGCGGCGTCCCGGGCCGCGCACCGGTCCCCCCTCCCGATCCCCCCGCGCGCGACGCCGGACCCACCGGACCCACGCGCGATGCACGCGAGGTGCGCGACGAGGAGGCACGCCGCATCGAGGAGGAGATCCTCGGCCTGCCTCCGCGCAGGGAACCCGGGCACGCGGAGCCCCGCCCGTCCCAGGACGGACGACGGCGGGACGCGGCCCGGACCGGGACGAGCTGGCGGATCTCGCCCTGAAGGCGGCCGGGGTCATCGGGAAGGAGCTCGCGCGCGGCCTGTTCGCCACGAAACGCCGCAGGCGCCCGTGGTCCTGAGGCTGCGGACCCCCGCGGCGGTGTCCGAGGAGACACGCTCCGCGGTGGTGATCGAGTTCGTGTCGGCGGGCCTGACGGCGCTCGGACTGGGGCTGCTGATCGCTGCACTCGTCATCCGGCTGATCTACGGGTCGTGGACCCGGACGCAGGCCATCACCTTCGACCACGAGGGGCACCCGTACCTCCGCTGGCACGATCACCGGTACCGGATCGTCGAGGCGCTGTGGTCCGGCGGCATCCGGAGAGGGCGGCAGGGCGCCGCCCCGTCGCCGCTGCCGCCCGGGGAGGACGTCACCATCTTCTACCAGGCGAGGAACCCGGCGCAGTGGACCCTCGAGGAGCCGTACCGGGGCACGCGGGTGGTCGCCGTCGTCGGCCTCGTGTGCGCCGTGCTCGGGGCGCTCCTCGGATTCCTGCCCGGCTGACGCGGACCAGCCGGTACCGTTGAGGGGTGCACACCACTCCTGTCGTGAAGGCGCTCGCGGGCTGGCTGCTGGCACTGATGCTGGTCGGCACGGGCTTCCTCGCGACCGTCTCCCTCCTCAACGGGCAGCTGTACGGCCCCGAGCACCAGGTCCGCCTGTACCTCGAGGCGCTGCGCGACGGCGACGGCAGCAGGGCACTGGGCCTGCTCAACGCCTCGGTGCCGGAAGGCTCCAACCCCGCCCTGCTGGACGGCGGGGGCCTGGAGCGGGCGGGCGCGGCGCTCGAGGACGTGACGGTCGGCGATGCGCGCGAGGCGGGTGCGGACCGGGTGGAGGTCCCCGTCAGCTACACGCTCGACGGCGCGCGGACGACCACCGACTTCCCCCTCCAGCGCACCGGCACAGAATGGGGCCTGTTCACCGTGTGGCGCTTCGAGCAGAGTGTCCTGCCGGCGGTCGAGGTGTCCGCCGTGAACAGTGTCCGGGCCACGGTGAACGGCGTCGACGTCGGGCTCCCGGACGGCAGGGTGTCCCTCGCCTCCTTCTACCCCGCAGCCGTCACGGCACAGTACGAGGGCCGGTACTTCTCGGCTCCGGAGCGCCGCGCGACGGTCACCGGCCGGGACGCCCCGCCGCCCCTGGCGCTCGCCACCGAGGCGACGCCCGAACTGACCCGGGCGGTCGACGACCAGCTGCATGCGTTCCTGGACGACTGCGCCCGCCAGACCGTCTTCCAGCCCAGGAACTGCCCGTTCAACTACATCACCAACGAGCGGCTGGCCGGGGACATCACCTGGTCCATCGAGGACTACCCCTCCGCGTCCATCACGCCGAAGGACGGCGGCTGGCTCCTGGCGCCGCTGCGCGGATCCGCCCGGATCGAGACCCAGCTCCGGGACTTCTTCTCGGGCGAGGTCCGGGACGTGGTGGAGTCCGTGCCCTTCGAGTTCGGCGCCGACCTCGCGGTGACCGGGGACGCCGTCACCGTCACGCCCGTGGTCCGCTACTAGGCGCTGCCGCTCCCCGCCGCGGCCCGCATCACGGGATGAGGCGCTCGGCGCGGTAGCGGTCGAACAGCGCGGTGAACGCGTCCGGGGTCCGCCGGTACCCGGTGAACCCGGCCACGCGGCTCCTGCCCATGTCGGTGACCACCTCGATGTCCCGCCCGAGGTCGCCGTCGGTGTGCCACCAGGAGGCCATCCGGTCCAGTCGGGGCTCGGCGAGGCCGTGACGCTCCGCGATCCCTGCCCACTGCGCGTCGCGGCCGGCCATGGCCTGCTCGAGCGGACGCGGCGCGCCGCTGTACCCCTCCCACTCCACGCCGAAGTAGGCGGCGAGCTGCGGCCACAGCCAGCGCCAACGGAAGACGTCGCCGTTGACGATGTTGAATGCCTGATCGGCCGCGGCGGGGGCCGTCGAGGCCCACAGCATGTGCTCGGCGAGGAGCCCGGCGTCGGTCATGTCGGTGAGCCCGTTCCACTGCGTCTCCGACCCGGGGAACACGAACGGTTCGCCCGCCTCGCGGCAGAGGGTGGCCTGCGTGGCGAGCGTCAGTCCCATGTTCATCGCGTTGCCGACCGCATGGCCGATCACCGTGTGCGCCCGGTGGACCGACCAGGTGAAGCCCTGCTCCGCTGCCGCGGCGAACAGCTCGTCCTCCTGCGCGTAGTAGAAGTTCCGGACCGGCAGGCGCGGCTCCTCCTCGTGGAACGGTGTATCGGCCATCTGCCCTGCGGCATAGGCCTCGAAGGGCCCGAGGTAGTGCTTCAGCCCGGTCATGAGGGCCACGTGCGCCACGTCCTTGCCGCGGAGGGCGAGCAGCAGGTCCCGCAGCATGCCCGCGTTGACCTCGATGTTCGCCTCCTCGGTGTCCTGCCGCGACCAGGCGGTGAAGAACACGTGCGTGGGCCGCTCCGGGGCGAGGGCGGCTGCCACGGCGTCGGCGGAGGTGAGGTCCGCGGACAGCCAGCGGACGCCGTCGTGCCCGGCACCGGGCCTGCGGGAGAGCGCCAGGACCTGCCAGCCCTCCGCGGTGAGCCGCTCCACGAGCGCCGATCCGGCGATGCCCGTGGCTCCCACCACGAGGGCCGTGCGCTGTGCCGGTGCTGCGGGTCCGCTGTCGGTGGTCATGGTGGCTCCTCGTCGTGATGCTGGGTGCGCGTCGTCGGTCTGCGTCGGTCTGCGTCGGGCTGCGGTGGGGCTGCGGTGCGGCCCCGACGGGGTCAGTCCAGGCCGCGCAGGTCCAGCGTCAGGGCGGTGTCGCCGTCCGCCGTGACCGACACCGGGATGCCCCAGTCCTGCTGGTACAGGTGGCAGGCGGCATGGTCGGGGATCTCCCCGCCCGGCTCGCCGTCGCAGGACGCCGCCCGCGCGGTGATGTGCAGGACGCCGTCGCCCGCCTCGGGGGACAGCACGAGTTCCCGCGTCAATCCCGTGGACGTCCCCCCGCCGGAGACCAGCAGCGACTCCGGGGAGGCGCTGATCTTCAGCTGCGTGGGGTCTCCCCAGCGGTCGTCGAGCTTCTGTCCCGTGGGGGCGGAGAAGCGCACGGTCAGGGCCACGGGCCCGGCGGACATCGGCGTCTTGGGCCGCTGCGTCTGCGACGCCCCCTCGTCGACGGCGAGCGCCTCCTTGGGCAGCGGCACGCGGACGAGCTGGTGCCGGTTCGCCTCGACGACGATCAGCAGCGGGTCCCCGCCGTCGGCGACGGGCGTGGTGTCCACGAGCACGTCGGACGGCTCGGACAGGCCGCGCAGCAGCGTGGACACCTGGCGCGTGGCCGGGTCGTAGCGGCGCACGGCGCCGTTGTAGGTGTCGGCGATGGCGATGGAGCCGTCGGGCAGCGCCGCGACGCCGAGCGGGTGCTGCAGGCGCGCCTGGTCGGCGTCGCCGTCCCGGAAGCCGAAGTCGAACAGGCCGGTCCCGACGGCCGTCTGCACCTGGACGCGCCTGCGCCCGTCGACCTCGAGGAAGGACAGGATCCGCACCGAGGACGTCTCGGAGTCGGCGATCCAGATGGTGCCGTTGGCGTCCTCGGCGAGACCGGAGGACTGGGCGAACCACGCCGCGGAAGCGTCGCCGTCGAGCAGCCCCTCGAGGCCGGTACCGGCGAGGACCTCGACGGCGTGGCTGCGGGGGTCGTAGGTGAAGATCTGGTGCGTGCCCGCCATCGCGACGACCAAGCGGTCCAGGACCGTCGAGTGGAGCACGTCCCAGGGGGAGGACAGCGACACGTTCAGGGCGTCGGTACCGAGCTGCGTCTGGGTGAGGCGCGGTGTCTCGCTCTCCGCGCCGACCTCGTGCGCGTTCTCCTGCCGGCCCGTCTTGGTGTGGTTGCCGGCGTCGAGCAGGCGCTGCGTGCCGTTCCCGGCGAGCGTGCGCACCTCGCCCGTGGCGAGGGTGACACCGCGCAGGCGGTGGTTCACGGAGTCGGCCACGACGACGTCGTACCCGACCTCCGCGGCGAGCCCTGCCGGGAGGAGCGCGACGCCCTGCGGCTCGTTGAACTGTGCCTCGCCGGCCGCACCGTCGCGGAAGCCCTTGGTCCCGGAGCCGATGGTGCGGCGCACGGTGACGAGGTCCGCCTCGAGCTCCACGAGGCGGTGGTGGCCCGTGTCGCCCGCGAGGAAGGTGCCGGTGGCGGGCAGGGCGATGAGCTTGCCCGGGAACTTCAGGTCCCCGGCCGTGCTCTCGGCGGGCACGTAGGGCCCGTCCCCGCGGTGCAGCGTGCCCTTGGCCTCGTGCTCGGCCACGAGCTCCTCCACCAGGGAGGTGAGCCCGGCGGCGTGCCCCTCGCCGGAGAGGTGCGCCACGATGTAGCCCTCGGGGTCGATGACCACGAGCGTCGGCCAGGCCCGCGCCGTGTAGGCCTGCCACGTGGTCAGTTCCGGGTCGTCCAGCACCGGGTGGTGGATGTCGTAGCGTTCGACGGCGGCGGCGAGCGCCACCGGGTCGGCCTCGTGCTCGAACTTCGGGGAGTGCACGCCCACCGTGACGAGGACGTCCGAGTACTGCTCCTCGAGGGGACGCAGCTCGTCGAGGACGTGGAGGCAGTTGATGCAGCAGAAGGTCCAGAAGTCGAGGATGACGATCTTGCCGCGCAGGTCCTCCAGCTGCAGTTGCTTCCCGCCGGTGTTGAGCCAGTTGCGGCCGGTCAGCGCTGAACCGCGCACGCGGTAGCCGGTGCGCACGGTGGTCTCGGTCATTCGGTCTCCCCTGCAGAGTCTCCTGGTGTGGCCCGCGCGGGGGACTGCTGCCCTGGCCCGCGGGTTCCGGCGTCGCGCTTGGCGAGGTCGGCGAACATGCTGTTGTAAGCCGTGAGATCGGCGTCGTTATTCCTGTCCGCCGCACGGTCGGTGCGCTTCGTCTCCCGGGCGTCCGACCTGGACCACATCACCGCGACGCCGATCGCGAGCAGCAGCGTCGGGATCTCGCCCACGCCCCACGTCACGGCACCGCCCACCTGCTGGTCGGCGAGGGCCGAGACACCCCACTCGCGGCCCATGTTGCCGAACCAGGAGGCCTCGAGCAGGGAGGTGGAGCCCATGAGGGTCACGCCGAAGAAGGCGTGGAAGGCCATGGTGGCGAACAGGAGCACGATCCGCAGCGGGTAGGGCGCGCGGAACGGGACAGGATCGGAGCCGATCATCGAGAGCACGAAGATGTACCCGGTGATGAGGAAGTGCGTGATCATGAGCTCGTGGCCCACGTGCTCGCGGAGCGCGAAGCCGAACAGGGGCGAGTAGTAGAAGACGATGATCGAGGCCACGAAGTTGCCGGCCGCGAACAGCGGGTGCGTGATGATCCGTGACGGCCAGGAGTGCACGATCACGAGGATCCACTCGCGGATGCCGCGCGTGCCGTCGCGTCGCGCGTCGAGCGCCCTGAGCGCCAGTGTGACGGGCGCTCCGAGGACGAGGAACAGCGGCACCACCATGGTCAGCGCCATGTGGTCGATCATGTGGGCGCTGAACAGCACCATGCCGTAGATGGCGGGGGCTCCGGACGTGAAGTAGGTGAGCAGCAGCAGGCCCACGATCCAGCTGGCGAGCTTCAGCAGGGACCAGGAGTCGCCGCGGCGGCGGAGTTTCACCGTGCCGAGGATATAGGCGACGCCGAGGGTCAGGGCGACGGTGATCCACAGCCAGTCGGGCCGCCACTCGCTGAGCCAGCGGATCGGGGTGGGCTCGGGCGGGAGGTCGTAGCCGGTCAGGATGCGGGCGGGCCCTGCCGCGGTGGGCAGTTCCTCGGTGCGGGGCGGCGCGGTGCGGCCGAGGGCCCCTGCCACGCCGGAGACCGCGGCCATGACCACGAGTTCCACGGCGATGAGCTGCCACAGCACCCGTCGGGCGGACAGCTTCGACGCGGCCGTCCCGGCGGGGGCGTCCAGCTGCGGGATGATCCACTGCCGGTGCATCCAGCCGATGCCGCCCAGCAGCAGCGTGGCGATGGTCTTGAAGGTGACCAGCAGGCCCCACTGCGAGCTGAGCTGCGCGAGATCCGTGATGCGGAGGCTCGCGTTCACCACGCCCGAGGCCACCACGAGCAGGAACGCGAACCCGGCCAGGGCCGAGAAGCGCTTGAGGACGGGCACCGTCTGCTCGCCCAGTCTGCCGCCGACGACGGCCAGCGCGATGATCCCGCCGACCCACAGGCACACGCCCACGAGGTGCAGGGCGATCGAGTTGACGGCCGCGTTGTGGTCGTCGCCGCTGGCGGAGTGGCCGATCAGGGCCATAGGCAGCAGGTTCAGGAGCGCCAGCACGAGGGCCAGCGCCAGCCCGATCTGGGACCGCACCCCGAACAGGATCGTGGCGAGGACGGCGGACACGATGGACGTCACGAGCCAGGCGCGCCCCGTGGAGAAGTCGGTGAGGAACGCCGCGAGGCCCTGGGTGTAGGTGGGGTCGGAGCTGAGCGGGAGGCCCGCGGCGTCCGAGTAGGTGAAGACCATGACGCCGAGCGCGCCGAGCGTCCAGGCGACGGCGGAGGCGGAGGCGAGGAGCAGCACGCGGGAGAAGGCCGGATGCTCGCCTGCATCCTCCCGGGGTTTCCGCCCCTTCGAACCGACCTGCCGCGGCAGCATGACGACGGCGAAGACGAGGGCGCCGATGGTGCCTGCGGCCGCGGTGTTGTTGAGGACCTTGGCGACGGGCAGGCCCCACCGCGTCAGGGCGCCGGGGTCACCGAGCTGGCGGGCGGCCGCCGCGCCGGAGAAGAACAGGGCCACCACGAGTGCGGCGAGGACCGCGACGCCGGCAAGGACCAGCCAGACGGTCCCGATGGCGCGCTCCGGGGAGGTGCTGGCGAGCGTCTCGCGCGGGTGCTTGGCAGTAGTGGACACATACACCATTCTCTACCCGCAGTAGAAATAGGGCGAATTCCCTGCGGGACCGTACGCCCGGGGCGGATCCGTGCAGGAACGACGGAGGGCCGCTGCCATGGTGGCAGCGGCCCTCCGGTGGAACGTGGACTACTTGGCGGAAGCCTTCAGCTTCGAGCCGGCGGTCAGCTTGACGCTGTGGCCGGCCGCGATCTGGATGGTCTCGCCGGTCTGGGGGTTGCGGCCCGTGCGCGCTGCGCGGCTCGTGCGTTCGACGGCGAGCCATCCGGGGATGGTGATCTTCTCGTCCTTGGCGATGGACTCGGCGAAGACGTCGAACAGCGCGTCGAGGACGCTGTTGACTGCAGCCTGGCTGGTGTCGGCCTTCGCTGCTACCTCGGAGACAAGTTCACTACGGTTCTTAGCCAATTTAGGTCCTCCTGGA
Organism: Arthrobacter sp. Soc17.1.1.1; assembly: GCF_036867195.1. Classification (NCBI taxonomy): domain Bacteria; kingdom Bacillati; phylum Actinomycetota; class Actinomycetes; order Micrococcales; family Micrococcaceae; genus Arthrobacter; species Arthrobacter sp. Soc17.1.1.1. The sequence continues at coordinate 3,330,615 of NZ_JBAJII010000001.1, forward strand.
CGTACTCTTCGGAACGAGCTTTCCGCGGTATTCGAAAAGCCTCTGTTCGAAAACCTATCAGCTTGCACGCGGTGTTCCGCGTGTTTACGCGGCTTTTCGGCCCGATCGGGGGCGGATTGACCCAGTTCGGGCCTCATTCGCGGGCTTCGGGCGGAAACGGCAGAAGCCGGCAACCCGTGGGTTGCCGGCTTCCGAGGTGCCGTGCGGAGGGCGTCACGCCCCGGTGGCTGCTACCAGCTCGACTTGGTCACGCCGGGCAGCTCGCCCCGGTGCGCCATGTCACGGAAGCGGACACGCGAGATGCCGAACTTCTGGAGCGTGCCGCGGGGGCGGCCGTCGATCTGGTCGCGGTTGCGCAGTCGCACCGGCGAGGCGTTGCGGGGAAGCTTCTGCAGGCCGAGGCGTGCTGCTTCGCGGGCTTCGTCGGTGGCGTTCTCGTCGACGAGGGTCTTCTTGAGCTCGAGGCGCTTGGCCGCGTAGCGCTCGACGATGACCTTGCGCTGCTCGTTGCGAGCAATCTTTGACTTCTTGGCCATGGTTTAGCGCTCCTCTCGGAATTCGACGTGCTTGCGGATCTTGGGGTCGTACTTCATCAGGACCATGCGGTCCGGATCGTTACGACGGTTCTTGCGCGTCACGTAGGTGTAGCCCGTCCCTGCGGTGGACTTCAGCTTGATGATCGGACGTACGTCCTTGTCCTTCGCCATTAGAGCTTCACTCCCCTCGCGAGGATCGACGCGACGACAGCGTCGATGCCGCGGACGTCGATCGTCTTGATGCCGCGGGCCGAGACCTGCAGCGTCACGTTGCGGCGCAGGGAAGGCACGTAGTAGCGCTTCTTCTGAATGTTGGGGTCGAACCGGCGCTTGTTGCGGCGGTGCGAGTGCGAAATGCTGTGTCCAAAGCCGGGCTCGGCTCCGGTCACTTGGCAGTGGGCTGCCATAACTCTCCTCCAGATTAGATGAACGTGACGGAATCACTTGTCGAGCGTCCCGCCACCAGTAATGACACCGCTATTACTGCAGCTTTCCGGAGGTTGGCCTGGCAGGGTGAGAACCTGCCGAAGCGCCTCGCCGCGGGGAAGACGGTGAAGATCGGGCGGCGCACAGCCTCGCGGCGCACAGCCCGACATTTCAGGTAGTCGCGGGTAACCGGGCGGACTCCGTCCCGTCCACGGACGGATCGGCGTCAGCCACAGCCAAACGCCCTACCATACTACCGGCAGGATCTGGCTTGACCAAAACGCGTCAGTCGCTCATCCGCCCGTCGCGGTCGACGACCACGGGCTCGTCCGGTCCTGCCCCGGCGCAGTCCCCCGACACGACAGCGCCGGAGTCGACGATCGCGTGCCGGACGCGGCTGCCCGCGGTGACCCGCACGCGGTTGAGCAGCACCGAGTCCTCCACGACGGCACCGGCCTCCACCGTGGCGCCCGAGCCGATGACGCTCCTGCGGACGGTGCCGTGCACCGTGGCTCCGGGGGCGATCAGCGCGTCGGCGACCACGGCTCCCTCACCGATGCGCGCCGGGGTCAGCTGCGGGGGCTCGGTGAGGATGGGCCACTGCGGGTCCGCGAGATCCAGCCCCCGGCCGTCGACGAGGTCGAGGTGGGCACGGAGGTAGTTGACCGGCGTCCCGAGGTCCCGCCAGTACCCCTCGAGCCGATGCTCCACCACGGCTCCGCGCTGCACCAGGTGGGGCACCAGGTGGTGCCCGTAGTCCCCGAGCCCGTCCTCGGTGTCCTGCAGGCTGTCGAGCGTGTCGAGCAGGGCGGCCGCGGTGTAGAGGAAGATCTCGGCAGCCACGATGCTCGTGGGAGGGCTGTCGGGCTTGTAGGCGAAGTCGGTGACCCTGCCGGCGTCGTCGACGGTGGCCACGCCGTGGTGGGAGGCGTCGCCGTCGAAGTCGACGGTGACCATGGTGAGGTCCGCGCCGGTGCGCAGGTGCGTGTCGACGACGTCACGGTAGTCGAGGCGGTAGAGGTGGTCGGAGCTGAGCACCAGGACGAGGTCCGGGGCGAAGTCCCGGATGAAGGCGGCCTGGCGGAGCAGGCCGTCCGCGTTGCCGTCGGCGAAGCCCTCACCCTCCCTGCCGCTGAAGGGCGGCAGGACCAGCAGTCCGCCGCGCGTGCGGTCGAGGTCCCAGGGCCGGCCGTTGCGGAGGTGGTCGTTGATGGTCTTCGGCTGGTACTGCTCCATGATCCAGACGTCGGAGATGCCGCTGTGATGCAGGTTCGACAGTGCGATGTCGATGAGCCGGAAGCTGCCGCCGAGGGGCATGGCCGGCTTGGCGCGGTGGTCTGTGAGGGCGCCGAGGCGGCCGCCGGCCCCGCCCGCGAGGACGATCGCGAGGACGCTGGGTTGGTGCCGGAACTGTCCGTGCGGGGCCATCTGCCGTCCTATCCCCGGTCTCTGCCGGGTGCTGTCGGGTGCTGTCGGGTGCTGTCGGGTCCTCGGACGGGGTGCGTGACCGAGGGGATCGTGACCGGTGCAGGCCTAGGGCGACCGGGGTGAGGCGCTCGCCCCGATCTCCTCGCCGTCGGACAGGATCCAGTGGGCGCTGTCCATGCCGCGGAGGATCTTGCGGCCCACCCGCTCGAGGTCGGCAACGTCCTGCCCGTCGAGGGCGTCGAAGACCGTGGCGCGGACCTGCGCGACGTGCGCGACCGCCAGTTCGGTCAGCATCTCGAGTCCGGCGGGCGTCAGGGAGGCCGTCGTCACCCGGCCGTCCGAGTGGGACGGGAGGCGGGTCACCCAGCCGCGCCCCTCCAGCTTCTTCACCACATGGCTGAGACGCGAGAGCGACGCCGTCGAGCGTGCAGCCAGTTCGCTCATGGGCAGGCACCTGCCCTCGGACTCGGAGAGCATCGCGAGGACCGTGTAGTCGAACAGGGTGATGCGTGCCTCGCGGAACAGGTGCGCGTCGAGGCTCGCGGGGACCAGGGACGTCAGCGCATACAGGGCCAGCCATGCGCGCCGCTCGTCGGATGTGAGCCATTGCGCCGCCATCCGCTCATTCTGGCACACCGGTTCCGGGCCGCCGAAGGGCTCCGCGCGGAGCGGCGCCGGCTTGCGGGCCACTGCCGCGGGTGCTTGTCGGGCCCCGTCGGTCCTCACACCCGGATGATCTGCGACTCGCGCGGCACCTCGGTGCCCGTGGCGGTCCGGAAGGCGAGGGGCAGGCCACGCGCGGCACCCCAGTCGGTGCTGTCGGTCACCTGCAGGTGCACGTGCGGCTGGGTGCTGTTGCCGGAGTTCCCGCACTCGGCCAGTGACTCCCCCGCGAGGATCCGGTCCCCCACCCCGACCCGGAGCGATCCCCGGCGCAGATGGGCCACCAGCACGAAGGGCCCGCCACGTTCGAGGGCGACGACGACGTGGTTGCCGGCAATCGCCGCCGGCCCGTCGTGGATCCGGCGGGACTGGCCCGCCGTGTAGGCCAGCAGCGCAGGCTGCGACCTCCGCGCCGCGTGGTCCTCCTCGCCGTCGTGGGCGATCACGACGGTGCCGGCGGCCGGCGCCAGGACCGGGGCGCCGAAGCCGACGAACGCCTCGGGCGGCTCGGTGGCCAGCAGGGCGCGCCACCCGCGCGCGGCCACCCGGCCGTGCACGTCGACGGGGACGAGGTCGATGGCGTAGGTGGTGCCCATCAGGTGGGTGCCGTGGCTCGGCACGCGGCGTGCAGGGCTGTTGCGGGCCCGGAAGGATCCGCGGAGGGGATACTGCAGCACGACCGGTGCACGGGGCGGCAGCATGTCGGGCCCGGAGACCTCAGGCCGGGACGGTCGCCCAGTCGGGCTGGACCGGCGCCGGGTACTTGGCGGTCAGTTCGTCGCCCGAGGAGACGCCGCGCAGGCGTCGGCCCACCCACGGCTTCAGGTACTCCCGGGCCCACTGCGCATCCGCCTTGAGCTGCTCGGCCCGTCGGAGGACCGGGCGTGCCTCGAGCTCCGGCAGGTCGATCCGGTGGGAGGCCTTCAGTGCCTCGAGGACGCGCGCGGCCATCAGCGTGTGTCCGGCGGTGGACATGTGCATGCGGTCGACGTCCCAGTAACCCCAGTCCTGGAACTCGCGCAGCCGCCAGTAGTCCACGATCGTCGCGCCGCGGTTGTCGGCGATCTCGCGGACCCACTCGTTGTAGACGGCCGTGCGTCCGCGGGTCTTCCCGAACACGGCGGAACCCGCCGCGTCGAAGCCCGTGAACAGCACGACGGCGGCTCCGGCGTCGCGGAGCCGCCCGATGCCGTCGTCGTAGTGCGCCATGAGGGCGTCGATGTCGATACGGGGGCGCAGGATGTCGTTGGCACCCGCGTAGAGGGTCACGAGCGTCGGCTGCAGCGCCAGCGCGGCGTCGATCTGCTCGTCGAGGATCTGGCGCATCTTCTTCCCGCGGATCGCGAGATTCGCGTAGCCCCAGGAGGGGTCGGCGAGGATGAGCTGCTCGGCCACGCGGTCCGCCCAGCCGCGCACGCCGTTGGGGGACGCCGGGTCCCAGTCGCCCACCCCTTCGGTGAAGGAATCGCCGAGGGCCACGTATCGCTGGGGAAAGTTCACGTCCCAAAGATTACCCTCGGCGCCGGGGGCGGCCGGGATAAGCTCGACGGAGCCACCCGTTGACACCCCGCACGAAGGACACCATGCCCACCGACGTCTTACCCGCGCCGACCACCGACACCGATACCGACGCCGTCGCGGATGCCGGATCGGGCCGCCGTCGGGCCGCGCTGATCGTCAACCCCATCAAGGCCACCACCGCCGACGTCGAGGGCGCCGTCCGGCGCATCTCGGCCGAGGACGGCTGGGAGGAACCGCTCGTGATCGAGACGACCGCCGACGATCCCGGGCACGGCCAGGCCCGGGAGGCGCTCGAGGCGGGGGTGGACCTCGTCATCGCGGCCGGCGGGGACGGCACGGTCCGGTGCGTCGCCGAGGAACTCGCCGGCACCGGGACCATGATGGCCCTCGTGCCGCTGGGCACCGGGAATCTGCTCGCCCGGAACCTCGACATCGCCGTCGACGATCCGGATGCCGCCGTCGAGTCCGCGTTCCGCGGGACGGAGCGGACCATCGACGTCGTGCACGTCACTGTGGACCGCGCCCAGGACGCCCACGTGTTCCTGGTCATGGCGGGGATCGGCTACGACGCCGCCATCATGTCGGACACGCGGGACGACCTGAAGGACAAGGTCGGCTGGCTCGCGTACGTGGACGCCGGGATCAGGAACCTGCCCGGCAGGCCCTCGCGCACCACCATCTCGGTGAACGGGGGCAAGCCCTTCGAGCGCCGCCTGCGCAGCGTGATGGGCGGGAACTGCGGGAAGATCATGGGCGGCCTGGAGATCTTCCCCGGCGCCAGGATCGACGACGGCCTCATGGACCTCATGACCGTGGCCCCCAAGGGCAGGCTCGGGTGGCTGGCCGTCGCGGGCAAGCTGGTCGCGCGCGGCAAGGGCAGGAGCAAGGACCCGTCGCTGGAGTACTTCCAGTGCCGCACCGCCGAGATCACGCTGCGTGAACCGCTCGAGGTGCAGCTCGACGGCGATGCCCTCGGCACGGCGACGCACATGGCGTTCGAGGTCAAGCCGGACTCGCTCCGCCTGCGGATGCCGCTCGGCTACAAGGACCCCGCCGTCGTCAGCGAACCGCTGCCCTGACGGGACCCGGGGCAGCGGCGGCCCCCGGGCCGGCGGTGCCTCCGGTCACAGCCAGGGCTGCGGGTCGACCTTCTCGTCGTTGACCAGGACCTCGAAGTGGAGGTGGCACCCCGTGGAGTTGCCCGTACTGCCGACGGCGCCGAGGAGGTCTCCGCGCTTCACGGTGGTGCCGGCCGGCACGTCGAGGGCGCTCAGGTGGTTGTAGGTGGTCTTCAGCCCGTCGCCGTGGTCGATCAGGATGCGCTGCCCTCCGCCGTAGGCGTGCCAGCCCGAGTCGACGACCGTCCCGGCGTCCGCGGCCTTCACCGGGGTGCCGCAGGCGCTGGCGTAGTCGACGCCCGTGTGGAGCTCCGTCCCGGAACCGCCCAGGGGATTGACCCTGTACCCGAAGGTCGAGGCGACCTCCGGGTTCTCCACCGGGGCGCTGAAGGCCTTGCGTTCCTTCGCTGCCGGTGCTAGGGACGCCGAGAGCGCCCGCGCACTCGCGATGCTCGGGGCGATGCCTTCGGCGGCGGGACCCGCGGCCTCGAGGCCGAAGGTGACCGTGGCTCCTGCGGGCGCGGTGACGGCCTGCGGGACGCCGGATGCGACGGCAGCCTCCGCACCACCGGCAGGGGCCGGGGCCGAGGTGGCCGACGGCGCGACGGCGCCCATCAGCAGACCGGCCGAGGCAAGGACGATACCGGCGGTGGCGGCGTTGTCCCGCAGGCGGGTGAACGACGTCGGGAGGGCGTTCCGGGCTGCCGTCCGGCGGGTCGCGAGAGCACGTGCGTCCGTCCGTCGCCGGGCCGACGACGGCGTGCGTCCGCTGCTGCGGACGCTGCGGCGCGACGGCAGGGCCACAGGGGCGGAGGCGGAGGCGTCGTCGGAGGCATCGGAGGCATCGGAGGCATCGGAGGCATCGGAGGCATCGGAGGCATCGACGGCAGCGTCATCGACTGCGGTGGCAGGTGCGGTGGCGTCGGTGGCATCGGTGGCAGTTGCGTCGGTGGTGACAGCGTCATCGGTCGCGACAGCGTCATCGGCGGGTGCCTCCTGGGCGGCCCGCTCCCGGGCGCGGAGTTCGCGGCGGGTCAGCGGGGCGGGGGGACGCGGCGCGTCCCCGGAAGGAGTCGGGACGGCAGAGGGCACGGACGCATCGGGTCCCGTCTCCACGGATTGCGGCTCCATGGGCGCGACGGCACGCGTCGGTGCCGGGATGGACGGGGCAGAAACGGACGGCGCAGGAACGGACGGCGCGGGAACGGGCTGTGCGGCCGGCAGGGAGGCCGCGAAGAGGGGGCTGTGCGCGGGGTGAGGCTGCGAACGCAGCGAACGACGGTTCGGCGGAGGGGTGTGCGCAGGGAGCTGCGGCATCGCGTGGTGCTGGTCCGGGCGGGCGTCGGACGCTCGACGGCGCCCGGACATGAGCGTCTGGGTCAACTGCATACCTCTCTCACACGCCCGCGAAGTTAGCTGTCGGATTCGAGCAAGAGTTGACTCGGCCCCCACGGCGCGGCCCTCGGTGCTGCAGAAGCGCAGGAAGGGCCGTGCTGTCGACTATGCGTGAGGGCTTCACCCCGAGGCGGCTCGTGCCGCCGGAATGTGGATCCTCCACCCCTGTCACAGGTTGTCCAGGCGGTCCGCTGACAGGGTTAGGCGTGCGGACCTGAATTCCACGATGGAGCTTGACTGCTCAAACAGTAGGCGAGGAAAGGCGTAGTTACAATTCCGTTATCCACCCTGTGGACAATTCGTGCAATACTGCCCTCTGCCACCAGTAATCCTGAGGAAATGTGCGGCAGAACTTGAGTTCCGGCCGCGGGAAGCGCTGTCAGGACAGCTCCGCCCGACCCTTGCGCCAGTACCCCATGAAAGCAACCTGTTTCCGGTCCACTCCGACGTCACGCACGAGGTAGCGGCGCAGGCCCCGGACCACGGCGGCCTCGCCCGCGATCCAGGCGTAGAAGGGCTGGGTGCCCGGAGGCCGTTCCGGGTTGACGGTCGATTGCACGATCGCCGCCTCGAGCAGCTGCGGTGTCTCCCAGAGGATGGTCCTGTCGATGTCCACGTCCTCCGGCTCGCTGCCACCGCTGGCGGCGACCTCCCCGGAGAGGGAGACCCACCCCGGCAGCCGCACCGCGTTCCGGACGGCGGTCTCCAGCAGCTCCCCGTGGGGGCGGCGGCCGCGGGCCAGCCAGGTGATGGAGACCGAGGAGCGTGTGCCGATGTGCTGGATGTCCGCGCCGTCCGGCACCTCAAGGAACGCGTGGCCGCTGATGTCCTCGGGGAGCGACTCGAGGATGGCGCTGATCGCGGGCACCGCGGTCTCGTCGCCGGCGAGGAGCACGTGCTGGGCGAGGCCCGGGCTCCACTCGATGCCCCCGTAGGCACCCGCCGTCGCGCACTGCGCGGCGGCGGAGTTCGGTCCGATGACGCACACCCGGTCCCCGGGCCTTGCTGCTGCCGCCCATTCGGATGCGGGGCCACCACGGCCGTCCTCGTCGAGGTGCATCACGAAGTCCACGTCGATCTCCGGCTGCGGACCCGAGCAGCGCGAGTCGCGCACGGTGTAGGTGCGCATGGAGCCGCGCTCCTCCGCGTCCATGCCGAGCCACAGCTGGTACCAGCTGGACGCGGCGCCACCGCGCATCATGCCCGCGATGTCCGGGCACGCGCGTCCGGCGGACGGGATGACGATCTTGATCCGGAGGTCGAGGGTGTCCCCCGCGACGCCGAAGGACTCCAGGCATGCGCCGCCGAAGGTGATGCGGCGGAAGTTCGCGGTGAGGTCCTGCACGGCCGTGACGACGACGTCGAACGCCAGCACCATGGGCTCGGTGTCCGCCGCGGTGCGTCGGGCAGTCCTCTGTGTCACATCGGTCATGATGCCTCCATGCGTGCCGGGACGATGTCCTGGGGGTTGGATCGGTAACCGCGTCCCGGCTCACGGCCGGGAGCGGGAGTACTGGCGGGAACGGTTGCGGGAGTGCCGGCGGGCACGGCTGCGGGCGCGCCGTGGTGCCTGCCGACGGGAACCACCATCGGCGTGCCGGACACGGGGTCCTGGATGATCCGGCAGTCGAGGTGGAACACACCCGTCACCGTCTCCTCGGTGACGACGGCGGACGGCGCGCCTTCGGCGACGATCCGGCCTTCCCGCATGGCGATCAGGTGGTCCGCGTAGCGCGCGGCCAGGTTGAGGTCGTGCAGCACCATGACCACGGTGGTCCCGGAGCGCCGGTTGAGGTCGGTGATGAGGTCCAGTACCTCGATCTGGTGGGTGACGTCGAGGAACGTGGTGGGCTCGTCCAGCAGGAGGATCCCCGTCTGCTGGGCGAGCGCCATCGCGATCCACACGCGCTGGCGCTGCCCGCCGCTCAGCTCGTCCACGGTGCGGTCCGCGAGGGACAGCGTGTCGGTGGCCTCCAGCGCGCCCGCCACGGCGGCGTCGTCCTCCGGGGTCCACTGGCGGAACCAGCCCTGGTGCGGGTAGCGGCCGCGGCCTACGAGATCGGCGACGGTGATGCCGTCGGGGGCCACCGGGGTCTGCGGCAGGAGCCCGAGCAGGCGTGCGACGGCCTTCGTGGACTGGGTGGCGATGTCCGCGCCGTTGAGCAGCACGGTGCCCTCGACGGGCTTGAGCAGGCGTGCGAGCCCCCGCAGCAGCGTCGACTTGCCGCACGCGTTGGCGCCGACGATCACCGTGACCTTCCCGGCGGGCAGCGAGAGCGAGAGCCCGTCGACGACGGTGCGCTCGCCGTAGGCGAGCGTGATCCCGGCGGCGGACAGCGAGGCCGCTCCCGTATCGATCGGTGGGCGTGGAGCCATGGTCAGCCTCCCTGGCCGGAGCGGTTGGCGGTGGCGAGCAGCCACAGCAGGAACGGCGCGCCGAGGGCGCCCGTGACGATGCCGACCGGCAGCGACGTCCCGGGCACGAGGTTCGCGGCGACGAAGTCCGCGCCGAGCACGATGACCGCGCCGACGAGGGCCGCCATGGCCAGCGACGGTCGGTTGCCGAGCAGGCGGCGGGCGATCGGCCCGGACAGGAACGCCACGGAGGCCACGGGGCCGGCGGCGGCGGTCGCGACGGCAGCGAGGGCCACAGCGGTGGCCATCAGCCCCAGACGGGACGCCTCGACGCGGATCCCGAGCCCCGCGGCGGCGTCGTCGCCCAGTTCCAGGCCGCGGAGGCTGCGCGCGAGGACCGCAGCTGCGGGCAGCAGCACCACGAGCGCGCCGACCAGCACGGTGGCGCGGTCCCAGGTGCTGGAGTTGAGCGAACCGCCGAGCCACAGCACGGCCTCGCTCGCCGTCCGCAGGTCCGTGCGGGTGATGAGGAAACTCACCACGGCGTGCAGCACCGCGGCGAACCCGATCCCCACGAGGATGAGCCGGTACCCGGCCACTCCCCCGCGGCGCGAGACGAGGTAGATCGCGGCCGCGACCATCAGCGCGCCGAGCAGCGCCGAGACGGACACGGCGGCGCCCGCGGCACCGAACAGCACGATCACCGTCACCGCGGCCGCACTCGCGCCGTAGCTGATGCCGATGATGTCGGGACTCGCCAGGGGGTTGCGCAGCATCGTCTGGAAGACGGACCCGGCGATGCCGAACGCCACACCGATGAGGAGCCCGATCACGGCCCGCGGCAGCTTGTTCTCCAGGACGATGAAGCTCGCCCCCGGGATGTCCGCGCCGCCGAGGATCCGGAAGAAGTCGGGGATGGTCACGGTGTAGGAGCCGAGGAGCACGTCCACGGCGAACAGCACCACGACGACGGCGGCAGCCGTGGCCAGCCGCAGCCCCGCGCTCCTCCGGCGACGGGCACGGGTGGCGGTGAGGTGCTCGGTGGGACGCAGCGGGCGTGCGGTGTCGGTGGCAGCGTGCTCGATCGACGCGCTCACAGCTGGGCCATCCGCCGGCGCCGCACGAGCCAGATGAAGAAGGGCGCTCCTACGACGGCGGTCATGATGCCCACCTGCACCTCGCCGGGCGGCAGGACCACGCGGCCGAGGACGTCCGCGCCGAGCAGCAGCACCGGTCCGAGGAGCGCCGAGAAGGGCAGGATCCAGCGGTAGTCGGCGCCGACGACGAGCCGCACCGCGTGCGGAATGACGAGGCCCACGAACGCGATCGGTCCGGCCGCCGCCGTGGCCGCACCGCACAGGACCACGACCCCGAGGGCCGTGACGCCGCGGGCCAGGTTCACGTTCTGCCCGAGGCCGCGGGCCACGTCGTCGCCGAGAGCCAGGCTGTTGAGGACCTTGCCCGTGGCGAGCGTCAGGACGAGTCCACCGAGGAGGAAGGGCGCGACGGCGCCGATCACGTCCCAGCCGCGCCCGGACAGCGTGCCGACCTGCCAGAAGCGGAACGCGTCGAGCGTCTCCTGGCTCGAGACGAGGACGGCGTTGGTGAGGCTCCCGAGGCCTGCGGCGAGGGCGGCACCCGCCAGGGCGAGCTTGACCGGCGTGGCGCCCTCCCGGCCGAGGCTCGCCACGGCGTAGACCAGGAGCGCCGCGGCGCCGGCGCCGGCGAACGCGCACCAGATGTACCCGGAGGCACTGCCGAGGCCGAGGACGTAGATGCCGAGGACGACGGCGAGGGACGCACCCGCGTTGATGCCGAGGATGCCCGGGTCCGCCAGCGGGTTGCGGGCCACACCCTGCAGCGCGGCGCCGGCGGTGGCGAGTGCGGCGCCGACGAGCAGTCCGACGACGGTGCGCGGCACGCGGGAGAGCACCACGGCGTGATCGCCGTTGGACGGGTCGAACGCCGTGACGGCGTCGAGCATGGTGCCCAGACCGACCGAGCGTGCCCCGATGGTGAGGGAGGCGAGGCACGCCACGAGCAGCACCAGCACCGTGAGGACGAGCTTCGCGAGGGTCCGGGAGGTCGACGCCCGACGACGGGCGGGGCGATCACCGGCAGGACCAGGGCGCAGGGAGGTGGCCTGGACTGCCATGATGCCTCCCTCAGACGGTCGATCGGTCTGAAGTAAGGCTAGCCTACGCTCCGGAGAATTAGGAAACGAGTTCGTTCCCTAATCCGGCGCGGAGGACGGGCCGCGGAGAGGGCACCGCCGGCCCGTCCTGCGGTCTACGCGGCGACCGGCGGGGTGCCGTTCCCGAAGGGCCGACCGCCCAGCGCCTCCCTGCCATGCGCGGTCGTCCACCCCGTGAGGTCCGGGCCCTTGGGCACGATCCCCGTGGGATTGATGTCCTCGTGGACGATGTAGTAGTGCTGCTTGATCTGCTCGAAGTCCACGGTGTCCCCGAAGCCCGGTGTCTGGAAGAGATCGCGCGCATACCCCCACAGCGCCGGCATCTCGCTCAGCTTGTTCCGGTTGCACTTGAAGTGGCCGTGGTAGACGGGGTCGAAGCGCACGAGCGTGGTGAAGAGGCGCACATCGGCCTCCGTGATGGTGTCGCCGACCAGGAAGCGCTGCGTGGTCAGCCGCTCCTCCAGCCAGTCCAGGGCGGTGAAGAGGCGGTCGTAGGCGGCGTCGTACGCTTCCTGCGACCCCGCGAAGCCGCACCGGTACACGCCGTTGTTGACCTCCGTGAAGACGCGCCGGTTCACGGTGTCGATCTCCTCGCGCAGGGCCTCGGGGTAGAGGTCGGGTGCACCCTCGCGGTGGAAGTCCTTCCACTCGCTCGAGAAGTCGAGGGTGATCTGGGGGAAGTTGTTGGTGACCACGGCGCCGGTGGTGGTGTCCACGATCGCCGGCACGGTGATGCCACGGGAGTAGTCCGGGTCCCGCTTGAAGAAGGCCTCCTGGAGCCGCTCGATGCCGAGCACGGGATCACGACCGTCGGGGTCGAGGTCGAACGTCCACGAACGGCTGTCATGGGTGGGGCCGGGAGTGCCGAGGGAGATCGCGTCCTCGAGCCCCAGGAGCCGCCGGACGATGATGGTCCGGTTCGCCCAGGGGCAGGCCCGGGCGGCGATGAGCCGGTAGCGTCCGGCCTCGACGGGGAAGCCGTCGGCGGCGTCGCGCGTGATCCGGGTCTCGATGTACTGCGTGTCCCGCGTGAACTCCTTGCCACCGGTCACGTAGGACCCCTTGGTGCTGTGCTCGGACGTGTCGGCCTGCTCGGTGTCGGTCATGCTGCCAGTCTAGGGCGGCGGGCACGCAGGAGGCCCGGCCGAAGAACGTGGCCGGGCCTCCTGGCGGGTTCAGCAGGGCTACCGCCGGGCGGATTCCCGCCCGTACTTCTCGCGGAGCTCTCGCCCTTCCCGGACGAGCTTGAGGTGCTTCTCGGCCTTCTTCTCGGCGGCCTTGCTGTCGCGCGGCGGCAGCTGGATGGTCTCCTCCGCCTCGATGCCACCCTGCAGCTGGCGTCCGCGCTCCATCTCGGCGTCGAACTCGACGCCGAACAGCAGCGAGATGTTGGCGAGCCAGATCCACAGGAGCAGGACGATCACGCCGGCAATGGCACCGTAGGTCTTGTCGTAGCTGCCGAAGTTGGCCACGTAGAGGGAGAACGCCGCCGTGGTGAGCGCCAGGACGATCAGGGCGATGAAACCGCCCAGGCTCATCCAGCGGAACTTGGGCTGCTTGACGTTGGGGGCACCGTAGTACAGCACGGCGATCATGAGGACGGCGAAGAGGACCATGACGGGCCACTTGGCGATGTTCCAGATGACCAGGGCGGTGCCGCCCAGGCCGATGGTGTTGCCGACGGCCTCGGCGACGGGGCCGGACAGCACGAGCATCAGGCCCATCGCCACGATGAGCACGAGGACGATGACCGTGATGAGCAGCATCTGGGGGCGCAGCTTGATGAAGCCGCGGCCCTCCTCCACCTCGTAGACGCGGTTCATGGCGCGGGAGAACGCGTTGACATACCCCGAGGCCGACCAGATGGCGCCGAGGAGGCCGATGACGAATGTGAGGCCCGCGGCCTGGTTCGAGGCGAGCCCCTCGATGGTGGGCCGGATCGTCTCGAGCGTCTCCGGCGGGGCGAACTGGCCGATGATCTCCAGGACCTGGTTCGTGGTGTTCTGCGCCTGCCCGAAGAGCCCCAGGAGGGAGAGCAGGGCGAGGATGCCGGGAAAGATCGCGAGGACGGCGTAGTACGTCAGCGCGGCCGCGAGGTCGGTGCACTGGTCCTTGCCGAACTCGTTGACGGAGCGCTTGAACACGTACTTCCAGGCCGGCTTCTTGACGTCCTTCGGATCGTCCGGCTTGCGGGGATCGTTCGGATCGGGCGCATTCTGGGCTTTCTGCGCCGCGTTGCTCTGCGGCTCGCTGCGCACCCTGCTGTTGCTGCTCACGGATACCTCCGGCTCTGGCCCCCGACAGGGGCGTTCCTGCTGCTGTACGTCTGCTTCAACTGCACCATAAGCTTGCTTACTAGTCCAGTCCGGATCGGCACCCCCGCCGACCGGCACCACCCGACCCAGGAGAGTACACATGCGTATCGCAGTCATCGGCGCCACCGGAAATGTCGGCACGGCGGTCCTCTCCCGGCTCCGGCGGGCCGCCGACGACCGGGAGGCGATCCAGCGTTCCGGCTATGACACCTCCACGGACACCGGCGGCATCACGGTCACCGCGATCGCCCGCACGGTGCCGGACACGTCCCAGCCCCCGTACGACGGCGTGGACTGGCACGCGATCGACATCGGCACGGACGAGGGCCGGGACGCGCTGACCCTCGCCCTCGCCGGCGTCGACGCCGTCATCCACCTGGCGTGGGCCATCCAGCCGAACCGCGACGAGGCGGCCATGCACAGGACCAACGTCACCGGCACGGCCAACGCGCTCGCCGCGGCCGGCGCCGCAGGCGTGCGCCAGTTCGTCTGCGCCTCCTCGGTCGGCGCCTACTCCCCCGCGGACAAGACGACGCGGAAGGACGAGTCCTGGCCCACCGGAGGGATCGACTCCTCGCACTACAGCCGCCACAAGGCCGAACAGGAGCGGCTGCTCGACGCGTTCGAGCGCGACCACCCCGAGATCCCGGTGGCACGGCTCCGGCCCGGGCTGATCTTCCAGGCCCCGGCCGGCAGCGAGATAGGCCGCTACTTCCTGGGTCCGCTCGTGCCCAGGGTGCTCCTCGGCGGGCTGCCGCTGCCCCTCGTGCCCATCCCGGCGTCCTTCGTCTTCCAGGCGGTGCACGCCGACGACGTCGCGGAGGCCTACTGGCGTGTCGTCGCGCGCCGGGCCTCGGGCGCCTTCAACATCGCCGCCGAACCCGAGCTCACCCCGGAGCGTGTCGCCGATCTGCTGGACGCGCGCCGGGTCATCGGCCTCCCGGTGCGCCTGCTGCGGTGGATCGTCGGCGCGAGCTGGGCCCTGGGTCTCCAGCGCACGGATCCGGGCTGGATCGACATGGCGTCGCAGAGTCCGGTGATGGACACCTCGAGGGCGCGGGACGTCCTCGGCTGGGAGGCCCGGCACTCCTCGCGGGAGGCCATGGCGGAGGTCCTGGCGGGTCTGCGCGCGGGCAGGGGCCACGGCGGTTCGCCGAAGCTGTACCCGCGATCGGACGGATAGCCGCCCGGTCGTCGAGGCGCCCCGTGCGCGTCTGGGCGCCTCGTCAGGGCGCCGAGACGCGGGGGGTGTGCTCGGCACTCACCAGCGGGATGCCCTCCGGCAGCTGCTCCGGCGACCCCGGCAGGCTGACCGTGAACTCCGCGCCGCCCTCCTCGACGTTCCGGACGCTGATGGAACCGCCATGGGCCTCCGCGATGCGGCGGCAGATGGCCAGCCCCAGGCCGGTGCCCGTGGCCTGCCCGAGCCCGTTCTCGGAGCGGTGGAACTCCTCGAAGACCCGCTCGAGATCCCCCTCGGGGACCCCGATCCCGTTGTCCCGCACGTGGACCAGCGTCTGCCCGGTCGACGCGTCGGGACCCGTCGTCACGGTCACCTCGCCCGTACCGTCCGTCCTCCCGTACTTCATGGCGTTGCCCACGAGGTTCTCCATGAGCTGCAGGAACAGCCGCTCGTCGGCGTAGACGGGATCGGGCGCGTCCACGGTGAAGGCGACATCGGGGAGCTGTGTCCCCGGCAGCGCGGTGCGGAGGTCGATGATGCCCTCGACCAGCCCGCCGACGTCGATCCTCGACGCGGTGAGCCGCTCCTCCTTGGCGAGGCTGTAGGCCAGCAGGTTGCGGATGAGGGTCCTCATGCGCAGGCTCGCCCGCTGGAGCCGTTCGATGCTGGCCTGCCTCTCGGCGGGCGGGAGATCCGGGTCCTCGAGCAGTTCGAGCCACCCGTCGAACACCGTGAGCGGCGTCAGGAGGTCGTGGGCGACGACGGACGCGAAGCGCCCGAGATCGCGCTGGTACAGGCGCTCCCCCGTCACGTTGCGCATCACGAGCACCGCACCGCGTCCACCGGGGAGGGGGACGGCGTCGACCGACAGGTGCGTGACCTCGCCCGTGCGATGCGTGAGATCGATGTCCATGCGCTCGGTGACGATCCCCTGCAGCGCAAGGGTCAGGGGGTTGTCCTCGTCGGTCACGGGCTCCCCCCGAGGGGTGGTGACCTCGTAGTCGCGCCGCCAGATCTCCCCGGGCCGTGCGGTGCCCGGACCCAGCCAGCGCTCGCTCGCCCCGTTCTGGAAGATCAGGCGCCGGTCCGGACCGGCGACGAGGACGCCGTCGTTCATCCTGCCGATCACGAGGTCCCGGAGCTCCGCGGCCGTCCTGGCCTCCTCCGTGGCGCGGTACAGGCTGGCGATCAGCCGGCGACGCTCGTCCATGCTGAGGGCGAGGACCGCCGAGAGCGAGAAGGCGATGAACATGAAGGACTGCGCCACGTAGGCGCCGGTCATGGGGCCCAGCTCCTGGAAGGGCCCGAGGCCCGCGAGGGTGAAGAAGACGAGGAAGGCGCCGCTCAGGAGCCCGTGCAGCATGGCCCACCCCGCGCGGAGCCGGAGGCCGGCCCACATGTGGGCCGGGATGGTGATGTAGGCGATCGGCAGGGCCGCGGCGGTCCCGAAGGTCGCGGTGTACAGGACCACCGAGACGAGGACGAGGAGGGCATACTCGGCGCGGCGCGCCCCGGTGAGCGGCGGAGGCACATCGCCGTCCGCCCGGGCCCTGAGGTTCGAGGCGAGGACGATGCCGAGGGACCCGAGCGCGGTCAGGGACACGGCGTGACGGACCAGCCAGGGGATGAAGGCCGCCAAGGGCTCGGCCATGCCGTCGAGCGCGCTGCCGGCGACGATGAACAGCGCGCCCACAGAGCAGGCGGCGACGGCCACCCCGCCGAGCCGGAGGTAGTCGCCCACGGACCGGACGGTGACGCCCGGCACGAGTCGCCGGAAGAGGGAGGCGGCCACGGCCGTCTGCGCCATGCTCCCGACCGCGACCGCGAGCGCCAGCGCCGGGCTCAGGCCGGTGGCCAGGTTGACGACGGCCAGGAGGGGCAGGGTCGCAGTGAGGGCCACGGCGAGGTCGCGGCGGGTACGGGAGGCCCAGAGACCCCAGAGGAAGTTGATGCCCGCGGCGGGCCAGACGAGCGCGAGCCCCGAGGACTCGAGGTTGGTGTGGCGGCCGAAGATCGCGGCCGCGGCGAGCAGGAGGGCGAACAGTGCGTGGAGGGACACGGGAGGAAGCGACACCAGTGTCCGCGCGACCACCTGCATGCGCCTGTCACCCATCCTGCCCGTCCACCGGCACCCGTATCCTGCCTCGACGGGACCGGGAGCGCGGCCGCGACCGGCCGCCGATGGACAGCATACTTGCTGCCTCCCCCGCCCCGTGGGCGCTCCGGCCCCGGCGGGGCGGGCTCCCGAGAGCTCCCGCCCCTGCCCGGCGTCCTGCTGTCCTGCCGGCTACCCGAGGGGTCGCGGATGCCGCCGATGCCGGAGCCCGCGAACGGGCGCCGCCGGTCGAACAGGGTGAACACGTGCAGGGGCAGCGTAGGCCTTGACGGTTCTCAGGCGGTTCCTCCTGAGGAGGTGTCCATCCGGGCCAGCCAGCGGAGGGCTGCGGCCGTCGAGGCGAAGAACCTCGTGGGATAGGGCGGCGCGTGGAGCTGCTTGTAGTACCTGGCGATCGTCCGGTCTCCCTCCGCTCCGACGATCGCGAGCGCGCAGACGCCCAGCCGCTCCGCGAACACGTCGAGCGCTTCGCGCGTGAGGGACACCATGTCGTTGTTGAGCGCGAGCATCGGCGGACGCCGGAGGGGATTCAGGGCGGCCGCTGCGGCGACCAGCGATTCCGCGGCGTCGGTGGTCACGCTCGTGCCGCGGTCCCACTCGACCACCAGGATGCCGTCCTCCATGCGGGCCCGGAACGGGCTCGGACGGGCGGCGTCCCGGCTGGTGGCCTCCCCACCGTCGGCCTTCCCGGTCAACCACGCGATCGCCTCGGCCTCGTCGGTGAAGTACCTGCTCGGCGTCGCCGACCGGTAGTTGAAGGCCGTGAGCACCTTGCCCACCTCGTCCACGCCCACCACCCCCGTGCGCAGCGAGCAGGTGTCCTCGATGAGCAGGTGCCGGGCAGCCAGGGTGATCGCCTCGACCAGTCCGATGTTCACCAGGAGGGGGCGCTTGCCGGCGGGCGACGCCGCCGTCACGGCGGCCGTCGTCGAGCGGACGTCGTCCGCCTCGATGACGACGCCCGCGGCCCAGCGCAGGCGCAGAAAATCGCCGTCATCCGTCAGTGTGTAGCGCGACCGCTCCCCAGCGTGCCCAGGCATCTGCATCCGTTCGAATCGTGTGAGCTTCGATCCTAGGCGCCGGGGACGCCGGCGTCAGCACATGGCGCCCGTGGCGGCGGCGCATTGTGGCCCCGGCCGCAGCCGTGCAGGATGGGACGAGCGCCCGGAAGAGACCGAAGGAGTGTTCCATGGACTACACGTTCGACGTCCTCGTGATCGGCGGCGGACCCGCCGGCATGGCGGCGGCCACACGCGCCGCCGAACTCGGGGCGCGCACAGCCGTCGTGGAACGCTCGGCCCTGGGCGGCACCTGCGTGAACTCGGGCTGCGTGCCCACCCGTGTGCTCGCCAAGACGGCGCGCCTGTTCCGCGAGGTCCGGACGGCGTACGACTACGGGATCGTGGTGGACGCGCCGTCCGTCGACTGGGAGAAGACCGTGCAGCGCGTCCACGCGACCGTGGCCCGCGTGCTCGCCGCGAAGGGGTACGGGCCCACCATGGAGCGCCTCGGCATCGAGCTGATCGAGGGCGACGCCGAGCTGACGGGTGAGCACACGGTCGTCGTGGGCGATCGCGAGGTGACCGCCGCCTCGATCATCCTGTGCATCGGCGGGAGCGGCCGGCGCCTGCCCATCGAGGGTGCCGAGCTCGCAGTGCTGCCGCACGAGGTGCTGGGCCTCGAGAGTCTCCCGGGCACGGTGGCGATCATCGGCGGCGGACACACCGGAGCCCAGATGACCACCATCTTCGACGCTCTGGGTTCCGAGGTCCTCCTGCTGGACCTGGCGCCGCGCATCCTCATGACGGAGGACGACGACGTCGCGGCCGCGGTCACGGCCGCCTTCACCGGCAAGGGCGTGCAGGTGGAGACGGGCATCGGCGGGGTGGACGGCATCCGCGCGGACGGCGGAGGGCTGAGCCTCACCTGGCAGCAGGACGGCGCCCCGCGCTCCCGGTCCGTGGACGCGGTCATCATGGCGGCGGGCTGGCCCGCGAACCTGCCGGGGCTGGGTCTCGACGCGGCCGGCGTCGCGACCTCCCGCTCCTTCATCCCCGTGGACGAGTACCTGCGGTCCAACGTGCCGCACATCTTCGTGGCGGGCGATGCCAACGGCAGCAGCATGCTCGTGCAGGCGGCCGTCTTCGAGGGCGAGACAGCGGCCGAGAACGCCGTGCTGGGTGCCACGCGCACCACCCCGCACCACCTCCTGCCCGAGGGCGGCTTCACCGACCCCGACTACGCGGGCGTGGGGCTCACCGAGGCCAGGGCCAGGGAGCGCGACGCCGAATGCCATGCCGTCACCGTGCCCTATGCCGCCGTCGAACGCCCCATCATCGACGACCGCGAGCAGGGGTTCCTCAAGCTCGTGGTCGACCGGCGGCGGGAGCTGATCCTCGGGGCACACGCGGTCGGGGAGAACGCCGTGGAGGTCATCACGGCGGTGGCATCCGCGATGGCGGCCGGCACGGACCTCGCGACGCTCGCCCGGGTGAAGTTCGCCTACCCCACGTACAGCGCCGTCATCGGGCACGCGGCACGGGCGGCCCTGCGCAGCTAATGCCCCTCCCGGCGGGGGAACCCGTGCCCGGCAGCAGCCTGTCCTGCCCCGGATCCGCGCTGCTACAGTGACTGTCACCCACAGGGCACGGTCTCATTCCTCACACCACGGCAGGAAGACGACGGCGATGACCGACAGGAAATTCAGCGCGACGGAAGAGTCGACGAGCAAGCACCCGCAGGACTGGGGGCGCGCCATGGCGGTGGCCATCTGCCGCCTCGCGGAGATGGCGAGGGAGGCCGGGGATCCGGTGCACCACGAGGCACTGATCGGCGAGGACCTCCACCTCTTCGTCGAGGACACCGCGGACGGCGTCAGCATCACGATGTCCTGGACGCCGCGCGAGCAGGGTGCCTCACCGCCGGCGACGATCGCGCTGCCACCGGCCGACGGAGGCGCGGATGATGACGCGGATGACGACGCGGAGACCCCTCACAGCGCTTCGGGCCAGCGATTCGATCCTACCGGCGGCAGTACGGCAGGGGTCGGGCAGTAGTCCACCCCCGGTCCGCACCGGACACTTGATAAGCAGACTTACGATCCACGGGGTAGGGTGACAGGGAATCACCCAGCCAACCATGTGGAGGACAGCATGAGTGAACGCCCGGACCCCTCGAACGCGGGGAACCCCGATCCCATGGAGAACAACATCACGGGACTGGAGCCCGGCGGCGGTGTCCCGCCCGGAGAGACGCCTCCCGCGGAGGCCAGCACCACCTGGCAGCAGGGGCACGCCGACGAGGAGACTCCCTCGAAGGGACTGCAGGGGGTCTGGCTCGGCGTCATCGGGCTCGTGGTGCTGCTGGTCCTGGTCTTCATCATCGGGAACATCGTCGGCATCTTCCAGATGTTCTAGACGCTGGTGTCCTAGGCACGGTCCGATGCACCAGGAAGCCCCCGTCCGCGAGCGGACGGGGGCTTCCTGCGCTCCGTGGAGCGGAGCCGGCCGGGCCTAGGAGGCGTCGGCGCCGTCGCGGAGCCTGTAGTAGTCGATCAGGGCCGACTCCTCCTCCGGCGAGAGCTCGATGCTGCTGGCCGCACCCGGTGCGTCGGAGATCGTGCTCTTCGGCCAGGCGAGGTGGAGGTCGTCACCCTCGAAGCGGGAGTTGGCGAGGGGCACGTAGTGCTTGCGCGAATTGAGCAGCCCGAGGGACACGGTGATCCAGGCAGGGATGCCGGATTCCTTCTCGAGGTGCACGTCGTTCACGTCGCCGAGCTTCTTGCCGTTGCTGTCCCAGGCGGTTGCCGCCTGGAGTTTGTTGATTTCCGACTGGGCCATCGGTTTCCCTTCGTAGGACGAGCTGTCGATCCGCTCCCATTCCAGCCCAGATACGGCCGGAGGGCAATCGGCCGGCGTCAGGCCTTGTCCGCGGCCTCGCCGAGCATCGGCAGGAAGCGATCCAGGGCCCAGACGAGGCTCAGCGGGTTGGCGGCCGAGATGGACAGCGTGAGGGTGTTGTCGCTGTCCGCCACGAGCGCTCCGCGTTCGACGGCGGGGATCTGGCCGAGGAGCGGATCGCCGGCGATGGCGTCCTCGGTGGCGGCGTCGGGCACCCAGGTGACGAAGATGTCCGAGTCGAGTTCGTCGGCGCGCTCCGCGGACCACGGGATGAAGAACTCCTCCGAGTTCTGGGTGTTCTCGGTGACGACGTCCGCCTGCACCATGCCGAGCTCGGTCAGGAACCGCGGGCGGTTGTCGTTGGCGGTGTAGACGCTGACACCTTCCGCGCTGCCCGGCTCGAGGTTGCCGTAGATGAAGGTCTTCCCGTCCAGCTGGGGGTACTCGGCGGCCGCGTCGGCGATGGCCTGTTCCGTCTCCGACACGAGCTGCTCGGCGTCGCCGGACAGGCCGAGTGCCTCGCCGATGATGCGCGTGGAGTCCTGCCAGGCGGTGCCGTAGGCGACCTCCGGGTACGCGACGACCGGCGCGATCTTGCTGAGGGTGTCGTAGTCCTCCTGCGAGAGGCCGGAGTAGGCGGCGAGGATGACGTCGGGGTCGGTGGCGGCGATGTCGTCGAAGGCGATGCCGTCCGTCTCGGAGTACTGCGCCGGGGCGTCCTCCGTGCCGATGGCGGCGCCGAGCTCCTCGAGCTTCGCGTCCTTCCACGGCGTGGACTGGTTCTCGTTGCCGCCGTAGGTGTCCGCCGGCATGCCGACGGGCACGACGCCGAGGGCGAGGGACACGTCCGCGTTGACCCAGGAGACCGTGGCCACGCGCTCGGGCTTCTCGGTCAGGGTGGTCTCCCCGAAGGCGTGCTCGATCGTGACGGGGAAGGCGTCGGCGTCGGCCGTGGCGGTGCTGCCGCCGGTGGTCGCGGTACCGCCGTCGGCGGGGCCGGTGGAGCAGGCGGACAGCGTGAGGACGACGGCGGCTGCGGCGATCAGGCCGCGCAGGCGGGGGGCCATGAGGCTCCTTGGCTTCTAGGGCGAGCGGGGCCTCGCTCGAGGCCCCGGGGAAGTAGAAGTAAGGCTAGCCTAAGGAGTCGGCGATTACGAAATGGTTTTGTTGCGTAATGGGGCTACGTGCCTCGCCTATCGTTCCTCGCGTGCCCTGCGCGTCGCCCGGTCGTTGGCCTTCTGCAGCGCCGCCACGAGCTCGTCCTTGGACATCCGCGAGCGGCCCGGCACGTCGAGTTCCTTCGCGAGGTCGTAGAGGTGCTTCTTCGAGGCGTTGGCGTCGACCCCGCCCGCCGTGGGTCGTGCCTCGGCACCCCCGCCGGCCGCCTGCTGGTCCGAGGGCCCCTTCTGCTCCTTCGGCTCCCAGTGGTCCCCCACCTTCTCGAAGCCGTGCTTCAGCGAGGCGAACGCCGTGCGGCGCGCCCGCTCGCCGTCGCCGTACTGCTCCTCGGCGGCGTCGAGGGTCGCCGCGAACGTGTCCTGGGCCTTCTCGTCGGACCGCTGCAGCGTGCTCGGCAGGGTCTCGGTTCTGACCTTGCCGTCCTTCGTGAAACGGGACATCGGCTGCATCCTTCCATCGGCACTCCCCGCGCGACAGCCGCGGGCCGTACGAGCACGCTACCGCAGGCGGCCGCCCGGGGGGGGGCGAGGTCCGTACCCGACGCCGGGCCGGCACCGGGTGTATCCGTCAGGCGAGCGTTTTCAGGTACCGGGCGAGCTCCCGCGGCGCGGACTTCGGGGCCACTGCCTCGACGACCGCGTTGTAGTTGGTGTTCGTGTTGACGTCGTACGTCACCACGCGCCCGTCCGCCGTCTCGATGAACTCGATGCCGCACACCTCGAGGTGGTTGCGCCGGGCGAACTCCTCGAACTGCGCGATCACGGGGTGGCTGAATCCCTCGCGGAGGCTGAAGAGCTGCTGGCCCGGTTCGGGGGCGATCGTGGCACCGGGCGGCATGATCGGCCTGCCGGTGTCCGGGTCGATCGCGCAGGCATCGGCGGGGCACAGCTGGAAGCCGCCGCGGGCGGTGTCCGCCGTGATGGCGTAGACGAACGTGCCGCCCACGATCTCCGCGCGGGTGATGAAGGGCTCGGCGGCCTGGATGTACTCCTGGACGAGCGTGATGCCGTCCTGCGGCTCCTCGAAGTCCGGTGAGCCCACGTAGGCGGCCAGGTCCTCGTGCGCATCGAACTTCCGCACGCCCAGGCCCTTGCCGCCCTGGTTGTGCTTGACGATGAAGGGCGTCGCGAAACCCTCGGCGGCCTCGAGGATGCGCTCCCGTCCGATGGCGGCCACGGTCCGCGGGGTCTCGATGCCGGCCGCGCGCAGCGCGGTCAGCTGGTCCACCTTGCTCATCTCGAGCTCGAGGACGCGCCGCCCGTTCACGGTGCGGCGCCCGTGGGCCTCGAGCCACGACAGGACGGACCGGGCGTAGTCCTTGGACAGGGCGTGGTCCCGCGTGTGCGCCGAGGCGCTGATGCGGGACCAGAAGATGCCCTCCGGCGGCGTGGAGTCGAGGTCCAGCACCCCGTCCGTGAGCAGCCACTCGACCACCTCGACGCCCTCGGCCTCGAAGGCGCGGGCGAACGGCGGGAACCACTCCGGGTTCTCGTGCAGTGCGTAGACCGTGGTCACAGGGGTCCTTCCGTCGACGAGGTGATCTGGCGGCATAACCCGTGCGTCCGGGCACCTATTCCGGACGGTACGGCCGGCGCCCGCCCGGACGGCCCCCTGGCGCTCCGCAGGCGCGCCCGATGAGTTCCGGACGCACGGCCCGTCTACAGTTCGATCTGACACACCGGATCGCCGTCCTGCCGTGCCGGTGGGGCCGGACGATCCGCCACCATGGAGAGGGAACACCATGCGCACACTCATCGTCACCGAACTCATCTCGCTCGACGGCGTCATCGACTCGCCGGGCGGCGGCGACCATCCGCACGCCGGCTGGACCTTCAAGGACATCGAGTTCGACGAGGCGGCCTACGAGATCAAGGGCCGCGAGCAGGACGAGGCGACCGCCCTGCTGCTGGGACGGGTCAGCTACGACGAGTTCGCCCCCGTATGGCCCACCATGGACGAGTTCGCCGAGTACAACGCCATGCCGAAGTACGTCGTGTCCAGCACGCTGACCGACCCCGCGTGGAACAACACCACCGTGCTGCGGTCCCTCGACGACGTCGCCCGGCTGAAGCAGGAGGACGGCGGGGCCATCCTGGTGCACGGCAGCGGGACCCTCGCGAAGAACCTCGCGACCGCGGGCCTCGTGGACCGCTACCACCTGCTCGTCTTCCCGGTCCTGCTCGGCTCCGGCAAGCGATTGTTCGACGACGCGCCGCAGGCGACCAAGACGGCGCTCTCCCTCGTGGAGCACACCGCCTATCCGAACGGCATCACGCTGGCCGTGTACGACGTCGTCCGCTGACCGGCGGGCCGCCCGCGGCGGCTACTCCTCGATGAAGATGCCGTTGCCCGGTCCGAGCGGCAGGTCGAGGTAGAAGAACACCGTCAGGATGGCCACCCAGGCGAGCCAGAACGGCACCACGAAGGGGAGCATCCGGGCCATGAGGGTGCCGAGGCCGGCGTCCGGCTCGTACTTCCGCAGCATGGTCAGCAGCACGATCATGTACGGGTTCAGCGGCGTGATGACCTGGGTGGCCGAGTCGCCGACGCGGAACGCGCCCTGGATGAACGCGGGCTCGTACCCGAGCAGCGCGAACAACGGCACGAAGACCGAGGCCATGAGCGTCCACATCGAGGATCCGGAGATGATGAACAGGTTCAGGACGGACGCCAGGAGGATGAACGCGAGCACCGCCGGGTAGCCGGTCAGGCCGATCGTCTCGAGGCCCGAGGCCCCGGCGACGGCGATCCACGAGCCGATGCCGGACCAGTTGAACAGGGCGATGAACTGGCCGAGGATGAACGCGAGCACCAGGAAGCCCGCCATGTCCTTGATGGCCTCGCCCATGACGCGGGGTACGTCGCGCCCCGTGGTGATGGTGCCGACGACCCGTCCGTACACGAGTCCCGGAACGGTGAAGAGCAGGAAGACGATGAAGACGATCGAGCTCAGCAGCGGCGAGCGCGGCAGGAACCCGCCCGTCTCGTTCCGCCAGGGCGAGTCCGGGATGATCACGGCGACCAGGATCGCCACGGCGACGATGCCTCCGACGATCAGCGCCCAGCGCAGGCCGCGCGCCTCCTGCGGCTCCAGGTCGGCCTTCAGGACCACGGGCGCCGCGGCGTGCTCGCCGTCCTCCACCATCTCGTCGACGGGGACGCCCTGCCGGGCGAGCCGGGGTTCGAGCACCCTGTCGATGATGAACCCGGCGATGACGATCAGCACGAGCGAGGACGCGATGTTGAAGTAGTAGTTCGAGAGCGGCGTGACGGGCGCGCCGGCGTTGGGCAGGCTCTCGGTGACCGCCGTCGTGATGCCGGCGAACAGGGCATCGAGGCTCGTGACGAGCAGGTTCGTGGAATATCCCGCGCCCGCCGCCGCGAAGCCGCCGAGCAGCCCGGCCACCGGATGCCGCCCCGCGGCCTTGAAGACGAGGGCCGCGAGCGGCGGGATGATGACGAAGGCGGAGTCGGACATGACGGACCCGACCACGCCGACGAAGCCCACCGCGTACGGCAGGGCCCAGCGGGGTGCCGAGCCGAACACCTTGCGGATCAGGGCCCCCAGCAGGCCGGACTTCTCGGCCACGCCGACGGCGAGCAGGATCGGCAGCACCGTGGCCAGCGGCGGGAAGCCGAGGTAGTTGGCGCCGAGGTTCTCCGTGAGCCACGTCAGGCCCTCCGCGGTGAAGAGACCCTTGATGACCGTCGCCTCCTCGGCGCCCGGCACCTGCACGGTGACATCGCCGAGCGCCATGCCGGTGGTGACCACGGCCGTGATGCCGAAGAGGATCAGGAAGAGCATGAACGGGTCGGGCAGTCTGTTGCCCACCCTCTCCACGCCCGTGAGGAACCGGTCCGTCAATCCCGGGCGGGGTGCTGCAGTGGTCGACATGCGTTCTCCTTGGCGGTCGGTGCGTCGGGCGGTGCGTCGGGCGGTGCGTCGGTCCTTCAGTGCATGGGCGTCAGGCGAAGTAGCCGGGCACGTCGATCGCGCCGCCCTGCGTCGCGAACTCCTCGTGCACGGCCGCGCGGAGGGACTCGTCGACGAGGTAGTCCAGGGCCGTGAGCGCCAGCCCGACGGCGCCGTCCAGCGCGCCCTGCTCGGCAGCGGCACTCCCGGCTGCCTCGGCGAACCCTCGCGTGTGCAGGGGGGTGGAGGGCTCCGCGATGCGGATCAGGGGGTGGATCCCGGGGACGCGGTAGCTGACGTTCCCGAAGTCGGTCGATGCGGCGAGTGTCTCCGAGACGACACCGAGGGGCAGCGGGGAGCGGCCCCGCCGCTGCTGCGCCGCGACCCACCGGCCCGTGAGCGCCCCGTTCGTGCGGATGGGCAGCGACGGCGGGTGCTCGTCCCACTGCAGGTCCACGGCCGTCCCCGTCATCAGCGCCGCACCACGGGCCACGTCCTCCAGCCGCGCACTGAGGTCCTTCAGGGTCGCGGGCTGCTGCGATCGCGCGTAGAGCTTCATCACGGCACGCCCGGGGATGATGTTGGGGCTCTCGCCGCCCTCCGTGATGGTGGCGTGCACGCGGTCCGACGGCGGCAGCTGCTGCCGGAGCAGTCCGATGCCCTGGTAGGCGAGGCTCGCGGCGTCGAGCGCGTTCCTGCCCATGAAGGGCTGCGCGGACGCGTGCGCCTCGACCCCCGTGAAGGTGAGGGTCAGCAGGCGGCGCCCGAGCCAGACCTGATCGGCGAGGTCGTAGCCGTAGGGGTGCACCATGATCGCGGCGTCCACGTCGTCGAACGCCCCGTGGCGCGCCATGACCTCCTTGCCCGAGTGGCCTTCCTCCGCCGGAGTGCCGAGGAACAGGACGCGGCCCGGCAGCCGGTCCGCGTGCGCTGCCAGGGCCAGGAAGGCGCCGAGACCGGCCGCCGCGATGACGTTGTGGCCGCAGGCGTGGCCTATCCCGGGCAGGGCGTCGTACTCGGCGAGGATCGCGATGGTGGGTCCCCGCTCCGCGCTCCCCGCTTCCGCCCGCACCGATGTCTCCACGCCGTACTCCCCGAGGCGCGCCTCGCTGCCGTGGCGCTGGATTTCCTGCTGGAGCAGCGCTGCGCTGGAGTGCTCCCTGAACGCGGTCTCCGGGTGGGCGTGCAGGTGCCGGACGACGTGCCGCAGGCGCTCCGCGACCGCTTCCACCCCCTGCTCGACGTCGTCGGACAGATCGGCGGGTGCACCCGCGAACGGTGACGGAACCGGCACCGCCTCGGCCAGCAGGGAGCGTGTCCGCTCGTCGATCGATGCCAGGTAGGCCGTATCCGGCCGTGCGGGTGCAGTCATTCACGTAGCTTAGGCAACGATCAGCAGCCTGCGCAGTCCTCTCCGCGCGTGCCGGTGACGACGCGCGGGCCTGACCGGAGAAGATAATCTCCCCGAAACATGCGGGCAACACCGCTCCCCGACCATGGAGGAAGCCGCCCACCGTCTCAGCGGGCAGCACCGAACCAAGGAGCACCGATGACCGCCATCGCCACCCACACCACCGCCCGCATCCTCGATCTCGCAGCCCTCGGCACCGGGACGTTCGTCGAGGCGCGCCGCAGGGGCGACGTGCACTACCGCGGATACGTCGAGGACACCGCTCCCGCCCTCGGCGTCGCCTGGATCCGCGACGACATGACCGGCCAGCGCGCCATCCTGGACCTCGACGAGTACAGCATCTGGCGCATCGGCGGCTGAACGGCGTCCCGGCCGGGTCCTGCCCCCCGCCGGGCCGGCTCGTCGGGCCGGTGCAGCGCCTCCTAGACTGGACGGATGACTGCAACCCTCGTGGCGAAGGACCTGTCCGGGGGCCACGCCCACCGCACCCTCTTCTCGAAGCTCGACCTCACGGTCGCGCCGGGTGACGTCGTCGGCGTGGTGGGCGCGAACGGTGCGGGCAAGACGACGCTCCTGCGCCTGCTCGCCGGAGCCGACACCCCGCTCGCGGGCACCGTGCGGACCAAGCCCCCGAACGCCTTCGTGGGGTGGCTGCCGCAGGAGCACGAGCGGCTCGACGGCGAGACCGTCGCCGCGTACATCGGCCGCCGGACCGGCACGACGGCGGCGACCACCGCCATGGAGGACGCCGCCGCGGCCCTGGGAAGCGGCGCGCAGGGCGCCGACGACGCCTATGCCGCCGCGCTCGACCACTGGATGGCGTCCGGCGCCGTGGACCTCGAGGACCGCATGCCGGCCGTGCTGGCGGACGTCGCCGGCGGCATCGACCCCGCGTCCCTCACCACCGCGCTCTCCGGCGGGCAGCTCGCCCGGGTGGCCCTGGCCGCCCTGCTGCTCAGCCGCTTCGACGTCGTGCTGCTCGACGAGCCCACCAACGACCTCGACCTCGCCGGACTCGAACGCCTCGAGGCGTTCATCCAGAACCTGCGCGGCGGCGTCGTCCTCGTCTCCCACGACCGCGAGTTCCTCGCCCGGTGCGTCACCACGGTCGTCGAACTCGACCTCGCGCAGAACAGGGTGGCCGTGTACGACGGCGGGTACGACGCCTTCCTCGAGGAACGCGCCGTGGCGCGGCGGCACGCCCGCGAGGCGTACGAGGAGTACTCCGAGAAGAAGCAGGACCTCGTGGGGCGCGCCCGGACGCAGCGGGAGTGGAGCTCGCAGGGCGTGCGCAACGCGCTGAAGAAGAACCCCGACAACGACAAGATCCGCCGCAGGGCGAGCGCCGAGTCCTCCGAGAAGCAGGCGCAGAAGGTCCGCCAGATGGAGTCGCGCATCGCACGCCTGGAGGAGGTCGAGGAGCCGCGCAAGGAGTGGCAGCTGCAGTTCACCATCGGCGCGGCACCGCGCTCGAGCGCCGTCGTCGCGACCCTGAACAACGCCTCGCTCACACAGGGCGGCTTCACCCTCGGACCGGTCTCGCTGCAGGTCGATGCCGGCGAGCGCATCGGGATCACGGGCCCCAACGGCGCCGGCAAGTCGACGCTGCTGCGCCTCCTGCTCGGTCACCAGCAGCCCGACGACGGCGCCGCCGCCCTGGGCGCGAGCGTCGCCGTGGGCGAGATCGACCAGGCGCGCGGCCAGCTCGACGACACCCTCCCCCTCGGCGCCGCGTTCGAGGCACTCGTGCCGGACCTCTCGCAGGGCGAGGTGCGGACCCTGCTCGCGAAGTTCGGGCTGAAGGCCGACCAGGTACGCGCCGTCGTCGGTTCCCTCTCCCCCGGGGAGCGGACACGCGCCGGGCTCGCCCTGCTGCAGGCACGTGGCGTGAACCTCCTCGTCCTCGACGAACCGACGAACCACCTCGATCTGCCGGCGATCGAGCAGCTCGAGGACGCCCTCGAGTCCTACACGGGCGCCCTGCTGCTCGTCACCCACGATCGCCGGCTGCT
Organism: Arthrobacter sp. Soc17.1.1.1; assembly: GCF_036867195.1. Lineage (NCBI taxonomy): Bacteria > Bacillati > Actinomycetota > Actinomycetes > Micrococcales > Micrococcaceae > Arthrobacter > Arthrobacter sp. Soc17.1.1.1. Next base: position 3,360,279 of record NZ_JBAJII010000001.1, read on the forward strand.
GGAGAACGTCCGCCTCGACGGGCGCTGGAGCGTGGAGCAGGGCCGGGTCACGGTGGCCTGACCCCGCCCCTGCCCTCCTCCCTGGCCCGGTGCCGGGAGCCCGGTGTGCAGGATCACCGTTTCCGGCCGTGCGCCGGTCCCGGCGGCGTGCCACCATGGACGGTGAGGCGGTCACGCGCCGCCTCCCGGACGATGGGTGCCGTACCCGGTGTGCGACAAGACGGCCCAGGGAGAGAATCATGGCCTGGCTCGTCCTCGTGATCTCCGGAGTCCTCGAAGCCGTCTGGGCCACCGCCCTCGGCAAGTCCGACGGCTTCAGCAGACTCGCACCCACCGTCGTGTTCGGCGTCGCCATCGTCGCGAGCATGGCAGGCCTCGCCTACGCCATGCGGACCCTGCCCGTCGGCACGGCCTACGCCGTCTGGGTGGGGATCGGGGCATCGCTCACCGTCGTCTACGCGATGGCCACGGGTACCGAACCGGCGTCGCTGCTGAAGATCGTGTTCCTCCTCATGATCGTCGGCGGCGTGATCGGGCTCAAGCTCATCCACTGACCGGGCGCCGCCCGGGAAGGCCCTGCGCCGGCCGGCTGCCGCCGACCACCACCGGCCACCGGCGGATGCCGCTAGACGCCGATGAGACCCTGCACGGATGCCGCGAGGATCCGCAGGGACCGTGCGTCCGCCAGGGAGAACCCCCGGGGCCGGTCGGCGACGACGCAGAGCGAGCCGATGCGCCAGCCGCCCGGCCCGAGCACGGGGTATCCCGCGTAGAACCGGAGATGGGGTTCCCCGACCACGAGGGGGTCCGAGGACACCCGGGGGTCGTGGAGGGCGTCGGTGACGATGAACGGCCCCGGGCCGTCGATGGTGCGGTGGCAGAAGAAGGCCTCCTGAGCGTCGGCCTGTCCGATGCTGCCGGCCGCGGACGTGACGACGTGGTGCCTCCTCGTGGCGAGGGCGAGCGAGGACGCGCAGCCCGGGAAGCGCCGCGCGGCCTCGGCGGTCACGGCGTCGAGCTGCCTCCTGCTGCCGCCGCGCAGGAGCCCTGCGCGCTCCAGCGACTCCAGGCGCAGGTCGTCCGCGGCGGACGCGCTGACCAGCGGGCGGATCAGGTCCGCCGGGACCACGTCGGACCCCGGATAGGAGCCGAAGGCCTCCGCGCCCTGCCAGGCCGGGTCACCGCGCAGGGGTGCATGCCCGCCGGTGTCGGGCCGTTCCTCGACGAGGACGTTGACGGCTCGGGAGATGAGGTCGCGGTCGGTGCGCGGTGCGGGCAGCAGACCGCTCAGGTAGCCGTCCACGAGGAGGCCCTCGCCCGTCCCGCCGAGGCCGACGTAGACCACCCACACCTCGAAGGGATCCACGCCCGCCTCGGCGAGGACCTGCCGGGTCATCCATTGCTGGGGAACTGCCTTCACGGGGGAACCGCCCTCATCGGCGTCGACACTGGTTCCCGGTATTCGGCGCCGCTCCGCGCCCGGATGTGTCGGTCTCCCGTGTTTTCTCCGGTCTGCCTTGAGGTACGGCGGACGGGTTGCGGCAAAACTGAGCCGCGACATCCGGTTGAGTTGAGTTGCACCCGGAAGGATCGGAGAACGGAACGGCCCGAACGAGGAGTTGATGACATGCAGAACGACGGCACCCTGTCGGCGATGGACTTCGCCGGGCTGTCCGTGTACGAGACCTGGATGCACTACTGCGCCATGGGCGGGCCCACCGACTACTTCGGGTTCGACGCGTACCTGCACGGCCTGGCCCCGCTCGACGGCGACGACGCCGATCTCGTCTCCCAGGCCGTCAACGAACTGATCGACGACGTGCTCCCCGAGGAGGAGGCGACGCTCTGCCGCGCACCCTACTCCTGGCGCCCGGCGTCCGGGACGGCCCTCCTGCACCTGCAGCACGAGGACGGGGTCGAGGACGCCCTCCCGCTCCCGATGGCGTCGCTCGCTGCCCCGCACACGGCGGCCACCTTCGGCTCGCTCTTCCTGGCCGGGCTCGACGCCGGCGCCCTGGCCGGCCGCCCCGGCGTACCCCTGCCTCCGGGTGCGCCCATGGAACTCCTCGGCGAGATCCTCGACAGCGCGGTCGTGAGCCGCGCCGTCTCCCGTCCGCGGCAGTAGCCCCTACCGGCCGGGTTCCCGCTCGAGGGCGGCGTCGTGCTCGGCGTGCGCCTTCCGGATCATCTCCATGAAGGCCGTCTCGTTGCGGATGAGGCGCTTGTACTTCTCAGGCAGCTTCCGGAGGTCCTGCTCCTCGGCACACAGCCTGTCGTAGATCTTCTCGCGCTCGGTGATGTCCGTCTCGTAGTTGAGGTCGAGGTATTCGGCGGCATGGCGCTTGGCGCCGGAGATCGCGTTCTTCGCCCGGCCCTTCGGGCTGAGGACGGAGGCCAGGACGGTCACGATCAGCACGCCGAGGATCACGCTGAGGGAGAGCCCGGTACTGATCTCGACGACGTCGACGTGCTCCCCGTTGTTGATGAACGGCAGGTTGTTCTCGTGCAGGGCGTGGAGGATGAGCTTCACGCCGATGAACCCGAGGATCACGGCGAGACCGTAGGACAGGTAGATCAGGCGGTCCAGCAGCCCGTCGATGAGGAAGAACAGCTGGCGCAGGCCCATGAGGGAGAAGGCCGTCGCGGTGAACACGATGAACGTGTTCTGCGTCAGGCCGAAGATCGCCGGGATGGAGTCGAGGGCGAAGAGGATGTCGGTGGCGCCGATCGCCACCATGACCAGCAGCATCGGCGTCAGGACGCGCTTGCCGTCCTCGACGGTGAACAGCTTGTCGCCGTCGTAGTGCTCGGAGGCCGGCAGGAAGCGCTTGGCGAGCCGGATGATGAGGCTCTCGCCCTCGTCGTCGTGCCCGCCCGGCTTGAGCAGGTTCCCGGCGGTGATCAGCAGGATCAGGCCGAAGATGTAGAACACCCAGGCGAAGCTGTTGATCAGCGCGGCGCCGAGGAAGATGAAGCCGGTGCGGGCGATGAGCGAGAAGACGATGCCGAACAGCAGCACCTTCTGCTGGTCCGCCCGCGGCACCTTGAAGCTCGACATGATGATGAGGAACACGAAGAGGTTGTCGACGGACAGCGCCTTCTCCGTGACGTAGCCCGCGAAGTACTCGGTCCCCATGGTGGGACCGCCGAAGACGAGCACACCGACGCCGAACAGCAGCGCGATGCCCACGTAGATCGAGGACCAGACGGCGGACTCGCGGAGCGTCGGCGTGTGCGCCTTCCGCACATGGAAGAAGAAGTCGAACAGGAGCAGTCCCACGATGCCGATCACCGTGGCGGTCCAGACGTAGATCGGTACTTCCATGCTGCAGGTCTCCTCGGGGGTCGTGTGCCGGCCTGGGTCCTTGGTGCGCGCTTGATCCATTGTGCCTGTACCGGCCCTCCCGCCCTAGACTGGCGCCATCCGCAGGACCGTGACGAAGGGGATCCCATGAGCTCGATGATGCGCGCCGCGGTGCTTCGCGCCGCCGCCCTGCCCGCCCCCTACGCGGGGAGCAACCCCCTCTCGATCGAAGCGCTCCCCGTCCCGGAGCCCCGGCCGGGCGAGCTGCTGGTGCGGATCGTCCGGGCAAGCCTCTGCCACTCGGACCTGTCCGTCATCGACGGCTCACGGATCCGCCCCCTGCCCATGGCGCTCGGCCACGAGGCCGCCGGCGTCGTGGAGCGCGTGGGCGACGGCGTGGAGGGCGTCCACGCGGGCGACCGCGTGGTCCTCGTGTTCGTCCCGTCGTGCGGCTCCTGCCGGGCGTGCTCCGCGGGGCGCCCGGCGCTCTGCTACCGCGGCGCGGAGGCGAACGGCACCGGCGACCTCCTGCACGGTCCCGCCGTCCTGAGGTCCGCGGACGGCGGGCGCATCAACCACCACCTCGGCGTGTCCGCCTTCGCCGACTACGCGGTCGTGGCCCGCGAGTCGGTGGTGGTGATCGACGACGACGTGCCCTTCGACATCGCCGCCATGTTCGGCTGTGCGGCCCTGACGGGCATCGGGGCCGTGCTGAACACCGCCGCGGTGCAGGAGGGCCAGTCCGTCGTCGTGTTCGGCCTGGGCGCGGTGGGGCTGATGGCGGTGATGGCCGCGGCGCAGGTCCCCGGGACCACGGTGGTCGCCGTGGACCCCCTCGCGTCGAAGCAGGAGCTCGGCCTGCGCTGCGGAGCCCGGCACGCGTGCGCGCCGGAGGACGCCGCCGCACTCGTCGAGGAGGCGACCGACGGTGGGGCCGATGTGGTGATCGAGGCCGTGGGCAGCGCGCGGGTGATGGACGCCGGCCTGCAGCTGCTCGCCCGCGGCGGCGCGCTCGTGTCCGTCGGGCTGCCGCACCCTGACCATCAGCTCACCACGCAGGCCCTGCAGTTCGCCGGCCTGGGACACCGCCTGCTCGGCTCCTACATGGGTGACGCCGTCCCCGAACGCGACATCCCGGCGTACCTCGACCTCTGGCGGCAGGGGCGCCTGCCCGTCGAGCTGCTCCACACCGACACCCGACCGCTGGCCGATCTCAACGAGAGCCTCGACGCACTCGCCGAGGGCCGCGTGGTCCGGAGGCTCTTCACAACCGACCAGGAGGGCGGGAGTTCCGTTCGCGGATAGATGGGAAGCATGCTTACCATGACGGCGGCACGTCTATCCCAAGGAGAACGACAATGCAGCAGCGCACACTCGGCGGAACCCCGGTCAGCGCCCTCGGTCTGGGCGGCATGCCCATGTCCATCGAGGGACGCCCCGACGAGGACCGCTCCATCCGCACCATCCACGCGGCCCTGGACGCCGGCATCACCCTGATCGACACGGCGGACGCCTACCACCGGGACGCCGACGAGGTGGGGCACAACGAGTCGCTCATCGCGAAGGCCCTGGCCACCTACGGTGCAGACAGCTCCGGCGTGCTCGTCGCCACCAAGGGCGGGCACCTCCGCCCCGGCGACGGCTCGTGGACCCTGAACGGCCACCCCGACTACCTCAAGGAGGCGGCCAAGGCATCCCTCAAGCGCCTCGGCGGGGATGCGATCGACCTCTACCAGTACCACCGCCCGGATCCCGAGGTCCCCTACGAGGACTCCGTCGGCGCCCTCAAGGACCTGCTCGACGAGGGGGTGATCCGGATGGCGGGCATCTCCAACGCCACCGTGGACCAGATCCGGCAGGCCGACGAGATCCTCGGTGGACGGCTCGTCTCCGTGCAGAACCAGTTCTCCCCGGCCTTCCGCTCGAGCGAGGACGAACTGCGGTACTGCGGCGAGAACGGCATCGCCTTCCTGCCGTGGAGCCCTCTCGGCGGCATCAAGAAGGCCGGCGGGCTCGGGGAGCACTTCGCGCCGTTCCAGGAGATCGCGGACCGGCACGGGGTCAGCCCGCAGCAGGTGTGCCTGGCCTGGGAACTGGCGCTCGCCCCGACGGTCATCCCGATCCCGGGCGCCTCCCGCCCCGAGAGCATCCAGGACTCGGCCCGGGCCGCCGGGCTCGAACTCTCGTCCGAGGAGATCGCCACGCTCTCCAGCACCGACTGATCCCCTCCCCGGACGCCCGCCTCCCCCGAAGCCGGGCGGCCGGGGATCCGGTCAGCCGCGCGTCCACGGGTTCCCCGCATCCGATGCCGGGGAGCCGTGGGCCGCTCGGGCCGCGGCAGCCCGGACTAGGCGCCGATCGGCTCCATGGCGACCGCGCGGACGGGGGCGCCGTCCGCTCCGGCGAGGGCCAGCGGGAGCACCGAGACCACCGGGCGGTCGCGGTCCACGGCGCCGAGGTTCGCGAGGTTCTCGACGATCACCCCGCCCGCCCCGAGGAACACGGTGTGGAAGGGCAGGACGCCGTCGTTCCGCAGTGTGGAGTCCGGGTTGAGCGTGTCGACGCCGACCACCGTGATGCCCGCCGCGAGCAGCCCCTCGGCCACCTCGACCGCGAGGACGGGATGCTCGAGGTAGCGTGGCGAGCCGAAGTGTTCGGACCATCCGGTGTTGAACAGCACCATCGCGATCCCGTCGAGGTCCTGCAGCTGACCGGCCACCGACGCCCACCGGATGGCCTCGTGCGGAGCGGGCGAGCCGCACTGCACGATGCGCGCCGGCCCGACGAGCCGCCCGAGGTCGATGCCGTCCACCGACTCACCGCCGAGGATCGAGTGCAGGGGCGCGTCGAGGTGGGTGCCGGTGTGCGAGCCGGCGTGGAGGGACGCCACCTGGTACCCGTCCTGCGCGACGGTCGCGACCGTGGTCACGGTGACCTCCGGATCCCCGGGGTACACCTGCATCCCCGTACGGATGGGCTGGGAGAGATCAGTGATCCGCATGGGTGGGCCGCGATTCGGGCAGCTGGAGGAGGTGGACGTGCGGGCGTCGCGTCCGGTCGATCCGCCGGGTGGCGGCCGCCCAGCCGAGGTAGAGCAGCGCGGAGAGCACGAAGGTGGGGATGGTGGCGCCGATGGGGCTCGGCACCACGTAGGTCAGGAGCAGGGAGGCGCCTGCTCCGACGAGCCACACCAGGACGGCCGCGACGTTGACGCCGCCGGTGTACCAGTACTCCCCGCCCCGGGCCTGCAGGATGTCCCGCCCGTAGTGGCGTGACCGCACCAGGTAGTAGTCCACGATCATGATGGCGAACACCGGGATGAACAGCGCCCCGATGACCGTGAGGAACGCCGTGAACCGGTCGAGGAGGGCGAGCCAGGTGGAGCCGAGGATCGAGACCGCGCCGAGGATGATCGCCGTCGGCAGGAACGTGATCCTGCGTGAGGGCGTCATGTTCACCACCGAGGCCACCATGCCGTAGACCACCATGGTGTTCGTGGCCATGACGGACAGGAAGATCACGACGGCCACCGGCGCACCGAAGGCGGCGACGATCACGGTCGGATCGAACGGCACCGCCTCGCCGCCGTCGAGCACCACGTAGCCGATGGCGGTGGCCCCCAGCGTCATGGCGAGCACGGTGGACAGCGTGTACCCGATGCCGGAACCGATGATCCCCGCGCGCTGCGTCCGGGCGAGGCGGTTGAACTCGGCGGACAGGACGGTCCAGGAGATCGCGGTCGCGATCACGACGTCGAGCGCGGCGACGGGCGTCCAGCCGGCCGCGGCGTCCTGCGGGATCGCGGAGAACTCCGCCGGGCTGTGCGCGAGGAACGCGACGGTGAAGACATACGCCATGAACGCGAGGATCACGAGGGCGAGCCATGGCTCGACGCGCGCGATGCCGGTGTGGCCGAAGACCGCCAGGCACACCACGAGCAGCTGGCACAGGACCGAGAACAGGACGGGGCTCGAGAAGCCGGTGGCCTGCTCGACGAGGAAGTTCACCGTGACCCCGGCGAGCATCGCCTGCACCCAGCTCCAGCCCATGAGGGTCACCACGTTCGCGGCGACGGGCAGGAAGGACCCGCGGAGGCCGAAGGACCCCTTGGTGAGCGACATCGTGGGCAGGCCGGTGCGGGTGCCCATGTTGCCGACCAGCACGAGGACCGAACCGCCGATCAGGGTGCCCAGGACGATCATGCCCACGGCGAGCCCCCAGCTGATGCCGGGCACGAACAGCGTCCCCGTCAGCAGGGTCGTGACGACGAGGTTCGCCGCCAGCCAGATCATCCCCATGCGCGCGGTTCCGAGGGTGCCGCGGAGGGGTCCGTAGCCGTCGGAGTTCTTGTCGAGGTGGTTCGACAGGCGCCGGTAGGCCGAGGTGGTGGTGTCGGTCATGATGCGCTCTCCTCAGGGGCAGCGGCGGGAAGGGGGCTCAGGTGCTCGTGGACGGCGTGGAGGGCGGTCCCGGAGCGGCGGAACACGATCGTCTCGCGTTCCCGGGTGGTATCGGAGACACCGCCGACGGCCGTGGTGGTCCTGACGTCGTGGGTGAACACGGCCGTGTCGCCGAGGAGCTGCACCCGCGGATTGCTGCTGATGCACCCGGTGACGCGCCAGCCGTCGGCGAGCCAGCCGGCCCAGAGCTGCTCGTAGTCCGCCCTGCTGTCCAGCCGGCGGGGTTCCGTGTGGAACACGAACGTCGCATCCTCCGCGAAGCACCCGAAGTAGGCGCGGGTGTCCGTGGCCCGGAAGGCATCGACCAGGGCAGTCGCCGCAGCGAGGACGTCCTCGTCGGTCAGGTTCTCGTTCGGCATGCAGCCCTCTTCCGTCCTCCTGTTGTCCCCCAGTGAACATTTGTTGTCCGGGTGATCATGGGTGACGCACACCACGAATGTCAATGAGGAGCCGTCCCGCGGGAGCCGGGAACGACGGCGGGGTGGAGCGCCCGGCAGGCCGTGCGGTCCGTGCGGTCCGGCCCGACGCACCCGCAGGCCTGCGTTGCTAGGGTTGCAGCATGTCCTCGAACCCCGTCGCCCTCATCACCGGTGCATCCCGCGGCATCGGCCGCGCCATCGCCGACGAGCTCGCCTCCAGCCATCACCTGCTGCTCGGCGGACGCGACCTGACCGCCCTCGCGGACCTGTCGTCATCGTTCCCGTCCGCCGAGCCGTTCGCGGCCGAGCTGCGCGACGCCGGCCAGGTGGCTGCCGCCGTCGCCGGCATCCCGCGGATCGACGTGCTCGTCCACTCGGCAGGCGTGCTGCGCATGGGCTCCGTGGCGGAGCTGTCCGACGACGCCTGGCGCGAGAGCTTCGAGGTCAACGTCTTCGCGGTGGCCGCGCTCACCCGGGCGCTGCTGCCGGCGCTGCGCGCGGCGCACGGCCAGGTGATCACCATCAACAGCGGCTCGGGGTACAGCTCGGGAGCGGGTTCGGCCGTGTACAGCGGCACGAAGTTCGCGCTGCGTGCGTTCACGGACGCCCTCCGGGAGGAGGAGCGTCCGCACGGCGTGCGGGTCAGTTCCATCCACCCCGGGCGGGTCGCGACCGACATGCAGGAGGAGCTGCACGCCTGGGAGGGCAAGGACTACCGGCCCGCGGCGTGGATCCAGCCGGACCAGGTGGCCAAGGCCGTCCGGCTCGCGGTCGACGCCTCGCCGGAATCGACCATCGAGTCCCTCAGCATCCGTCCGTCGGGCATCGCGCTCGGCTGACGCCACGACCGGGCGCGCTGACGCGGACCCGGACGGGGTCGGCCGACGTGGGGTCGCCCGCGGCGGGACAGGTGCCGTGCAGGGACAGGTGCCCTCAGGCGTGCCCGGCCACATCGAACCCGTTGCCCTGGGGGTCGGCGAGCGTGACCCACCGGAAGTTCTCGTCGCCCCGGCGCCCGATCAGGCTCGCCCCGGCCGTCAGCAGGCGGTCCACCTCGGCGTCGAGGTCGGACGCCGACAGGTCGAGGTGGATCCTGTTCTTGCCGGGAGTCGGCTCGTCGACCTTCTGGAATGCCAGCATCACCGGCAGCCCGCCGCCCTCGAGCACCACGAACCAGCCGTCGTTGGTCTGCGTGATGTCCGCTCCGGTCTGCTCGGCCCACCACCGGGCGAGCGATTCGGCGTCCGTGGTGTCGATCGTGATCATGCCCAGTGTGAGTGTCACGCGGACATCCTACGGGCGCCGGGGTCCGGAGGGAACGGGCCCGGAACGAGCGCGTCACGCGCGTCGCCCGCGGCGTCCGCGGCGTCCGTCAGGACCGGTGGACCACGCGCGGCCTCCCGAACTGCGTCTGCACACCCGGTGAGAACAGGACCGATTCCGGTGGTCCCTCCACCTGGATCCCCGCGGCGGCCAGCAGCCCGTCGTCGAGCTCCGTCAGCGTGGCGGGACGGACCGGCCACGGGGTGTGTGTGTTCGGGATGTAGAGGGTGCGGCGGCCGAAGGTGCTGTGCAGGCCGAAGCGCGCCGTGAGCTCCAGCGACAGCGTGTCCGCCGCGGTCGCCCCCTGGTCGGGACGCACGGCGAACCGGGACGCGGCCTGGCGTCCGTACCGCACGACGTCGTACCCGTACTCCCTCCGGCCGCCGTTCCCGCGCGTCGACGGCGAGCACCTGGACCAGACGTAGGGGATGCCGCCGGCCCGTGCGGCGAGCACGACGGCGAGGCGCGAGGCGTCGAGGGTCACGAACACGACGCCGCGGGTGCCGTCCGGCCCCCGCGAGTAGAGGCGCACGTTGATCTCGGTGAAGAACCCGAAGTAGGGCACCGGCAGGCCCTTGCCGAGTCCTGCGCCGATCATCCGGAAGCCGATCAGGCCGACCCACGAGGAGCCGTCCACCTCGTCGGGCACGACGCCGGGCGGCATGTACCGGGCGACGGCACCGGCGTCGATGCGCCAGTGCAGGAACACCGCGTCGGCCCAGAACTGATCCATGATGACGGGCCGCGGCAGTTCGGGGGGGAGATGCCACGCCGGGTCCCGGTAGTCCGCCCCCCTGCGCGGCGGAGTCGAACCGGACGCGGACCCCGGCGGCACGACGTCCCGGTCAGAACGCATAGCGGATCCGGCAGTAGGGCAGCTCGTCCGCGGCGAGGCGGAGGAACCCGTCGAGGTAGCCGCGCTTCTCGTAGGCGATGTAGCGCACATTCGTGAAACCGTTCTGCGACTGCTTGGTCTCCTGGAGGTCCGGCCTCCACAGGATCTCCTCGGCCTGCGGGTGCCAGCCCAGGTTGACCTCGTGCAGCTGCTGGTTGTGCGTGAGGAAGATGACCTCGGCCGCGAGCTGCTGCTTCGCGGCCTGCGACAGCGCGGCGTCGAGCTGCCGGAAGAGCTCGCGCCAGTCCGCCTGCCAGCCGGGCGTGACGATCACCGGTGAGAAGTTGACGTGCACCTCGTAGCCGGCCTCCACGAAGTCGTTGATCGCCGCGATCCGCTCGCTGACGGGGGTGGTCCGCACGTCCACGGTCTTCGCGAGCCGCTCGGGCATGAGCGAGAAGCGGACGCGCGTGCGTGCCTGCGGGTCCCAGGCGAGCATGTCGCGGTTCACGTACTTGGTGGCGAAGGACAGCTTCGCGGTGGGCAGGTCCCGGTACAGGTCCACGAGGTCCTGCACGTTGTCGCTGACGAGCGCGTCCACGGAGCAGTCGCTGTTCTCCCCGATGTCGTACACCCAGGCGTGCTCGTCGCACTGGTTGGGTTCCAGCTTGATGCCCTGGCGGGCCACGTGGCGCTCGAGGTACCCGCTGATCTGATCGATGTTGGCGAACACCGTGATGGGGTTGCTGTAGCCCTTGTGGCGGGGCACGTAGCAGTAGGCGCACGCCATGGCACAGCCGTTCGCCGTGGACGGGGCGATGAAGTCCGCGGACCGGCCGTTCGGCTTGGCCGTGAGGCTCTTCTTGACGCCGATGATCAGCGCCTCGGTCTTGATGCGGACCCAGCGCCGCACGTTCGCCTCGTCGCCGCTGAGCTCGGGGATGCGCCAGTGGCTGGCGACCTCGACGACGTCAGCGTCGGGCCATCGCGCGATGATCTCCTTGCCGCGCGGGAGCTCGGCGGCGGCCGGTTCCACGTAGATCCGGCTGATCTGGAGCAACTTGCTGGCCTGGAGCATACGACCTCTCGACGGTGCGGCTGTGCCGAAAGGATATCGGTCCGCACCGACACTTCTGGGCCGCCGGCTTCGGTCCTAGAGTGGGTACGGGGCCGCCCATGCCCCGGGAGAGGTGGTCGGGAATGGCTGGACTCCGCACGCAGCCGACGGCGCAGGACCCCAAGGCCTTCATCGGCACGGTGACGCATCCGACGCGCCGCAGGGACGCCGAGGAGCTGCTCGAGCTGATGGGCCGGGTCACGGGTGAGACCGCCGTGATGTGGGGTCCGTCGATGATCGGTTTCGGCCGGTACCACTACCGGTACGCGTCGGGCCACGAGGGTGACGCCCTGGCCGTCGGCTTCTCCCCGCGAGCGTCGGCCCAGGCCCTGTACGGGCTGCTCTCCGCGCCGGAGGCGGAGCTCCTGCTGCCGCGCCTCGGCCGGCACCGGCGGGGCGCCGGATGCCTGTACCTCACCTCCCTCGCCTCGGTGGACACGGGCGTCCTCGAGGAGCTCGTGGACACCGGCTACCGGTTCACCATGGGGCAGTCGGCGTGATCGGATGACACCGGACCGGGGCCCCGGGACGCCCTGGACGCCCTGGACACACGGCCACGGCATGGGTGACCGACGGCCGGTCGTCGTCGACCTCGGGGACCACGAGACGTCCGACGTCGCGCCCGCCTCCGGCGGCCGGAGGGGTGCCGCGTCCGCCCGGCCCCCCGCCCCGCCCGGCGGCGACTCGGCGGCCGCCGTCCCCACCGCGGAGGAGGCGCGTCCGCGGCGCCGCCGGACCGCATGGCTCGCGGCCGGCGTGGTGGGGCTGCTGGTCGTCGCCGCGAACCTGGTGCCCCGCGGTGAGGCGCCGCCACCGCTCGGGAAGGGCGTCGAGGTGCAGGACCGTCCGCTCGGGGTCTGCGAGGCCGTGGCCTTCGCGAACCAGACCGGCGGACTGCCGTCGAAACCCACGGTGCTGCCCGACCGGTCCAGCGGCTACTACGCCTATACCGACCCGGCGACCCGCGCCGCGGTGGTGGTGGGCCTGACCTACCAGGACGGCACCGTGTCGCTCTGCCGGCCGGTCCGGGAGCCCGGGACGGGCAGCCCGCAGCCCCGCCAGCGCGAACTCCCCCTCCTCGGCAGGGGCGACACCTATGCCTACGAGATCCGGTCCGGTGGACTCACGCTCATCGGTGAGCGCTCGGCGGACGGCACCGTCACGCGCGACGGCGCGCCCGCGTCCTAGGCGTCGGCCCGCCGGCGCCACTCCTCGGCCAGGATGCCGTATCCCACCCCGTCCAGCCACCGTCCGGAGCGGTGCAGGGACGCGGCTCGCGTGCTCGATTCGCGCCGCATGCCCAGTCGCTCCATCAGGCGCCAGGAGGGCGTGTTGTCCGCGAAGCACTGTGCCACGACCCGCCGTACGCCGAGGTCCTCGAAGGCGAGCCGCAGCAGTTCCGCCGCGGCCTCCGTGGCGTACCCCTGCCCGGTGAACGCGGGATCGAGGGCCCAGCCGATCTCGGCCGTCGTCGCGCGCGCCCTGGCGGTGACCTCCACCTGGGCCACCGCGTCCTCGACGGCGAGGTACAGGTCCCCGATCAGGGTGCCGCCGAGTTCCAGGACGTAGGTGGCGGCGAGGCGCTCGGGCTGTCGCAGCCGCTCGACGAACGCGTGCTCGTCCGACGGGTGCGTCGGGAGCCACTCTGAGACGGCGGCCAGCCTGCGATAGGCGAAGACCGACGGGAGGTCCGCGACCGCCGCGGGGCGGAGGGCGAGCCGCTCCGTGCGGACGGGCCAGCGCGTGGCGGGGAAGGACGTCATGCGGACATCATTCCCCGCGCCGGCCGGAGGACCGAACGCGCAATCAGTAGTACACTAACTATTAGGCTACTGACGATTGGAGGCGGACGCACCGTGGAGACGACCCTCGACGACGACCTCCTGCTCGAGCGCCAGCTGTGCTTCGCCCTGTCCGTGGCATCGAGGAGCGTGGTGGGCGCCTACCGGCCCGTGCTCGAGCAGCTCGACCTGACCCACCCGCAGTATCTCGTGATGCTCGCCCTGTGGGAGGAGAGCCCCCGCACGGTCCGGGACGTCGGCCGGGCGCTCGCCATGGAGTCGGCGACCCTCTCCCCCATGCTGAAGCGACTCGAATCCCAGGGGCTGCTCACCCGCACCCGCGTGCCCGGCAACGAACGGGCCCTCGCCGTGGACCTCACGCCGGCGGGACGCGACCTCCGCGCCGCCGCGCGCAGGGTGCCCGCCACCATGATGGAGCGGCTCGGGCTCACGCGCGAGCAGGTGGAGGCACTGAACGGAGCCATGCACGACATCATCCGCGCCACGGGGACCGAGCTCCCGGGCTCCCCCCGCGGTACGGATGCCATCCGCACGACACCAGGAGAGACCTCGGAATGAGCAAGAAGGAACCGCTGTCCGCGCGCTTCATGACCGCCACGGGAAAGCTGCGCATGTTCTTCGGGCCCGCTGCCCGCGGCACCACCACGGGCCCCATCGTGTACCGCGACGACGAGGCGCACCGACGGCGGCAGGAGGAACTGCAGCAGTGGACGGTGGTGCGGAACCCGGACGGCTCCACCTACCTCACCACCCGGCAGGAGCCGTAACCGGCAGACCCCCGGGGTCCGGACGACGTGCCCCGGGCGTCGACGCAGGCGGGTTTCGGAATTCCTGCGTCGGACCTGGCGTAGAGCGGCCACTGCAGGTGGCAGACTGTCCATGACAATGTCATGTGCCCTTGGCAACCACTGGGCGCATTCCTGACCGAGCAAAGGTCCTCCATGAGTACACAGTGCCCGTCTGCGCCCGCGTCCCTCGACGCCGCAGACCTCTCCCGGACCACGCTCCTCGTGGCCGGCGTCCGCGCCGCGCAGGATGCCGGGGCCGAAGCCGACCGGCTGGCCGCCGAGTCGGCCGAACTCCTCGACACCCTCGAGCAGACCATCGAGCGCCTCGCCTTCGCCCATCACGGGTGCATCCCCGCCGTCGAGGACCGGCAGGCCGACGACGAGGCCTTCGAGTGGGTCCGGCAGTCCCTCGAGGACATCTCGGCGACGCTGCGCGGGCTGGCACTCGGCCGTGCGGGATCCTGGCACACCGGGGCCCGGTAGTCCCCGTCACCGGCCCGAGCGGCCGGTCAGATGGACTGGCGGGCCCTGATGCCCGCACGGCCCATCGCGTCCGTGTAGGCCGACTGGATGTCCTTCAGCCACTGCTCCTGGTTGGCGGGCGTCCCCTTGAAGGCGCGCTCACCCGGGGACCGGACCTCGTAGATCTTGAAGCCGCGCTTCGCGATGGCCCGGTTCTCCAGCTTCATGAGCCGCCGTGCGGCCTTGTGGGCGTCGGCTCCGTGGGCCACGAGGGCGGACGCGCGGGGCACCTGCTGCAGGAACGTGAGCAGCGGCTTCACGCCGTCGGCGATCTGCTCCATGGTCAGTGCCCGCTCCTTGCCTTCCGGCAGGTACCACGGGTAGGCGTTCCACGGCATGACCGCATCCGGTCGCAGGCCCACGGCCTCGTAGATCCCTGCCATGCGGATGGAGCTGGGGTCGTCGTTCTCGAACGAAACGAAGCCCGAGGGCAACGATGCTCCCGGGCTTGAGAAGAGACTGACGATCTTGCAGCCGTCCACGTCGTGCACCGGGTCGATGTAGGGGACCGCCGATCCGGGCTTCGACTCGGCCAGCGTGTCGCACAGCCGGTTCACGTCCTCGATCCGCGGATCGTAGCGTAGTTCCCACTGCTGGTCCCGATAGGTGGGGTCTGACATGCGCTGTACCAATTCTGCCTCCTCGCGGACGGCGCCAGAGGTGGCGCGAACGTGTCCGCAGGATTCCAGCCTACGCCAGTGTGGCACCGACGCCGGGAGCACGGACCCTCACCAGTCGTGGACGGTGCCGTCGGTGAGGCGGTTGTAGGGCAGGTAGGCCTGCTGGTAGGGGAACGACGCCGCCGCTTCCTCGTTGAGTTCCACGCCGAGGCCGGGCTGGTCCCCCGGGTGGAGGTACCCGTCGACGAAGGTCATGGACTGCTCGAACACCGTGTTGGTCCTCTCGCTGTGCTCCATGTACTCCTGGATCCCGAAGTTGTGGATCGCCAGGCCCACGTGGGACTGGGCGGCCAGCCCGACGGGGGAGACGTCCGTGGGCCCGTGGAACCCGGACTTGATCTGGTACTGGGCGGCGTAGTCCATGACCTTCTTCAGCGGGCTGATCCCGCCGAAGTGCGTGGACGCCGCCCGGACGTAGTCGATGAGCTGCTCACGGATGAGGGTCTGGAAGTCGAAGACCGTGTTGAAGACCTCGCCCACGGCCAGCGGCGTGGTGGTGTGCTGGCGGATGAGCCGGAATGCCTCCTGGTTCTCCGCCGGCGTCACGTCCTCGAGCCAGAACAGGTCGTAGGGCTCCAGGGACTTCCCCAGCTTCGCGGCCTGGATCGGCGTCATGCGGTGGTGGCCGTCGTGCAGCAGCGGCAGTTCGGGGCCGAACTCGTTCCGGACGGCCTCGAACACGGTGGGGATGTGTCGCAGGTACGCGCGGGTGTCCCAGTCCTCCTCGGTCGGCTGAGCACCGCGTCCGGCGGGCTCGAAGTCGTACCGCTCGCCGGTGGCCTGGGCCTGCGCGGCGACCCCGTACAGGGAGGTGATGCCCGGCACGGAGGTCTGCACGCGGATGGACCTGTAGCCCTCCTCGAGGTGCTGCCGGATCGAGTCGAACAGCTCGGGCAGGTCCCGGCCCGAGGCGTGCCCGTAGGTCCGCAGCGCCGTCCGCGACGCGCCCCCGAGCAGCTGGTACACGGGCATCCCGGCGGCCTTGCCCTTGATGTCCCACAGGGCCATGTCCACGGCTGCGATGGCGGCCATCGTGACCGGCCCCCGCCGCCAGTACGCGCCGCGGTACAGGAACTGCCAGGTGTCCTCGATGCGGTGCGGATCCCGGCCGATCAGCAGTTGCGTGACGTGCTCCGTGAGATACGACGCGACGGCCAGCTCACGGCCGTTCAGCGTCGCGTCGCCGAGGCCCGTGAGCCCCTCGTCCGTGGTGATCTTCAGCGTCACGAAGTTCCGGGACGGACTCGTGACGATGACGTCTGCGGCGATGATCTTCATGCGTCCTCCAGGGGGTAGTCGACGTACGCGAACCGTCTGCTGTCGGGTGCCCAGCTGTTGACGTTCAGGGTTCCCTGGCCGCCGAACAGCGCGACGGCGTCCCACGCGTCCCGCCCCTCCGGGTCGGCCACGCGGAGCAGCACGGGCTCGTTGGGCGGGTGGCCCTGCACGCCCGGCGGGTAGCTGAGGTAGACGAGGCTCGCGCCGTCGGGTGCGGGGTGCGGGAACCAGTTGACGCGCTCGTCGGTGGTCAGCTGCTCCAGGCCGGAGCCGTCGGTCCTCATGCGGAACAGCTGCGAGTGACCGGGCAGCTCGGAGCCGCGCTCCGAGTTGAAGTAGAGCCACTGCCCGTCCGGGCTGTACTCGACGCCGTCGTGCGGGCTGTCCGAGTCCGTGAGCTGGCGCGTGGTGCCGTCCTCGACGCCCACGGCGTAGATGTTGAAGCGCATCCCGTCCGGCCGGCGGCGGCCCCCGATGTGCACGAGGGTGCTGCCGTCGGGCGAGATGCCGTGCAGGTAGCGTGCGTCGAGCCCGTCGTCGGGACGGGTGACGCGCTGCGCCTCCCCTCCGCCGAGCGGCACCCGGTAGAGGTGCCCGTCCTGGGAGGACAGGTAGAGGAAGCGCCCGTCGGCGGAGACCACGTGGTCGTTGTTGGAGTCGCTCACGGCACCGGTGAACACCACGCGCGGCTGGCTGTCCGCCCGCGGTGCCGTCCGGTACAGGAGGCCGTCGCAGTTGAAGACGAGCCCCTCACCGTCGGGCGTCCAGTTGGGCGCCTCGATGATGAAGTCCTCGGTCTCGAAGACGCAGGTCGAGGACCGCGTGGCGAGGTCGAACACCATGAGCCGGGAGCGCTGCCCGGGCAGGAGCTGTCGCCACGGGCTCTCCGCCGCCCTGCCCGACCGGTCGTCCCTCGTGCTGCTGTCCCGGTCCACGGTCGTCCTTCCGTGCATCGCCCTGGTCTGTGCCGCACGTGCCCGCGCCGGGCGGGACACGTGCCTCGGTTCAGTGGTCATCGCTCTCCGGCTAGGCCTCGAGTGCGCTCGCCCAGAGGTTGATGTCGGAGTCCACGGCGAACTCGTCGATCGCGTGCAGTTCCTCGGCCGTGAAGGCCAGGTTCCCCACCGCTGCCACGCTGTCCTCGAGCTGGGCCACACTGGAGGCACCGATCAGCGCCGAGGTCACCGGAGTGCCCTTGGACTGATCACGCAGCACCCAGGCGATCGCCAGCTGCGCCAACGACTGCCCCCGACCCTCCGCGATCGCGTGCAACCCCCGGATCCGCTCCAGGTTCCCGGAACTGAGCTGCCCCTGATCCAGCGACTTGCCCGCTGCCGCCCTCGAATCCTCGGGCACCCCGTCCAGATACCGGCTCGTGAGCAGCCCCTGCGCCAGCGGCGAGAACGCGATCGAGCCCGCCCCGACCTGCTCCAGGGCCTGGAACAGGTTCGGGGACCCGTTCTCCGTCCACCGGTTCAGCATCGAATACGAGGGCTGATGGATCAGCAGCGGCGTGCCCAGCTCCGCCAGGATCGCCGCGGCCTTCACCGTGAGCTCGGGCGAGTACGAGGAGATCCCCGCATACAGGGCACGCCCCGAGCGCACCGCGGTATCCAGGGCACCCATCGTCTCCTCCAGCGGGGTGTCCGGGTCCGGGCGGTGACTGTAGAACACATCCACGTACTCCAGGCCCATCCGCTCCAGCGACTGATCCAGGCTCGAGAGCAGATACTTCCGCGACCCCCACTCCCCGTACGGGCCCGGCCACATCCCGTACCCGGCCTTCGTGGAGATGACCAGCTCATCCCGGAACGGCCGGAAATCATCCCTCAGGTGCCGGCCGAAGTTCGTCTCAGCGCTGCCCGCCGGCGGCCCGTAATTGTTCGCCAGATCGAAATGCGTGACCCCCAGATCGAACGCCCGGCGCAGGATCGCGCGCTGCACATCGAACGCCTTGTCATCCCCGAAGTTGTGCCACAGCCCCAACGACACCGCCGGCAACAACAGGCCACTGGCCCCCACCCGCCGATACGGCATCGACTCGTAGCGATTCTCAACAGGCACAAAGGTCATGGGGGTGTTCTTCCGTTCGTGGTGGGGGGACGGCAGGGTGGCCGCCGTCGGGCCTGGACGGTGGGCGCCACGGAGCGACTCCGTGGCGCCCACCGGGATCAGGAGAGGGTGGACGCGTACGGGTCCCAGTCCTCGGGCAGCGGCTCGGCGGCGGTCGCCGTGCTGGAGAGCGACACGAACTCGCCGGTCTCGACGCTCTCGGAGATCGAGACCATGGCGTCGAGCACGTGGTAGGCCGTCTCGCCCTGGGCGCGGTGCGGGCGTCCCTCGCGCAGCGCGCGTGCCATCTCGAGCACACCGCTGCCGCGGGTCGACGTCGCGCCGACCGCCGGGATGGTCTCCGGCTCGTCACTCCCCCGCCGCGTGAGCGTCAGGTCGCCGGTGAAGTTGTTCGGGTCGGGGAATGCGAGCGTGCCCTCCGTGCCCGTGACCTCGACGAACCCGGCCCGCTTGAGCGGTGAGTCGAAGCTGAAGATGCTCTGCGAGGACTCGCCGTTCGCGAACTGTGCGATCGCGCTGACGTGCGAGGGGACGGTGACGTCGAAGACCTCGCCGGCCTTCGGACCCGATCCGATGGTCCGGGTCTCGCGGGACTTCGAGCCGAACCCGGCCACCTTCGTGATGGCGCCGAACGTCTGCACGAGGGTGGTCAGGTAGTAGGGACCGATGTCGAACAGCGGCCCGGCCCCCTCCTGGAAGAGGAAGGCGGGGTTCGGGTGCCAGGACTCGGGGCCCGGGGACTGCATCAGGGTCAGGGCCGTCAGGGGGACCCCGATGTCGCCGCGCGCCACGAGCCGCAGCGCGGTCTGCAGGCCCGCACCCAGGAAGGTGTCGGGGGCGCAGCCGAGCCGCACACCGGCGGCGTCGGCGGTCTTCAGCAGGCCGATGCCGCTCTCGCGGTCCAGCGAGAAGGGCTTCTCGCTCCACACGTGCTTGCCGGCGTGGACGGCGGCGGTCGCCACCTCGACATGCGCGGCGGGGATGGTCAGGTTGACCACGATCTCGACGTCGGGGTGGTTCAGGGCGTCCTGGACGCCGCCGGAGGCCGGGACGCCGAACTCGGCGGCGCGGGCGGCCGCGACCTCCTCGAACATGTCGGCGACGATGTGCACCTTCACGTCCGGGAAGCTGGTCAGGTTGGTCAGGTATTCCTTGCTGATGACCCCGGCGCCGATGACGGCGACGCCGACGGGGCCCGTGCGCTCGGCATGCATGGGGGCGCTCATTTCCTTCCCTCGTTCAGGTACGCGAGGCTGTCGGTGACGGCCGTGAAGATGTCGCCCTCGAAATCGTCGAGTTCGACGACGGCGGCCTCCAGGCCGGGGACGGCGTCGAGCACGTCCCAGACGCGCATCTTCCCGGATCCGACGGCCACCTGCTCCTTGTCGTTCTTGGTGAGCGGTCCGTCCTTGATGTGGACGAAGCGCACGCGGTCGCCGAGGCGGCGGAGCAGTTCCACGGGGTCCTCGCCACCCACGGCGGCCCAGTAGGTGTCCACCTCGAGCACCACGGCGGGATCGAGGTAGCCGGCGAGCACCTCCAGCGCGGAGGTGCCGTCGATGCGCTCCTCGAGTTCGAACTCGTGGTTGTGGTAGCCGACGGTGATGCCGTACTCGGCACCCTTCTTCGCCGCGGCGTTGAGGGCCTCGGCGGTGGCCCTGATGTCCGCGTCCGTGGTCCAGTGCGAGCGTTCCACGTGGGGGTCGATCACGGTGCCGATGCCGAGCTTGCGGGCGGCCTCGAAGATCTCGTCCTGGTCGGCGCGCAGGAGCGGTGCGTGGCCGGACGGGGCGGTGAGCCCGCTCTCCGAGAGGGCGGCCGCGAGCTCGTCGGCGGTGGCCACGAAGTTGTAGGGCTCGACGGCGGTGTAGCCGAGTGCGGCCACGCGCTTGATGGTGCCCGGCAGATCCTCCCCCAGTGCCGTCCGCAGTGTGTAGAGCTGGAGTGAATACGTCACGGAGAATTCTCCTCGCTGAGAAAATGGGATTACTGAACCGGTTCAGGTACTACACGAACCTAGGGGATATGCCCGGGCGGGTCAAGCAATTCCTGGGGCTATTGTGTAAGCCATGGCCAAGGAAACCATTGCGGGTCTGGCGAAGAGGCTGGGTATCTCGAAGGCATCCGTGTCCTACGCCCTCAACGGCCAGCCGGGGGTCAGCGAGCTGACCCGGCGCCGCGTCCTGGACCTCGCGGAGGAACTCGAGTGGTACCCGAGCTCGTCCGCGCGCGCCCTCTCCCGGTCGCGGGCGGGGGCCGTGGGGATGGTGCTGTCCGCCGACCCCGTCCTGATCGGCACCGAGCCGTACTACATGGCGATGCTCGCGGGCATCGAGACCGCCCTCGCCGAAGGGGACATGGCCCTGATGCTGCGGATGGTGGGGAAGGACCCGGCGCAGGAGCGCGCCACCTACGAGCGCTGGGCGGGCGAGCGGAAGGTGGACGGCGTCCTGGTGTTCGACCACCTGCACGACGATCCCCGGCCCGCACTGCTGGACCGGCTGGGCCTGCCGTTCGTGCTGCACGGGGCACCGGAGTCGGAGGTGACGCCCGCGTTCTCCGGGACGACGACCGATCACGCCGGGGACGCCGCCACGATCGTCCGCCACCTCCATGACCGCGGGCACCGCAGGATCGCCCATGTCTCCGGCCCCCGCACGTTCCTCCACGAGGAGGAGCGGATCCGCGGCGTGGCGGAGTGCGCGTCCGGGCACGGCATCGAGGTGGTCCGGTACGAGGCGAACTATGCGCTCGAGGCCGGGCACGACGCCGTCGTGTCGCTCCTGCACGCGCCCGGGGACCGGCCGACCGCGATGGTCTTCGGCAACGACCTCATGTCCATGGGCGGGCTCCTCGCCCTCCGCGAGCTCGGGCTGCGCTGCCCGGGGGACGTGGCGATCGTCAGCTGGGACGATTCGCTCCACTGCCAGCTCGCGTCGCCCGCCGTCACGGCGCTGTCCCGCAACCCGGGGATGCAGGGACGGGTGGCGGCGGAGCTGCTGCTCGCCCTGCTCGACGCCGGCGGTATCCAGACCCGTTCCATGCCCGTCAGCGAACTCGTGGTGAGGTCCAGCACCGCCGCGGCCTGAGCGGGCGGCCCGGACACTATCGGTGCACAGTATTAAGGTACGGAAAGCCCTGCCCGTCGCCCGTGATCGGGCGACGGGCAGGGCAGGGACGGCAGGTGCGGCTGCTAGCCGGCCGCCGCCAGCACCGCACCGAGGGGCAGGGCGTCGCCGGCGAGCGACAGGGCGCCGCGGACCCCGGACTCGTCACCGAGTGCGGGCCGGACGACGTAGCCGCTACCCGGATCCGTGAGCGGGTGCTCGGCCAGCGCCCCGCCGACGAGCAGCGCGAGCTGCTCCCGCACGGCGTCGAGCAGCCCCGCCGTCTTCAGCACCCCGCCGCCGACGACGATCCGCTGCGGGGCCACCGCGTACGTGACCGTCGCGAGCAGTTGCGCGATGTAGTAGGCGGACAGGGCGACGGCGTCCTGGTGCAGGGACCCGAGGTCGGTACCCGGCCTCCCCCACCGTGCCGTGATCGAGGGCCCGGAGGCGAGCCCCTCGAGGCAGTCCCCGTGGAACGGGCAGACACCGGGGAAGGAGTCGTCCGCGTGCCGCCGGATGATCAGGTGCCCGAGTTCGGGGTGGCTGCGGAGGGTGAAGGGCACGCCGCCCACCACGATCCCGGCGCCGACGCCGGTGCCCACCGTCACGTAGACGAGGTCACTGACGCCGCGGCCCGCACCGAACCGGTGCTCGCCGAGTGCCGCGCCCGTCACGTCCGTCACGAGCCGGACCGGGGTCCCGGGTGCGAGGTGGAGGCCCGCGACGAGGTCCGTGTCCCGCCACCCGGGCTTCGGTGTGGAGGTGATCCAGCCGAAGCGCTCCGCCGCGGCGTCGACCTCCACCGGCCCGAAGGACGCGATGCCCACCGCGTCGAACCGACCCCCGACGGCGTGCGGGGCGAGGAAGTCCCGCACCGCAGCCAGGGTCTCCGCCGGCGAGGTCGTGTCGATCCGCGCCTGGTCCACGAGGACGCCCGGATCCTGCGGGTCGGCGACGGCGCAGATCACCTTGGTGCCGCCGGTCTCGATGCCTGCGATCATCGCGCCGCGTCCCCCGCGGCCCCGCCCGACCCGCTGGGCACGAGGGACGAGCCGTCGCCGATGCACCGGACCACGGGGGACAGCGTGGCGGCCGAGAGGTCGGCGGGCGCGTCGAGCGGACCGCCGTCGCGCCGGCTGATCGTGAAGACGGCGGTCTCCCCGGGCAGCACCGTGAGCATCATGTCGTCCACGACGAGTTCCGGGGCGCCCACGCCGAGCATGTCGGCGAGGCGGTCCGCGAAGACGCAGAGGTCGCGCAGCAGCGTCTCCGCGTGGACGCTGACGCGCACGGTGCCGCCGTCGGCCGTGGCCTCCGCCGTGAAGCGCGGTGCCGCGGGTGCGAGCGCGGCGTCGGGTGCGAAGAACCACGTGGACCGCAGTCCGTCCGCGTCGGCCACGAGGAACTCGGAGTCGCTGACGGCGGTGAGGCCCCCGGGGAGGAGGGCACGCGCCGTCCCGTCCGCCGCGGCGGTGAGCGGGAGGGTCTCGCGGGCGAGCTCCGTCCCGTCCAGCGCGAGGCGGCGCACGACGACGTCGGCCGCCCAGGCGGACAGCCCGTCGTTGACGAGCACCACTTCGAGGCCGTCCGGGCCCGTGGGGTCATCCGTCCCGCCGGCCGTGACGGGGACGATCGCCAGCAGGTGGTCGGCGAAGGAGCGGCGCAGCGCGTACCAGACCGGCTTCTCGATGCCGTCGCCGTCCACGGCGGACCAGCTGAGCACGGGCCAGCAGTCGTTGAGCTGCCAGATGACCACGCCCGCGCAGCGCTCGCGTGTCCGCAGCCATTCGGCGCCGACGGCCTGTGAGCGGGCCTGCACCATCTGGGTGAGGTAGTGCCAGTCCTCGGCCGCCCCGGGGGCGCCGAAGTAGGGCTCGAGGCCTCGGGCGAGCTTCTCCATGCCGTCCGCGGCCCGCATGTGGTGGGCCACCTGCGGGTTCTCCGGGACGAGGTCGCCCTCGGTCACGACGCGCTGCAGGGTGGACCAGGCCGGGGGTGCGCACCAGCCCATCTCGGAGACGAAGGGCGGGTCGACGTCGCGGTAGTGGACGTAGTCCACGTTGTTCCAGACCTCCCAGATGTGCACGGGCCCGGAGTCGCGGTCGTTCGGGTGCCTGTCCAGGGACCCGGACCACGGGCTGTTCGGCACATAGGGGCGGGAGGGGTCGAGGCGGTCGATGACGCCCGGGAGGACCTCCGTGTAGAAGGCGGCGCCGTACGGGCGTCCGTCGAGGATCTCGGGCCAGCCCCAGTCGTACATGCCCCACACGCACTCGTTGCCGCCGCACCAGATCACGAGGCTCGGGTGCGAGGACAGGCGCGCCACGGCCTGCTCCGCCTCGGTGGTCACGGCCTCGATCATGGCGTCGGACTCGTCGTAGGCCGCGCAGGCGAAGAGGAAGTCGTGCCAGACCATGAGTCCGCGTTCGTCGCAGCCGGCCATGAACTCCTCGGTCGAGAAGTAGCCGCCGCCCCAGACCCGCAGGAGGTTCGCGCCGCCGTCGACCGCCTGGTCGAGGCGCTGCCCGAGCCGCTCGTCGGTGACCTCGGCGATGAAGGGGTCGTCCGGGATCCAGTTGTAGCCGCGGACGCGGACGCGGCGGCCGTTGACCGCCAGGGCCCAGGTGGTGCCGATGGCGTCGGGTTCCTCCTCCACTGTCACGGTGCGCAGGCCGATGCGGCGCGTGCCGGTGGACAGTGCGTCGCCCCCGCCCTCGCCGGCACCGTGGAGGACCACGGACAGGCCGTAGAGCGGCTGGGCGCCGAGCCCCACGGGCCACCACAGCTCGGGATCGGCGACGTCGAGTGCGAGCACCACGTCGTCGGCGTCGACGGGGACGCTCACCCGCGCGGCCTCGGAGCCGTCCGGTGCGGTGAGGACCGCGGTCAGGGTCAGTTCGGACGCCGGGTCGGGGCGCTCGACCCCGACGCTGACACCGACGGTCGCCGTCGTGCCGCCGGGTCCTTCGTGGAGGGCCGTGTCGGGCCGGATCGAGGCGATGCGCCCGCGCGACCAGGACTCGAGGCGGATCGGCTGCCAGATACCGGCCGTGACGTAGTGCGGCCCCCAGTCCCAGCCGAAGTTGCAGGCGCTCTTGCGCACGTACGGGTAGGGCTCGTCGTAGGGGCGCGGCAGTTCCCCGCCGAGCTGGGCCTCGCACTCGTGGGCGGCGTCCCAGGCGGAGCCGAACGTGATCTCCAGGAGGTTCTCGCCGGGGGTGAGCAGGTGGGCGACCTCCCAGCGGTACCCGATGTGCTGGTCCGCGGTGACGGCGACGTCCTGGCCGTTCAGGCGCACGGTCGCGAAGGTGTCGAGGCCGTCGGCCACGAGCTCGGTCCGGTCCTCCGACGTCCCGTCCCAGGTGAAGGTCCGCGAGTAGGTCCACTGCGAGTGCCCGATCCACATCTGGTCCGCCTCGCGCAGGCCGACGTCGGGGTCCTCCAGCAGGCCGGCGGCCAGCAGGTCGGTGTGGACCTGGCCGGGCACGGTGGCGGGGATGGCCGCGCCGCCCGTGGCGTACGACGGCGAGCCGTCCGGTCCGGCGGTCCAGGTGAGCTGCCAGGTGCCGCCCAGGTCGAGGGTCTGCGGGGCGGTGGTCGTGTGGTTCATGCACATACTCCAGTGGTGGGTCTGCGGCGCCCTGGGGGCTGCCGGTGGTTCGGGGGCCTGCGGGGATCAGGCGCTGAGGCGCTTCTCCGGGTTCGGGGCGGCTTCGGCCAGCAGCTGCGTGTACTCGTGCTGCGGGTTCAGGATCACGTCGTCGGCCGGGCCGCGCTCCACGATCTCGCCCTTGAACATGACGAGGATGTCGTCCGAGAAGTGGCGTGCCGTGGCGAGGTCGTGGGTGATGTAGAAGACCCCGAGGTTCTCCTCGCGCTGCAGGTCGGCGAGGAGGTTCAGGACGCCGAGGCGGATCGAGACGTCGAGCATGGAGACGGGTTCGTCCGCGACGAGGATCTTCGGTTCGGGGGCGAGCGCGCGGGCGATGGCGATGCGCTGGCGCTGGCCGCCGGAGAGTTCATGCGGTTTGCGCTGCGCCATGTCCGGGTCGAGCCGCACGCGTTCGAGCAGCCTGGTGACGCCGGCCAGCACCTCGTCGCGGCCCGTGGCCTTGCCGTGCAGGATGAGCGGGCGCCCGATGTGGTGGGCGATGGTGTGGTACGGGTTCAGCGAGGCGAACGGGTCCTGGAACACCATCTGCACGTCGCTGCGGTACTGCCGCAGGCCTGCGCCGCGCCGGCTGACCGGGGCCCCGTCGAGCAGGATGCTGCCGGACGTGGGCTTCTCGAGCTGCATCAGCAGCTTCGCCAGGGTGGACTTGCCGCTGCCGCTCTGCCCGACGAGGGCCACGGTGCGTCCGCTGTCGATCGAGAAGCTGACGTTGTTCACCGCCTTCAGGGTGCTCGACCGGCGCCCGTTGCGGAGCCTGTACTCCTTGACGAGGTCCTTCACTTCGAGGGCGCTCATGCGGGCTCTCCGTTCTGCGCGCGTGATCCGCCGCGGATGAAGTCGCCGCGTTCCCCGGTCAGGCTGGGGAAGGATGCGAGCAGCTTCTTGGTGTACTCGTGCTGGGGGTCCGTGTACAGCTCGACGGCGTCGCCGAGCTCCACGATCTCGCCCTCGCGCATCACCGCGATGCGGTCGCTGATCTCCAGCAGGAGGGGGAGGTCGTGCGTGATGAAGATGACCGCGAAACCGAGGTCGGCGCGAAGCCGGGTGATCTCCCGCAGGATGTCACGCTGGACCACGACGTCGAGGGCCGTGGTGGGTTCGTCCATGATCATGACCTGCGGGTCCAGCGCCATGGCCATGGCGATCATGACGCGCTGGCGCATGCCGCCCGAGAGTTCGTGCGGGTAGGAGCGGAGCCGGCTCCGGTCCACGCCCACGCGTTCGAGGAGGTCCCCGCACCTCGCGCGGCGCTCCTTCTTCGGCATGTCCGGCCGGTGGGTGGAGAAGATGTCCTCGATCTGGCTCTGGATGGTGATGACCGGGTTGAGCGAGTTCATGGCGCCCTGGAAGACCATGGCGATCTTGTCCCAGCGGAAGGCGCGGAGCTCCTCGCCGCTGAGTTCGTTGAGGTCGATCACATAGCCCTCGCGCGAGTGGAAATGGGCGCTGCCGCCGGTGATGACGGCCGGCGGCTTCAGGAGCCGGTTGATGCCATAGGCGAGGGTGGATTTGCCGCAGCCGCTCTCCCCCGCGAGGCCCAGGATCTCCCCGCGACCGAGGGTGAGGCTCACGTTCTTCACGGCCTTGACCACGCGGTCGCCCTTGTACTCGACACTGAAGTCGTCGATGGTCAGGACCGGGTGTTCGCGCGCCTCCGCGGCGCGGCCGCTGCGCTGCTCGCGTCCGGGCCGGCGCTCGTCCGCGGTGCCGGGTGCGCCGCGGTCCGTGATGCTGACGGCGTGGGCTCCCTGGTCGGTGCTCACAGGACATCCTCCTTCGTGGCGGCGCGCAGTTCGGACTTCGAGAGCTTCCAGGAGCGCCGGGTGGCGCGGGTCTGGGAGCGCAGCTTCGGATTGATGATCTCGTCGATGGAGAAGTTGATGAGGGCCAGCGCTGCGCCGAACAGGGCGATCAGCAGTCCCGGTGGTACGAACCACCACCAGGCGCCGAGCCGCAGGGCGAGCCCGTTCTGGGCGAAGTAGAGCATGGTGCCCCAGGTGAAGGAGTCCGACGCCCCGAGCCCCAGGAAGGAGAGCCCTGCCTCACCGAGGATCGCGAAGATGATGGCGAACACCATCTGCGAGGCGAGCAGGGGGATCAGGTTCGGGAGGATCTCGACGCCCAGGATGCGCCAGGACCTCTCGCCGGACACGCGGGCGGCGGCGACGTAGTCGCGGTTGCGCACACTGAGGGTGAAGCCACGCAGGACGCGGGCGGAGCCTGCCCAGCCGGTGATCGCGAGGACCACGGCGACGAGCAGGATGCTCTTCTCGGGGACGTAGCTGGAGATGATGATGACGAGCGGCAGGCCCGGGATGACGAGCATGACGTTACTGAAGAGCGAGAAGGACTCGTCGAGCCACCCCCCGAAGTAGGCACCGATGATGCCGAAGAAGGCGGACAGGAAGAGCGTCAGCACGCCGACGATCAGGCCCACCGTGAGGGATCCACGGGTGGCATAGGCGAGCTGCGCGAAGACGTCCTGGCCGGTCTGCGTGGTGCCGAGGAGGAAACCGGGCGCGGGACCCGCGAGGCCGACATTGTCGACCCTCGACGGGTCGCCGACGAAGAACGGACCGAAGATGCCGAACAGGGCGATGCTGCCGGCGATGATGAGCCCGGCGGCGAGCTTCGGCGTCATCGGCGGCAGCGAGCGCTTCGGCCGGGACGACCGTGCACTCGCGGCGGCGACGCCCGGGTCCTGGGTGGTGGTGGTCATGGCGAGTCCTAGCTTCGGGCCCGGGTGCGGGGATCGATGAACGAGTAGAGGAGGTCCACGAGCAGGTTCGCCCCGAGGACGGACAGCGTGATGACGAGGAACAGTCCCTGCATCAGGGAGTAGTCGTTACTGCCCACCGCGTTGAGGAGCGCGGAGCCGATCCCCGGGTAGGAGAACACGGCCTCCGTGACGATCGAGCCCGCCACCACGAAGCCGAGCGAGATCGCGAAGCCGGCCACGGAGGGCAGGACGGCGTTGCGCGCGGCGTAGGTGGTCATGATCCGCAGGGGGCGGAGCCCCTTGGCCTCGGCCGTGAGGATGTAGTCGTCCGAGAGCGTGGAGACCATCATGTTCCGCATACCGAGCATCCAGCCGCCCACGGAGGAGATGACGATCGTCAGGGCGGGCAGGGTGCCGTAGTAGATGACGCTGCCGATGAATTCCAGGTTCCAGCCCGGGCTGGTCTCGTAGACGTTGTAGCCGCCGTTGAGCGGGAACAGGTCCCACATGCCGCCGAGCACGAACAGCAGGATCAGGGCCAGCCAGAAATAGGGGACGGACTGCAGCATGGTGGTCACCGGGATGAGGTTGTCCAGCCACGAGCCACGCTTCCAGCCGGCCAGCATCCCGAGGGCGACACCGAGCACGAACGAGATGACGGTGGCGACGCCGATGAGCCCGATGGTCCACGGCAGGGTCTGCGCGATGATGTCGGTCACCGATGCGGGGAAGAAGGCGACGGACGTACCGAGGTCGAGGGTGAAGAGCTTCCCGAGGTACTGCCAGTACTGCACGATCAGCGGTGCCTCGGTGTTGGTGCCGAGGAGCAGCTCCACCGCCTCACGCGCTTCCGGGGTGACCGGCCCGCGCTGCGCCAGCTTGGCCAGCATGATGTCCACGGGGTTTCCCGGCAGGAGGCGCGGGAGGAAGAAGTTGACCGTCAGGGCGGCCCAGAACGCGATGAGGTAGAACCCCAGCTTCTGCAGGATGTATTTCATGGGAGTCGGCTTTCCACGGCAGGTCGAGGCCCGTGCCACGGACGGGAGGATGATCCCTCCCGCCCGTGGCACGGGGTGGAGGACTGGTTACTCGGCAGGCGTGATGTTCTTCAGCACGATGCCGTTGTCCCAGGCCTTCCAGGTGGCCGCGAGGGCGTAGGGGTCCTCGTTGGTCGGCCAGCCGGTGGCACGCTCGGTGTTGAACTCGGTCAGGAGCGAGTTCACGTAGATGGGGATGTAGGGCATGTCGCGGACGATCTCGTCCTGGATGATGCCGTACTGCTCCTTTTGCACGGTCTCGTCGTTCGTGGCGCGTGCTGCGGCAAGCGCCTCGTCGACCACGGGGTTCGAGTAGCGCGCGGTGTTGTTGTTCAGCGCGGACTCACCCACGGGCGTCGTGTTCGCCGAGTTGTACCACTTCTCGTACGAGTAGTACGGGTTGTTCGAAGGCTGCAGGCCGATCGACTCGAGTGTGAGCTGGTACTTCCCGATGTTCAGGTTGTTGATCCACTCGTTGTACGTGATCTGCGTCGGCTTGAGCTCGATGCCGACCTCGCGCAGCTGCTGCGCCATGGCGTCGTTGAGCGAGATGAAGTCGCTGTAGCCCGTGACGGTCTGGATGCCGAGCGACAGGCGCTCGCCGTCCTTCTCGCGGATGCCGTCGCTGCCCTCGACCCAGCCGGCCTCGTCCAGGACCTTACGGGCTTCCTCGACGTTGGCGTTGGCGGGCGTCTCGGTGTTCTCCGGGTCGGCGATCCAGGCGGCGTCGCGCTCGGGGAGCACCAGGGTGGGTGACGCCGTCCCGGCGAAGCCGCCGCCGGCCAGGGCGTTCAGCTGCTCGCGGTCGATGCCCTGGTAGATGGCCTGGCGCACCGCGGGATCGGTCTGCGGCCCTTCGCAGCCCAGCTCCTCGTTGGAGCAGGTGAAGATCGAGGCGGTCAGGGCGGGCGTGTTGACGTAGGAGAGGTTCTCGTTGTCCGACAGGATCTGCTCGAGGCCGGGCAGGAACGAGCTCATCCAGTCCACCTCGCCGGCCAGGAGTGCGCCCGTGGCCGCGTCGGCGCTTTCGAGCGAGATGTAGCGGACCTCGTTGATCGCGGGCTTGCCCTCTTCCCAGTAGAGGTCGTTCTTCTCGAGCAGGTAGCTCTGCGCGGTGAAGTCCTTGACCTTGAAGGGGCCGGTGCCCACGGGGTTCGGGTTGGTCTCCGTGATGGGATCCGCGACGTCCTTCCAGATGTGCTCGGGGACGATGCCCCGGTTGCCGAGCACGCTCGGCTCCTGCATGAACGAGTTCTCCGTGAAGGTGAGCACAGCGGTGGTGTCGTCCGTGGCCTCGGCGGTCGCCGCGAGGCCCGTGGTGTTCAGCTCGGGGGTCTCGTTGACGAGGTTGAAGGTGAAGGCCACGTCCTTCGCGGTGAACGGTTCGCCGTCGGACCACTTGACGCCCTCACGGGTCTTGATGGTGAGCTGCGTGCCGTCCTCGTTCCATGCGAACGATTCGGCGAGCAGCGGCATGGGCTCCTCGTCGGAGGCCGCGTTGTACCAGAAGAGCGGCTCGAAGATCACGCCGAGGGTGGGCTGGAGCGCGGTGGACGAGAACGGGTTGAAGTTCTCGGAGATGGTACCGGTGGCTCCGTTGAAGACCGTGACGGAGGAGGCGTCCGAGCCGGCGCCTCCGGTGGACGCTCCCCCGCCGCCGGCGCAGCCGCTGAGGGCGAGGGTCGCGACGCTGAGCAGGGAGGCGGCAGCCAGGCCCAGTCGCCGGGAACCCGAGAGTGTTGAGGACATCTTTGTACCTTTCATCCGTGGGCGGCTGCGGTGCCGCCGGCCGGTTCCACCACCCGAGGGCGAACCGTTGAGTACTTTCTTAGGCGACTTTATTATCTAAGTCAAGTAAGTGTGTGATCTACGCCTCACGACCGACTCGGTCCGTAACACCGTCGAAGGAGGGCCGCATCGCTCCGTCGTGACACCTCGCTTCCCGAGGTCACGCAGCTCGGCCTCCACCTGGGCCGGGGCGCCGCGGGTGTCACCAGGGGCACCTTCCACCTCGGCGACATCATCGTGACGTGGCGCCGGTCGGGCGTGCCGGGCACGCCCGACGGCCCCTACGATGGGCACCATGGACCACCCCGCACGCCCGCTGCCCGCAGAACGTGACGCCGAGGCGCGCGGACTCGCCGTCACCCTCGTGCACAGGGACCATGCGGGCACCTTCGACGACGCGGCCGCCGCCCAGGGGCTCACCCGCGACGACGGCGTGAAGACGATGGTGGCCAAGGTCGGCGGCGCCGCGGTGTTCGTCCTGATCCCCGGCACGCGGCGCCTGGACTGGCCCAAGCTGCGTGCCCTGCTCGGCGCCAACCGGGCATCCCTCGTGGAGCCCGAGGCGGCCCTCGAGATCACGGGCTACGCACCGGGCACCATCACGCCCCTCGGCAGCAGCAGCGACCTGCCCGTCTACGCCGACGAGCGCATCGCCGGACGCCGGATCGGCATGGGATCCGGTGCGCGGGACCTCCTGCTCTTCACGGATGCCGATCCGCTCCTGGCGTCCCTCGGCGCCACAATGGGTGACATCACCTCCTGAGCCGGACCGGAGACCGCCAGACGGGCGCGGACCGGACGGGCGCGGACCGGACGGGCGCGGACCGGACGGGCGCGGACCGGACGGGCGCGGACCGGACGGGCGCGGACCGGACGGGCGCGGACCGGACGGGCGCGGACCGGACGGGCGCGGACCGGGCAGGCTCGTGCAGGACGACCCCGATCGGAAACGGTCAGACGAGGGTGCGCGCGTAGCAGACCGAGTGCGCCTCGCCGGCGTAGTGGCCGAAGTTGTCGATGCGGCGGTACCCCTCGCGCTCGTAGAAGCGCATCGCGTCCGGCTGTTCCGTGCCGGTCTCGAGGAGCAGCTCGGGGCACCCCAGGGTCCGCGCCTCCTCCTCGATGCGCCGCAGGATCGCCGTCGCGACACCCCGGCCGCGGAGGGCCGGCAGCACGAACATGCGCTTGATCTCGAGGCCTCCGGCCCCGAGCGGCCGCAGTCCGCCACAGCCCACCGCGGTCCCGTCCGCGGTCCGCGCGACGAGGAAGAACGGCACGTTGGCCGCGGTGGGCGGCTCGCCGGGCTCGTGGTCCTCGCTGCTGTAGCGCACATGCAGCTCGGCCTGCTGGGCGTCGCGCAGCGCGGTGGCATCCGGGGCGTCGTAGGGCACGCGGTCGAGGATCAGGTGCATCGGGGCGTCGCTCCTCGCGGGGTGTCGGTGCCTTCCATCCTTGCACCGGGGATCGCAGGTCGGGTGTCCGTAGTGATTCGCCGGCGTCTCAGCGCAGCGCCCGGAGGTGCACGAGCACGGCCTGTTCGGGCTGCAGCAGGGGCACCTGGAGGCCCATCGATCCGAGGACGCGGCCGCCGACCACCAGGCTCCCGCCCTGCCAGGCGGGTGCCGTGAAGGGCTGCCCGGACGCCTGGGCGCCGCCGACCTGCGTGATGGCGTAGCGGGCGTCGGGGTCGAGGCCCGGGAGCTTCACGAGTCCGGGCGGCCAGGTGGACGGACGGGCGAGCAGCGAGAGGGAGAAGAGGGCCTCCGCGGCGTCCGCCGCGACGACCCCCGTGACCGCCACCTCGCGGAGCGCGGCATCACCGCGCACCGTCGTGCCGGAGCGGAGCAGTGACCGGAAGCGCTTGTGGAGGGCCACCCAGCCGGCGACGGCGGCGAGCTCGCCGTCGTCGAGTCCGTTGATGTCCCACTCGATGCCGAAGTGCCCGAACATGGCCGTGATGGCCCGGAAGTCCAGGGAGGAGGCCCGCCCCGTGGTGTGGGAGACCGCGCTGCCGATATGGCTGCCGACGAGCTCGGCGGGGAGCAGCTGCGCGGTCCACCGGAGGATCTGCTGCCGCTCGAGCGGGTCGATGCAGTCGCTGGCCCACACTCTGTCCGTCCGCTCGAGGATGCCGAGGTCCACGCGGGCTCCACCCGAGGAACAGGATTCGATCTCGAGCCCGGGGTGCCGGCGGCGCAGCTCGTCGAGGAGCGCGTACACGGCGTGGGTCTGGTCGTGGACCCGGGGGCGTCCGGTGGCGGCCGATCCGGCGTCGACGAGGTCCCTGTTGTGGTCCCACTTGAGGTACTCCAGGCCGTAGTCGGTGACGAGGGCCGAGATGCGGTCGAGGAGATAGGCGGACGCCTCCGGGACGGTGAGGTCGAGGACCTGCTGCCGCCGGGCCTCGAGCGGCAGGCGGCCGTTGACCTGGAGGATCCAGTCCGGGTGGTTCCGGGCCAGGTCGGAGTCGGGGTTCACCATCTCGGGCTCGAACCAGAGCCCGAACTGCATGCCGAGTGCCCGCACGCGGTCCACGAGCGGGTGCAGGCCCTCGGGCCACACCTCCGGATCCTCGAACCAGTCACCCAGGCCGGCGGAATCATCGCGGCGCCCCCGGAACCAACCGTCGTCGAGCACGTAGCGCTCCACGCCCACGCGGGCGGCGCGCTCCGCCAGTTCGAGCAGCGGCTCGAGGCGGTGGTCGAAGTACACGGCTTCCCAGACGTTGAGCGTGACGGGACGGTCCGACGCCGGGTGCTGCGGCCGCGAGCGCAGCCACCGGTGGAATCGCGCGGCCTGGTCGTCCAGCCCCCGGCCGTAGGCGCCGTACAGCCAGGGCGAGGTGTAGCTCTCACCCTCGGCGAGGACCACCTCGCCGGGCAGGAGGAGTTCCCCGCCCCCGATCACGGTCCGCCCGCTCGTCATCCGCTCCACGAAGGACTGGTGGTTGCCGCTCCAGGCGACGTGCACGCCCCAGTTCTCGCCGTCGCGGAACCCGAAGCCGGGGACACCCGCGCTCAGCACGGTCGGTGAATCGGCGCCCGTACGGCCCCGCCGCACCTCGCGCCGGTAGGTGCCCACCGTGACGCGGTGGCGTTGCGGCACGCGCTCCTTGGCCCAGCGTCCCGCGAGATCGAGGATCTCGTGGGCCTCGGGGGCGAGAGGGAGGACGACGACGAAATCCTGTAGCTCGTAGTCCTCCGGAGCGCGGTTGGTGATCGTGGCGCGTGCCCGGAGCAGACCGGAAGGCAGGAGTTCCAGGGTGTAGTCCAGGGCGAGCCGGGTGAGTGGATCCTCGGCGTGGACCAGCAGCCGGTCGCCCTCGACGTCGTGCCGCACCGCCGTGAAGAGGGGGGACCAGTCCTGCCCGCCCCGGTGCCCGGACAGTCCGGGCGTCCCCATCCAGCCGGCGCCGTGCTCGGGCAGGACGCCCAGCCGGACCGGGAGGTCGGTCGTGTTCTCCAGGAGGGGCTCCCCGAGGGCGGCGACCGCCGCGAGATCCTCCGGCCCCAGATCGCCGAGGGCGGCACCCCAGTACAGCACCTCGGGGAGGCGGTCCACCGGGCAGCCGAGGACGACGCTGACGCCTCCTGCCTGGAGATGGCGGATGATCGGTTCCGGAAGCGGCATGGGTCCCTATCGTCGAAGTGGCTGCGTGTACTAAGTTAATCTACTAAATATAGTGACCAATGGAAGGATGTGCCGTGATTCTCGAGGGGTGCCTTGTTTTCGCCGGAGACAGTGTCACGGACTGCGGGCGGCGCGAGGATCCAGAGCGCCTGGGCTTCGGGTATGTGCGAGAGCTCGCCTCCTCCGGATCGCTGTCGGGCTGCCGGATCCTCAATGCGGGTGTCGGCGGCGACCGGCTCGAGGACCTCGAACGGCGCTGGGAGGCGGACGTCCTCGCCGCGCAGCCCGACGCCGTGTCGGTGATGATCGGCATCAACGACACCTGGCGTCGTTACGACAGCGGGATCCCCTCCGATCCCGGCAGCTTCACCGACCGCTACCGCCGCCTGCTCGCCACTCTCGTCCCCGCTGTGCGGATCATCCTGCTGGAACCGTTCGTGCTACCGGTGCGCCAGGACCAGCTCTCCTGGCGTGAGGATCTCGATCCGCGGATCGACGCCGTGCACCTGCTCGCCGAGGAGTTCGGCGCGGTGATCGTGCCCGTGGACGGCATCCTCAACGGGCTGGCCCAGCGGACGGGAGCCGCGGCTCTCGCCGACGACGGCGTCCACCCCACGGCGCAGGGTCACCGGGAGATCGCGGCGGCCTGGCGCCGGGCCGTGGGCGCGGCATGACGGCCGGGCCCCGGAACCCCCCTGGGGAAAAGGTTGCCCCTTCAACTTCCCCACCCTCGGGGCTACCATTGACCGTGATCGAAAAGACCCGCCGCCGCGAGTCTTCCCGGGGGAAGGTCATCGACCTCATTCGCTCCAGCGGACCCATCAGTCGCGTGGAACTCGCCGAGAAGACGGGCCTGACCCAGGCCACCATCTCCACCCTCGTGCGCACGCTGCTGACCGAGGACATCATCCTCGAATCAGGCCGCGGCGAATCGACGGGCGGCAAGCCCCGCATGTTCCTCGAACTCAACCCGGCCTCACGCCTCGGAGTCGGCGTCCACATCGGCCAGGACTACATCACCTACATCATCGCGGACCTCCGCGGCCACGTGGTGGGCCGGCGGCGCGTCGACGGCCCGGGCGACACCTCCCCCCTGACGGTGGTCAGCCGGATGACGAGGGACATCGAGGCGCTGATCGTCGAGTCCGGCGTCAACCGCGGCAGCATCGTGGGCATGGGCATCGCGACACCCGGACCCCTCGACCGCACCACGGGCACGGTCCGCAACGCACCGTCCCTGGAGATCTGGAGCGACTTCCCCATCCGCCGCGCGCTGACCTCCACCACGGGCTTCCACTGCGAGTTCGACAACGACGCCACGGCGGCGGCCATCGGCGAGTACTGGCTCGGCGCCACGGAGGGGTACTCGAACTACGCCTCCGTCTACATGGGCTCGGGCATCGGCTCCGGGATCGTCATGGACGGCACCATCTACCAGGGCGTCAGCTCCAACGTCGGCGAGATCGGGCACGTGACGGTCGACGCCCGGGGACTCCAGTGCCCCTGCGGCAACATCGGCTGCCTGGAGCTGTACGCGAGCCCGAGGATCGTGGTGGCGCAGGCCGCCGACGCCGCAGCGCGGGGGGAGCTCGACATCCCCCTGACGGGCGTCATCTCCGAGGACTTCGCCGCCGTGGGGACGGCCGCGACGAACGGCGACGCGACGGCGCTGCGCCTGATGCAGGATTCCGCCGAGTACGTGGCGAGTGCGGTGATCTCGATGGTGAACCTCCTCGATCTCCAACTCATCGTCCTCGCGGGAAGTGCCTTCTCGACGGCCGGCGGATTCTATGTGGACATCATCAGCGACGCCCTGGCCCGCCGGGCGATGGCGCGGGCGATCCATCCCGTGGAGGTCCGCCTGTCCGTGAACGGCAACGACGCCGCAGCCCTCGGCGCCGCGACGCTCGTGCTGCAGGACCGGCTGTCACCGCGCACCCTCCGCTCCGTCTCCTTCGCCTGACCGGCTGCACGGGCTCGGTGGAGGACGTCCGCGCCCTGGTGACCGGCCCGCGTATCCTGAGCCGCCCGGGCTCGTGCCTGTGCCTGTGCCTGCCCGGACTACAGCGCCACGAGGGCGTCGATGATGTCGCACGCCTCGGTCCGCGTGGTGTAGTCGACCCGCACGTCGATCAGGCGGATGGTGCCGGTGGCGTCGGCGACGACCACCGTGGGGAACGGGATCGCCGAGGTGCGGTCCATGTTGTAACCGGCCACGTCGATGCCGAGGGCAGCCCTCGCGCGGATCGAATCACGGCTGGGTACTGTGACGATGCCGAGCTGCGCGGCCAGGGCATTGCCCTTGTCCGAGTACATCGTGAGGTACAGCCCCGCCTCGCGGGCGGCCCTCACCGAACGGTGGGGCGCCTGCGGACTGATCGCGACGAGCCGCGTGCCGAAGGCCTCGACGACGGGCCGCAGCTCCCGCTGGTACGTCTTCAGGGCGATACTGCAGTAGGGGCACCACGAGCCGCGGTAGAAGATGAGGATCGCCGCCGCCGCACCGAGCACCTCCCCCAGCCCGGTCCGGTGCCCTTCCGCGTCGTACAGGTGGGTCTCGGGCAACCGGTCACCCACCCGGGCGATCCCCTGCGGCGTGCCCGCCCGGCGCAGGTCCTCCTGCTCACGGGCGAACACCGCGGCCAGTTCCGGCCCGACCTTCGCCTCGAACGCCGGCGTGAACTCCTCGACCTGCGATGCGATCGTCTCCGTGAATGCCGTTCTCTGCTTCATCTGTTCCCCTCACCACAACCGCCGCAGGAGCCTCAAACCTGCGGCAGGACCAATTGTGGTCCACTTCACAGCAAATGCACAGCAGGCAGGCGCCGTCAGCCGGGGGACGGCTGGCAGCGCGGACACCACCAGGTGCGGCGTCGGCCCGGGTCGCCCGGCACCTCGGCCCGCACGAGCACGGTGGTCCCGCACCGCAGGCAGGGCCTCCCGGCCCGGCCGGCCACCCAGTGCTGCTCGCCCCTGCGCGTGTTCCCCGTGGTGACCTGGTGCGCGCCGGGCCGCGTGGCGGAGAAGCGGAGGCAGCGGGTGCCGAGGGCCACGAGGGCCGGGACGTCGACGTCGGCCATCGCCGTGTCGGGGTGGAGGCCGCGCAGGAAGCAGAGTTCGTTCGCCCAGAGGTTGCCGAAGCCGGCGACGTTGCGCTGGTCGAGCAGGGCCGCGGCCACGCGTTCTCCCGGGGAGCGGCGGAGCCGCCGGACCGCCTCCTCCGCGGACCAGTCGTTCCGCAGCGGATCCGGCCCGAGGTGCCCGACGACGTCGTGCTCGGCGCGCGTGGGCAGCAGGTCGACGACGGGTAGGTTCAGCCCGTACGCCGTCGGTCCGCCGGCGACCTCGAGGATCACGCGCGCCTCCGGCAGCAGCCGGTGCGGCAGCCTCCTGCCCGGTACCGTGACGGTCCAGGACCCCTGCATCCGCAGGTGCGTGTGGAGGGTGAGCCCGCCGTCGAACCGGGTCAGCAGATGCTTCCCGTGCGTGACATGCTGCATCACCCGCTGCCCGTCAAGGGCGTCGGTGGCGTGTGCTGGGACGCGCAGGTCCCCGCGCGTCAGGGCCCGGCCGTCGAGCGACCGTCGCAGGCGCACGGCGAGGCGGAAGACGCTGTCACCCTCGGGCATCGTGCCTCCTCCGGTCGGTGCTCTGCCGGGAGGAAGACTAGCGCCCGCCACGGACACGTCCGGCGCCGGCCGGCGATACCGTGACTTCCGTTCACGTCGACCGGCGGCTACCGTGATCCCGTGCCCGGACTGCCCGGCACGCGTGGTCCACCAGCAGGCCCGGTTCCACCGTCCGCTCCGAAACACCGAACAGGCCACCATGACCACCAGACTGTCGCCCTCCGAGGACTTCCCGGAAGACCTCACCGCACTCGACCTCCCCGAGGCCGAGGTCCTGAACAGCAGGATCCACCGCGAACTCGACCACGAGTACGCCACCGACGGCGAGGCCTCGCCGGAGACCGAATTCCGGCACGAGGAACTCACCGAGGAACTGGACCGGCGCGACGAGCAGTCCGGGTCCGCAGCCGTCCCTGCCGGGAACGCCGACTCGGAGCGCCTCTCGTCCTGACCTGCGTCGGGAGCCGCCCGGTGCGGAAAACTCCCCTCGCCCCCGCCCCTGCTGTGGTCTAGATTCGAAGGCAACGCAATCCACCGAAGGGAGAAGGGCATGAAGAACAAACTCGTATTCGCAGCGGGGATGGCTGCAGGCTACGTCCTCGGCACGCGGGCCGGCCGGGAGAGCTACGAGCAGCTCCGGTCGAAGGCGCAGAAGCTGTGGAACGACCCGAAGGTCCAGGAGAAGGTCTCGTCGACCACCGAAACCCTCAAGAGCAAGGCCCCCGCGGTCCAGGACTCCCTCAAGGGCGTGCTGAAGAAGGGCGGTTCGGACTCCGGGGACGGTGCCAAGGACCCGGGTACCCCGGGCAAGGACATCGGCGCGAGCGGGGACCTCCCCCTCGACGTCCCACCGGTGGTCACCGTGATGGACACCTCGACGGCAGGGAAGCCGGGCACCACGGCGACGCCGGGCGCCGCGGGGACCACCGGCCCGAGCGGTGGCGACCCGCGACACGTCGAGGACACCCCGTTCGAGGCGCAGGACGCGGACACACGCCCTGACCTGAAGGGGTAGTACACCGCACATCCCCCAGTGCATCAGGGGAGGCCCGCGCGCGCGGGCCTCCCCTGATGCATGTCAGACACCCTCGCTCACCGCTTCCTCCGCGTCGAGGCACGCGGCGCAGTCCGCCTCGACGAGCAGGGCGTTGACGGCGACGGCGGTCCGGTAGGCGTCACCCGCGGCGGGCATCAGCTGCGCTGCCGGGTCCGCCGCGTTGCCGACGGCCCAGACCCCCTCCACCGAGGTGCGCCCGATGTCGTCGGTAGACACGCAGCCGTCGTCGCGCAGGGCGCACCCCAGTGCGTCGATCAGCGGTAGGGCGGCATCGGACCCGGGCTCGCAGAAGACCGCCGAGCAGGGGTGCACGGAACCGTCCTCCAGCCGGACGCCGCGCAGGGCCCGCGGCGCGCCGTCGTCCCCGTCCGCGGGGACGAGGGCGTGCACGCGACCCTCGGCGATCCGGACACCGCGAGAGCGCAGGCGCCGCTCGTCGTCCTCCGGGAGCGGGTCGAGGGTGTGGGGGAAGAAGGTGACGTCCTCGGACCACTGCCGCACCAGCAGTGCCTGGTGGAGCGAGCTCGACGACGATCCAAGGACGCCGAGGGGCTGGTCCCTGACCTCCCAGCCATGGCAGTACGGACACTGCAGCAGGCCGCGGCCCCACGCCTCCCGCGCGCCGGGGACCTCGGGGAGGACGTCACGCAGCCCTGTGGCGAGCACGAGGTGCCGCCCGGCGGCCGACGCGCCGTCCGAGGTGGTGACGGCCCACCCCTGGCGGACCTTCCGGGCCCCCTCGACGGTGCCGTCGAGGAACTCCACCGCGTACGGGGCGAGGTCCCGCCGTGCGAGCGCGACGAGCCGGTCGGGCGCCACGCCGTCCCGCGTGATGAATCCGTAGGCAGCCCCGGCCGGGGCGTTGCGCGGCGTTCCCGCGTCGACCACCAGCACGCTCCGCCTGGCCCGACCGAGCACGAGTGCGGTACTCAGCCCGGACACCCCTCCACCCACGATGACGACGTCGTACGTTCCCAGCCTGTCCATCCCTCCATCCGATCATGCAGCGCGGATGGCCCGCTGCATCAGTTCGTGCTTGCCCGTCAGGCGATCGGCCCCGCGGCCTCCCCGTCCGCCGGCGGGAGGCCCAGCGACGCGACGAGCGAGGCGAACCGCTCGTTCCCGGCGAGGTCCTCGACGAGGACCGCCCTGCCGTCGGCGTCGGCGAGGGGGATGCGCCAGTTGGGGTACTCGTCGTTGGTGCCCGGCTGGTTCTGGGTGCGGCGTTCACCGACGGCGTCGGCGAGAGCCACGCCCAGCAGCACCGAGGGGGTCTGCGCGATGAAGGCGTGCAGCGCCTCGACGGTCTGCCGGACGTCCGGGGTGCCCGCCAGGAGGCCGCGCTGCCGCAGGAGCGCGAGGAACTTCTCCTGGACGGCGCGGTCCTCGGCCTGTTCCTCCGCCACCGGGCGGCTGAGCAGCCCGAGCTTCTCGCGCAGGGCCACGTGCTCGCCGGCGAGGTAGCCCGCGCTCGGCGGGAGATCGTGCACCGTCACCGTCGTCAGGCAGCCCTCACGGTAGGCCTCGGGCGGCAGGGGGCCGTCCTCGTCCTGCTCGAACCAGAGGATCGAGGTACCGAAGACACCCCGCTCACCGAGGTATTCCTGCACGCCGGGCTCGAAGACGCCGAGGTCCTCGCCCACCACGACCGCCCCGGCGCGCTCGGCCTCCAGCACCAGGATGCCGATCAGCGCCCTGTGGTCGTAGTAGACGTACGCTCCCGCACCCGGCGCCGCGCCCTGCGGGATCCACCAGAGACGGAACAGGCCCAGGATGTGGTCCACCCGGATACCGCCCGCATGGCGGAGGATGTTGCGGAGCATGTCGCGGAACGCCGCGTACCCGGACGCTGCGAGGCGCTCCGGGTGCCACGGCGGCTGGCTCCAGTCCTGCCCGTGCTGGTTGAACATGTCCGGCGGGGCACCCACGCTGATGCCCGACGCGAGCACGTCCTGCAGCGACCACGCGTCGGCGCCGCTCGGGTGGACGCCCACGGCGAGGTCGTGCACCACGCCGATCCGCATCCCCGCACCCGTCGCCTCGAGCTGGGCCTCCTGCAGCTGCTCGTCGAGGAGCCACTGCAGCCACTCGTGGAACTCGATCCGCTCCGCGTGGCGCTCCGCGTACTCCCGCGCGCCCGCCGACCCCGGCCGGCCGACGTCGTCCCACTCCGGTGCGCCCGGAGGGTAGGTCTCGGCGAGAGCGGACCAGAGGGCGAAATCGGCAAGGCCCTGCCCCTGGTGGGCGCGGTACGCGTCGAAATCGTGCTGGCGCTGCTCGGGGAGCGGGTGGGCGAAGACGAGTTCCAGCGCCTCGAGCTTCGCGGCGTACGAGGAGTCGCGGTCGAGCAGCTCCGTGGCGGTGTTCGCCGTGGTGAATCCGGCGGCGAGGGCGCTGATCCTCGCCCGGGCGGCGTCGTCGAGCCTCGCATACTCGGGGACGTCCTCGATGCGCAGGTAGAGGGGATGGAAGTAGCGCCGCGTGGTGGGCAGGTACGGGGATGGTTCCACGGGAGGCACGGGCTCGGCGGCATGCAAGGGGTTGACCAGGACGAAGCCGCCGCCGTGTGCCGCCGCGGCCTGGGCCAGCTGCCCGAGGTCGGAGAGGTCCCCGATGCCCCACGACCCGGAGGATCGGACCGAGTAGAGCTGAGCCATGAGGCCCCACGTACGGTGCTTCCTGAGCGCCGCCGTCGTGCTCAGCCGGTCCGGCGTGACCACGAAGGTGGAGGAGGTCTCCCGCCCGTCCACCCTGGCGTGGAGGGTGTGCCAGCCGAGCGGCAGGGCGTGCGGGAGTGTGCCCTCGCGCTGTTCGAGGGCCCGACCGTCGACCGTCCGGGCCCCTGTCGCGTCGCCGACGGTGCCGGTGTAGGGGACCCCGTCCTCGTCGACGGCCCAGAACTCCACCTCGGCGCCGACCGGCACGTGCAGGACCACCGGGTCGAGATCGCTCCGGCGTACCACGACGACGGCGGGGAGCACCGAGCGCCACGGGCCGTCCTCGACATCCGTGAGCGCCTGCCCGATCGAGGCGTCGGACGAGGCATCGACGCCGAGGGCGGCGAGCACGGTGACGAGCGTCTCCGGCGCGACGCGCGCAGGCCGGCCGTCCCACCCCTTGAAGGTGGTGCCCACCCGGTGGGCTTCGGCGAGTCGCTCGAGGGGTGTGGGCGCCACCGGGGCGCCGTCTTCATGCTGCGTCGTATCGGCCATGCCTCCAATCTAGGCACGCGGGAGCAGCCGGTGCATCCGCCCCTTAGCGCCTCCGCCGATTTGACGGCGCCGACCGGAGTCCGTGCCCGCGACGATTACCAGTCCGGGGAGGGCCAGGCAAGCCTGCGCGCGCGCCGGGCCCGGCTGGCAGCGGCACGGAGACGGTGCGACCGTGGGGCATGGCCTATTTCCTGGAGTACGTCGTCCCGGCGGAGAGCGGTGGGGCGGAGGTGCCGCTCGACGACGACGGTGACGGCGTCACGATCCCGCTGGGTGAGACCGCCGAGCGGGTGGTGCACCTCGACATGCTGCCGGCACGCAGCCGGATCGCCGCTGGAACGGTCGAGGACGCACGGGTCGAGGCCGAGCAGCTCCTCCGGCACAGCAAGGCGGACGCCGGTGAACTGTTCGATGATCCCGGCGACTCCCTCGATGCCGGCTCGGGGCGGCGCGTAGGCGTCTTCCGTGAAGGGGCCGGGTGGACGGAGGGCTGATCCGCTACCAGGTGTCCTTCTTGTAGGTGCTGTTCAGCCGGGCGATCAGCAGTCCGAGCGTCTCGACGTCGTCCGGATCCCAGCTGCGCATCAGCGCGGTGAAGGCCGTCCGCCGGCCCGCCTGGGCGGCCGCCAGCTGCTGCTGCCCCCGTGCGGTGAGCAGCACGCGCTGCGAACGGGCGTCCGACGGGTCGAGCCGGCGGCTGACCAGGCCGAGGCGTTCGAGCGCCGCGAGCTGGCGGCT
The DNA here is from genome assembly GCF_036867195.1 of Arthrobacter sp. Soc17.1.1.1. NCBI lineage: Bacteria > Bacillati > Actinomycetota > Actinomycetes > Micrococcales > Micrococcaceae > Arthrobacter > Arthrobacter sp. Soc17.1.1.1. The sequence goes on from NZ_JBAJII010000001.1 coordinate 3,403,473, forward strand.
CACCGACGGCTTGCCCACCCCGATGCTCGTGGCGATGTCGGTGGCCCGCAGCGAACCCTCCCGCTGCAGCAGGGTCAGGACACCGTAGGCTGCCGGCTCCATCTCCGGGTGCACGTTCTTGGCGAGCGCGTGGGATGTGGTCCGTTCGCGGCGCCACAGCACACTCGTCTGCTCCTCCAGCACCTCGATGGCGCGGTCGAATTCCACCCCGCCGGTATCTGCTGCATCCATGGAGGAAGCGTATAGATGCCGGGGGCACTCAGGGAGGTCCTGGCCGGAAATGTTCGAAGATGTCGGGGCTCAGGGCAGCCCGTGCCGGCGGACGAAATCCCGGTGCATCTCGGTCTGCGACAGCGCGGAGAGCAGCTGGAACCCGCGGAGGCCGTCCCAGCCCGCGGTCCACGTCAGGCGTGAGGCGATGCCCCACACGGTCGGCTCCTCCTCGAGGACGGCGGCCACCTCCCGGGCCCGCCCCAACTGGTGCGCGGCGCACCGGGCGGCCCGCCGGTCGAGGCCCATGAACCGGTAGCCGTGCCCCGGCGCCGCCTCGTACCGGCCGTAGGGCAGGATCCGCTCCACGGACGCGAGGTAGTCGGCCAGCGGATTCGACGCCGTCGCTCCCCCGAGCCCGAGGCCGGGGAACACGGTCGGCAGGACGTGGTCGCCGGTGAAGAGGAGACCGCGGTCGTCGTCGCGCAGGCACAGGTGCCCGGCGGTATGGCCGGGGGTGGACATCACCGCGACCCGGAAGCCGGGCACGGGCAGGAGGTCGCCGTCGTCGAGCTCCCGGTCGACGGCGAGCACCAGCCCCTCGGGTGACCGGTCCACGTCCTGGACCAGCTCCCCGCGCCGCTCCTCCGGTACACCCCAGTCCGCCAGGCGCCCGAGCTCCGCGGCCGTATCGGCGCGGCGGACGCTGCGCCGCTCGAGCGCCCGGCGCTCCAGCGCGTGCATCGCGAGCGGTGCGCCGGACGCATCCCGCAGGCGGGCGGCCATCCCCACGTGGTCCGGGTGGAGGTGCGTGCCGGTGATGCCGGTGACGGCACCGGCCCCGGAGGTGCCGTTCCCGGGGGTGGAGCGCGCGATCTCCGCGAGGGCCGTGGTGAGGCGGTTCCAGTTCTCGTCGGAATCCCAGCCGGGATCGACGACGTGCACGCCGCCGTCCGCGCCCCGCAGCAGATACGTGAAGGAGTAGGCGAGGTGGCCGCCGGGCATGGGTTGGGCCAGGGCCCAGACGTCGTCGCGTACCCGGTCCAGCGGGGGGAGCCCGCCCCGCTGGAGGGCCTGCATCTGCCGCGTGCTGGTGGGGCGCAGCTCCGGGTGGCCTTCGTCGCTCATGCGCCTGCCGTCCGTCGCCGATCGGAGGTCGGGATGCTCTCCGGGTCGGCCGGGTCGGTCCACTGTGTGAGGGCGACGGTGAAACCGTGGACGAGGCGTTCGAAGCTGCGGTCGATGTCCGCGCTCATGGCGAACGATCCCGTGGTCTCGAACAGGACGAAGCCGTGCAGGGCCGAGCGGAAGGCCCGGATCGCATCCACGGCGTCGTCGCCCGCCAGGTCGAACCCGGAGAGGACGTCGCCGATGACCTGGATACCGGCGAGCGACACGGCCTCGTCCTCGAGGTCGCCCGGTGAGGGCTGCCGCTGCGAGGATTCGTAGCGGGCAGGGTGTTCACGCGCCCAGTCCCGGTAGGCGTGGGACATGGCGTGGATGGCGGCCGCGCCGGAGCGGCCGACCGCGGCGCGGGCCAGTACCTCACCGAGTTCGCGTTTCGCGCGGACCGAGATGTCGCGCTGCAGTCCCGCCATCGAGTCGATGTGCTTGTAGAGCGAGGGCTGGCGGATTCCGAGCCGTCCGGCCAGGGCCGCGAGCGTCAGTCGGTTCAGGCCCACCTCGTCGACCATCAGCGCCGCCTCCTCCACCACCCGGTCGCGGGAGAGGCCTGCCCTAGGCATGCCGCACCGTCCCGAGGAAGCGCAGGACGGCGTCCGCGGTCACCTCGGGCTGCTGGGCCTGGGGGTAGTGGCCGGCCTCGGCGACCATGACGACCTCCGCCCGGAGGGCGTCGCCGATGAAGCGGGCCTCGGCGGCGGGGTCCTTGAAGTCGGGGTCCTTCTCCCCCATGACCACCATCGTCGGGGCGGTCACCGCACCGAGCTTCGCCTCGGCGGGACCGTGGTCGGTCTGCCGGGTGGTGAACGAGAACGCCCTGCCGTAGGGCTTGCGCCTGAGGCTCGCCACGACCGCCTTCCGGTACTCCTGGAAGTCGTCGGGCTTGCGGCCGGCGTAGAGGGTGGGCATGTAGCCCTTCCAGACGGTCGCGATCCACGCCGGGGCCATCATGGCGCGGAACATCCCGCGGACGACGGCGTTGGCGGGCGGGTTCCGCACGAACGGGCCCACCAGCACGAGTCCGTCGATCAGGTCGGGATGGTCGGCGGCGACGATGACCGCCGCACCGGCGGCCAGGGAGTTGCCGACGACGACGGCCGACCCGCCGAGGTGCGTGATCAGCGCCCGGATGTCACCTGCCGTCTCGACGTCGCCGTAGGCGGAGAAGGTGGTGTCGCTGTCACCGTGGCCACGGAGATCGGTGCTCGCGACCGAGTAGCCGGCGGCGACGAGCACCGGCGCGAGGAAGCGGTACGACGAACGCAGTTCGCCCATCCCGGGCACGAGGACGAGCAGCGGACCGGAGCCCTGGAGGTCGTACGCGACGCGCCCGTCGGGGCGGGCGAGGTAGTGGGTCGTCGGGGTGGGGGCGGAGGCAGGAGTCATGTAGCTAGTATCCATCCCCAATTGGCTATAGTCAATAGCCAATTGCCTCCCCTCCTCGACGAGCACCCCTTCCGTCCCGGCCCCTGGCTCAGCCGCCGAACAGCGCCGCGACGCGCGTGAGCGTCTGGAAGACGCCGTAGGCGAGGGGCACTCCGACGAGCGCCCAGACGGCTGCGATGCGTGCTCCGGCCATGTCAGGCCTCCTTCGCGAATTCTCGGGGTGCCCCGGGGACGGGTTCGTGGAAGCGGGGATCGACCGGCCGGACCAGCAGGTTGGCGATGAAGCCCACGATCAGCAGGCCCACCATGGTGAGCAGCGCGGGCTGGTAGGCACCAGCGGTCAGCTCGCCCGGCGTGCCCTGCGAGTCGAGGAACGCATTGACGATCAGCGGCCCCGCGATACCGGCGGCGGACCATGCGGTGAGCAGCCGGCCATGGATCGCACCGACCTGGTACGTCCCGAACAGGTCGCGCAGGTAGGCGGGGACGGTGGCGAATCCGCCGCCGTAGAAGGAGATGATCACGAAGGCCAGGACGACGAAGAGCAGCGTGGTGGATGAGCCGGCGAGGGCGAGCATCGCGTAGAGCACCGCCCCGACCCCGAGGTAGACCATGTAGATGCGCTTGCGTCCGATGATGTCCGACGTCGTCGACCAGACGAACCGCCCGCCCATGTTGCCGATGGACAGGAGTCCCACGAAGCCGCCGGCCACGGCGACGGTGACCGCCGTCGTGCCGTCCGCGCCGCGGAAGAAGTCCTGGATCATCGGTGACGCCTGCTCGAGGATGCCGATGCCGGCCGTCACGTTGCAGAACAGGACGACCCAGACGAGCCAGAACTGGCGGGTCCTGATCGCGTTGGCGGCGGACACGTTGTCCGTGGTGACGAGCGGCTTGGACTTCAGCTTCGAGGGATCGAACCCCTCGGGCTTCCAGCCGTCGGCCGGCACCTTGATGGTGAGGGCACCGAACATCATGTAGACGAAGTAGACGACGGCGAGCGTGAGGAACAGCTTCCCGACGGCGTCGCCGCTGGCCACCCAGCCCTCGGCGCCGGAGTTCGGGTCGTACATGCGCAGCAGCTGCGTGGACAGCGGGCTGGCGATGAGCGCGCCGCCGCCGAAGCCCATGATGGCCATGCCGGTGGCGAGGCCGGGACGGTCGGGGAACCACTTGATCAGCGTCGATACCGGCGAGATGTAGCCGATGCCGAGTCCGATCCCGCCGATGAAGCCGTACCCGATGTAGACGAGCCACAGCTGCTGGGTGAAGATGCCGAGCGCTCCGACGAGGAAGCCCGAGGTCCAGAACACGGCGGAGGCGGCCATCGCCTTGCGGGGTCCGTTGCGGTCCACCCACGTGCCGAGCACGGCCGCCGACAGGCCGAGCATCACGATCGCGATCGAGAAGATGATGCCGATCTGGGTGAGGGTGGCATCGAAGTGGGCCGTCAGCGCCGTCTTGTACACGCTCGTGGCGTACGCCTGGCCGATGCACAGGTGGACGGCGAGCGCCGCCGGCGGGATGAGCCAGCGGTTGTATCCCGGTGGTGCGATGGTGTTCTCGCGGTCCAGCCAGCTCATCGATGCCCTCTCCATAGCATGAGTGGCCGATCCCGGCCATGATTGATACAGGCAAGTATGCTGTGGATCACACCCGCCGGACACTCTTCCCCGGCAGGTGGCGCTCCTGGCGCGCCGAGTGGTAGGGGCGGCCCCATAATAGCCAGCAGGCTTAGTGTTCTCGCCTAGAATGGCCCCTATGTCCACCACTGAGCAGGTTCCCGACACCAGATTGAAGCGCGGCATCTCGGGGCCGCTGCTGTACCTCTTCATCCTCGGCGACGTCCTGGGCGCGGGCGTCTACGCGCTCGTCGGCGTGATCTCCGAGCAGGTCGGTGGCGCCATCTGGGTCCCCCTCATGGTGGCCCTGGCCCTGGCCCTGCTGACCGCCGGGTCGTACGCCGAACTCGTCACCAAGTACCCGAAGGCCGGAGGTGCCGCGGTCTTCGCCGAACGCGCGTTCAGGAGGCCGTTCATCTCGTTCCTCGTCGGTTTCAGCATGCTCGCCGCCGGCGTGACGAGCGCGGCCGGCCTCGCCCAGGCCTTCGCCGGCGGGTACCTCACCACCTTCATCGACGTTCCGCCTGCACCCGCGGCCCTGGTGTTCCTCGTCCTGCTGGCCCTGCTGAACATGCGCGGCATCAAGGAGTCGGTCCGCAGCAATGTGGTCATGACCGTCATCGAGGTGTCGGGCCTGGTGCTGGTCATCGTCGTCGTCGGCATCTTCGTGGGCGGCGGCAACGGCGACATTTCCCGTGTCACCGAGTTCCCGCCCGGCGTGGGCGTGGCGTCCGCGACGCTGTCCGCAGCCCTGGTCGCCTACTACTCCTTCGTCGGCTTCGAGGTGTCCGCGAACGTCGCCGAGGAGGTCGAGGACGTGAGCCGCGTCTACCCCCGTGCCCTCTTCGGTGCCCTCCTGACCGCCGGCGTGGTGTACCTCCTCATCGGTCTCGCGTCCTCCGCGGCGCTCGCCCCCGAGCAGCTCGCCGGCTCGAGTTCACCACTGCTCGACGTCGTCGCCGCGACCGGCGCGGGCATCCCGAACTGGCTCTTCAGCCTCGTGGCCCTCATCGCCGTCGCCAACGGCGCCCTGCTCACGATGATCATGTCCAGCCGCCTGACCTACGGGATGGCGGAGCAGGGGCTGTTCCCGTCGGTGTTCGACCGCGTGCTCCCCAACCGCCGCACCCCCTGGGTCGCGATCATCGCCACCACCCTCGTGGCCATGGCACTGACGCTCACGGGCGGGCTCGAGTCGCTCTCGCAGACGGTCGTCCTGCTCCTGCTGTTCGTGTTCCTCAGCACCAACATCGCGGTGATCGTGCTGCGGAAGGACACGGTGGACCACCGCCACTTCCGCATCCCGGCGATCTTCCCGTACCTCGCGATCGCGTCCTGCCTCCTGCTGCTCACGCAGCAGACCGGTGAGATCTGGCTCCGCGCCGGGATCCTCCTGGCCCTCGGGCTCGCCCTCTACGGGGTCCAGCACCTGGTGCGCGGCCGGACGAAGCCCGCCCGGTAACGCGCAGCCGGCATCTGTCGCCGGCATGCGCCGGCACAGGACCCGGCAGGACAAGACCCGGTGCGCACAGGGGAGGCGGGACGCTCCCCTGTCCGCACCGGGGCTCCTACCGCTTGCCGTACTTGCGGTGCACCGCCTGCTTGCTCACGCCCAGGCTCTGGGCGATGGCCTCCCAGGACAGCCCGGCCTGGCGTGCGCCGCGCACGAGGCCGGCCTCCGCCCTCCCCACCTCCCGGTGCAGTTCGGCGATCGCCCGCAGTGATTCCGCGGGCCCCTTCCCATCCATCGAGCCGACGAGTGTCCTCATGCGCTCCACCTCCATACGTCAACATTAGTTGACAAACGGAGGTGGAGGCAAGGGTGCGCTCACCAGGCATGCGGGGCGGGCCTGCGCGTGCTCGGAAGCGTGTTGTTGAGGCGCCACTCGTGGATCCACCCGGGCAGCACGAGATCCTCGGGCGGCGCGCCGAAGGCCGCGATGATGTCCTCGTTGCTGACCGGGCCGTCGGCGGAGACGAGCCGCGTGGCGATCACTGCCCGCGCGTAGATCTCGCCGTCGGACACGGCGCGCTGCTCGAAGTAGATGGCGCGCTCGTCGAGACCGAGGATGCGGGTCTCGACGGAGTACCGCTGGCCGAGCTGTAGCGACCTGCGGAAGCTGATCGTCTCCCCTGCCGCGACGGGACTCCATCGGCGCGCTCGCATCATCCGCCAGACACCGCTGCGGACCATGAGGTCGAAGCGCCCGAGGTCGAACACCGAGAAGTACATGCCGTTGTTCATGTGCAGCGCGATGTCGATGTCCGTCAGGAGGACGCGCAGGGGGATGCTGCCGGAGTCCCAGATGCCGAGGGCGGGCCGCCTGCCGGAGACGAACAGTTGCAGCATCGTGCGGAGGAACAGGTGCATGCCGTCATATTACTCATCGGTAACATAGCCGTCGACGACGCCGGTGAGTGCGCGACAACGGCCAAAACGGAATATTTTCTCCGCTTTGGCCGTTGTCGCCGTCAGGACACCATCCACGAGGAATCGATCAGCACCAGGAGCAGTCATGACCACCAGCACCCAGATCCAGCTCGTCTCACGCCCCGTCGGAGTTCCCACCGCCGAGGATTTCGCCACGGTGGAGGTCGAGCTCGCCGCACTCGGGGAGAACGAGGTGCGCGTCCGCAACGAGTACGTGTCCGTCGACCCCTACATGCGGGGCCGGATGAGCGACTCCAAGTCCTACATCCCGCCGTTCGAGCTGGGCGAGACCATGACGGGTGGCGCCGTGGGCAGGGTCGTGGAGTCGACCTCCGACGCCCTCCCCGTGGGCAGCGCGGTCCTCCACAGCCTCGGCTGGCGTGATGTCGCGCAGGGGCCCGCCGGCCACTTCTCCGCCCTCCCGGAGACGGACCTGCCCCTGTCGGTCTTCCTCGGCGCCGCCGGCATGACCGGGCTCACCGCGTACGCCGGACTGAAGCGGGTGGCAGGACTGCAGGAGGGGGACATCGTCTTCATCTCCGGAGCAGCCGGCGCCGTCGGCTCCATCGCGGGGCAGGTGGCCCGCAAGCTCGGCGCGTCACGGGTCATCGGCTCGGCCGGGTCGGACGAGAAGGTGGCACTCCTGAAGGAGAAGTACGGGTACGACGACGCGTTCAACTACAAGGACGCCCCCGTCCGGAAGCAGCTCCGGAGCGTCACACCCGACGGCATCAATGTCTACTTCGACAACGTGGGCGGAGATCACCTCGAGGCGGCACTCGACCGCCTCAACCGCGGTGGCCGTGCCGCGCTCTGCGGAGCCATCTCCCAGTACAACGCCACGGAGCGCATCCCGGGCCCCGACAACATGGCCAACCTCGTGAAGAACTCCCTGAAACTCGAGGGATTCATCGTCGGCCAGCACCAGGACCTGCAGGCCGAGTTCGCGGAGAGGATGACGGGCTGGCTCGCCGACGGCAGCGTGGTGTTCGACGAGACGGTCGTCGACGGCATCCAGAACGCCGTCAGCGCCTTCCTGGACATGATGGACGGCGCCAACACCGGCAAGATGCTCGTGCGCCCCTGACCGCTCCGCGGGTGCGGCAGGGACCCCGGCCGGGCCGGCGGCCCCTGCCGGACCGCGATCCCGACGGTGCCCGGTTCCGGCTAGGCCTCCGCCGCGCGCAGTGCCGCCTCGAGCCGCTTGCGCTGGTCGACCGGCAGGAGCGCACGGTACTGCGGGAACTCCGTGAGGAACTCGCGGACGCGCGGGCAGTAGGGGACGACGGCGATGCGGCGCCTGTGGGCATTGAGCAGGACCTGGCGGATGAGCGCCGGCTCGACGTCGACGGCGTCGAAGCGCGGGTCCACGACGGACTGGATCAGGACCGCGTGCGCCCCCTTCATCTCGTACTTGACATGCCCGACCATCGTGCCGTCGCTGAACAGCTCGAAGCGGGCGAACAGGGCGTTGTCCCGGAACCCGCTGCGGGTCCTCACGGGAGCGGAGCGCACCTCCGCCTGCACCTCGCGCCGCTCGATCTCCTCGACCAGCAGTTCGTAGTGGGCCACTGCCTCGATCGGCGGGAAGTCCCGATCGAGCAGGCGGTAGGCCTGGTTGCACAGGACGCGCAGCTGGCGCGTCGAGACGACGGACAGGTCCTCGGGGAATTCCGCGTCGTCGGTGCGAGGCAGGGGGCTGGGCGAGATCCGGGGAATGGCACCCCACCCCGCCTGGTCCACGTCAGTCGGCTGCGCGGACTGGTGCCCGTAATCGGCAAAAGAGGTTGTTTCCATGGTCAGCTCCACGATCGTGGTTCGATGGCCCGCTGCTAGGCCTTTCAGAAACTATAGGCGCATTCTTTCCCGATGGGAAATGAAGGAGCCTTACTATATCTTCATCGAAGCGGTTCCGGGCCTCCGGCTCGAAGGAATAGTGATGCCGCGATCGGCCCGGCCTGACGGCGGCCGGACCACGGCGGGCGACGTACCCGCGCGGTCGACGCCCGGGCGATCCTGGACCTCCAGCTCCGGTCTCGTCGGCTGGCGCCCGAGGAATCCGTTCGTCACCGCGACGATCCCGTCCTGCGCCGTCCGCCGGTCCGTGGTGGCGACCCCGTCGCCGGGCTGGTCCCCGTAGTCGCCGAAGAAGGCATGCACTCCCCCCGCTGATCTCCGCGAAGCGGGCGTCGGCCGGCAGCCGCCGCCGGTCCACGTCGTCGTTCCCTGCCGCGACGACGGATGCCGAGACACCGCCGAGAGAATGGCCGCCCACCGTCCACGCGGTGATCCCAGGATGGGCAGCCAGGGCCGAACGCGCCTGCCCCGTCTGGAGCAGCGCGATGCCGAGCGGCTCCTTCAGGACGACGACGGTGGTCCCCTCCTGCGCCACGCGGGCCAGGAGCGGCACGTAGGCGAGAGCCTCGACGCGGGCTCCGGGGCGATCACCGCCAGCGCGCCGATCCCCGCCCGCACCGGATGCCGCCGGGCCGGCGGAGGCCTCCTCGCTGCACGGAGCGTCAGCGCCGCCACACCGGATCCGGCGACGAGTGCTGCGATCAGGAGCGCCGGCAGCAGCGGGTGCGACCGCGCCACCGCGGGGTTCGTGGCGAAGAGCCACAGCGGTGTGACGAGGAGAGCGATGGCGGAGCATGCGGCGGGGGCACGGTGCAGCATGGCAGGCCTTCTCCCGGCGCTCCGCGCCCTGGGGACACGCCAAGGATATATCTCTACGGTGGAGATACAGGGCCTGTCCGGTTGACGCCGCAGGCGCGGGCGGGAAAGGCTGGTGCGGACACATCCCCCCGAGCAGGAGTTCCCCATGGCCCTGGCCCCCACCGTCCAGCTGCGCAGCGGCGCCCACCTCCCCCTCCTCGGGCTCGGAACCTGGCCGCTGGACGACGCCGGTGCAGCGGACACCGTGGAGCGGGCGATCGGGACCGGCTACCGGCTGATCGACACCGCCGAGAACTACCGCAACGAGAAGGGCGTGGGCGAAGGGATCCGCCGCTCCGGCGTGCCCCGCGAGGAACTGTTCGTCACCACCAAGTTCAACCGCGAATACCACGGCAGGGACGGCGTCCGGCGCGCCTTCGAGGCGAGCAGCGCGCTCCTGGGCCTCGACTACATCGACCTCCTGCTCGTGCACTGGCCCAATCCGGACCAGGGCCGCCAGGTGGAGGCCGTGCAGGGCATCGCCGCACTGCTGGAGGAGGGGCTCGTCCGCGCCGTGGGCACCTCCAACTACAAGCCGGCCCACCTGCAGCAGGTCATCGATGCCGGGATCGTCCCCGATGTGAACCAGATCCAGCTGGACCCGCAGCGGCCGCGCATCGAGGAACGCGCCTTCCACAACGAGCATGGCATCGTGACCGAGTCGTGGAGCCCCCTGGGCCAGGGCGGCGGGCTCCTCGACGAGCCCGGACTGGTGGCAATCGCCGAGGCGCACGGCCGGACACCGGCGCAGGTGGTGCTGCGCTGGCACGTGCAGCAGGGCATGGTCGCCATCCCGAAGTCCTCCGATCCGCGGCGCCTGGCGGAGAACCTCGACATCTTCGACTTCGAGCTCTCGGGCGCGGAGCTCGCCCGCCTCTACACGCTGGACACCGGCGACGCGGAGATCGTGGACTCGGACGAGTTCGGGCACTGACCTGCCGCCGGGGCCACCGGTTCTCCTTGACACCGGCCCCGCCCGCCGGGAACGTAGTAAGCACGCTTAGTTCTTCGCGCGGGCCGGGTGATCCGGCCTGCGCGGGGGCATCGACCGGAAGGAAGATCAGCATGGCGGACGAACCCGGCAACCAGACACCGAACACTCCTGACGTCAGCGAGACGGACCTGCGCGGCATGACAGTGGACGAGCTCCGCGAGGAGGCCAGGCAGGAGGGACTCCCGGGCACCTCCGGGATGCGGAAGGCCGAACTCGTCGACGCGGTCGCCGAGGCGAAGCAGGGCCACGCCACGGGGTCGGACGGGTCCGGCGACGGGCCCGAGGATCCCGACGAGGTCGGCGCCGGACCCGACGGCGGCAGGATCCGCACAGGACCCGAGACCTCGAAGTCCCTCAAGTACTCCCAGGAGATCACCTCTCCCGACGAGGACCCCGAGCGCGAGGGCCGCAGCCTGGCGACGACGCACCACGAGGTCATCAAGCAGTGGGCGGAATCCCGCGGCGCGCGCCCGGCCGCGGTGGAGGGGACGGACCATGGCGACCATCTCGGAGTCCTCCGCCTCGATTTCAACGAGGACACCGACAAGCTGCGCCACGTGAGCTGGGACGAGTGGTTCCGGACGTTCGACGAGCGCCGGCTGAACTTCGTCTACCAGGAGCAGCGCAAGGACGGGAAGCAGTCGAACTTCTTCATCCTCGAGAGCCCCGACCGCGAGGATGCCTGACGGGGCGCCCTGACCGGGGGCGAGGGTGATCGGGCATATCCTTGGCGTGGTGCCCCTTCCGCCGGCAGCCGCGCCTTCCTGACGGCGATGCCCCGGCCCGGCGGGCTCCCTCCATCCACCGAGAGGACCCCGCGTGCTCGAGATCGCCGTGATCCTGGTCGCCGGCTTCTGGGCAGGCATGATCAATGTGGTGGTGGGCTCCGGGACGCTCGTGACCTTCCCGACCCTCCTGCTGTTCGGTTACCCGCCGATCGTCGCCAACATCTCGAACAACATCGGCCTCGTGGGCGGCGGCCTGTCCGGTTCGTGGGGGTACCGCCGCGAGATCGCCGCCAACAGGCGGCTCCTCCTGAAGCTGCTGCCGCTGTCGGTGCTCGGCGGGCTGGGCGGCGCACTGCTGCTGCTCGTGCTCCCGGCGGCGGCCTTCCAGGCGATCGTGCCCGTCCTCATCCTCATCGGCCTCGCCATGGTGGCGCTGGCGCCGCGCGTGCAGCGCGCGGCTGCCGCGAAGGCGGGCGATGCCGACCCCGACGCCGCCCCCTCCCGGCGCCGCTCGCTGGTCCTGCTCGCCGGCATCGGCGTCCTCGGGGTGTACGGCGGGTACTTCGGGGCCGCGCAGGGCATCCTCATCGTCGGCCTGATGAGCATGGTCACCATCGAGAGCCTCCAGCGCATCAACGCCATCAAGAACGTCCTGACCACCGCCGTCAACGGCGTCGCGGCCGTCACGTTCATGGTGTTCGCGTGGAGCTCGATCAACTGGGCGCTGGTGCTCATCATCGCCGTCGGGGCCACCCTCGGCGGATTCCTCGGCGCCCGGGTGGGCCGCCGGCTCTCACCCCTCGCGCTACGCGCCACCATCCTCGTCATCGGCACCGCGGCGCTGATCCGCATCGTGTTCTTCGGCTGACCGCCACCCACCACCCCGGAAGCAGGAATCCCATGCAACGCTTCACCTGCGCCGTCTGCTCGGCGCCCCTGTTCTTCGAGAACTCCCGCTGCCTCGCCTGCGGCACGCAGCTCGGCTTCCATCGCGGCGAGCGCATCATCGCGCCGCTGGACGACGACGGCGTGTACCGGGACCTCGACGGCCTGTCCCTGCGCCGCTGCGTCAACCTCACGCTCTCGGGGTGCACGTGGCTGGTGCGGGAGGAGGGCGACGAATGCTTCAGCTGCACTCTCACCCGCAGCCGCCCGGACGACCACGACACCACCGGCCTGGCCCAGTTCCTCGACGCCGAGCGGTCCAAACGGCACCTCATCTACGAGCTGGACGTGCTCGGCCTGCCGATCGAGGACCGCACCCGGAACCCCGAGCGCGGGCTCGCTTTCGACCTGCTCTCCAGCGTCGAGGAGAAGGTGGTCATCGGGCACCAGAACGGCCTGATCACCATCGATCTCGCCGAGACCGTGGACTCCCACCGCGAGAAGATGCGGGCCAAGCTCGAGGAGCCCTACCGCACCATGCTGGGACACTTCCGCCACGAGACCGGCCACTACTTCGAGGGCACCCTCGTCTTCTCCGACCCGGCCCTGACGGAACGGGCCCGCAGCCTCTTCGGCGACGACCGGGCCAGCTACCAGGACGCCCTCGAGCGGCACTACGCGGAGGGTGCGCCCGAGGACTGGCGCCGGGAGCACATCTCGACATATGCCACCATGCACCCCTACGAGGACTTCGCCGAGACGTTCGCGCACTACCTGCACATCTGCGACACCGTGGACACGGCCCTGCAGTACGGGCTCGCCGAAGGCCCCGGGCCGAACAGCTCCGAGGACTTCGGCGAGGTGGTCCGCGAGACCTGGATCCCGCTCTCGGTGGCCCTGAACCAGGTCAACCGCAGCATGGGCGCCAACGACCTGTACCCGTTCGTCCTGCCGCCCGCCGTCATCGAGAAGCTGGACTTCGTGCACGCGCTGCGCGTCCGCGTCGGGGAGCCGGTGGTCGACGGGGCGGCCTGACGGCGTCGGGGTGTCGGGGCGTCCGGGACGCCTACGGCCAGAGCATCTCCCGGCGCCAGCCCTCGCCGAACCGCGTGTACAGCAGGCGGGTGTGGCGCCGTTCCTGGTCCGCCTGCCAGAACTCGACGGCGTCCGGGGCCACCGTGAAGACCGTCCACGTGGTCGAGGCGAGGCCGTCGGTGGCCTCGATGCGCGCCACCTGGTCCGCGACGGCGTCGTCGAGCTCGTCCCTGCTGCGCAGCACCGAGCTCTGCGACCCTGCCAGCACGAGGGCCCGGGCCACGGGGTGCCGGCGCTGGAAATCGGCGTCGTTCTCCTCGGTGGTGCCGGTCGAGACCGTCCCGCGGATGCGCACCTGCCGGCCCGCTGCGGGCCAGAAGAACGAGAGCGCGGCGGAGGGGTGCGCCGCCAGCTGCCGCCCCTTGGGGCTGTCCGCGCTGGAGGCCACCTGCCAGCCGGACCGGGTGAGGTCCTTGAGGATCACCACGCGTGCGTCGGGCAGTCCGTCGTCGTCCACGGTGGAGAGGGTCACCGCATGCGGCGCCGCGATGCCGTCCTCGACGGCGCGGGTCAACCACTCGACGAACAGGTCCACCGGGGAGTCGGGCGCCGCCAGCGGGTCGAAGGGCGGCATGTCGTCGGGGAACACGGGGACGCCGCGCACGAGGTCGCGGATGAGGCCTGGCTCGGTCATGCCGTCAGCCTAGTGGCCGGAGGTGACACGTGCGGATGAACGGCGCAAACGGCCGCCCGCTGCGCCGGGGGTGTGCTGCCGTGCGGGCCGGCGGCATAGAGTCGGTGGATGCCAGCGCACCAGGACCAGTACGTAGGACCCCGGGACCTCACCCGCTGGGAGTCGCCCATCGGCCGCCTCCTCGTGCGGTTCGTCCGACCGCTCGCCCGCTGGGCGGGACCGCACGGGGCCCTGCTGCTCCTCATCGGGATCGGCGGGGGGATCGCCGCCGCCCTGACGGCCGTGTCGGCCGAGGTCTACGAGGCGGTCGTGGAGTCGGACGGCGTCGCCGCCCTCGACCGCCCGGCGCTGGACCTCGCCGTCTCACTGCGCCAGGACGGGCTGAACGCCTTCATCACGGGCTACACGAACATCGGCGGGCCCATCGGCATGCCCATCCTCGCCGTGTCGATCATGGTGCTCCTCGCGGTGAGCCGCAGATCGTGGTCCCCCGTGATCCTGCTGCCGGCGGCCGCCTTCGGCTCCCTGCTGATGACCGTCGCGGGCAAGGACGCCTTCGGCCGGCTGCGCCCGCCGGTCGAGCTCGCCGTCCCGCCCTACGAGTCGTCGCCGTCGTTCCCGAGCGGGCACTCGCTGAACGCCCTCGTCATCGCCGGTGTCGTCGCGTACCTGCTCGTACTGCGGCAGCACCGCAAACGCACCCGTGCGCTCACGATCGCGCTCGCCATCCTGTTCGCGGTGACCATGGGGCTCAGCCGCGTCTACCTCGGTCACCACTGGCTCACGGACGTCCTGGTGGCCTGGACCCTCGGGATCGCCTGGCTCGCCGTCGTCATCACCGTCCACCGGCTCTTCCTAACCTTCCGGCTGCACCGGGCGGGCCCGCGTGCCGCAGCCGCCTGAGGCTCCCGGGCGGCCCCTGCGGCGGGACGCCCGCCGCAACCGCGAGGTGGTCCTCGCGGCGGCGCGGCGCATGTTCGCCGAGCACGGCGCGGACTGCAGCTTCGAGGACATCGCCCGGGAGGCCGGCGTGGGGGTCGGCACGGTGTACCGCAGGTTCCCGGACCGTCGCACGCTGATCGAGGCGATCCTGGAGCAGCGCATCGTGGACGTCGACGACGCCGCCGCAGCAGCGCTCCGGCTCGACGACCCGTGGGCGGCCGCGCGGCACTTCGTCGGGGCCACCGCCCGCATGCAGGTGGAGGACCGGGGGCTGCGGGAACTCCTGCACGACCACCGGTTCGTGTCGTCCGGGCTCGCCCTGCTGCGCCGGCGCATCACGCCGGCCGCCGATGAACTGGCGCGCCGTCTCCGGAAGGACGGCGCGGCGCGGACGGATCTCACGGGACAGGACCTGGTGGCGCTCATCCGCATGCTCGGCTCACTCGGCCCCGGGCCCGCCGACCGCGCCGACCCCGACGATCCCGCCGGGCCGCCGGCCGGGTTCGAACGATACCTGGACCTCGTCCTGGACGCGCTCGGTCGCGAACGCCCGATCCGCGGCTGAGGAGCGGGTTCCGCTGATCGACAGCCGGCTTCATACTTGCTGGGAAGACAGTGCACTCCCCTCCCCGGAAAGGACGATGATGTCGAAGACCTCAGGCGTACAGGCCACCCAGTCGGTAATGCGGCGCAAACCCATCGACTACGTCGAGGACGAGACAGGCCGCACCGGCCTGTTCAAGAGCCTCGGACTATGGCAGCTGACCGCGATCGGCGTGGGCGGTATCATCGGCGTGGGCATCTTCACGCTCGCCGGCCTCGTGGCCAACGGCGGGGAGGACGGCGACCCGGTGGGCCCGGCCGTGCTGATCTCGTTCCTCATCGCCGGCCTCGCGAGCGCCGCCGCGGCGCTGTCCTACGCGGAGTTCGCGGGGATGATCCCGCGTGCCGGCTCCGCCTACACCTACGGCTACGTGGCCCTGGGGGAGATCATCGGCTGGTTCATCGGCTGGGACCTCCTGCTCGAGTACATCGCGATCGTGGCGGTCGTCGCGATCGGCATCTCGGGGTACTTCACCGAGTTCATGTCCGGGATCGGGATCACCGTCCCCACCTGGATGCAGGGCACCCCTGACACCATCGAGGGCGGCCTGGTCAACGTGCCCGCGATCGTGGTGTGCCTGATCATCACGTTCATCCTCAGCCGCGGCACCAAGACGTTCGGCCGGTTCGAGCTCATCGCCGTGGGCCTCAAGATCCTGCTGATCCTCGGGATCGTGGGCCTCGGCTTCTTCTACGTCAACGCCGAGAACTACTCGCCGTTCCTCCCGTCGGGCTTCGGCGCCGTGTTCACGGGTGCCGCCACCGTGTTCTTCGCGGTCTTCGGCTACGACGCCATGAGCACCGCGGCGGAGGAGGCGACGGACGGCAAGAAGCACATGCCGAAGGCCATCCTCCTGTCCCTGGCGATCGCGATGACCCTCTACGTGCTGGCGACCCTCGTGCTCACGGGTATGCAGAACTACGAGGACATCAGCCCGACGGCCGGCTTCGCCTCGGCCTTCCAGTCCGTGGGCCTCCCCGTCATCGCGACCATCATCTCGGCCTTCGCCGTGATCTCGATCCTGACCGTCATGCTGACCTTCCTCCTCGGCGTGACCCGCGTGTGGTTCTCGATGAGCCGCGACGGTCTGCTGCCGGCCTGGTTCTCCACGACCGACCGTCACGGCACCCCGCAGCGGGTCACCTGGATCGCCGGTATCGCCTCGGCCCTGCTCGCCGGGGTGTTCCCCATCCGGGCCGTCGCGGACCTCACCAACATCGGCATCCTCGCGGCGTTCGTCGTCGTCTGCGTCGCGGTGATCGTGCTGCGCCGCACGCGGCCCGAGGTCCCGCGCACCTTCAAACTGCCGCTCATGCCGATCGTGCCTGCCTTCGGCGTCCTCGCGTCCCTGTTCCTGATGCTGCAGCTGCACTGGGAGACGTGGGTGCGGTTCGGCATCTGGCTCGTGATCGGCCTGCTCATCTACTTCTTCTACGGCCGCAAGCACTCGCTCATGAACCCCGACAGCCCCCGCCACGCACCGTCGAAGCGGGAGGCCTGACCGCTCCCGACATGGAAGGCAACGGGCCCGCCGCACCGTAACGAAGATGCGGCGGGCCCCGCCATGTCCCTATCCTCGACAGGGACCGGCGGCGCATCGTCGGTCGCCCACCGATGCCTACCCAGCGAAGGACCAGCACCTCCATGGACCTCTTCCGGACCAAGTCCGTCGAACAGTCGATCAAGGACTCCGGTGAGAAGGGACACGGTCTGAAGCGTTCCCTCACCACCTGGGACCTCATGATCATGGGCGTCGCCGTCGCCGTCGGGGCGGGGATCTTCTCGGTGGGCGCGCAGGCCGCCGCCTTCAATGCCGGCCCGGCCGTGACCATCTCCTTCGTGCTGGCGGCCATCACGTGCGCCCTCGCGATCATGTGCTACGCCGAGTTCGCCACCGCGATCCCTGTGGCCGGCAGCGCCTACGTGTTCACCTACGCCACCATGGGCGAGCTGCTCGCCTGGATCATCGGCTGGAACCTGATCCTCGAGCTGCTGATGGCGGCCGCCGTCATCGCGAAGTTCTGGGGCGTCTACCTCGGTGATCTCTTCACGGCCCTGGACCTCGACGTCCCCGCCGAGATCAGCGTCCTGGGCCTCGACCTGACGTGGGGGCCGCTGCTGATCGTCGCGGTGTTCACCGCCGTGCTCATCTACGGCACCAAGCTCTCGGCCCGGGTCAACAGCGTCTTCACCGTCATCAAGATCGCGATCGTACTGTTCGTGATCGTGGTCGGCTTCTTCTACGTCCGCCCCGAGAACTTCACGCCGTTCGTCCCCGCCTCCCAGCCCGCGGCGGACAGCGGCGCCGGCTGGGCAGACCAGCCCTTCCTCTCCTTCCTGAGCGGGGCCTCCCCTGCCGCCTTCGGCTTCACCGGGATCATCTCGGGTGCGGCGCTCGTGTTCTTCGCCTTCATCGGGTTCGACGTCGTCGCCACCTCCGCGGAGGAGGTCAAGAACCCGAGCCGCACCCTCCCGCGCGGTATCTTCGCCGGGCTCGCCGTGGTGAGCGTCCTCTACATCCTGGTGACCCTCGTGGTCACCGGCATGGTGCCGTACACGGAGCTCGGGGCCTCGGGGTCGCCGTCGCTCGCGACCGCCTTCCAGCTCGTCGGCGCCGACTGGGCGGCCGGCATCATCTCCCTCGGCAGCCTGATCGGCCTGACCACCGTCATCATGGTGCTGCTCATGGGCCTCGCCCGCGTGATCTTCGCCCTCAGCCGCGACGGCCTCCTGCCCCGCGGGCTGAGCCGCACCTCGGACAAGCACGCCACGCCGGCGCGCACGCAGGTTCTCTGCGGTGTCGTCGTCGCGCTGCTGGCCGGGTTCACCCAGGTGGAGGTGCTCGCCGAGATGATCAACATCGGCACCCTGACCGCATTCATCACGGTGAGCCTCGGGATCATCGTGCTGCGCAGCAGGCGCCCGGATCTCACGCCCGCGTTCCGCGTGCCCTTCGGCAAGGTCATCCCGATCGCGTCGGCCGCACTGTGCCTGTACCTGATGTTCAACCTGGCCACCATCACGTGGGTGTTCTTCGCCGGCTGGCTCGTGGTGGGCTTCGTCATCTACTTCGCCTACGGTTACCGCCACTCCCGCCTCCGTACGGAGCAGCAGGTCACGGTGTAGATCGCCGGTGGATCGCCGGTATGCCCCTGCAGATCGCTGCAGGGGCCGGCAGATCGCGCCTGCCGGAGTGCGCCGGCGCCCGGAACAGGAGATGATGGTGCCCCGGAGCGGCTGCTTCGGGGCACCCGCCAGCTGAACCAGGAGAACCACGATGTCCCAGGATCCGTATCCCGGCGAGCGCCCCTCCACAGGGGGCTCCGAGAACCAGTCCGGCGGCCCGTCCGACGGCGGCGCCTACGGCAGCAGGCCCTACCAGCCCACCCAGCCGTACCAACAGCCGTACCAGCCCGGTGGATACGAGGCCGGCGACTACCCGACGGGTGCGTACCAGTCAGGCGGCTACCAGGCGGGGCCCTACCGGTCCTACCAGCCCTCCTACGCGTCGATGGAGGGCGAGAAGGCCGCGCAGCTCTCCCTGATCCTCGGGATCGTGGGGCTGTTCGTGGCGGGCATCATCCTCGGGCCGCTCGCGATCTGGCAGGCACTCAAGGCCGAACGCCTCGGCGTGCCGGCGACGGCGGGGAAGGTGCTCGGCTGGATCACCACCATCCTCTACGCGCTGGCGGTCCTCGCGGGGATCATCTTCTTCGTGATCCTCGTGGTCGGGCTGGGCGCCACGTCCACCTACAGCAGCTGATCCTGCCGCCGTCAGGGCCGTCGGCCGCCGGGCCCGTGCCGTCAGGGCCGTCAATGCCGTCAGTGCCGTCAGTGCCGTCAGTGCTGTCAGTGCCGTCAGAGCGTGGGGAACAGGCGCGTGGACTGCTCGCCTGCCTCGAACACGCGTGAGTGCGGCCCGGTGCCGACGATCAGCGGATCCGGCGTGCCGACCACGTCATGGTCCTTCTCGTCGTAGTCGAGGACGGACAGGACGTAGCGCAGCGCCTCGATGCGGGCCCGCTTCTTGTCGTTGCTCTTGATGACCGTCCATGGGGCGTCCGCGGTGTTCGTGTAGAAGAACATGGCCTCCTTGGCCTCCGTGTAGTCGTCCCACTTGTCGAGGGACTGCAGGTCCATGGGGCTCAGCTTCCAGCGGCGCACAGGGTCGGTGTGGCGCTGGGCGAAGCGGCGGCGCTGTTCCGCCCGGGACACCGAGAACCAGAACTTGATCAGGTGCGTGTCGGCGCGGACGAGCATGCGCTCGAGCTCGGGGGCCTGCCGCATGAACTCGAGGTACTCCGTGGGGGTGCAGAACCCCATGACGCGCTCCACGCCGGCCCGGTTGTACCAGGACCGGTCGAACAGGACGATCTCGCCGCCCGAGGGGAGCACCGAGACGTAGCGCTGGAAGTACCACTGCGTCTGTTCCTTCTCGCTCGGCTTGTCGAGAGCGATGATGCGTGCGCCTCGGGGGTTCAGGTTCTCCGTGAAACGCTTGATCGTCCCGCCCTTGCCCGCGGCGTCACGCCCCTCGAACAGCACCGCCACCTTGGCCTGGTTCTTCTTCACCCACCCCTGCATCTTGAGCAGCTCGATCTGCAGGGCGCGCTTGGCCTTCTGGTACTCGCGTTCGGTCATCCGCTTGTCGTACGGGTAGTCCTCGCGCCAGGTCGGCTGGTCCGGGTGCGGCAGGAGCACGTGGTCCTCGCCCTCCGCGTGCGGCGTGGGCACCGGGATGTCGGGTGGTGCCCCGACATCCGACATCCCCGTACCTGCCGTGCCGGTCCTGTCGGCAGGAGCGTCCGACGGTTCGTCGGTCAGGGCGTCCGTCGGCTCGTCGCCGAGCACCGCCGCATCGGAGGTCGTCCCCTCCCCTGGATCGTCGGTCGGTCCGCCGGTCGCCTCGCCCGCTGATCGGGCGGTGTCGGCATCGGTGTCGGTGTCGGTGTCGATGGCAGTACCGGTATCGGTGGCAGTACCGGCAGCTTCCTGCGCCGGTTCGTCCGTCGTCTCCGTCGTCTCGGTCATCTCGGTCATCTCGGTTCCTCGTTTCCGCCGGGTCCTTCATGGTTCCAGACACCGCTCCGGGGGTACATCCAGCCCGACCGACCCGGCCGGGCTGGACGACTCCACCGCGGGCTTGGTACGGCGCAGGCAGCCCTCGCACGGGGGATGCCTCCGGGGAATGCCGGACGGGCGATGGGGGTTCTAGCCCGTGCAGCACCCGAACCAGGAGACGATGCATGAGCCCCACCCAGACCGCCGAAGACCGCTGGATCCGCTTCCGCGCAGCGCGCGACGCCGCACTCGCGGAGACGCACGGCTGGCTGTCCCTGACGTCCTTCCACTGGCTCCCCGACCAGCCCGCCGACGTCGGGGAGGTGCCGGGCCTCTGGTCCGCAGCCGGCGACACCGCGAGCGTGACGGCGCGGCCATCCGACGGCCTGACCGACCTGTCGACCGGCCACCTCGTGGACGGCACCATCACCGCCGCGCTCGACGACGAGGACTCGCTCATGTGGGTGGCCTACGGCGGGCCGGACGGGCACCGCGTGGTGGTGGAACTGGCGCGCCGCGCCGGCCGCTACGCCGTCCGGACGAGGGATGCCGAGGCGCCCACCCTGGCGGGCTTCAGCGGGACCCCCGTCTTCGACTACCGGCCCGACCTCGTGCTCGAGGGCCGGTTCGAACCGTTCCCGGAGCCGCGGCCCGAGCGCATCTCCACGTCCCATCCCGACGTGCCCGGGACACAGACGTCCGTCGGTGACGTCGTCTTCACACTCCCCGGCGATCCCCGCGAGCACCGGCTCCGGGCATCGCAGGACGGGACGGGGGCGCTCGCCATCACGTTCCACGACGCCACCAACGGCACGTCGACGGCGTCCTGGCGCAAGGTCACCCTGCGCCGCCCCCGCCCCGACGGATCCGTGGTCCTCGATCTCAACAGGACCATCAACTACCCGAGCGCCTTCACCCCGTACGGCACCTGCCCCCGGCCGGTGGCGGGCAACATCGTCGACGCCCCGATCGAGGGCGGCGAGAAGCGGCCCCTGCCCTGATGGACAGGGCAGGGGCCGCCTGCGGGGTCATGCCTCGGGTGCTCGCCGCAGCCGTGGCCTCAGGCCTCCGCTTCGGGGTAGATGCTCCGTGTCTCGGTGCGTCGGTTGCGGTTGGTCACCCAGTCCGTGGGGTAGATCTTCGGCAGGACGTTGGCCAGCGCCAGTGAGGCGTAGATGACCGTGTTGATCGCGACGAAGGCCGCCAGGATGGCGAACATGTTGGTGTGGAGCACGGCCTCGGGGAGGACGATGCCGGTGCGGATGACGGGTCCTGCTGCGCTGCTGATCATGGCCTAGGCCTCCTGGGACGAGAGTCGGGACGCCGGAGCGGCGTGGGTGAGGTGCTTCCAGTTGGCCTGGCGGCCGAAGGAGAGATCGATGATGCCCTTGACGTAGACGAGGTTGAGGAACATGTCGAAGAACAGCTCGGGGAACAGCGTGAGGGCCAGGATGCGGGCCTTCCAGCCTCCCTTCCACACCGTGACGACCCGCTCGAGGGTGAACAGCAGGCCGAGCCCCAGCCAGAACGGGAACCAGATCCAGGTCTCGAGGGACACGATGGTGAGGATGATGAGTGCGAGGTAGGCACTGAGGGCGATCACGCCGTAGCCGATACCCAGCTGCTGCGCCCAGTAGCGCATGGTGGGGGCCGTGACGCCGTACGCGCCGATGTTCTCGAGTGCGCCCCGCTGCCAGCGCAGGCGCTGGTTCCACAGCGTGCCCCAGGAGGGCATGAGTTCGGTCACCACGGTGCAGTCCTGAGGCGAGATCATGAGGCCTCCGAGGGACTTCAGCGCGATCGTCAGCTCGTTGTCCTCGGTCAGCGCCGCGGTGTCGTACACGTCCCCGTGCACCCCCGGGAGGCTGCGGCCGCGGTTGTCCGCGATGGTGCGCAGTGCCACGGGCCGGAAGAGCGATGCCGTACCGGTGAGCACGAACACCCGGCCGGGGCGCCGGCGCATCTGGCGGGAGTAGCGGATGTACTCGTTGCGCTGGAACTGGCCGATCAGGCCGTGGCCGCCCTCACCGTAGAAGAGGCCGCCCACCGCCATCAGGGCGCGGTCCTGGGCGAAGCGCACCACCGCGTTGGCGAGGAAGCCGTCGTCGAGCTGGGTATCGGCGTCCATGATCATGACCACGTCGTTGTCACCCTGCCCGGGCAGGACCCGCCGCAGCGCCTGGTTGAGCGCGCCCGCCTTCTTCTTCGTGTTGCCCACCGACTCGATGACCTCGACGCCGGCCTCGCGCGCCAGCCGCACGGTGTCGTCCGTGCAGTTGTCGGCGACCACGATGATGCGCTCGGGGCGGTGGGACTGGCTCTTCAGGGACGCGATGGTCTGCGGGAGCGATGCCTCCTCGTTGTGCGCGGGGATGAGCACCGTGACGGTCACCTCTCCGGCGAACTGGCCGCGGTTGGCCGCCATGATCACCTTCGGTGCCAGGGGCCGGCGGCCCGGGTTCATGGAGCGGCGTGTCTTCGTCGCGATGTGCCGTTCCATGAGGGCGAGGCCGGCGGCGGCGAGCAGCGCGAGCGCGATGGCCGTGAGGATGGTGCTCACATCCGGGGCGTCCGCGTTGTAGAGGACGCGCCAGATCCCGATGACGGCGTCGTTCGACTCCGCGATCGTCGTGTCCGGCCCTTTGGCCGCGACGGCGAGCCACAGGAGTCCGGCAGCGGCGGTCACGATGCCGGCGATCACGATGCCGACGATGCGGTCCAGCCGGACGATCGCCCGGCGGGACGTCCTCTCCTCCTCCGATACCGCTGCGGGGTCCTGCCCCTGGGGTGCGTCGAGTGTCATGGTCATTGCTGCGTCGTCTCCTGAGACCTGGTGCCGCGCCGCTCCCGGGGAGCAGCGGCATTCACGTGTTCGGCGCAGGTCCTTCCAGCAGGGCCCGCGCTCTTCTCGAACGAGTCTTCCGCTGCAACCTCGACGCTGCCCTGTGCTGAGACCGAAGAATGCTTCAACGAACGGCACGGGTGGACCCTGACCCTGCATCCATCCCGTAGCGGAGCTCAACCGATCCCCCGGCGCACAATGGGACGGTGAGCGAACCGACCGACGCCCTGATCCCCCGTCCGCGCCGGGAGGTGGCGCCCGGCGCCGTGCACCTGCCCGGCTGGCTCGACCCCGACCGCCAGCGCGAGCTCGTGCGCCTGTGCCGCTCCTGGGCGAGCGGGCCGGTCCCCATGCGCGCCGTGACGATGCCGAACGGCGGCGTGATGTCCGTGAAGAGCGTGAGCCTCGGGTGGCACTGGCTCCCCTACCGCTACAGCCGCACGGCCGACGACGTCGGCGGTCGCCCCGTGGCGCCGTTCCCCGACGTCCTCCGCTCCCTCGGACGGGACGCGGTCACCGCCGCGTGCGGCCCGGAAGCGGGGGCGGACTACGAGCCCGACGCCGCGCTGGTCAACTACTACGACGACGCCGCGAGGATGGGCATGCACCAGGACCGGGAGGAGCGCACGGACGCGCCCGTGGTCTCGCTCAGCCTCGGCTCCTCGTGCCTCTTCAGGTTCGGCAATACCGAGAACCGCAACCGCCCCTGGCAGGACCTCGAGCTCGCCTCGGGCGACTTGTTCGTGTTCGGCGGTCCGTCACGCTTCGCCTACCACGGCGTGCAGAGGATCCTGCCGGGGACGGCGCCGGCGGGGATCGGCTTCGAGGGCCGGCTCAACATCACGCTACGGCAAACGGGCCTGGCCTAGGCGAGGATGATGCCGCGCGCGTAGGCGGCCTGCCCGGCGTGCTGCACGGCGTCGTCGAGCACGCTCACGAGCCGGACGAGCAGGGTCACGGGCGGGTCCCAGCGTTCGTCGACCACGCGGGCGAGGTCCCCGTCGTCGAGCCCTGCCACCAGGCCCTCGGCCAGGGTGTGGACGGCGTCGAAGTAGTCCAGCAGCTGCTGCGCCGAGCCGACCCGGACGGCGTCCACCTGGTCCGACGAGTGGCCGTACCCGGTGTCGGAGGGCTCCAGGGGCAGCCCCCACCGCTCGGCGAAGCCGTCCGTGAGCCACAGCTCGTCGTGGCCGAACGCCTCCGCGAAGTGGCTGTCCTCCACGCGCGTGAGATGCCAGACGAGCCAGCCGATCGGGTTCGCCGATCCGCCCGGACGGAGTGCCAGCTGGTCGGCGTCGAGCCCGTCGACGGCGGTGCGCACCAGATCCGGCAGGCGTCCGTAGGCCTCGGAGAGCACCTCGGCCGGCGTCACCGCGCGTCCTGTCCCGTCGCCGCCGCGCGGGAGGCCATGAGCAGCCGGAACCGGCGCCGCTGCAGCGCAGGGATCAGTGAGAGGAACTGCGGGTGGTCGACCAGGAATTCCTGGGCCTCGGCGCAGCAGGGCAGCACGGCGAGCCGCCGGCGGCGCGCCTCGAGGAACACGGCCCGCATCAGGGCGGGTTCGAGACCTGCGTGCCGGAACCGCGGATCCACGACGGCGTGCAGCAGCAGCACCTGTCCGCCACGCAGCTCGTACTGCACGTAGCCGGCCAGGGCGCCGTCGCGGTGGAGCTCGAAGCGGGAGAACAGGGCGTTGTCGCGGAACCTCCCGCGGGCGTCGTCCCAGCCCGCCTGACCCGCGGCCTTCCGCTCGCGCCGTTCGAGCTCCCCGACGAGGGCGTCGTACTGTTCCCGCGTCTCGAGGGAGTGCTCCGCCAGGTCGAGGAGCTGGTAGGTGCGGTCGCAGAGCCGGCGCAGCTGCCGGGTGGGGAGCGCACCGAGATCGGCGGGGACGTCGCCCGTGTCGCCTGTGTCGGCGAGACTGTCGGCGGGACTGTCGGCGGGGACATCGCCCGTGTCGCCTGTGTCGGCCGGGCTCTCGGCGGGACCGGCCGGAAAGGGAACAGGGCGCCGGGCGGGCCGGGACCGCGGTACGCCTCGCCTGGCGAGGGGTTCGAGTATCTCCGGGATGCGTTCCATGGTGGCTCCACGTCGGGCGGTCCATGGCCTCCTGCTCGACCAGTCCTTGAAGTCTAGGTGCCCCCGGCCGGTCCGGGAACAGGGCGTACCGTGACGGAGATCCGCTGGCGGGGATGCCGGACCCGTTGTAGGGCGGTGTCGGCAGCACGTGCACGACCAGACGCCGTAGGATCTGGGATCAACCCGGGCGGTGCCGTGAAGTCCGCACCGCACGGGCCCGGCACGGTCCGACGACGAGCAAAGGCACACCATGCAGCAATCCTCCGGCCCCGCTGTCCCCCCGGCCCTCAGGCGCCGGGTCCCGAAGGTCGCGGACCTCGCCCCGCTCATGCAGTTCAAGCGCCCGGAGTTCGGCAACGCCGCACGGCTCCGCCGGGCGAACACCATCTGGGACCTCCGTGACCTGGCGAAACGGCGCACCCCCACGGCGCCCTTCGACTACACCGACGGCGCCGCCGAGGCGGAGATCTCCCTCGGCCGCGCCCGGGACGCGTTCCTCGACCTCGAGTTCCGGCCCGGGATCCTCCGGGACGTCCGGACCGTCAGCACGGTGACGCCGGTCCTCGGCAGGGACTCCGCGCTGCCCTTCGGGATCGCACCCACCGGCTTCACGCGCATGATGCAGTCGGAGGGCGAGTACGCCGGATCGCAGGCGGCCGCGGCCGCGGGCATCCCCTACACCCTGTCCACTATGGGCACCGCGTCCATCGAGGACGTGGCGCAGGCCGCCCCGGACGGGCGCAACTGGTTCCAGCTGTACCTGTGGACGGACCGGGACCGCTCCATGGAACTCATCGGCCGCGCGGCCGCCGCCGGGAACGACACCCTCATGGTCACCGTGGACACCGCCGTCGCCGGCGCCCGCCTGCGGGACGTCCGCAACGGCATGACCATCCCGCCGGCCCTCACGCTGAAGACCGTGCTGGACGCCTCGTACCGGCCCGCGTGGTGGTTCGACTTCCTCACGCGCGAGCCGCTCTCGTTCGCGTCGCTCTCACGCTACTCGGGCACCGTCGCGGACCTCATCAACTCGATGTTCGACCCCACCCTCACGTTCGACGACCTCGACTGGCTGCGGGGCGTGTGGAAGGGCAAGCTCGTGGTCAAGGGCATCCAGACGCTCGACGACGCCAGGAAGGCCGTGGACCACGGTGCCGACGGCATCGTACTGTCCAACCACGGCGGACGGCAGCTCGACCGGGCTCCCGTGCCCCTGCACCTGCTGCCGCGGGTGGCGGCGGAGCTCAAGGGCAGGACGGACATCATCCTCGACACGGGCATCATGAGCGGCGGGGACATCGTCGCGGCCCTGGCGCTCGGCGCGGATTTCACCCTGATCGGCCGCGCCTACCTGTACGGGCTCATGGCAGGCGGCCGCGCCGGGGTTGACCGCACCATCGAGATCCTCGGCACGCAGACCGCCCGCACCCTGCAGCTCCTCGGCGTGAACCGCATCGGTGACCTCACCCCCGATCATGTGAGGCTCCTAGGCGGTGCGCCGGACAGCGCGGACCGCTCCGGGTCCGCTCTCCCCCTCTGACGGCGCACACCCACCCCGGACGCACGACATGCCTAGTCAGGGCGCTATTATTCATCGAGTGGCACTGCCTGGGGGCGGGCCCGTTCAAGTCTGGGGAGACGAATATGGAGCGTAGGCGGATGCACTATCCGTTGCGTTATCGGCGCGCGCGATCACTGCTGTGGGTGATCGGCCTGTTCTGGCTGTGGCTGTGGCTCGGCAGCGCTGCGCTGATCGGCGCCCTCCACGACTCTCCGGTGCACGCCGTCCTCGTGACGTACGCGCTCGCCGTCGTCGTCCTGGTCTCGATCCCCGCGGCCCTGCTCGCTGCGATCCGGATGGTCCTCACGCACCCGCGCCGCGGCGGCGTCGTCGTGCCGCTGAATCCCGGCCGGCCGGGGGATTCCGCCCACTGGTGGTACGGCGAGAAGGCGTCCTAGCCCTCGCAGTCCGTGCAGTACTGCCGGCCGTCCTTCTCGAGCCGTCCTCGATGTCGACCGACGCCGAAAGAGGTGGACGGCGTGGGCGCACCGATGGCAGGCTGGGAGCGTCCCACCCTCCGACGACGGGGAACACCATCGCTTCGTCCACCAGACCACCGGCCCCTGCCGAGCAGCGCGGCGGCGCCCTGCTCCGGCGGCGCAACGTGCTGGTGGGGTTCCTCTTCGGGTGCGGGATCATCGCCTTCGTCGACGAGGCCGTGTTCCACCAGCTCCTCCACTGGCACCACTTCTACGACCGTTCCACGCCGGCCGCGGGGCTCGTGTCCGACGGCGTGTTCCACGCCTTCAGCTGGTTCGCCACGGTGGCCTCGCTCTTCCTCTTCGCCGACCTGAGACGGCGCGGCGCCCTCTCCACCCGGCGGTGGCTGGCAGGGATCCTGATGGGTATCGGTGCGTTCCAGCTGTTCGACGGGGTGGTGCAGCACAAGCTCCTCGGCCTCCACGAGATCCGCTACGCGGTGGACCTCCTCCCCTACGACCTGGCGTGGAACGGCGCGGCCGTCGTGATACTGGTGGCGGGGGTGCTCCTGCTCCTCGCCGTCCGGAGGGCCGAGCTCCGAGGTTCCCGCGCCGACGATGGCTGAGGCCCCCCACCACCCGGGCGGTGCCGCGGCGGGCACGGACGCCCTCGGCGCCTTCGCACTGGACACCGCCGTCGTGCTCGTGTGGCTCGGGCTCGCCGTCGCCTACCTGCTCGCCGGCCGTGCGGCCGCCCTGCGTGGACGCATCGACTGGCCGGTCCGGCGGGACGCCGCCTGGCTGGCCGGCTGCGCACTGGGCCTCGCCGCCGGCGCCGGCCCCCTCGCCCGGGCGGCCGGGAGCAGCTTCACCGCACACATGACGGTCCATCTCCTTCTCGGGATGCTCGTGCCCCTGCTGCTGGTCCTCGGTGCACCCGGGACCCTCCTGCTCCGCGCCGTGCCGGCACGGACCGGACGGCGCCTCACGCGGCTCGCGCGATCGGCACCCCTGCGGCCGGCCGCGCATCCGGTGGTCGCTACGCTGATCGTCACGGTGCCCATGGCCCTGTACTGGGATGCCGATGCTCTCGCCCTGCTCCACCACCCCGTGCTCGGCCCCCTGCTGCACGTCCACTTCGTGGCGGCGGGCGCCCTCTTCGCCTATGCCGTCGTGGGCGTGGACCCGAATCCGCACCGGGCCGCGGCCCGGGTCAGGGGTGGCGCGATCGCCGGGACCATCGCGGTGCACGCGGTGGTTGCCAAACACCTCTACGCCGTAGCAGGCTCCGGCTCCTGGCCGGCCGGCACGGAGCAGGCGGCGCAGCTCATGTACTACGGCGGGGACGCCGTGCACGTCCTGCTGCTCGGCGTGTTCTGCGCCCAGGCCTACCGTGAGGGCGGGCGGGACCTGCGGCGCACGGCCCCGTCCGGATCACCGGGGCGCAGTGTGTAGCCTTGCCGGAGCGGGCCGAGACCCGGCAGCCATCGAAGGAACACCATGCCACGCACCTCCCTTGCCGGGCCCTGCCTCGCCGTCCTGCTCGCACTGACCGCGTGCTCCCCCTCCGCGCCCGACCAGGGCGCCCCGGCCGACGCCGGAGGGACGACGTCGCCGGCCACGGGTCCCAGCGGCACACCGGGCCCCGCGCCGTCGGACCGGACCGATGCCGGTAGCTTCTCCCCGGCGGACCTCGCCGGGATCCTCGGCACCCTGAGCGAGGCCGACGGCGCACCCCTGCAGGTGATCCCGGCGGACCGGATCGACCAGAGCATGGCCGAGGCACGCCGGTTCCTCGAGAGCGTCACCATCACGCCCGAGGAGTGCGCGGTCTTCGTCTCCAACAGCCTCGAGGCACCCGAGGGGGCCGCCTACTCCACGGCGGTCTCGACCGTGAACGGCGACGCCGTCCAGACCGTCGTCACGGCGTCGTCCTCGGCGGACGCCGCACAGGCGGCGTCCCGCACCGAGGCCGCCGCGGCGGCCCTCGGGTCCTGCTCCTCGTTCAGTCTGGAGGCGCAGGGAGTGGCCATCGAGCAGACCGTGGAGGCCGTGGACGCCACGACGGCCGCGGAGACCACGTTTGGCACGGTGACCGTGCAGTCGTCCTCGGACGGCGCGAAGCAGCAGACCATGAGCCTGGTCGGCACCCGCGGCGGCCTCGCCGTGACCGCTGTCCGCACGGCGCAGGACGCCCTGCCCGCGGGCACGCAGGCCGAGCTCCAGGCGCTCGTCGACCAGACGTTCGCCGCCGCGAAGGGCTGATCCGGGGGGATCAGACCCGGCGTGTCCGTCCCGCCCGATAGGGTGGGCCGCACAGGGCCGCGGGCCTGTGCTCCGGGCCGACGGTGCACGCGCGGTCGTCGTCGGGGAGGGTACGGGCATGCGCCTTGAAGGCTGGCACATCATCATCATGATCGGTCTGCTGCTGATGCTGGCGGTGGTCGTCGGCGTCGTCCTGATGATCGCCGCCACCCGGCGCGCACGATCGGCGCGGGTGCCGGCCGGAGCCGGGACGAGCCGTGCCGACCAGGGATCCGGCAGCAAGGAACAGCGCCTGGGAGAACTCGACGACCTCCTCCGCAGGGGGGTCATCGAGGAGGACGAGTACCGGGCGGCACGCGCGCGCATCCTCGATTCCTGAGCCCGTACGGCGCCCCGATGCGGAGTGGACAGAGGTAGCTCAGTCCGCATATAACTAGTTTACCGAGCTAATCGGTTGTGGTTCCTGTTCTTGATCGAAAGGTGAGACAGCATGACGCAGACCATCAGTGATGCCATCGGCGCCGGAGATGTCGCCATCGGGTCACCCCTCCACTGCGGCGAACCGATGACCCTGCGCGAGACCTCCTACCGGGGATCGTCGTACGGCCTGGTCCCGCAGCCGGCCCCCGGGTTCGACGTCGAACTCGTCTGGGCCTGCGCATGCGGCTTCCAGCTCTCTCCCGAGGAGCCGAAGGAACTCGCCCACCCCCTCTCCCCCGTCCTGCTCCGCGTCGCGGCGGCTGCAGCGGACGTCGAGTACCTCCAGTGGCAGCTCGACCAGCGGACGGACGTGCTGGAGTCCGCGGTCCTGCACGCCGCCGAGGCGGGCGCGGCGGTCATCGACATCGCCGAAGCAGCACAGCTCGATCCGGCCGACGTCCAGCAGCTCGCTGCAGGCGGTCACCTGCTCGCCGACGTAGGCTAGACGGCACAGCAGGCCTCCCGGGCCCGCCTCCTGCCCGCGACGGGCCCCGTGCGAGGGAAGGGCAGCATCGCCATGAACGAACCCCGATGGGTGGAGCACGCCATCTGGTGGCAGGTGTACCCCCTGGGTTTCACCGGCGCCGAGAAGGCCGCCACCCCCGACCCTGCCGACGCCCACCGGCTGGCGGCACTGGTGCCGTGGCTCGACTACGCGGTGGACCTCGGCGCGTCCGGACTCGCGCTCGGCCCCGTCTTCGCCTCGGAGACACATGGGTACGACACCACGGACTACTTCCGGATCGACCCCCGCCTCGGGACCCTCGAGGATTTCGACACGCTCCTCGCGGAGGCGCACCGTCGCGGACTGCGCGTCCTGCTCGACGGCGTCTTCAACCACACGGGGCGTTCGTTCGCCCCGTTCCAGGACGTGCTGGCGCACGGCCCCGGTGCCTCCACAGCGCCCTGGTTCTCCCTGGAGTGGCCCGCGGGTGCGGGCGCCGGCACCGAACCGGCATACCGCGACTTCGAGGGCCATCACCATCTGGTGGCGCTCCACCACGGGGAGCCCGCCGTGGCGGACTTCGTCGTCGACGTCATGGAGTACTGGCTCGGCCGGGGCGCCGACGGCTGGCGGCTCGACGCCGCCTACGCCGTGCCGTCGTCGTTCTGGGCCGCCGTGACGGCCCGGGTACGCGTCTCGTACCCCGATGCCTACTTCGTGGGCGAGTACATCCACGGTGACTACGCGGCGGCGGTCCGCGACGGCGGGCTCGATTCCGCGACGCAGTACGAGCTGTGGAAGGCCGTGTGGAGCTCGCTGAACGACGCCAACCTCTTCGAGCTCGCCGCCGCCCTCGAACGGCACAATGCGCTCCTCGGATCCTTCGCGCCGCTGACCTTCATCGGGAACCACGACGTCACGCGGATCGCCAGCAAACTCGCCGATCCCGGCCTGCTGGCGCACGCCGTCGTCGTCCTGCTGACGGTCGGCGGCACCCCGTCCGTCTACTACGGGGACGAGCAGGGCTACCGGGGCGTCAAGGAGGACCGGGCCGGGGGAGACGACGACGTGCGGCCGCTCTTCCCGGCCGGACCCGGGGGGCTGTCGGGCGTCGGACGGCCCGTGTACGAGGTGCACCAGGAGCTCATCGGCGTCCGGCGGCGCCACCCCTGGCTGCACCGCGCCACCACGGAGGTGCTGCACCTGTCCAACGAGGCCCTCGTCTACCGCGTCTCCGACAGCACCGACAGCACCGACACCACCGACAGCACCGACGCGCTCGTCGTGGCACTCAACCTCGCCCACGAGCCCCGGTCCGTGGACGTCGCCGCCGGGCCGGTCCTCGCGGGCCGGGCCGCGGTGGACGCCGGGGCCGGCCGGATCCGCCTGCCCGCGCGGGGTTGGGCCGTCCTGGACGCCCCGGGATGACGCCCGACCGGGCTCCGGGATCCACGGGCCCGGACCTGACAGCGGGGGGACGCGCGGAGGGATAATGGTGTCAGGCACAGCGGAGGAGGACGCATGCACGCACAGCACCAGGACCAGGACACCACGGCGGTCGACTTCACGCCCTGGCCGCGGCCCGTTCCGTCGCACGTCCTCGGCGGTATCAAGAAGCTGCTGCTCGTGGCCGTGATCCTCGTGGGCGTGCATCAGCTGTTCCCCGCGACGAGCCTCGGCTCCTCCCTGAGCAGCACCTTCACGCTCCTCGTGGTGATGTCCTGGCTCAGCCCGCTCGCGCGCATCCTCGCGGCGCGGCCCTGGGTGCGCAGGGCCCCCGAGGAGTAGGCACCGCGGCAGTCGCCGGACGCGCCCGACGGGCGATCGATCCCCGGACGACGAAGAAGCGAGGCCCCCGGCGACGGGGGCCTCGCTTCTTCTTCCGGAAACCGTGGAGCTTAGGGGAATCGAACCCCTGACCTTTTCATTGCGAACGAAACGCTCTACCAACTGAGCTAAAACCCCGTACACCACTTCCGAACACCAACACTGTACCCGCGGGAGCCCGCTTGGCCCAAAGCGACCCGGTGCAGGTCCCCGGACCGGGAGTGTCAGGAGCCCGGCGTAGTCTTTCCCCATGCCCACCAACCCCTCCAAGGCAGCCGCTGCCCTGCCCCGGAACGACGACGTGAGGCCCTGGCCGGCGCTCTGGTCGCTCGTCATCGGCTTCTTCATGATCCTCGTCGACTCGACGATCGTCTCGGTCGCCACCCCCGCCATCATGGAGGGCCTCGACGCCGGCATCGACAGCGTCATCTGGGTGACCAGCGCCTACCTGCTGGCCTACGCCGTGCCGCTGCTCGTGGCAGGACGGCTCGGCGACCGGTTCGGGCCGAAGCGCATCTACCTGGTGGGACTCGTGGTCTTCACCCTCTCCAGCGTCTGGTGCGGCCTGTCCGGCTCGGTGGAGGCGCTCATCGTCGCGCGCGTCCTGCAGGGCCTGGGCGCCGCGCTCATGACGCCGCAGACCATGTCCGTGATCACCCGCATCTTCCCGCCCGAGCGTCGCGGCGCCGCGATGGGCCTGTGGGGATCCGTCGCGGGCATCGCCACCCTCGTGGGACCGGTCCTCGGCGGCGTGCTCGTCGACACCGCCGGGTGGGAGTGGATCTTCTTCATCAACGTGCCGGTGGGCGTCGTGGGGTTCATCCTCGCCGTCCGCCTCGTCCCCACCCTGCCGACGACGTCGCACCGCTTCGACATGCTCGGCGTGTTCCTCAGCGCAGCCGGCCTGTTCTGCCTCGTGTTCGGCATCCAGGAGGGTGAGAGCTACGACTGGGGCACCATCGCCGGGCCCCTGTCCGTGTGGTCGCTGATCATCACCGGCGTCGTACTGCTCGTGGCGTTCGTCATGTGGCAGAAGGTCAACCGCGGCGAGCCGCTGGTGCCGCTGACGCTCTTCCGCGACCGCAACTTCTCGCTCGCCAACACCTCGATCACCGCCATGGGCTTCGCGATCACCACCATGACGCTGCCCCTGATGCTCTACGCGCAGACCGTCCGCGGGCTCTCGCCCACCCAGGCCGCGCTCCTGCTGACCCCCATGGCCGTCATCTCGGGCGTCCTCGCGCCGTTCGTCGGCAGGTACGTGCAGCGCAACAACCCGAAGTACATCGCCATCGCCGGGTTCGCCGGCCTGTCGGTGTCCCTGTTCTGGCTGGGCTCCATCCTCACCCCCGACGTCCCGATCTGGCAGCTCCTGCTGCCGGTCTCGCTGCTCGGCCTCTCCAGCGCCGGCATCTGGGCGCCGGTGTCCCTGACGGCCACCCGCAACCTCGCCCCGTCCCTCGCCGGGGCGGGCTCCGGCGTCTACAACACCACGCGCCAGATGGGCGCCGTCCTCGGCAGCGCCGCGATCGGGGCCATGATGCAGTCGCGCCTGATGGCGAACCTCGGTGGCGGCGGGATGAGCGCCACGCCGTCCGCAGCCCTGCCGGACGAGGCGAGGGCCGGGTACGCCCTGTCGATGGGCCAGTCGCTCTACCTGCCCGCGATCGTCATCATCGTCGGCTTCGCTGCGGCCCTGTTCTTCGCACGACCCCAGCAGAACCGCGTGTGGGACCGGGATGCGGGCGCCGTGGGCGCGGCGCCGTCGGACCGCCGGGAGACCGCGACACCCGCCGACACGTAAGCCGTTGCCTCGGCGAACCGCCGGTAGTCTCGTGCCATGGCTGATGAGATGAAGGACACACCCGAGGACGCCGCGACGGACGCCGGGAGGGCCGGGAAGGACCCGGCGAAGGACGCCTCCGACGATTTCGCCGTCCGGCACCACACCTCCCCGTCCGGCCTGGAGTACACGACCACCACCGGGCGGCTGGTCCTCCGGCGCGAGGAGACGAAGGACGGCAGGTCCGACGGCTTCAAGCCGAAGGCCGAGATCTTCATCGTCGCCTACACGAAGCAGGACGCCGAGCCGGGCCGTCCCGTGACCTTCGCGTTCAACGGCGGCCCCGGGTCGGCCTCGGTGTGGCTGCACCTGGGGCTCCTCGGCCCCCGCCTCGTCGATTCCGGTGACGTCGGGGCCATGACCGCCGCGCCGTTCGGGCTCGTCCACAATCCCGAGTCGCTGCTCGAGTCCAGTGACCTGGTGATGATCGATCCCGTCAGCACCGGATACTCCCGCGTGGTGGAGGGCGAGAAGACCGACGAGTTCCACGCCTTCGTCCAGGACAGGGACCTGGTGGCGGAGGTCATCCGCCTCTGGACCACGCGCAACAACCGCTGGCTCTCCCCCAAGTACATCGTCGGGGAGTCCTACGGGACGCTGCGCGCCGTCGCGGTGGCCGGACGCCTCTTCGACGCGTACGGGATGGCCGTCAACGGGCTCGGGCTCATCTCCACGGTGCTGAACATGTCCACCCTGCGCTTCTTCCCCGGCAGCGATCTCCCCTACGCCCTGCACCTGCCCACTTACGCGGCGATCGCGCACTACCACGGCCGTCACGGCGACCGGGAGCTCGCCGACGTGGTCCGTGAGGCGGAGGAGTACGCGGCACGGGACTTCGGGTACGCCCTGACGCAGGGCAACCGACTGACCCCCGAGGAGCGGGCGGACGCCGTCGCGCGGCTGCACACCATCACCACACTCGACGAGGGATTCATCCGCCGCACCGACCTCCGCTGGGCGTACCACGAGTTCGCCGCGGAACTCCTGCGCACCGAGGGCCTCGCCGTCGGGCGCATCGACGGGCGGTTCGCCGCACGGCCCGAGCACCTGCAGTCCTCGGACTCCACCGACGATCCGAGCATCAGGGCCATCACGGGACCGTACTCGGCGGCCATGAACCACTACGTCCGCGCCGAGCTCGGGTACGAGAACGATCTCCCCTACGAGATCCTCACCGCCCGCGTGCAGCCCTGGAGCTACCGCACCTTCGAGGGTGCGCCCGTGGACGTCTCGGGAGTTCTCGAGCGGCTCCTCGTCCACAACCCCGCACTCCGCGTGCACGTCGACTACGGCTACCACGACGGTGCCACACCCCACTTCGCGGCCGAGTACGTGTGGGCCCACATGGACCTCGACGACGCCGCCCGTGCCCGCTTCACCCACCACTACCACGAGGCCGGCCACATGATGTACCTCAACCCGGTAGCACGGACCGCGCAGCTGCGCGCCCTGAACGCCTTCGTCCGCGAGGACCGGGACGACCAGGAACAGTAAGTAGGATGATGAATATGCCCGGCGGTGACCGCCGCCGGCCCCGACCGTAAGGACGCATCATGCTGAAGAAGATCCTCTGGGCACTGGTCCCTGTCATCGCATCCCGTCTGATGAACAGGAACCGTTCCGGGCAGCCGCCCCGCGCCAACAAGACCCGCTACAACGGCAAGTACGGCAGGTAGCAGTCCCCGGCGCCGGGGACAGGACCAATGACCAACGGGTTCAGGGACGAGGACGGCTTCGCCGACATCCGGTCCTACGCCGCGATCGGAGACGGCCGGACCGTCGCCCTGGTGGCACTCGACGGGTCGATCGACTGGTACCCGACGCCGGACCTGGACTCCACACCGTCCTTCGCGCGGCTGCTCGACGCGGACGAGGGCTTCATGAGCCTGGCCCCCGTGGCCGGGTTCTCCGTGGAGCGGCGCTACGTGGACGGCACGAACGTCCTCGAGTCGACGTACACCACGGCCACGGGCACCGTCCGCGTCACGGACTCCCTGAACACCGGTGTGGCCGGACGGCTGCCGTGGGGTGAACTCGCGCGGCGCGTCGACGGGCTCTCGGGCTCGGTGGACATGGCGTGGTCCATCACGCCCGGCACCTGCTTCGGATCCGCCTCGCCCTGGCTCGACAACGGCCCGGAGGACCCGGTGCTGCGCATCGACTCCGTGGCCCTCGGCATCCGGGGCATCGATCACGGGCTGAAGACCCCGGAGGGCCGCGCCGTGGAGGGCGCGTTCACCACCTCCGAGGGGAGCCGGCACCTCGTGGCGGTCGTCTCCACGCACGGCGAGCCGCTCCCGCTGGAGGACCCGCGGCAGATCGACGCGGGCGTGGACCGCACCATCCTCAACTGGCAGACGTGGTCGGACAACTTCGCGT
Organism: Arthrobacter sp. Soc17.1.1.1; assembly: GCF_036867195.1. Classification (NCBI taxonomy): domain Bacteria; kingdom Bacillati; phylum Actinomycetota; class Actinomycetes; order Micrococcales; family Micrococcaceae; genus Arthrobacter; species Arthrobacter sp. Soc17.1.1.1. The sequence continues at coordinate 3,440,102 of NZ_JBAJII010000001.1, forward strand.
ACGACGGCGACTACCGGCACGCGGTGCTCCGCAGTGCCCTCACCCTGAAACTGCTCCTCCACAGCCCGTCCGGATCCATCGCGGCCGCCGCGACCACCTCCCTCCCGGAGAGCGCCGCGGGCGGCAAGAACTGGGACTACCGCTACGCCTGGGTCCGGGACACCGCGTACACCCTGCATTCCCTGACCCGCGCGGGGCTCCGGGAGGAGGTCCACGGCGCCGTGTCGTGGATGCTCAAGAACCTCCGGGCGCAGGGTGCCGACCTGCAGGTGTTCACGCGGCTGAACGGCACCGCACCGGAGGGTACGCGGCGGCCGGACCTGACCGGCTGGCGGAACCTGGGCCCCGTGGTGGACGGCAATCCCGCCGCCGGGCAACTGCAGCTGGGCGTCTTCGGGGACGTGTTCGACATCGTCTGGCAGTACGTGCAGGCCGGCCACGTGCTGGACCCTGCGACCATGCGGCAGCTCGCCGACCTCGCGGACCTGACGTGCGACATCTGGCACCGGCGTGACGCCGGCATGTGGGAGCTGCCGGAGGAACGCCACTACATCACGTCGAAGCTGGGCTGCTGGAATGCGCTCCGGTGCGCCCTGCTGCTCGCCGAGCGCGGCCAGCTGCAGGGGCCCGTGGAACGCTGGGCCGCCGAGCGCGACCGCATCCGCGACTGGGTGTACGAGCACGGCTGGTCGGAGGAGCGCCAGAGCTACGTCTGGTACCCCGGCTCCACGGAACTGGACGCCTCGATCCTCCTGCACGCGGTCAGCGGCTTCGACACGGGGCCGCGCATGTCCTCCACCATCGATACCCTGCGCGAGGAGCTCGGCGCCGGCCCCCTGCTCTACCGGTACAGCGGCATGCAGGAGGAGGAGGCCACCTTCGTGGCCTGCGCCTACTGGATGGTGGCGGCGCTCGTGTCCGTGGGCCGCCGCGACGAGGCCGTGGACCTCATGGAGGAGCTGCTGCCCCTCCAGAACGACGTCGGCATCATGTCCGAGATGATCGAGCCGTCGGACGACTCGTTCATGGGCAACGTGCCGCAGGGCCTGAGCCACCTCGCGCTGATCACCGCGGCCCTGTCCATCGCCGGCAAGTCCTAGCCCTCGGGCAACGGCTCAGGCCGTGGCGAAGTACACCCAGACGCCGATGACCCAGGTGGTGCCCGCGAGGCATGCCAGCGCCAGCTCCGCGAGGATCCCGAGGCCCGTCGCCCTCAGGGCGTGCAGGCTCGAGGTCAGCGCGGCACGGGCCTCACGCTGCCGCACGTACTCGCTCGCGAACAGGCCGAGCGCGAAGCCGACGAACAGGCCGACGACGGGGATCACGAACATCCCGGCGATCCCGGCGAGCACACCGATGGTCACGGACCGGCCCGGGATGCTCCGCTGCCTCAGCGTGCGTCCCGTGAGGATCAGCCCGGAGGCGAGACCGGCCCCGGCCAGGGTGGTGCCGATCGCGAAGACCACCCACCCCTCCGTACTGGTCACGGTGAGTGCCCAGACGAGCAGCGACACGATGATCAGGACGCTCCCCGGCAGTACCGGGACCACCACTCCTGCGATACCGACGGCGATGAGCGCACCGCACACCACCGTCATGAACACCTGTAGCTCCATGGCCCCAGTCTCGCATTCCGCCACGCGACGCGTGCCCCGGGGCACGCCCGGCGCGGCCCCGCGTGGAATACTGGGGGCAATAGTAAGCCACCTTAGCGAGCCTGCGGGCCCGGAACACCAGGAGGACCGATGAGCACCTCGGCAACAGGGAACACCGACGGCGACGGCAGGAGAGCGGGCGACGGCACCGATCCGACCGAACAGCTGGACACCGGCCGCCCGGGCAGCGGAGCGAGCAGCGTGGGACGCGCCGACACCGGCGCGTCCGGGAGCACGCCCACCGGTGCCAGCGGTGCCGGCGGCGGCCAGGGCGACTACGTGCCGGGCGGCTACTCCGCCGACGACGACACCAGCGGTGACTACGTGCCCGGCATGTACTCGGACACAGCGCACACGTCGGACACCCCGACCCGCCAGCAGGCGCAGGCTCCGGTCTCCGCGTCCAGGGACGCCTCGCCCACGCGTGACCCCGAGCCCAGGACGCAGGAGCACACGAAGGTGGTCCCCGTGACCGCGAGCAGGCCACACACCGGCTCCCGCGACGATGACCGGGGCCGCGACGTGCCGCGCGCAGCCGTCGCGGGTACGGGTGTCCCCAGCCTGGAGGACCGCAAGCTCCTCCACCAGCGCGAGAAGGAACACTTCGGAGGCATGAAGTTCGGGTCGGCGTTCTTCGGCTGGCTCACCGCCACCGGGATGTTCGTGCTCCTCTCCGCGCTCGTCGGCGCACTGGCAGCACTCTTCGGCGCCGGCGCCGACCTGTCGGTGGCGGACGTCGCGAGCGGCTCGGGAGAGGCGCAGACCACGGGCATCACGGCCGCCGTCCTCCTCGGCGTGATCCTGCTGGTGTCCTACTTCGCCGGCGGGTACGTCGCCGGGCGCATGGCCCGCTTCAGCGGCGTCAAGCAGGGCGTGGCGGTCTGGCTCTGGGCCCTCATCATCGCCGTCGTGCTCACCATCATCGGCGTCATCGTCGGCAACCAGGCCAACGTCACCGAGCGCTTCCAGGGGCTCGGCGTGCCGTCCGCCCAGGATCTCACGGGACCGGGCCTGATCGGCCTCCTCGTGGTGGCCGCCGTGGCACTCCTCGGCGCGATCCTCGGCGGACTCGCCGGCATGCGCTACCACCGGAAGATCGACCGCACGGACTACGACGCCCTCGACAGCGCCGAGTAGGAACGACGGGTAGCAGCACCCCGCAGGACAGGACAGCCCCGGACTCGCAGGAGTCCGGGGCTGTCCTTCTGTCGGGCGCCGCCTGTCGGCGCTGCGACTCAGGGCGAGGGCATCCCGCCGTTGACGTTGAGCGTCTCGCCGAGCACGTAGCTCGATTCCGGGGACGCCAGGAACACGTAGGCGGGAGCCAACTCGGTGGGCTGGCCGGCGCGGCCCAGCGGGGTGTCCTTGCCGAACTCCGGCAGGTCCTCGGCGGGCTGGCCGCCCGAGGGCTGCAGCGGGGTCCAGATGGGCCCCGGCGCCACGGCGTTGACGCGGATCCCCTTGGGCGCGAGCTGCTGCGCGAGGCCCTTGGTGAAGTTGTTGATCGCGGCCTTGGTGCTCGCGTAGTCCACGAGGGTGGGCGACGGCTGGTACGCCTGGATGGACGTGGTGTTGATGACGGCCGAGCCGGGCTGCAGGTGCTTGAGCGCCTCCTTCGTCACGCGGAAGAACGAGTAGATGTTCGTCTTGTACGTGTGGTCCAGCTGCTCGTCGGTCAGTTCCTCGAGCGACTCGACGGCCACCTGCTTGCCCGCATTGTTGACGAGGATGTCGAGCCCACCGAGCCCGTCCACCGCCTGCTGCACCAGAGAGGTGCAGTACTCAGAGTCCTTCAGGTCACCCGGGATGCAGACGGCCGTGCGACCCTCCGCCTCGATGATGCCCTTGACGACCTGGGCGTCCTCCTCCTCCTCGGGGAGGTAGGAGATGGCGACGTCGGCGCCCTCCCGCGCGTAGGCGATGGCGACGGCCGCACCGATGCCGGAATCCGCACCGGTGACGAGCGCCTTCCGCCCCTGCAGCCGGCCTGTTCCGCGGTAGGAGGTCTCCCCCCGATCCGCCTGGACCTCCATGGCGGATTCGAGCCCGGGCTCCTTCATCTGCTCGGGGGGTGGGGTGATGCTCTCGAAACGCGTCACCGGGTTCTGGAAGGTGTACTGGTCGGTCGATCCTGTTGCGCTCTCGGAGGTCATGCGTGTTCTCCCTGTACAGAGGGTGTGTCCGCTGCGGCTGGCAGCCTCATCGGGCACACGGATGGATGATCGGCGGCGCCGGTAAAGCTAAGCCTACTTATCACCTGGGGTACGCGAAAGCCCGGCCGATCCGCGGGGATGGATCGGGAAAGGGTGGCGTGGCACGGCGAAGCCCGCTAGGGGCAGCGGCGGAGGCGGCCCGGGTTGGTCAGAAGACGACGGAGAAGAACCCGGCGCCGACGGAGAGGACCATCGCGACGATCAGGAGCCAGATGATCGGGGTACGGAGCTTGCGTATGGAGTCCATGGTGCGCCCAGTCTAGTGGCCGGACGGCAGGAGCGGACCGGACCAGGATCGGCGCCCGGGACCTGCAGGCGAGAGCCCTTATGTTGACTGTCAACACTGACATGCGTAGTGTGCCTCACGTCACGTCCCGACTCCCTGAGGATCAACGCCGATGTTCCATCCCCGAGTGGTGTGCTCGTCCATCAGCTTCCGGCACCAGGATCTGCCGACCGCGCTCGGAACCATGCAGGGACTGGGTTTCACCGAGCTCGATCTCGGCGCCCTTCCCGGGGTGTGTGACCACGTGCCCTTCGTCCTCGACAGTCGGGCCGTCGGCGAGGTCAGTCGCACGATCCTGCGCTCGGGCATGGAGGTGCGGTCGGTCAACGGCGACATCGGGGACCTCAACTCCCCGCTGACATCCACCGAGCAGGCGGCCAGAAGCAGGCATCTCGACATGCTCCTCGACCTGGCCTCCGAGGTCGGGGCAGCAGCGCTCGTCCTCCCCTGTGGCGCCCAGTCGCACGATCCTCTGGTGTCGTTCGATGCGGACCTGGACCTGGTCGTCGCTGCCCTGAGCGAGGCAGCCGACCGCGCAGAAGCGACAGGCGTCGAGATCTGGGTCGAGGCGCCGCACTTCTTCCGCCTCTGCTGGGACATCGATCGCGCCCGGCGACTGCTGGATGCGGTACCGGAGGAGTCCGTCGGCCTTGTCATGGATTTCAGTCACATCGTCGCCTCCGGCGGGGATCCCGTGGACTTCGTGGGGCTCTTCGGCGACCGCATCCGCCACGTCCACCTTCGGGACGCCGTCGCCGGCAACATCAACCTGAGTATCGGCAACGGACAGGCGGACTTCGCCGCGGGCCTTCGAGCCCTCACCGACGCCGGGTATCAGGGGCGCTTCGCCCTGGAACTCGAGACCCGCGACGTGAGCGATGACCAGCGCCCCCAGGTGACGGCAGCGGCAGCCGCGTACATCTCACAACTCATCGGCACCCGTGCGGCCTAGCCGCCGCTGCCACCCGCACTCCGCCCACCTCACCCCACCAGATCCAGAACCCGCCTCAACGAGCACAGGAGCATCATGACCAGCATCCAACGAACCGCCGTCATCACCGGAGCCACCTCCCCCCGCGGGATCGGCATCACCACAGCACGCCGTTATGCCAGGGACGGGTGGGCTGTCGTCGTCCTGGACCTGAACGGCGAGACCTCGGCGAAGGTGGCGGCCGAGATCAGCAACGAGTTCGGCGTCCCCGGCTTCGGCTACGAGGTCGACGTCACCCGTGAAGCCTCCGTCGCAGCTGCACACGACGCAGTCGCGGCCGAGGTCGCCGCAGGCACCCTGCCTCCCGTCGGAGCACTCGCCAACATCGCCGGTATCACCTCCCCCGTGCCATTCCTGGAGACCACCCTGGAGCTGTGGAACAAGGTCATGGCGGTCAACGCCACCGGCACCTATCTGGTGACGAAGGCCTTCCTGCCGGCCATGCTCGCGAGCAAGTGGGGCCGCATCGTCAACATGTCCTCCGTCTCCGCGCAGCGCGGCGGCGGCGTCTTCGGCAAGGTCCCCTACTCCGCAGCGAAAGCGGCGATCCTGGGATTCACTAAGGCACTGGCCCGGGAACTCGCGGACAGCGGCGTCACCGTCAATGCCGTGACCCCCGGCGCCGTCGACACCAACATCCGGGTCGGCAGCACCCCGGAGCAGGAAGCGGCGCTGGCCAGGGACATCCCCCTCGGCCGCACCGCGACGACGGACGAGATCGCAGGAGTCATCGCCTTCCTGTCCTCCGACGACGCCTCCTACCTCACCGGGACCACGGTCGACATCAACGGTGGAAGCCACATCCACTAGATCAACGCCTCTCCTGTCGACTGTTGACAATAAATGTGCTCCCGGTCACACTTGTGAAAACGCACTGTCAACAGTCAACAGAACCTCCCAGCAAAGGATGCACGATGAGCAACGAAGCTCTGCAGATGCGAGGCCACGTCCACGGGACGAAGGATGCCCGCAAGGTAGCTGTCGGATCCGGGGTCGGGGCGGTGATCGAGACCTATGACTTCATCGGCTTCGGGACCGCCGCGGCTCTCTACTTCGGGCCGGCCTTCTTCCCCGGCGCGGATCCTGTCACGGCGACCCTGGCCTCGTTCGCCACCCTGGGCGTCGGTTTCGCGGCCCGCCCGCTGGGCGGCATCATCGGCGGCCACCTCGGCGACAAGGTCGGCCGCAAGCCCGTCCTCGTCGCCTCACTGATCATCATGGGCCTGGCGACCTTCGCCATCGGCCTGCTTCCCACCTACGCGACCGTGGGGATCCTCGCTCCCATCCTGCTGGTGGTCGTCCGCATCATCCAGGGACTGGCGTTCGGTGCCGAGTGGGGAGGCGCGATCCTGATGAGCTACGAGCACGCCCCGTGGAAGTCCAAGGGCAAGTACACCGGCATCGTGCAGGCCGGGTTCCCCGTCGGACTTCTCCTGGCGAACCTCGTCTTCCTCGCCAGCGCCGACCTGATCGGCGACTGGGCCTGGCGCATACCGTTCCTGGCCAGCATCGTGCTCGTCGCCGTCGGCTTGATCATCCGGTCGAAGGTCCCCGAATCCCCGGTCTTCGAGGACGTGAAGGAACACGGCGACATCGTCAAGAACCCGATCGTGCAGGTGATCCGCCAGGACTGGCGCAGCATCCTCCGCGGGATCTGCCTCCGCGTCGCCGAGACAGCCGGCTACGCCGTGGCCGTGACCTACATGATCTCCTACCTCAACACGACCGAGCTCGCGACCCGGACCGAGACCCTGACGTCCCTCTGCGTCGCGTCGGGCATCGGCATCTTCGCCACGATGGCATGGGCCCGCCTGACGGATCGGGTGGGGCGGCGCCCCGTCTACATCTGGTCCTGCGCGTTCGCCGTCCTGTTCGGCATCCCCATGTTCCTGCTCGCCAATACGGGCCTGTTCATCTGCGTGATGATCACCATCGTCATCTCCTACGCCGTCTGCCAGAATTCGCTGGCCGGTGCACAGGGAGCCTGGTTCCCCGAGCTGTTCCAGGCGAAGACCCGGGCGTCCGGAGCGTCCCTGGCCTACCAGATCTCAGCCATGGTCTCCGGGTTCACCCCCTTCATCACCACCCTGCTGTTCATCCAGCTCGGCTGGCTCGGCCCGGCCCTGCTGTTCTCCACCTACGCCCTCATCGGCCTCATCGCGGCAGTCATGACCCGCGAGACCTGGGGCCGCAGGGAACGCGAGCTCGCCGAAGAGGCCGGCAAGTCCGTCCCCCTGCCCCAGCACGTCTGAGCCGACACCTTTCCCGGGAACCAGAAAGAGCACCCCATGACTCTGATACCAACACACACCACCACCCAGGACCGCGGTACCCGACCGACTGATCTCGGCGCCCGGGTCACGAACGTCGAAGCGGCCGCCTACCGAGCCCGTCACTACGCCCTGAACATGGGCGAGGTGCAGGGACAGGGGTACGTCGGCCAGGCACTGGGTTCCGCGGACATGTTCGCGGCCGTCTACACCGACCAGCTCCGGCACCGGCCCGAAGACCCGCACTGGGATGACCGCGACCGGTTCCTGCTCTCCACCGGTCACTACGCCATCGGGCACTATGCGGCCCTCGCACAAGCGGGCATCATCCCCGTCGACGAGCTGGACACGTACGGGTCGGACGACTCCCGGCTGCCGATGTCCGGCATGGCGTCCTACACCCCGGGCATGGAGATCTCCGGCGGATCGCTGGGCCACGGCCTCGGCGTGGCGGTGGGAATGGCCCTCGGGCTGCGACTGAGGGACTCCGACTCCAGAATCTTCAACTTCCTCTCCGACGGTGAACTCGACGAGGGATCGACTTGGGAGGCAGCCATGGGCGCCCACCACCACCAGCTCGGAAACCTCACCGCACTGGTCGACATGAATGCCCTCCAGGCCGACGGGGCGACCAGCACCGTACTGAGCATCGAACCGGCCGCCGACAAGTGGGCTTCCTTCGGCTGGTACACGCAGCGCGTGGACGGGAACGACGCCGCAGCCCTCCTGGAAGCGCTCGACAACATCGCCCGGAACGCCCGTGCGACCGGGCAGCCCTCCATCATCCTGTGCGACACGAAGGTCGGTAAGGGCGTGCCCCTCCTCGAAGAACGCGAGAAGGCCCACTTCATGCGCATCGAGGAACACGAATGGCAGATCTGCCGCGAGCAGCTGACCGCCGGATACGAAGGGAAGACTGCCCGATGAGCACCAACACCACCACCGAGGCGCCCGATACGGCAACAGCCATGAAGCCGAAGCTGAAGACCTCGGCCATGATCGCGTCCTTCGCCGACCCGGGCCAGAAGACCGCGCCTGCACCCTTCGGCCACGCACTGGTCAGGGCAGCGGAACAGGATCCTCGCATCGTGGGCCTGACGGCAGATCTCGGCAAGTACACCGACATGCACATCTTCGCCAAGGCATTCCCGGAGCGGTTCTTCCAGATGGGGATGGCCGAGCAGCTCCTCTTCGGGGCGGCCGCCGGACTGGCCGAGACAGGACTGGTCCCGTTCGCCTCCACCTACGCGGTCTTCGCTGCCCGGCGCGCCTACGACTTCCTCTGCCTGGACATCGCCGAACCGAACCTGAACGTCAACATCGTCGGCGGGCTTCCCGGCCTGACGACGGGTTACGGACCGAGCCATCAGGCGACGGAGGACATCGCCATCTTCCGCGGCATGCCCAACCTCACCATCGTGGACCCCTGCGACTCCCTCGACATCGAGCAGGCCGTACCCCAGCTCGCAGCATCGCCCGGACCGACCTACCTCCGCCTGCTCCGAGGCAACGTCCCCACCGTCCTCGACGAATACGACTACACGTTCGAGCTCGGCAAGGCCAAGGAGCTCCGTCCGGGCCGGGACGTCCTGTTCATCTCCAGTGGCCTCATGACCATGAGGGCGCTTCAGGCCGCCGAGGAACTCGCCGCACACAACGTCGACGTGGCAGTACTCCACTCCCCCACGATCAAGCCCTTCGACAACGAGACCGTGCTCCGGGAACTCGGTGCGGATCGGCTGGTCGTCACGCTGGAGAACCACACGGAGGTCGGGGGCCTGTTCGAGACCGTCGCCGGCGTGGCCGTCCGGCAGGGTGCCGCCCGCAGGATCGTGCCGATCGCGCTGCCCGACCTGTTCCTCGACGCCGGCGCACTGCCCACCCTGCATGAGAGGTACGGGCTCTCCCGCAACCGCATCGTGCAGAAGGTCCTCGGCGAACTGTCCTAGGTCTGCGGGGGTCCAGCCATCGTGGGACCGGGCATGCCTCCCCGAAGGATCGGTCGATCCGTAAGATCGATGTCGACGAGTGAATGTCGACAATCACCAGCGGCGAAGGATTTCTCAATGACGGCAGCACCAGCATCGCTTCTCGGAGGGCTGGAGAAGAACAACCTCCGTCAGTTGGCGTTGACGGCCCTCCGGCGGGCCATCACCACCGGTGAGCTCGCTCCTGGCACGCACCTGGTGGAGACGGAACTGTCGGAGAAGCTCCAGATCAGTCGGGGCACCCTGAGGGAGGCCATGCGACAACTGCAACAGGAGGGCCTCATCTCGCCCGGCGCCCGGGGGCGGCTCGCCGTACGGCACCTGGACGCTGCCGATGTCCACGACATCTTCCAGGTGCGGGCCGCGCTGGAGGGTCTCGCGGCACGGATGCTGTCCGAGCAGGACGACCGGGACGCCGTCGTGCGGGACCTGGAGGATGGGATCCGGCACATGGAGGAGTCGGCTGGAGGCGACCTGGACGAGCGAATCGAGGCGGACCTGGGCTTCCATCAGCTGCTCTGTTCGCTCACCGGCAACAAGACCCTCCTGCACTCCTGGAAGTCCCTCGAGGGCTCCATCCGCATGAGCGTGATGTACGCCGGAGTCGGTCAGGCACTGAGCAACATGAGCGCACATCGTCACTCGAGCATCGTGGCGGCCATCAAGACCGGGGATGCCCTCGGCGCGACCCGCGCCGTCGAGGACCATATGCGGGAAACAGCACAGATCCTCACCGGTCACGACGACGGCGACATGGCATGACGTTGCTGCTGATCCGTCACGGTCAGACCCCGAACAATGTGGCCGGCTCGCTGGACACGGCGTTCCCAGGAGCCGGGCTGACCGCTCTCGGCGAGCGGCAGGCCCGAGCCGTGCCTGCCGCACTCGCGAACAGGACGATCCCGAGGATCTATGCTTCGCCGCTCATCAGGACGCAGCGGACCGCCGAACCACTGGCTTCGACGCTTGGACTCGACACCTGCGTGGTCCCCGGGCTGGAGGAGATCAGCGCCGGCAGCCTGGAGATGCTGAGCGATCCCGCATCCGCGGACGCCTACGCGACCTGCCTGCTCGGGTGGATGGAGGGCGATCTGGACCGGCGCATGCCCGGTGGCACGACCGGGCACGAATTCATGGAGCGGTACGACCACGCCGTCCGGCAGATCGTGCAGGACAGCACCCAGGAGGATTCGGTCGCAGTCTTCTCCCACGGAGCCGCGATCAGGGTCTACACCGCCGTGGCCACCGGCATGCCCCCGGCCCGTGCGAGGACCCTGACCATCGACAACACGGGCATGAGCGTCCTGAGTGGCGGTCCGGGTCAGTGGCACCTCACATCGTGGCACCCGGAGCCCCTGGGAGGGACCGCCCTCGAAGGGATCGCCGCGAAGGATGTCACGGGGCAGCCCAGCTGAGTCCCCGTCGGCGCGAGCGCGCCGCGCCATCATCCACGATGCTGCCACGCATGACACGTGCCCGGTTGCCGACGCCGCGAGCGGTGTCCCGCTACGCGTGGCCCGGCAACCGGTCGCGTGCCAGGCGCTTCAGGCCGTCCGCCGGGCGGACGGGCTCCGGCCACCGGGGCTGCAGGTCGTCCCCGAGGGTGACGTTGCGCAGTCGCCGCCCGAACATGGGCACCACCCACTCCCCCAGCCAGGCCGTCTCCCGGCGGAGCCCCGCCAGGAGCCCCGCATGGCCCTCGCGCTCGGGCAGGCGGGGTGTGAGGGAGTGGTCCACGCCGAGGATGCGCAGCACGTGGGCGGCGAGGTTCCGGTGCCCGGCCGGCGACATGTGCAGCCGGTCCGCGTCCCACAACCCCGGGTCCGAGTACTCCTCGAAGCACCAGTAGTCCACGAGGACGGCGTCGTAGGCGCGGGCGATGCGCCGCACGTGGTCGTTGAAGAGCCAGTTCCGGCGCTTCATCGGCTCGAAGACGGGGCTCAGCGGGATGTCGAAGCCGGTGAAGAGCAGGGGCCGCGCCCCGGCGTCCGCGATGCGCGCGACGATCCCCTCGTACTGCCGCATGAGGGCCCCCATGTCGGTGCGCAGTTCGAGGATGTCGTTGCCGCCGGCGTAGAGGCTCACGAGCGTGGGCTCCAGGGCCAGCGCCCGTTCCACCTGCTCGTCGCGGACGTGGTGCAGACGCTTGCTGCGGATGGCGAGGTTGGCGTACTCCCATGTCGGGTCCTGCCGGCCGAGCTGCTTCGCCACGCGGTCCGCCCACCCCCGCACCCCGTTCGGGAAGCGGGCGTTCCAGTCACCGACCCCCTCGGTGAAGGAATCGCCGATCGCCACGAACCGTCCAGCCATTCGAGGGAGCCTAGCCCCGACGGGCGACCCGGGGACGACGGCGGGGCCAACGCCCGGTGAACGCTGCGCCCGGAGGGGCGGAAACAATCTGCGCATCCCCGTGGCTGACACGGACATGGAGCACCGTATCGCAGTCACAGGGTCGACCGGCGTCGTGGGCGGCAGCGTCGCCAGGATCCTCGCCGCCGGGGAGGTACCGCTCATCCTGCCGGTGAGGTCGATCGACCGGGCGCAGCACCTCCCCGAGTCCGTGGTCCGGCAGGCCTCGTACGGGGACGCCGCGGCGGCACGGGAGGCCCTCACCGGTGTGGACGTCCTGTTCATGGTGTCCGCCGCCGAGGCGGCGGACCGCCTCGCGGACCACCGCACGTTCGTCGACGCGGCGCAGGCGGCGGGCGTCCGGCACATCGTCTACACCTCGTTCCTCGGCGCCGCACCCGAGGCCGCGTTCCTCCTCGGCCGCGACCACTGGTACACCGAGGAGCACATCCGCCGATCCGGGCTCGCCTGGACGTTCCTGCGCGACAACCTCTACCTCGACTTCGTGCCGGCCCTCGCGGAGGACGGCGTCATCCGCGGCCCCGCGGGTGACGGCCGGCTCTCCGCCGTCGCGCAGGCCGACGTCGCCCGCTCCGCCGCCGCCGTGCTGCGGGCACCGGATCAGCACGTGGGGAGGACCTACCACCTGACCGGGCCGGAGGCCTTCACCCTGGCCGAGGCGGCAGCCACCATCAGCGAGGTGACCCCCGCGACGGTGCGCTTCGAGGACCAGACCCACGAGGAGGCGATGGCGTCGCGGGCCCACCACGGGGCGCCCCGATGGCAGGTCGAGGCGTGGGTCAGCACCTACACGGCGATCGCGCAGGGCGAGATGGCCGAGCTCTCGCCCGACGTCGAGCGCCTCACCGGACGGCCGCCCGTCGGCCTCCGCGAACTGCTCTCGGCGCAGCACGGGGGTGGTGCCCGTGCGTAGGGACGTGATCCCCGATCCTGCGGACAGCCGTGCGTTCTACCGGTTCCTGACCTCCGTCGTGGTCCCGCGCCCCATCGCGTGGATTTCGTCGACGTCCGCGGACGGCGTCGACAACCTCGCCCCGCACTCGTTCTTCACCATCGCCTCGGTCAACCCGCCGATCGTCCAGTTCACCTCCGTGGGCCGCAAGGACTCAGTGCGCAACATCGAGGCGACGGGCGAGTTCGTGGTCGCCTTCACACCGGAGCACCTCTTCGAGGCGGTCAACGCGACCGGCACCGCCTTCCCGCCCGACGTCAGCGAGTTCGACGCGGCCGGCCTCACCCGGGAGCCGAGCGAGACCGTGCGCCCGCCGCGCGTCCTCGAGTCCCCCGTGGCCCTCGAGTGCAGGCTGCACCGGATCCAGGACATGGGCGACTGCACGCTGGTGTTCGGGGAGGTGGTGCACGCGGTGGTGTCGGACGAGGTGCTCGACGGCGGGCTTCCCGGGATCGGTGCCCTCAGGCCGCTCTCGCGGCTCGGCAGGAACGAGTGGGGGACCGCCGGGACGATCCGCGCCATCACGCGTATCCCGCTTGAGGAATGGCCGGGACACTACACCCCTGCCACCGCGGATCCGTGACCCCACTGTTACCTCCGCACAGCCGTTGCTCAGGGTACTGACATACAGTGGGGGAATCTGCGGGTTAGCACCCCACCCCCGGGCTGGGAAGCCGACCGCGACCCCAGGGACCCCCATGAGCGTTACCGCCACCCCGCGCACCGTCCGCATCTCCAGGCCGAACGACGTCGTGGCCTCCTACTCCGTGCTGCTGAAGCAGGTGCGCAAGGCGGGCCTGCTGAACCGCCGCCGGCGCTTCTACGTCTCGGTGTTCGCGATCCTCGTCCTCGTGATGGGCGCGGCCTGGACAGGCTTCGCGCTCCTCGGGGACACCTGGTTCCAGCTCCTCGTCGCCGCCGTGCTCGGCGTCGTGCTCACGCAGGTCGCGTTCCTCGCCCACGAGGCCTCCCACCGCCAGATCTTCAGGAGCCGCGGGGCCAACGACTGGTCGGGGCGCATCCTCGCCGCCGGTGTGGTCGGCATCAGCTACGCGTGGTGGATGGACAAGCACACGCGCCACCACAACGACCCCAACACCCGCGGCAAGGACCCGGACATCGAGGTGGACACCATCTCGTTCCTCGAGGAGGACGCGGCGAAGGCCAGGGGCATCCAGGCCTGGATCACGCGCCGCCAGGGCTACCTCTTCTTCCCGCTGCTCACCATGGAGGGCATCAACCTCCATGCCCGCTCCATCAGCACACTCTTCGCCCGCCGCCCCATCAAGGGCCGGTGGGTCGAGCTCGCCCTGCTGGGTGTCCGCTTCGGTGCCTATCTCGGTGTCCTCTTCTGGTTCCTGCCCGTGGGTATGGCGTTCGCGTTCCTCGGCGTGCAGCTGGCCGTCTTCGGCATCTACATGGGGGCGAGCTTCGCGCCGAACCACAAGGGCATGCCCGTGGTGCCGAAGGACAGCACGCTCGACTTCTTCCAGAAGCAGGTACTCACCTCGCGCAACATCCGCGGCGGGTCCTTCGTCAACAACGCGTTCGGTGGCCTCAACTTCCAGATCGAGCACCACCTCTTCCCGGACATGCCCCGCCCGCACCTGCGCCGCGCCGCCGTGATCGTGAAGGAGCACTGCGAGCGCCTGCGCGTGCCGTACACCGAGGTGGGCGTCGCGGCGTCGTACGGCGCCGTGGTGTCCTACCTCAACCGTGTGGGCCTCGCCGCCCGCGACCCGTTCGACTGCCCGATGGTAAACCGCTTCCGCCGTCCCTGAGGTCCTGGCAGGTGCTACCCGCCCTTCTAGCTCCTGGCAGGACCTGCCGGGTCAGGCGTCCGCTCGGGTGGCGGCCGCCTAGGCGTCCGGGGCATCGATGGAGCCCCGCACCACGCTGACCCCCGAGTGCGCCGGATCGCCGTCCAGCGGTTCGTCGGAGACGTCGACCACGGGGAACTCCCGCAGGTCGATCGCCTCGGGCACGTCGAACGTGCCGTGGCCGCCGTCCAGGATCCCGATGCTGTACATCCGCGTGGCATCAGGTGCGAGGAGCCACACCTCGCGGAGGCCGGCGGGCTCGGCACCCGAGACGGTGACGTCAAGGCGCCGCAGGCCGTCGCCGGTCTCGGTGAGGACGGCCTCGCCCGAGCCGCTGAACTCGGGCAGCGGAGCCAGCTCCGTGCTCGCGAGGGTCCGCTCCCCGCCGTCCGGGGACTGCACGGCCCACAGCACGCCCCCGCCGACGGCGATCCCGACGACGGCGGCCGCGGCCAGCCACCAGGCGGGGACGGTCCGTCGACCGCGACCGGAGCCGCCAGGGCGCAGCGGGGTGGCGCCGTACGCAGGGTCCGCGGACGCGCCGTGCCGGGCAGGGGCGGCGTGACGGCCGACGGGGTCCACGGTTCCGACCGTCTGCAGGTGGGGCGCCGCCGTCGTCGTACCCGCGAGGCCGAGTTCCTGCGCCACGGCATCCCAGACCGCGGGATCGGGATGCTCGAGCCGCCCGTGCCCTCCGGACCGTGCGAGGACGACGACCTCCTGCAGGGCCGTCACCTCGTCGCCGCAGGCGCTGCACGCGTCGAGGTGCTCGCGTGACCACTGGTCCAGCGGCTCGTCCAGCGCAGCGATCCCCACGCTGTCCGGATCAAGGTGTCGCATTCCAGGCCCCCAATCGACTGCGCAGATGCGCGAGGCTCCTTCGGATGTGACTCTTGACGGTTCCCAGCGGCAGATCGAGCCGTTGTGCTATCTGCTGATGTGTGAGGTCTTCGTAGAAGGCGAGACGAAGGATGGACTGCTGGGGTTCGCCCAGCAGGTCGAGCTCCGCATCGAGGACCACCCGGTCCGTCACAGCATCCACCTCCCGCGCGTGCTGTCTGGGGCTCTCCGGTTCGGCGATCGCGCCGGAACGGGCCACCATCTGATTCTGCCTGGTCCTGGCCGCCAGTGTGTCCAGGATGACGTTCCTGCTGATCCCGAGGACCCAGGCGGGGACGGTGCCATACTGGGGATCGAAGCTGTCCCGGAAGCGCCAGGCCCTCACGAAGACGTCCTGGGTGATGTCAGCGGCCACCGCGCGGTCACCCATGGACCGTAGCGCGACCGTGAACACGAGGGGCGCCAGACGCCGGTAGGCGGCGGTCAGGGCGTCCTCGTCCCCGGCGGAGAACTCCGCGTCGAGTTGCCTCGTCCACTCGGTGCCTGGAGGTGTCACGCCCTACTCCTTCAGCGCGGTGCCGGGCCCAGCACCGCACCGGGACCACGTGGCACACCCGCCCCTCCGCGCCCCGCCGGCGCGATGCCGGGAGGCGGGGGATGCGGGGCAGGCCGACCACGCGGGCCGTGCGTTCAGAGCGGTGAGGCTGTGAGGACAACATTATCCTCGTAGTCGCCCTTGTCCAGCAGCCACTGGCCTCCGCACGTGATGACCTTGAGCTGATGGGGTCCGTCACGCCGGAAGACCTCCGATCCGTCGAGCGTCGCCTTCGGGACGTTCCGGACGTCGTCGACGCTGTACTGCAGCGTCCGGCCGTCCGCGAGACCCACCGTGATCACGGTCCCGGGGTCCACGTCCTTCAGCTGGGCGAAGGGCATCACCTCCGTCTGGCTGTCCACGTGGGCGGCGATCACGGCGTGGCCCGCGTCGGCGCCGGGGGCCGGGCCGTACCGGTACCACCCCGCCTCCCAGAAGCTGTCCGGGATCTCCATGGCGTCGTTCTCGGCGATCCCCACCTCGACCACGCGCACGGAGATGTCGGTACCCGGGATGTCCAGGGACACGGGAGGAGGCGGCGCCGGCTGGAGGGCGGCGTCCGCCGGCTGCACGGGGATGTCGGCGGGGATGCCGGCGGGGATGCCGGCGCCCGCAACAGCATCCCCCCGGTTCCCCGGCTCCTGGGGTACCGGTCCACCCTGCGGGGGCGGGGTGGGAGCGAGGATGGGCGCGACGGGCACGTCCGGCTCGGCGGGCGGCAGGGAGCAACTGCTGATGACGGCGGCGGTCACGATCGTGAGCGCAGCCAGGCGGGCTGCTGGGCGGCGTACGGGGCTGGGTGGGTGCACGGGTTCGTCCTGGTTCCTGGTTCTCGCGGCTCCGGGGGACCGGGTAGGGCGGGGTGCGCGGAGCCCGACGGCGTCCACGCACCCCGCGCTCCGTCAGGCCCGGGCTGCGCGCCTCCGGTTCACGACGACCGCGCCGCCGAGCAGCGCGAGCAGGCCCGCGCCGATCCCGACCGCTGCGCCGGTGTCTTCCGTCCCGGCTGCCAGGCCGGACTGCCCGCCCGGGACGGCGCCCGGCGACGAGTGCACGCCCTCGATGACCTGGGTGGCCAGGGCGAGGTTGCCCGCCTCGAGGCTTCCCCACGCGTAGACGATGGTCGAGGTGCCCTCGCCGAGTGTCAGGTCGGCCGGGCCGATCACGGGCTGGGTGGTACCCGCTGCCGCGACCGCCGCGGAGACCGTGCCGGGATCCGTGGTCAGCGTCGCCTCGCCGGGGTTGCTGAGATTCGGCACGATCGGCGTGCCGCCCGCGAGGACGTCGACGGCCGGCGCGGCGGCCACGTGGCGCACGGTCAGGCGCGACTTGCCGGCCTCGACCGCGGAGACGTCGTTGGTGTAGAAGTTGGCCGTCGGGGTACCTGCGGCATCGAGGTTGGCCGTGGCTGTGTAGTTGCCACCGGCGGCGAGGCTGACGTCCACGGGGCCGATCACCGGCGCGCTCGCGTCGGTCGCGTCCGCCGCGGTGATGGCCAACTGGTAGCTGCCGACCGGCAGCGAGAGCGGACCCGCGAGCGTACCCGGCGTGAAATTGTCGAGGGTGAGGGCGCCGTTGACGTAGACGTCGACGGTGAGGTCGGGGACTCCGTGCAGCACGGACAGCGATGCATCGGACGATTCGGCGGCCGTCGCCGGGGCGGCAGCAGCCGCCGCTCCTACGACCAGCACGGCTCCGACGGTGTACAGGCTTCTTCGCATGACAACTCCTTTGTGTCGTCCCCTGGCGGGACGCTTTTTCGCTGACACCTGGTATTACCGGGAAGCAGGACGGGTTGGATGCAGGAATGCAGGATTTTTCCTGGCGGGTCTCCGGTCGCCGCCCGGACGCCCGGTACCGCACGGCATCCCGGGCCCGGGATTGCAAGCCCGGCGGGGAGCGCGGGGGAAGGCGCGGGCAGCGGCCGGGCTGGATACGGTGGCAGGATGTTCTTCCTCTTCGGCCTCACCACGCGTGAGCACCTGCAGTTCACCCGATCCGCCGACTGCCGCTACTGCGGCCGGCACGCACCGCAGCAGGTCATCCAGCGCAGGACGAAGCTCTCGGTGTTCTTCATCCCACTCATCACCCTCAAGAAGACCCGCCTCCAGGTCTGCACCAACTGCGGTGGGACGTCGAGCATCAGCGGCGCAGAGCAGCGGGCCCTCGCCCACTGAGCCCGCTCCGTGCGGGGCTCAGGCGTTCCAGAGCCCGTACGAGTCCGCCAGCGAGGAGATCTTCTGCGCCCGCGCCAGGCGCGGCAGGTAGGAGCCGTCACCCACCACGGCCCCGGCGGCGTGCTCGCGCAGGAGCTCCGCGGCCCAGTTGATCTCGGACTCGCTCGGCGACAGGCCCCGGTTGATGGTGTCGGTGGCGTCGGTCAGGAGGCACAGCTTGCCGGTCATGCCCATGGACGCCGTGACCTTGCACGCCTCGAGCAGCTCGTCCCCCAGGGCGCCGACGGTGGGGCCGTCGATCGGGCCGGGGAGCTGTCCCACGCGCGAGGCGACCACGAGCTTCGAGCGGGCATAGGCGAGCGCCATCGGATCGTCCGAGGCGCCAGTGTCCCGCCGGAAGTCGCCCACGCCGAACGCGAGCCGGAACGTGCCCGGCGCGCTGGCGATCGCCGTCGCGTTCTCGATACCGAGCGCCGATTCGATCAGCGCGAGCACGGGCGTGCCCGCCTGCAGGCGCATCGCCGTGTGCGTCACCTGCTCGGGCTTCTCCGTCATGGCCAGCATGACGCCGCGCAGACCGGGTGCCCTGGAGAGGGCGGCGAGGTCGTCGGCCCAGTACTCCGTCTCGATGCCGTTGACCCGCACCCATGCCGTCATGCCGGTGGACAGGGCCTCGACCACACGCTCACGCGCCTCGGACTTGCCCGCCGCGGGGACGGCGTCCTCCATGTCGAACACCACGGAATCGGCCTCGGACGTGAGGGCGGGGATGAACGTGTCCTCGGAAGCCGCGGAGGCCAGCAACCAGGATCGTGAGAGCTTGGCGGGGAGCGCTGCAGCGCGGCTGTTTCTGAGGAAGGTGGCCATGCCCAAACACTACTGAGGATCGCCGCGGGTTAGCCAACGGACATCCGAGGCAGCGCGTGAACACTACGACCAAAAGGACCCCCGGCCGGTCCCGGAACCCTTGACCCCCACCCGAGCGCGGCCTAGCATTCGTATACGATTTCGTGCCCGGCGGTGAGGACTGGGGCGTCCTCCCCCGGGAGTAGGGCACACGAGTAGCCACGCACTGCAAAAACAAGGGAGTTTTTCATGGCACTAGCGTCAGAGCGTCCGGACGCCCGATCCCGGGACGGCATGAGCGCCGCGGACCGGAAGGTCCTCGCGGGCACGATGGTCGGCACCACGATCGAGTGGTACGACTTCTTCATCTTCGCCCAGGCCGCCGGCATCGTCTTCGCGGCCCTGTACTTCGGTCCGCTCGAGGGTGAGAGCCCGGGCCTCGCCCAGCTCGTCTCCTGGGCCACCATCGGCATCAGCTTCTTCTTCCGGCCCCTCGGTGCCGTGATCGCCGGACGGCTCGGGGACAAGATCGGCCGGAAGGCGATGCTCGTCTTCACCCTCGTGATGATGGGGTCCGCCACCGCGCTGATCGGCCTGCTCCCCACCTACGCGCAGATCGGCGTCTGGGCACCCGTCCTGCTCATGCTCCTGCGCATCCTGCAGGGCTTCTCCGCCGGTGGCGAGTGGGGCGGCGCAGCACTCATGGCCGTCGAACACGCCCCCGTGGGCAAACGCGGCTTCTGGGGCGCCTACCCGCAGATCGGCGTCCCGGTCGGCATGATCCTCGCCACCCTCGTGCTGTTCCTGCTGCGCAGCTCCATGTCCCCGGAGGACTTCCTCGCCTGGGGCTGGCGCATCCCGTTCCTGCTCAGCGTGGTGCTGATCGTCGTCGGCTACTTCATCCGCGCCGCCGTCGCCGAGAGCCCCGTGTTCAAGCGCATGATCGAGCGGAAGCGCGACACCGCCACTCCCCTGCGCAACCTCCTGAAGACCAACAAGAAGCAGGTCATCCTCGCGGCGGTCATCTTCATCGGCAACAACGCCGCCGGCTACCTCGTGATCGCGTTCCTGTCCTCCTACGCCCAGCGGGCCCTCGGCATGCCGGCCGCACCCGTGCTCCTCGCGACGCTCCTGGCGTCCTTCGGCTGGCTCATCTTCACGCTCTACGGCGGCATCCTGTCCGACCGCATCGGCCGTGTGCGCACCTTCCAGATCGGCTACGCCCTCATCTTCGTCTGGATGATCCCGATGTTCATGCTGATCGACACCCGCAGCATCTGGGCCTACGGCATCGCCATCTTCGTCCTCACCATCGGGCTCGGGCTGTCCTACGGCCCCATGTCCGCGATGTACGCCGAGATGTTCCCCGCCAACGTCCGCTACTCGGGCATCGGCATCGGCTACGCCCTCGGTGCGATCCTCGGCGGCGCCTTCGCCCCGCTGATCGCCGAGGCCCTGCTCGCGCAGACGGGCTGGTCCGGGTCCATCGGCCTGTACATCATGGGCCTGTGCGTCATCTCCTTCATCGGCGTCACCCTGGTCAAGGAGACCAGGGGCGCACCCCTCGAGGCGGAGAAGGACGCCGTCGACTCCGGGGCTGGTCGCCTCTCCTGACCGTTCGGAGGTCCGCGGATGCCCACCGGCCACGTTCGCCGGTGGGCATCCGCGCCTCCCCGCGGTGCCCGCTATAGTGACTGACGTCGGGCGCACCAGGGCGCCGTGCCTGAAAAAGAGGCAATAAGGGCATCGCCCGAGGCACATACGGAACCCACCCATCCAGTCCTCCGGGTCGACCGTGTGCCACTGCCGCCGGGGACTTCGCCTGCAAGGACTTCCCGATGCCCACCGTCTCCGCCCGAATCGTCTCCGCGCTCCTGCCCGCCACCACCGAGGTCTTCGGCGTCATGGGCAACGGCAACGCGCACTTCCTCGACGCCGTCATGGCGGCGCCGTCGCTCCACTTCACCGCCGTGCGGCACGAGGCAGGGGCGGTCGCCGCAGCGGACGCCTACCACCGGGCCAGCGGCCGCCTCGCCGTCGCCACCACCACGTACGGCGCCGGGTTCACGAACGCCCTGACCCCGCTGGCCGAGGCCGTGCAGGCGGACATCCCCCTGGTGCTCGTGGTCGGCGACGCCCCCACCACGGGCATGCGCCCCTTCGACGTGGACCAGTGCCTCGTGGCCAAGGGGCTCGGCGCCACGACCTTCACGGTCTCAGCCGCGCAGCCCGGGGCTGCGGCGACGGCGGCGATCGAGCACGCCCTCCGCCACCGGGAGGCCGTGGTCCTCGCAATCCCCTACGACCTCGCCGCGGCCGACGCCCCGGACGAGGAACCCGCCGCGGCACCCACCCCCGCTCCGCTCGTGCACCCCTCCGCGGCGGACATCGAGCACGCTGCCGCCCTGCTCTCCACCGCCGAGCGGCCCCTGATCCTGGCCGGCCGCGGCGCCTGGCTGAGCGGTGCCGGCGACGCGGCGGCACGCCTCGCCGGCCGTCTCGGCGCCCTCACCGCCACCTCCGGCCTCGGCGCGGGATTCTTCGGGGACGATCCGGCCGCCCTCGGGATCGCCGGCGGGTGGGCGTCCGAGCGCACGGCACAGCTGATCGAACAGGCCGACGTCGTCCTGGTGCTCGGTGCGCGGCTCAACCAGTTCACGATGCGCTTCGGCCACTCCTTCCACCCCGGGGCCCGTGTCATCCAGGCCGACCTCACCGCCGGTCCCACCTCACCCGCGGTCACCGACTTCCTCCACGCCGATGCGCGCCTCACCGCGGAAGCCCTCCTCGCCGCCGTCGGGCCCCGTACGGATGCCGCGAGGTGGAGCGACACGGCCGCCGAGGCCGCCCTGAACGCCCACGATGCCCGCGAGGACGGCGACGCCGCCGCACCCGACGGCCGCCTCGACCCGCGGAGCCTGTGCCGGGCGCTCGACCGGATGCTGCCTGCCGACCGGACGATCGTGCAGGACGGCGGCCACTTCATCGGCTGGGCCCCCGGCTACCTCCGTGTCCCTGCGCCGAACCGCCTGCTCATGGTCGGCACGGCGTACCAGACCATCGGCCTCGGCTTCCCCAGCGCGGTGGGTGCTGCCCGGGCCCTGCCGGACTCCACCGTGGTCCTGTGCACGGGCGACGGCGGTGCGCTCATGGCCCTCGCGGATCTCGACTCGTTCATCAGGACGGCACGCCGGGCCGTCATCGTGGTCTTCAACGACGCCGCCTACGGCGCGGAGATCCACCAGTACGCCGTCCGCGGCATCGACTCCGGCCCCATGATGATCGACGAGGTGGACTTCGCCGCCGTCGCGGCGGCCTTCGGCGCGCGGTCCGCCACGATCGCCGCGCTCGAGGACCTCACCGCCGTCGAGGGCTGGCTGGACTCCGACGAGGACGGCGTCCTGCTGCTCGACTGCAAGATCTCGCAGCAGGTCGTGGCTCCGTACATGCAGGAGATCGTGGCAGTGGCGACCGGCCGACGGTGAGGCGGGGAGCCGTCCCCGTCAAGGGGATCCCCGCGGCACCGGGGTGCGCTCCGCCGGAGACCCCGCGGCAGGCCCCGCGGTTATAGTGGCCGGACCAGGAGCCGGCACGGCTGCCGGCCCCGCCCACGAACCTCTCCCGAGGAGCCCCATGACCGACGAGACCACCCCGACCACCCGGACCACCGGCGCGCAGCCGCCGGACGCCGGGGCGAAGACCGTCCTGGTCGCCGGAGCCGGCGGGGTCATCGGCCGCCATGTCGCGGACGAGTACGCCCGGCGCGGCGCACAGGTGCGGGGGCTGAGCCGGCGCCCCGTCGCCGGCTCAGGGTGGGACCACCTACCCGTGGACCTGCTCGACCGGGAGGCGGCGCGTGCCGGGCTCGAGGCCGCCCGGAACACCACGCACCTGGTGTTCGCCGCGTACATCGAACGGGACACCACCGCCGAGCAGATCGAGGTCAACTCCGCCCTGCTGACGAACACCCTGGATGGCCTCGCCGACGCCGGCGCGCCGCTGACGCACGTCACCCTCTACCAGGGCGGCAAGGCCTACGGCGCGCACCTGGGCTACTTCAACACCCCCGCCAGGGAACGCGACGCGCGACTGATCCAGCCGAACTTCTACTACGACCAGGAGGACATCCTCCGCGCCGCCGGCGCCGAGCGCGGCTTCCACGCCACGATGCTGCGCCCCGAGGGCGTGGTCGGCTACGCCGTCGGCAATCCCATGAACATCCTGATGGTCATCGCCGTCTATGCGAGCATCTGCCGTGAGCTGGGCCAGCCGCTGCGCTTCCCCGGCACCCACGCCGCCTACGACGCCCTGTACCAGGTGACCGACGCCTCGCTGCTGGCCCGCGCCACGGTCTGGGCCGGCGCGGAGCCGCGTGCCGCCGACGAGGTCTACAACATCACCAACGGGGACCAGCTCCGCTGGCGGCACCTGTGGCCGGTGTTCGCCCGCCACTTCGGGATGGACTACGCCGAGCCGCAGCCGGTCCCGCTGGCCGAGGCGATGCCGCACCACGCGGCGCTCTGGCAGGGCATGGTGACGAAGTACGGCCTCGTGCCCACACCCTTCGAGGACCTCGCCGGCTGGGCCTTCGGCGATTTCCTCTTCCGCTCGGGCTTCGACAACGTCACCTCCACCATCAAGGCCCGGCAGCACGGCTTCGGCGACTGCCTGGACACGGAGGACCGGTTCCTCGAGCTCTTCGACCAGCTCGCGGCCGCAAGGATCATCCCGCCGCTGGGCTGAGGGCGCTGCAGCCACTGGCCAACGTCCCCCGGGGATGGTTCACTGCAGAGACTGCCACTGCCACCTCCGACGGAAGCGAGCCCGGGGTGACGACCCTTCCTGCGAGCCCCGCTCCCGAGGGCCCGGATGCCCCGCCGGACGCCGTGCGGGGGCGGTCCGGCCGGCTCGTGGCCGGGGCGCTGGCCGCCGGGTTCCTCGCGGCGCTCCTGCTGGCGGCGGCTCCCGTCCTCCCCGCGACGGAGAGCGGCGTGACCGGCGGCCTCCTGCTGGGGTTCGCACTCGGATGGGCCCTCCTGGCGGTGCTGTCGGGCTTCACGGACCAGCCGCAGCGGTGGGCCGCAGCTCCCGCACTGTTCCTGGGCTCGGGTGGCCTGCTCCTGGTGGTGTTCGGGGCCCCGATGCAGGAGGCGCTCGCCTGGGTGTGGCCTCCCGCCCTGCTGGTGCTGGTGGTCTGGATGGTCGTCAGGATCCGTTCGGCAACAGGCCGGAGCACACGGGCGCTGCTCTATCCCGTGCTCGCGCTGCTCGTCGTGGCCGCACTCGCCGGCGGGCACGAGACCGTCCGTGCAGCCGTCAGCGCGGGAGCCACCCCGGGGCACGGGCGCCTGATCGACGTCGGCAGTCACCGCCTGTACCTCGACTGCACGGGCGAGGGCAGCCCCACCGTGGTGATCGAGCCGGGTGCGGGCCTGGCGTCGTCGGACCTCGACCTGATCGCACCGACCGTCGCCCGGGACACCCGGGTCTGCGTCTACGACCGGGCGGGGCACGGATGGAGCGAGCCGGCAGCCGCCCCGCAGGACGCCGCACGGATCGCCGCCGATCTGCACACGCTCCTGGAGCGTGCCCACGAGCCGGGACCGTACGTGATCGCCGGCCACTCCTTCGGCGGCCTCTACGCGCTCACCTTCGCCGGCCGGTACCCCGGGGACGTCGCCGGGGTGGTGCTGGTGGACTCGACCGCACCGGCAGCCGGCCCCACGTCCGATCCGGAGCCCGGCGTCGCGGCACCCGGGCGCCCCGACGACACAGCCTCCCGCCTCTCCGCGCTGGTCGGCGCGGCAGGACGGCTCGGCGTCGGCGCGCTGCTCGGCATGGAGTCAGGTGACCACCTGCGGAGCAGCGTGGACGAGTACCTCGTCGCGGCGTCGTCGGTGGAGCAGGCCGGCAGGCTGGAGACCTTCGGGGACCGGCCCCTGGTGGTCCTGACGGCCGGCAGCGGTACAAGACCCGGCTGGACCGACGCCCAGGACGCCCTCGCCACCCTGTCGTCGAACACGCTCCACCGCACCGTCGTCGGGGCGACCCACGGATCCCTGCTGGACGACGAGCGGCACGCCGCCGAGACCGCCGGAGGGATCCTCGACGCCGTCTCCGCGGCGCGGACCGGGAACCCGTTCCCGCCGGGGCGCCGGTGAACCCCCGGCGCCGGCCGGGCGTCCGCCGGGTCGAGCCGGCGGCTCAGCCTCCGCTCCGGTCCCGGTCCGCCGCTGCGAGGCGGGCACCGACATCCCGCACGGCCGTGTGGAGCGGCTCGGGACCCATCACGGTGAACGGCGCGCCGAAGCGGACCACCGACGCGAGGACCCCGTCCCACGACCAGGAGCCGATGCTCACCCGGCAGGAGCCGTCGGCGAGCTCCTCGACCATGCCGTCGCCCGCGAACGGTGCAACCTCCCGCAACGGCAGCTCGATGACGACCTCACCCACGCACGGCCACCGGTCGACGGTGTCCGAGCCCTTGAGCCGGGCGGACAGATACGTGCGGGCGTCGGCGGCCGGGAGTTCCCGTGGCGTGAACACGGCCCCGGTCGGTGTGCGCGGGGACATCCGGTCGAGGCGGTAGATGCGCCAGTCGTCGCGGTCGAGGTCCCAGCCGATGACGTACCAGCGGCCGTGCCGGGCCACGATCGCGTGCGGCTGGCACCGCCGCGGTTCGCCCTCGCGGTCGTCGAACCGCAGTGTCCGGTGCTCCCGCACGGCGGCGGTGACCGCTTCGAGGACCGCCGGATCCACCCGGAGCCCCGCCGTGTCCACGCCGCTGAACCGGATGCCGTCGATGCGGTGCCGCAGCCGCGAGGGCATGACCTGCCGGATCGCGGCCAGCGCCCGCTCGGCGGCCACGTCGAGGTCCACGCCGGAGGCGGGCGCGTTCTGCAGGGCGACGGCGACCGCGACGGCCTGGTCGTCGTCGAACAGCAGGGGTGGCAGGTCCGATCCGGCCGCCATCCGGTAGCCGCCGTCGGGCCCCTTGACCGCGCGGATGCTGTAGCCGAGCTCCCGCAGCCGGTCGACGTCACGGCGGACCGTCCGCGGCGTCACGCCCAGGCGCTCGGCGAGCACGCTCCCGGGCCAGACACGCTGTGCCTGCAGGACGGAGAGCAGCGCCAGCAGTCGTGCGGAACTTCCGGTCATGTCCCTCAGTATGCGTGCAGTAGAGGACCGTTCCTGACCTCTACTGCACGCAGAGTGGTTCCTGGCCGGCATCCCCGCCGATCGACCACCAGGGAAAGAGCGCACCACATGAGCATCAAGACCACCACGCACCTGAACTTCCGCGGCACCGCACGCCAGGCCCTCCACTTCTACCAGGGCGTGTTCGGCGGCCGCCTCGATCTGGCCACCTACGGGGACTTCGGGATGCCGCAGGATGCACCCGGCTCCGACAGGGTGGTCTTCGGGCAGCTCGAGAACGAGGACGGGTTCCGCGTCATGGCGTACGACGTGCCGGGACAGGACGCCGATCCGGCGGCGACCGCCGGCACCACCCGCCGCGAGCACGGGACCACCGTCACCGACCGCACCTTCTTCCAGTCCGTGCGGGCCGGCAGCCTCGAGGAGGTCACCGCCTACTGGGACGCCCTCGCCGACGGCGCCACCGTGGTCGAACCGCTCGCCGCCTCGGCATGGACACCGGGGTTCGGGATGCTCACCGACCGCTTCGGCGTGACGTGGGTCCTCGACGTCGACCCCGCGGGCGGAGTCACGGACCGAGTCTGACGTCGTCGCCCTGGAGGGCGGCCCGGAAACCGTCGCCCTGCACGGTGACGTCCCGGAGCACCAGGCCCTCGGGCAGGCCCTCGATCTCGTGCTCGATGGTCACGAGGCTCCGCACGACGGCGGCGGTGGGCCCGGACAGGAAGTCCGGCCCGCCGACGTCGATCGACTGCGGCTCCATCACGAGCCGTCCCGCCTCGACCTCGACCGTGCCCGTGGCGGTGACGCGCACATCGCGCCCCAGCGTCTCGACGGTGCGGACCACGGTCGCCTGGCCGCCGTCCGCGGCGCGGACCTCCGCGCCGCCGCCGAGTTCGCCGGCCACGACGTCGAACGGCACGGTCGCGTCCACGGAGAGCCGGGCGGCCACCAGCCCGTCGGGCCCCGTGACCACGTCCTGTCCGACGGCGCGGACGTCGCGGAGCGTGGAGCCCTCGGACACCACCGTCCCGGCGTCCAGCGTCAGATCCCCCAGCCACACCTCGTCCGCGCGCAGCTCCGCGGGGGCCTCCGTGTCCGGCGCGGCGCCGGGCGTCGACGGCGCCGGCCCGGCGCCGCCGTCGCCGGCCGGGTCACTCACCGCCCACCAGAGGATCACCACGGCGACCGCCAGGAGGAGGAGCATCCCCAGGGCCCCGATCAGCCAGTCCTTCGCGCGCGTCCACCTCATCAGGACAGTCTGACGGCTCACCGCCCCGGGCGGTCGCTCCGACACCGGCGCCGTCGGCCGGAGGTGCGCCGTCCTGGCGGTCCGGCCCCTCTGGTCACCGGTCGTCCAGGCGGCTATCGTCGTTCGTCCGAGGCCGCAGGGCACTGGCGGGGCCGGCCGGGAGGGAACATCATGAGGATGCTGCTCGTGACCGCGGGATCCCGCGGAGATGTCGAGCCGTTCGCGGTCCTCGCGCGGCAGGCGCAGGCCGCGGGCCATGCAGTGCGCCTGATGCTTCCGGACAACTCGGGGGTCGATGTGGCCGGGCTCGCTACGGTGAGCCTCGGGGTCGACTACTCGGGGCTGATCCAGCAGCAGGGCGTCTCCCTCGCGGCGGTCCTCCGCTCGTACCGTTCGGTGGTGCGGCCGGCGATGCGCCAGGTGCTCATCGGGTCGGCGCGGGCCGCGCTCGACGTCGTCCCGGACGTGCTGGTCGCCCACCCGAAGATCCTGTCGGCTCCGCTGATCGCGGGCGGCCTCGGCATCCCGTTCGTCTGGGTCGAGCTGGTCCCCGTGATGACGCCGACGGCGGCGTTCCCGGCGGCGGGGACCATCACGCGGAACCTCGGCCCGTTCAACCGGCTCACCTATCAGGTAGCGGCGGGCGGCGCGGCCATGTTCCGGCAGGACCTGTCCGATGTGGCGAGGATGGTCGGTGGGCAGGGCTCGGCCCGTCCCCCGGCCTCGGCGACGCTCATGCCCATCAGCCCCGCGATCCTGCCGCGGCCTGCGGACTGGCCGCCTAGTGTCCACCTGACCGGTCCGTGGCGGGCGGCGGCAGCGGGCGTGATGCCCGACGAGGTGTCCGGCTTCATCTCCGAGGGCGGTTTCGTGTACGCGGGGTTCGGCTCCATGGCGGCCGGCGACCCGGTCGCCCGGGCACGGGAGGTGATTGGCGGTATCCGCGCCGCCGGGTCCCGCGCGCTGCTCGCCACGGGCCTCGGCGGGCTGGCACTACCGCCCGACGTCGCCGGCGCCGATGTGCTGGTCACGACGTCGGTACCCCACGACGCCGTCCTGCCGCGGGCCGAAGCGGCCGTCCACCACGGGGGCATCGGGACGGTCCAGGCGGCGACGGCGGCCGGCACCGTCTCGGTGGTGGTGCCGTTCATCGCGGACCAGCCCTTCTGGGGCGCGAGGCTGCACGCCGACGGCCTCGGTCCCGCGCCGATCCGACGGCGCGCACTGACGTCACCCCGTCTTGCGGACGCCCTCGGGCAGGTCGGTCAGTACCGACCTGCCGTGCGCGAGGCGGCCCGTGCCATGGCGGCCGAGGACGGGCCGGCCGCCGCCCTGGCTGTCCTGGAAGGCCTGCACCGCTGACGACGTGCTGCGCCGCCCCTCAGCCGCGGGGCCGCAGGTCGTAGATCCGCCGGAGCTTCCCGCTGGAGCGCACCAGCGAGCCCTGCTCCACCACGGCGACGGCGCACGTGGAGCCGATGTGCGTCTTGATCAGGTGCCGGAGCTCCTCGGCGGCCGCGGCGGCGTCGGCCGCGCTGACGCCCTCCCGCGGCTCCACCCGGACGGTCAGCTGGTCCATCCGCTGCCCGTCCGGCCGGGTCAGTTCGAGCTGGAAGTGCGGGCTCAGGGCCGGGATGCCGAGTGCCAGCTCCTCCACCTGCGTGGGGAAGAGGTTCACGCCGCGCACGATCACCATGTCGTCGCTGCGCCCGGTGATGCGCTCCATACGGCGCATGCCGGGGCGGGCGGTGCCGGGCAGCAGGCGCGTGAGGTCGTGGGTGCGGTACCGGATGATGGGCAGAGCCTCCTTCGTCAGGGACGTGAAGACGAGCTCGCCCGCCGTGCCGTCGTCCAGCACCTTCTCGGTGAACGGGTCGATGATCTCGGGGCGGAAGTGGTCCTCCCAGACATGCGATCCGTCCTTGGACTCCACGCACTCGCCCGCGACGCCCGGGCCCATGACCTCGGACAGGCCGTAGATGTCGCACGCGTCGAAGCCCATGCGCCCCTCGAGTTCCTGCCGCATGCCCTCCGTCCACGGTTCGGCGCCGAGGACGCCTGTCTTCAGCGTTGTGGAGGACGGGTCGATGCCGGCCGCGGCCATGGTGTCGAGGATGGTCAGCAGGTACGTCGGCGTGGCGAGGATTGCGTCGGGCTCGAAGTCCCGGATGAGCTGGACCTGCCGCTCGGTCTGGCCGCCGGAGATCGGGATGACGGTGCAGCCGAGGCGTTCCGCGCCGGCATGCGCGCCGAGGCCGCCCGTGAACAGGCCGTACCCGTAGGCGTTGTGGACCTTCCACCCGGCCTTCACCCCGGAGGCGCGCAGCGATCGGGCCACCAGCGAGGCCCACCGGTCGAGGTCGCCGGCGGTGTACCCGACGACGGTCGGCTGGCCCGTGGTGCCGGACGACGCGTGGACGCGCGCCACCTGTGACTGCGGCACCGCGAACATGCCGAACGGGTAGGTGCTGCGCAGGTCCTCCTTGGTGGTGAAGGGGAACTTCGCCAGGTCCGTCAGCTCGCGGAGGTCGTCCGGGTGCACCCCGGCGGCGTCGAACTTCCGCCGGTACAGGGGCACGTTCGCGTAGGCGTGCGCGAGCGTGGCCCGCAGCCGCTCGAGCTGCACCGATTCGAGGTGGTCGCGCGACCACGTCTCCTCCGCGTCGAGCGTGGCGGGGTCCGCGGCCGAGGCCCGGAGGGGAAGGGTGGTCATGACTGCTCCTTCGCAGGGTGGATCAGGGGACGGGGGATGCCGCGGGCCGGCATCAGAGGACGGAGCCGACGGCGCGGGCCGCCTCGGCCACGCGGGCGCCGATCTCCTCGACGGGCCGGTCGCTGCGGAGATAGACGACGGCGAGGGCTGCGGGGAGCTGTCCGCGCACGGCGATGGGGGCCGCCACGGAACCCACGCCCGGGATGACCTCGTCGCGGCTCACCGCGTACCCGGCGGCGGCAGCGGCCCTCGACGCCTCCCGGTACGGCTCCCCCGGAGCGAGGCGTTCCCAGCGCGCCTCGGTCAGGGCGGACTGGATGGCGATGCCCGGCGCCCCGGCGTCGAACCGGTGACGGGTGCCCGGCCGCTGCACGAGCGTCCCCTCGCCGTGCGGCGGCTCCACGGCGACGAGGGTGACGCAGTGGCTCCGGTCCCACACGGCGATGAAGGCGGTCATCTGCAGCTCGGCCGCTACCGCCGTGAGGACCGGCAGGGCCGCCGTCTGCAGCCTCGGCGCCACGCCCCGGGCCAGGCTCGCGAGGCCGGGGCCGGGCTGGAACCGCCCGCCCGCGTCACGGACCACCAGGGAGTGCTCCTCGAGCGTCCGCAGGATCCGGTAGGCGATCGATCGGTGGACGCCCAGCGCCTCGGCGATCTCCGCCGTCGTCCGCCCCTCCGGCCCCTCGGCGAGGATCTCCAGCGTGCGGAGCCCGCGCGAGAGCGTCTGCGAGGCGGGAGCCGCCGTCGTCGTCCCCTCCGCCGCACCCATCTCAGGCGAACGCCCGCCCGGCAGCCCGGCCGGAGCCCGCCAGCAGCGGGGCGAAGAAGGCGGCAAGGCCCGCGGTGTCCGCCAGGGGCAGCACGTGCGCCACGTACTGGTCCGGGCGGACGACGACGACGGCCCCGGCCCGGTCGATACCGCGCAGGTCGAAGATGTCGGCGGAGGGATCCGCCGCGTACACCTTCTCGTAGTCGGTGAGCCCGAAGGGGCCGGTGGCGGGCTTGAACTCCGGCGGCACGCGCCCGATGTCCACCCGGGTGTGGTCCTGCTGGTAGATCACCTTCACGTCGAACCACGCATCACGGTCGGCGCCCTCCGGCGTCGCGGCGAGCGGCGAGTCCGGGGAGCTCCCGATCCACGCGGCGAAGTCCGTGACGCCCGACGCCGCTCCCGGCTCGGCCGAGTCGGCGAAGACGTAGATGCGCCAGCGCCCGTCGGCCGTCGCATGGTGGCCGAGGTGCAGGGGGACGCCGTCGCACACCCGGACCACCGGCGCGGATTTGAAACGCTTGCCGATCGGGAACCCGCCGGCCAGGTCCTGGTGCGCGGGCTCGGCGACGAGCAGGGACGGCGCGTACTGGGTCCGGAAGCCGGCGGGGAACTCGGCGGTGCTGACGTAGAAGTCCTCGAGCTCGGACGGGTCGGCAAAGTCCTCGGGCTTCCGGGCCATGAGCGCCGACCACTCCTTGTCGAACTCGATGAGGTCCTTCGCCACCACCTGGCGCTCCGCGGAGTACGTGGCCAGCAGGGACTCGGGGCTACGCCCCTCGAGCACGTGGCCGAGCTTCCAGCCGAGGTTGAAGCCGTCCTGCATGGACACGTTCATGCCCTGGCCGGCCTTGGCGCTGTGCGTGTGGCAGGCGTCGCCGGTGATGAAGACGCGCGGTGTGCGGCGGCCGAGCTGTTCCGGCAGGACGTCGTCGAACCGGTCGGTGAGGCGGTGGCCCACCTCGTACACGCTGTGCCAGGCGACGTTCCGCACGTCGAGGGTGTAGGGGCTGAGGATGGTGTTGGCCTTCGCGATGATCTCGGCGATGGTGGTGCTGCGGATGGCCCCCTTGGTCGCGGGATCCACGTCGCCGAGGTCCACGTACATGCGGAACAGGTGCCCGCCCTCCCGCGGGATCAGGAGGATGCTGCCGCCGGACCCCGACTGGATGGCGCACTTGCGGCGGATGTCGGGGAAATCGGTGACGGCGACCGCGTCCATGACGCCCCACGCGTGGTTGGCCTGGTCACCCGTGAGGCTGCAGCCGATGGCCTGGCGGACCTTGCTGCGGGCGCCGTCGGCCCCGACCACGTACCGGGCGCGGACGGTGCGCTGCTCGCCCTCGCGGTCTCCGGCCGTGCGCACGAGGGTGACGGCGACGGGGTACTCCTGCGCGTCGTCGACCTCGAGTCCGGCGAACTCGAAGCCGTAGTCGGGCTCCATGCGGGTGGGCGAGTTCTTCATGAACTCGCCGAAGTAGTCGAGCACACGCGCCTGGTTGACGATCAGGTGGGGGAACTCGCTGATGCCGGTCTCGTCGTCCTCGGGGCGCGCGGTGCGGATGATGCGGGAGGAATCTGCCGGGTCCGGCTTCCAGAAGGCCATCTCGACGATCCGGTACGCCTCCTCGGTGATGCGCTGGGCGAAGCCGAACGCCTGGAACGTCTCGACGCTGCGGGCCTGGATGCCGTCGGCCTGGCCGATGGGCAGCCGGCCCGGCCGGCGCTCCACGATCCGCGTGGTGATGCCCGGGAACTGCGAGAGCTGCGCGGCGGTGATCATGCCGGCAGGTCCGGTGCCGATGATCAGGACGTCGACCTCGTCGGGGAGCTCCTCCGGACGGTCGAGACCGACACCTGCTGCGGGCTGGACCCGGGGGTCGCCCGAGACGTAGCCGTGGTGGTGGAATTGCACGGGCTGTCCTCACTTCGTCGTGGTGGTGCCGCTGCCGATTGCTGCGTTCGATAATCGAACGCAGTGTTCTACTATCGTGACGCGATGCTAGCCCGGGCAGGGGCAGGACTCAAGGGTGCGAACCGACGACGCCGATCGTCTGCCCGCGCCGTGGCTACGATCGCAGGATGACGAGTCTCCTGGATCAGCCCGAGTGGCACCACGCAGCATCCGCATCGACGGCGATGACGAGGGATGCCGCGCAGGAGTGGCTCGACGCGTACGTGACCGCATGGAAGCTCTACGACGAACGAGCGATCGCCGACCTCTGGTCCGAGGACGCCGTGTGGCACTACCCGTTCCAGATCCGCGCCGTCGGACGCGAGGAGATCGTCGCCCAGTGGATGAGTGAGCGTGATGCCTTCATCGGGGAGTCCTTCGACGCCGGCTACCACCCGGTCGCCGTCGAGGGAGACCGGGTGGTCGCGCATGGACGGACCGTGTTCTACCACCCGGGGAGTGACCGCGTGGTCACGGCCTACGACAACATCTGGTTCCTGCGGTTCGACCACCTGGGGCGCTGCTCCGAGTTCCACGAGTGGTACGCCGGCCGTCCTGAGGACGAACCGGATCGCGCGGTCCCCCAGCGCAGCGCTGATTGACGGGGTGGACGGCGGGTGCCGCCACGCGTCAGGATCGGCGTATGCCTCTGTCGCCGCAGGAGACCGTCCTCGAATTCTCGCGTGCCTTCCGGGAGCAGGACGAGGCACTCGCCCTCTCACTGATGGCCCCGGAGTTCGTCTTCACGAGCCCCCAGGACGACCATCTGGACCGGGACGCCTGGCTGCAGCGCTGCTTCCCCTCTGCCGGCCATTTCGACGCACCGGCCATCACCCTGCAGATCGTCGAGATCGGCGGCGTCGTGCTGCACCGCTACGAGTACGCCGTCGCGGGCCGCACCTACCGCAATGTCGAAGCGACCCGGGTGCAGGACGGGCGTGTGCACGACGTCGAGGTGTACTTCGGCGGGGCCGTCTAGGTCGGGCATGGTGCAGTCCTGCACCGGATATCTTGACTGCATGCGCTTCCGTACCCTCTCCGCACTGGTTGTTCTCGCGACGGTTGCGACCGGGTGCGCGAGCACGCCGGATCCCGCGTCCGTGACCGGCATACCGGAGCCCTGGTTGCAGGACACCGCCGACGGGTGGGCGGAATCGGACGCCTTCGGCGGCAACACACCGGTGCTGAGCAATGACCCCTGCGAACTCGGAGACGCCGTACCCGGCATCCTCGACGAGGATCCGACGATCACCGATTCCGGTTGGGGCTCCTACGGTGACGACCCGACGGCCACCGACTCCTACCGATACCTCTGCGACTTCTGGTCGAAGGGACGCTACGCCGGTTCGCTCCAGCTGATCCAGGCCCCCGACAGTGCGACCGCCGATCAGACCCTGCAGCTGTTCGTCTCCCGGACGGACACCGCGGACCAGGAGAACACCGTCACCACCGTCCAGGCCGGGCAGCTCGAGGTGCACGTCCTCGCCCGCTGGTACCCCACCAATCCGCAGGGGGAATACCAGGCCATGTATCTGGATACCGCGCACCACGCGCTGGTCGTGCTCGAGGTGAACTCACTGAGCTCCACGGATTTCGCTGGCTACTCGGACGACGGCGTGGCGGCCGACCTCCTGGCCGCACTCGCCTCCGGGAGCTGACCGGGACCAGCAGCCCGACCACGCGGGGTCGAGGTCCACTCCTACTGGCGCTCCAGCCCGCTGCGAGGTGCATCAGGCGAAAACGAGGTCGACCCGTCGGGAGTAGCGGACTGGGTGAGGAGTGGGTGAGGCTCGGTGATCCGGCGCGTGGCGCGTCGAGCCCCGCGAGTGACGATTCTCGTGACCGCTACCGGGCAGGGGTGGGGCGGTGGATCGGTAGGTGTGGCCGGTGGGGGTGCGGACCTCGATGGTGTGTCGGGCACCGGGTGCGGCACGCGCGGTCGGGGTGGTCCTCCAGCCGGGACGTTCCTTGGTGTGGTTGCACGCCTCGCACAGCCCGGCCCCGTTCGACAGGATCGTCGGCCCGTCGTCGTGCCAGGGCACCACGTGGTCATAGTGCCGGATGGGCGCATCACAGTACGGAGTCCGGCACGCATCGTCCCGGGCCTGGAGGAAGCGGCGCTGCCCCGGCGTGAACAGCCGGGCCTTCGAATCGACCGCCACCAACTCCCCGGCGCCCGGAGCGGTGTAGAGCCTCCGGAGCCACGCCTCGAACCCCTGTCGGGAGTCCTTCCGGCGACGGGAGCGTGGCTCCGGTCCTGATGCCGATCCGGGCCCGGCTCCGGCAGGGATCCCGTCCGGGAGACCGGCTCCGTGCTCGCCGGGCCCGGACGGCTGCTGGGTGAGGAGCGTGCGGGCCCATGCGGCGGGCACGATCCCGTACCCGGGCACCCGGGCACCCGGGCCGGCTCACTGTCGCCCTGGAACAGCGCCCGGTCGGTCATGATCAGCTGCACCTCCACCCGCGACACCCCGCCGGGCACGCCTGTGACCCGCTCGACCAGCGCATCGGCCATCACCTGGCCCCGGCCCCGCTCATCACCCTGGGCCCGGCACGTGTCGGCGTACCGGGTCAGCTCGGCATGCACCGCCACTCCCTCGGTCACCGGCAGCAGGGCCGTCAGATAGGTCATGGTGTCCGGTGCCGGGCGCAGACTCACGCACCGGTCCCCCGCCGCACGGGCCGCCCGGCCGACGACCGAGCGGGGATCCCTGCGATACGCCGCCGCCCGCGCGGCAGCGACGATCCGCCGGGTCCCGGCCCCCTCGAACACTCCCGTCTCGGCGCTGAGGTCCTCATCGACCGCGCACCGATCCGCCGCCGACAGGCACGCGGTCTCCCGCACCAGCAGCGCTGCCCGCCACTCGCTGACCTGCCCCGATTCCAGGGCCGTGAGCGTGTGCGGCATCTCTGCCACCAGTGCCCGTGCCAATCCCAGCAGCATCCCGCCCCGGGCCGGGGACTCCCGCCGGGCCAACGCCACCTGCGCCGCCACCCCCTTGCCCCGCTCCGCGGCCGGAACACCTGCCGCCGCCTGGGCCGTGCGCTCGGCCACGTCGAAGGCGACCGTGGTCCGGGCCTGCCGGGCAGAGAGCAGGGACTTCAGATCCTCACACGCCCTGATCTCCTCGATCGACTCCGCACCAGCGGCTCCGGGCGCGAGAGACACCAACGCGCCGATCAGATCCCGTACCGACGCGATCCTCATGAGACCCGAAGGGCCGGCGGCGGCACCGCCCCCACGGGTGGACGGCACAGCGACACCGCGCGGCGCGTCACCGGACCCGGCTGCCTGGTCGAGAAGGCCCCGCAACCGATCGATCAGCTCGGCACTCCCGGGGCCCGCGGGAAGGGAAGCCACCCGGTCCAGCACCTCGCGAACACCGGCGGTCCGGACCGCCGCGCACCGCGAAGCGCCACCTGTCCCGGTGATGTCCTCGAGCGGCGCCTCCCGGCTGCTGTCCATACCCCATGATCCCGCCCGCCACCGACACTATGAGGCCACACGTGCCGTCGTCGGGACGCGGATCCCCGACAGGTCAGAACCCGTTCCGCATCCGGATCATCCCGCCCCGACGGCCGCGAACCGCCTCGACCCAGGGCCCCGGATCATCCGCTCTAGCACGTCTCGACCGGGCAGGAAACTGATGCCACCGGCGGCCGGGCGGACGTAGCGTTGGTGTGAACTGCTCGAGAGAAGCCGTCGTCGAGAGCCCGCCGTGAGGAGCACCCCATGACCGATGTCGCCAGCCAGCCGCCCGCCGAAGGGGACGACCGCCCTGTCCTGACCAATCGCCAGGGCCACCAGGTCTACGACAACCAGAACTCCCGGACCGTCGGCGCCCGCGGCCCGGCCACCCTCGAGAACTACCAGTTCCTCGAGAAGATCACCCACTTCGACCGCGAGCGCATCCCGGAACGCGTGGTCCACGCGCGCGGATTCGTCGCCTACGGCGACTTCGAGGCGACGGGTATGGTCGGCGACGAACCGATCACCACCTACACCCGGGCCAAGCTCTTCTCCGAGCCGGGCAAGAAGACCGACGTCGCCATCCGCTTCTCGTCCGTCATCGGCGGCCGGGACTCCTCCGAAGCTGCCCGCGATCCCCGCGGCTTCGCCGTGAAGTTCTACACCGAGGACGGCAACTGGGACCTGGTGGGCAACAACCTCGCCGTGTTCTTCATCCGCGACGCCATCAAGTTCCCCGACGTCATCCACTCGCTCAAGCCGGACCCCGTCACGTTCAGGCAGGAACCGGCGCGCATCTTCGACTTCATGTCGCAGACCCCCGAGGCGATGCACATGCTCGTGAACCTCTTCAGCCCGCGCGGCATCCCGGCGGACTACCGCCACATGCAGGGCTTCGGCGTCAACACCTACAAGTGGGTCAATGCCGACGGCGACACCAAGCTCGTGAAGTACACATGGCAGCCGCAGCAGGGCGTGAAGAGCCTGACCGAGGAGGACGCCGCCAACATCCAGGCCACGGATCTCGGTCACGCGTCGAAGGACCTGTTCGAGGCGATCGAGCGCGGCGACTACCCGAAGTGGGATCTGTACGTGCAGCTGATGGACGACGGCGACCACCCGGAGCTCGATTTCGACCCGCTCGACGACACGAAGACCTGGCCGGAGCAGGACTTCGTGCCGAAGCTGATCGGCACCATGACGCTGAACAGGAACGTCTCGGACCACCACAACGAGAACGAGCAGATCTCCTTCGGCACGGGCGTCCTCGTGGACGGCCTCGATTTCTCGGACGACAAGATGCTCGTGGGCCGCACGTTCAGCTACAGCGACGCCCAGCGCTACCGGGTGGGCCCGAACTACCTCCAGCTGCCCGTCAACGCGGCGAAGCACGCACCCGTGCACACGAACCAGAGCGGCGGGCAGATGTCCTACGCGAGGGACCTCGCGCCCGGGCAGAACCCCCGCGTCAATTACGAGCCCTCGATCACCGGCGGTCTCCGCGAGGGCGAGTACCCCACACATGACGAGCAGGGGCCCGAGATCCATGGGCGCCTGACGCGCAAGCGCATCCCGCTCACCAACGACTACCTGCAGGCGGGCCAGCGCTACCAGCTGCTGGAGCAGTGGGAGAAGGACGATCTGGTGGGCAACTTCGTCACGCTCATCGGGCAGGCGGCACGCGCGGTGCAGGAGCGCATGGTCTGGCACTTCTACCTCGTCGACGACGAACTCGGAGCCCGCGTCGGTGCAGGCCTCGGCATCGGCCTCGACGAGATCAAGGACCTGCCGCCCCTCGCCAGCCAGACCCTGTCCGACGACGAGCTGGATCGCCTGAAGAATCTGGGCAACAACGGACCGCGCGATGTCGAGGGACTCACCATGACGCACTGCGTGCCCAACGAGCACGTGGTCGTCACCCGCTGAATCCGCCGCAGTCCGTCCGGCCTCGGGCTGAGGGGAGGATCTCAGGTGTTCTGATCGAGCACCGCTGCGACGGCCTCGATCTCGACGAGCTGGTCGTCGTACCCGAGAACCGTCACGCCCAGCAGTGTGCTCGGCACGTCATGGTCGCCGAAGGCGGCCCGCACCACGTTCCAGGCGGTGACGAGGTCCGCCTGCCTCGAGGACGCCACCAGCACCCGCGTACTGATCACGTCGGAGAGCGAAGCACCGGCCGCCTCGAGGGCCTGAAGCATGGTGTGGACGCACCGTCCGGCCTGCGCTGCGTAGTCGCCCTGGCCGACCGTGGCGCCGTCCTCGTCCAGTGGGCACGAGCCGGCCAGGAAGATCATCCGCGCCCCCGCCGGGGCTGTGGCCGCGTACGCATACTGGGCGACATCCGAGAGGGCATGTGAGCGGATCAAGGTCACGACCGGATCCATGAGGGCGTTCTCCTTTCGACGACGAACGCCAGTCTGCCATCGGCCCACCCGTCACCGTTGCATACGTCCCCGGACAGGCTGCAGGCCTGCGCCGGAACCGATGACATCGTCGGCGTCACGACCCGGCTGCCCGTTCCGCGAGCTCCTCCCGGGAAAGTGCGCGCGGCCCCTCCCTCCCGGAGAGATCGAACGGTACAGTCACGGCGGGGGATCATTCTTCGGGACCGGGCGCTCAGCCTGCCTTCCGCCCTTTCGTGCACGTACCATTCCACGCTTCCCGCGCGCCTTCGCACGCGCGGAAGCCATCACGCAGAAGGAATCACCATGACTCAGCAGCCCTACAACACCATGCAGAGCGCCAATGGCGTGTCGCCCGAGGCCGGCAAGGCCAAGACCACCTCCCTGGTCCTCGGCATCATCGGCCTGTTCATCCTCGGGATCATCCTCGGCCCCCTCGCCATCATGCAGGCGAACAAGGCCGAGCGACTCGGTGCCCGCGCAACAGCAGGGAAGGTCCTCGGCATCATCTGCACGGTCTTCGGCATCATCGGCCTCATCTTCACCGTGCTCAACTTCGTCTAGCCTGCAGTCGAAGAGTCCTCGACGCCGACCGGCGTCGAGGACACCCGGGACGGGACGTCACGAGCAGTGGCGTCCCATTCCGGGTGCAAGGCACGCACCGTACCTCCCGGACCTCAGCCGTGCCCCACCCTTGACGGGCCCTCCCACCCCTGCCTAGGCTTCGTATACGATTTCGTACTCGATGAGGAGCCACGGGTGGAACAGGTCGACGAGGGCATTCTGGCCGCCGCCCGCAAGGTCATCGCGGTGCACATCAACTACCCCAGCCGGGCCGCCCAGAGGGGCCGTACCCCCGAGCAGCCCTCCTACTTCCTGAAGCCGTCGTCCTCCCTCGCACTGTCCGGCTCCGCCGTCGAGCGCCCCGCCGGCTGCGAACTGCTCGGGTTCGAGGGTGA
Organism: Arthrobacter sp. Soc17.1.1.1; assembly: GCF_036867195.1. NCBI lineage: Bacteria > Bacillati > Actinomycetota > Actinomycetes > Micrococcales > Micrococcaceae > Arthrobacter > Arthrobacter sp. Soc17.1.1.1. Next base: position 3,479,781 of record NZ_JBAJII010000001.1, read on the forward strand.
GATCGCGCTCATCATCGGCACCCCTGCCCGCAGGGTCTCCCCCGGCGAGGCCTGGAGCCACGTCGGCTGGGTCACCGCCGGCAACGACCTCGGCGTCTACGACCTCCGCTATGCCGACAAGGGCTCGAACCTGCGCTCCAAGGGTGGTGACGGCTTCACCCCCGTGGGTCCCGGCCTCCTGCCTGCGAACTCCCTCGATCCCGCCGCCCTCACCCTCCGCACCTGGCACAACGGCACCCTCGTCCAGGACGACACGACGGCCGATCTCCTCTTCCCGTTCTCCCGGCTCATCGCCGACCTGTCGCAGCTGCTGACCCTCGAACCCGGCGACATCATCCTCACGGGCACGCCGGCCGGAGCGTCGGTCGCCGTCCCCGGAGACGTGCTCGAGGTCGAGGTCGGCGCCGGCGCCCTGTCCACCGGACGCCTCACCACCCGCGTGAGCGAGGGCACGACGCCGCTGGCCGGGTTCGGCGCCCGGCCCAGGGCCGACGACGCCCAGCGCGAGGAGGCCTACGGCTCACGCGAGGCGGCCGGACTGCCGGCACCCGAGCCGACGACCGTGCTCACACCGGACCTTAAGGCGAAGCTCGAGAGCGTCGCCACGGCCACCCTCTCCTCCCAGCTGCGCAAACGCGGCCTCGACAACGTCAGCATCGACGGACTCACCTCCACGCAGCCGGGACGGCGCGTCGTCGGGCTCGCCCGCACGCTGCGCTACGTGCCGAACCGCGAGGACCTGTTCAAGGCCCACGGCGGAGGCTACAACGCGCAGAAACGGGCCATCGACACCGTGAACGAGGGCGAGATCCTCGTGATGGAGGCCCGCGGCGAGAAGGGCACCGGCACCATCGGGGACATCCTCGCCCTCCGGGCCGAGGTGCGCGGCGCCGCGGCGATCATCACGGACGGCGGTGTGCGGGACTTCGCGACGGTGGCCGCGATGGACATGCCCACCTACTACGCCAACCCGCACCCGGCGGTGCTGGGGCGGCGCCATATCCCGTGGGACACCGACGTCACCATCGCCTGCGGCGGCACCACCGTCCAGCCGGGCGACATCATCGTGGCCGACGCCGACGGCATCCTCGTGATCCCGCCCGCTCTCGCCGCCGAACTGGCCGAGGACGCGATCGCGCAGGAGCGCGAGGAGACGTTCATCGCCCGGATGGTCGCCGAGGGGCACGGCGTCGACGGACTGTACCCGCTGAACGCCACCTGGCGGGCGCGGTACGAGGAATGGGAGGCGGGGCAGCCCCATGACTGAGGTGACCGGGACCGCGAACGACGCGGTGGCGGAGGGCAGCAAGTCGCAGCAGGCCTATGCCGCCGTCACGGCGCGGATCGTCGACGGCACCTACCCGCCGGGGCACCGCCTCGTCCTCGCCGCGATCGCGCAGGACCTCGGGGTGAGCGTGGTGCCCGTGCGGGAGGCGATCCGCCGCCTCGAAGCCGAGGGCCTGGTGACCTTCCAGCGCAATGTCGGTGCGACGGTCGCCGGGATCGACCCCACAGAGTACCTCTACACGATGCAGACGCTGAGCCTCGTCGAAGGCGCCGCGACGGCCCTGTCCGCCCCCTTCATCGGCGCGGGGGACGTGGCCCGCGCGCGGTCGGTTAACGAGGAGATGCGCGCCTGCCTGGAGCACTTCGACCCGGTGCGCTTCACACGGCTCAACCAGGACTTCCACGCCATCCTCTTCGAGCACTGCCCGAATCCGCACATCCTCGACCTCGTGCACCGCGGCTGGAACCGCCTGGCATCGCTGCGGTCCTCGACCTTCCGCTTCGTCCCGGGCCGCGCCCGCGACTCCGTGGCGGAACACGAGGCGTTGCTCCGCCTGATCGAGGAGGGGGCCGACGCCGACACGGTCGAGCGCGCGGCCCGCTCCCACCGCAGCGCCACCCTCGACGCCTACCTGGCGCACGCCCAGGACAGCCGCGCATGACGTCCCAGCCCCTGATCCCGCCCAGAACCACCGTGAGGACCCACTGATGACCACGACCGGCGCCGCGACCGAGCAGTACATCCCCGAGGGCCTGCCCTCCACCATCCAGCACTACATCGGCGGGCGCTTCGTCGACTCGATCGGCGGGAAGACCTTCGAGGTCCTCGACCCGGTGTCCAACACCCCGTACGCCACCGCCGCGGCGGGGCAGCAGGAGGACATCGACGCCGCGGTCGCCGCCGCCCGCGAGGCGTTCACCGACGGCCCGTGGCCCCGCCTGAAGCCCCGTGAGCGCGCCCGCGTGCTGAACCGGATCGCCGACGCCGTCGAGGCCCAGGAGTCCCGGCTCGCCGAACTCGAGACGTTCGACACCGGCCTGCCCATCACCCAGGCGAAGGGGCAGGCGCTGCGTGCGGCCGAGAACTTCCGCTTCTTCGCGGACCTCATCGTGGCGCAGTTCGACGACGCCATGAAGGTGCCCGGCTCGCAGATCAACTACGTGAACCGCAAGCCCATCGGCGTCGCCGGGCTCATCACCCCGTGGAACACGCCCTTCATGCTCGAGTCCTGGAAGCTCGCGCCCGCGCTGGCGACGGGCAACGCCGTGGTGCTGAAGCCGGCCGAGTTCACGCCCCTCTCCGCTTCCCTGTGGGCGCAGATCTTCAAGGACGCGGGCCTGCCCGACGGCGTGTTCAACCTCGTCAACGGACTCGGCGAGGAGGCCGGGGACGCCCTCGTGAAGCACCCGGACGTCCCGCTGATCTCCTTCACGGGCGAGACCACCACGGGCCAGACGATCTTCCGGAACGCCGCAGCCAACCTCAAGGGACTCTCCATGGAGCTCGGCGGGAAGTCACCCTGCGTCGTCTTCGCCGATGCGGACATCGACGCCGCCATCGACTCGGCCCTCTTCGGCGTGTTCTCCCTCAACGGCGAGCGCTGCACCGCCGGCTCCCGCATCCTCGTCGAACGCCCCGTGTACGAGGAGTTCTGCGAGAAGTACGCCGCGCGGGCGAAGGCCATCGTCGTCGGCGACCCGCACGACCCGAAGACAGAGGTGGGCGCGCTCGTGCACCCCGAGCACTTCGAGAAGGTGGCCTCCTACCTGGAGATCGGGAAGACCGAGGGCCGCCTGCTCGCCGGCGGCGGACGCCCGGAGCACCTCCCGGAGGGCAACTACATCGCCCCCACGGTCTTCGCCGACGTCTCCCCGGACGCCCGGATCTTCCAGGAGGAGATCTTCGGCCCCGTCGTCGCCCTCACCCCCTTCGACACCGACGCCGAGGCCCTGGAACTCGCGAACAACACGAAGTACGGGCTCGCGGCCTACGTGTGGACGAAGGACCTGACCCGGGCCCACACCTTCGCGCAGAGCGTCGAGGCGGGCATGGTGTGGCTCAACAGCCACAACGTCCGCGACCTCCGCACGCCCTTCGGCGGGGTCAAGTCCTCGGGCCTCGGCCACGAGGGCGGCTACCGCTCCATCGACTTCTACACCGACCAGCAGGCCGTGCACATCACGCTCGGCACCGTCCACACACCGAAGTTCGGCAGCATCGCAGACTCCGCAGCCAACGAAGGCTGACACCCCTCCCGCTCGACGAAGAGAGAACCACCATGGCCCAGCCCATCCCCACGCCCTCGGTCCCAGCCCCGGACATCGTCCGCTGCGCGTACATGGAGATCGTGGTCACCGACCTCGCCCGCTCCCGCCAGTTCTACGTGGACGTCCTCGGCCTGCACGTCACGGAGGAGGACGACGAGGCGATCTACCTGCGCTCGCTCGAGGAGTTCATCCACCACAACCTCGTGCTGCGGAAGGGACCGGTCGCCGCCGTCGCCGCCTTCGCGTACCGCGTGAGGTCCCCTGCCGAGGTGGACGCCGCCGAGGCCTACTACAGGGAACTGGGCTGCCGCACCGAACGCCGCGCAGGAGGCTTCACCAGGGGCGTCGGGGACTCCGTCCGCGTCGAGGATCCGCTGGGCTTCCCCTACGAGTTCTTCTACGACGTCGAGCACGTGGAGCGCCTCACCCAGCGCTACGACCTCTACTCGGCGGGCGAACTGGTGCGCCTGGACCACTTCAACCAGGTGACCCCGGACGTCCCGCGCGGGCGTGCGTACCTCGAGGACCTCGGCTTCCGGGTCTCCGAGGACATCCAGGACTCCGACGGCGTCACCTACGCCGTGTGGATGCACCGCAAGCAGACCGTGCATGACACCGCCCTGACCGGCGGCAACGGTCCCCGCATGCACCACGTGGCCTTCGCGACCCACGAGAAGCACAACATCATCCAGATCTGCGACAAGATGGGCGCCCTGCGCATCAGCGACCGCATCGAGCGCGGGCCCGGACGGCACGGCGTCTCGAACGCCTTCTACCTCTACATCCTCGACCCGGACGGTCACCGCATCGAGATCTACTGCCAGGACTACTACACGGGCGATCCGGACAACCCGACCATCACGTGGGACGTGCACGACAACCAGCGCCGCGACTGGTGGGGCAACGCCGTCGTGCCGTCCTGGTACTCGGAGGCCTCCCTGGTCCTGGACCTCGACGGCACCCCCCAGCCCGTCGTGGCCCGCGAGGACAGGAGCGAGATGGCCGTGACCGTCGGCGCCGACGGCTTCTCCTACACGCGCAGGCACGACGGCGGCACGGCCGAGGGCTTCAAGCTCGGCACCCAGCTCTGAGACCCGCAGGAGGACACCGATGCTCGATCCCCGGACCATCAGCCGGATCGCCGACGAACTGCTCGACGCCGCCCGCACCCGGACCCCGGTGCCGCTGCTGACCGCCCGCTACCCGGACATGACGGTCGAGGATTCCTACGCCGTGCAGCGGCTCTGGCGGCAGCGCAACGAGGACGCCGGCCGCACACTCGTGGGCCGGAAGATCGGGCTCACCTCGAGGGCCATGCAGGCGGCCACCGGCATCACCGAGCCCGACTACGGGGCGATCTTCGACGACATGGTCCTCGAGACCGGCTGCTCCGTGGAGTGGGAGCGCTACACGAAGCCGCGGGTCGAGGTGGAGCTGGCCTTCGTGCTGAAGGACGACCTCGCCGGACCGAGCTGCACGATCTTCGACGTCCTGAATGCGACCGACTACGTGGTGCCGGCCCTGGAGATCCTGGATTCGCGGATCGAGATGGAGGGCCGGACCATCGTGGACACCATCTCCGACAACGCGGCGATGGGCGCCATGGTGGTGGGCGGCAGGCCTGTGAAGCCCGACGCCGTCGACCTGCGCTGGGTCGCCGCGATCCTCTACAAGAACCAGGTGGTGGAGGAGACCGGGGTGGCCGCCGGGGTCCTGGACCATCCCGCCGCAGGCGTGCACTGGCTCGCGAACAAGATCGCCGCCCACGGGGACGGCCTGAAGGCCGGGGACATCATCCTCGCCGGATCCTTCACCCGACCCATGTGGGTGGACCGGGGCGACACCGTCCACGCCGACTACGGAGCACTGGGAGCCGTCACATGCCGCTTCACCTAGCCCCCACGTTCGCCGACGCCCTCGCCGCGGCCGACCGGCCGCTCGCCGGCATGTGGGTCTGCTCCGGCAGCCCGCTGGTCGCCGAGATCTGCGCCGGCGCCGGGCTGGACTGGCTGCTCATCGACGCCGAACACAGCCCCAACGGCCTCGAGTCCATCCTCGCCCAGCTCCAGGCTGTCCACGGGTACCCGGTGCAGACGCTCGTCCGGCCGCCCGTCAACGACACCGTGCTCATCAAGCAGTACCTCGACCTCGGCGTGCAGAACCTGCTGATCCCCATGGTGCACTCGGCGGCCGACGCGCGGGCCGCCGTCGCCGCCACCCGCTATCCGCCCGACGGCGTCCGCGGCGTCGGCTCGGCGCTGGCCCGGGCCGCCCGCTGGAACAGGGTCCCCGACTATCTGGCCTCCGCGGGGTCGACGGTCAGCGTGACGGTGCAGATCGAGTCCACAGCCGCCGTCGGGGCCGTGGAGGACATCCTCGCGGTCGACGGCGTCGACGCCATCTTCATGGGGCCCTCCGACCTCGCCGCCTCCATGGGGCTCCTCGGTCAGCAGGAACACCCGGACGTACGTGCCGCCGTCGGGCAGTGCCTCGCGGCCGCCCGGCGGGCGGGAAAACCGGCCGGGGTCAACGCCTTCACCCCGGACACCGCCCGCAGGTACCTCGACGGCGGGGCGCGCTTCGTCCTCGTCGGGGCCGACGTCGCCCTCCTCGCCCGTGGTTCCGAGGCCCTGGCCGCCACCTTCGTCCCCGCGACCGACGGCGGAGCCCCGGGGAGCTACTGAACCGACGGGAACCCCTCCCTCAGCCTGCGGTGGACCTCCGCCGCTGATGCCGCTCCCGCGGCCGCCCCATGGGCCAGTTCCGCGGCCCGGGTGGCCCCGCCGCCCAGGCGGACGGGAGACGACAGGTCGAGCAGGTCGACCGCCAGCAGCACCTCGATCGCGAGGATGTCCGCGAGGAGCCCGACGGCCTCCTCGGTCCTCCTGACCGTCAGGACCGCGCCCGTGGCATGATCCTCGATGCCCCCGTCCAGGACGGTCGAGTCCAGGGTCGCGGGCTCGGCCAGCAGGCGCAGGGCGGTGAAGGATGCCGACGCGGCGTACCGGAGCTGGACCCCGGGCAGGGACGCCGGGCCCGTCGCCTGCGGCGGTGGGCCCTGCTGGAGAGCACCCATGACGGCATTCCACAGGTGGCTCATGCGCCGCTCGCTGAGCTGCCCCGCATGGACGAGGGCCACGCGCAGGGCGTCGAAGGACACGGCCATCACCATCGGGTGGAAGTTGCCGTTGCTGATCACGGTGCCGGAGCCGACGTCGGCGAGGGGGTTGTCGCTCGCCGAGTTCAGTTCGACCTCCACGGCCCGGCGCGTGACGGTCAGGAACTCGCGGAGGGCTCCGTGGACCTGCGGGACCACCCGGAACGAGAGCGCGTCCTGGACGGACCGCGGTCCCGCGGCCTCCAGGAGACGGCTGCCCTGCAGCAGGTCCAGGACGTGTGCGGCAGCGGCGATCTGTCCCGGATAGGGCTTCGCACGGCCGACCGCGGGCAGGACGACGGACGGGTTGCCGCCCGTCGCCTCGAGGGACAGCGCGGCGGCTTCATCGGCGGCGTCAGCAACCCGGGCGGCGTGGCCGACGACGATGGCGCCGTGTCCCACGGAGACCCCGTTGGCGGAGATGAGTGCGAGACCGTCCTTCCCCTTGAGGCGGAGCGGCGGGATCCCCGCGCGGCGCAGTGCCTCCCCGCCGGGAAGGGTCTCACCGTCGTACCGGGCGGCACCTGCGCCGACGGCCACCTGGGCGATCCCCGCCATGTGGCCGATGTCCGCGGCGCCGATGGAACCCGTCGCGGGCAACACCGGGTGGACCCCGGCGTTGAGCATGGACACCAGGGTCGTGGCTGCCGCGAGGCTCGCCCCGGAGCCACCCTGTGCCATGCCGTTGACCCGCACGGCCATCGCCGCCCGGACGACGTCCTGCGGGAGCGGCGGCCCGAACGCTCCGCCGTGGGTTGCCACGAGCATCTGCTGCTGCCGTTCGAGTTCCTCGCGACGGATGCGCTGGTCCTTGCCGTGCCCCACGTTCGTGGTGAGCCCGTAGACCGGGACCCCGGATACCAGCGCCTCGTCGATCAGCGCGCGGCCCGCTGCGATCCGCGCCCGCGCGGTGTCGCCGAGCCTCAGCTCCGCACCCCCGACGGCGGCCAGCAGATCCTCGATGGTCAGGGGCTGCGCATCCACGCCGACGTGGTCCATGATCGCCTCCAGGATCCGGGAACGCCCCTGCGGACGTGGCGACACTGTACTCCTGTCCGGGCATCGGGGGGAGGCCCCACGGCGGTGCCCCGGACCACCCGCCCTGCGCAGCTCCCAGCAGATCTGCCTCCGGCAGCACGCCCTTGTCCGGCCACGGCGCCGGGACGAGGGTGGGGTCATGACCGACGAACGCAGACCCACATCCCTCGACGACACCCTGACCCAGCAGCTCATGAGCCACCGGATCCTGCTGCTCGGCACCGAACTGGACCAGGAGGGCGGCAACCGGCTGTGCACGCAGCTGATGCTGCTCTCCGCCGAGGACCCGCAGCGGGACATCAGCCTGTGGATCAACTCCCCCGGCGGGTCCGTGCCCGCGATGCTCGCGATCCGAGACGTCATGCGCCTCATCCCGAACGACGTCTCCACCGTGGTCCTGGGCCTGGCCCTCAGCGCCGGACAGTTCCTCCTCAGCGCCGGGACGCACGGCAAGCGCTTCGCCCTGCCGCACGCCCGCGTGCTGCTGCACCAGGGCTCCGGCGGTATCGGCGGCACCGCGATGGACATCGCCATCCAGGCCGAGGACCTGCGGCACACACGGGACACCGTGCTCGGGCTCATCGCCGCGGACACCGGTCAGCCGATCGGGCGCGTCACCGCCGACTCCCTGCGTGACCGCTGGTTCACGGCGGCCGAGGCGCGGGAGTACGGGTTCGTGGACCGGATCATCGACCACCTGGACGACATCCGGCCGGGCCGGCGCGCGGCCGTCAGCCTGGGCGGTGTGCGATGAGCAGCTACACCATCCCCTACGTCACGGTGCGCCACGGCAACGGGTCGCAGCAGACCCTCGACATCTACAGCAGCCTGCTGACCGAGCGCATCATCTATCTCGGCACGCCCCTGGACGACGGCGTGGCCAACGCGCTGATCGCGCAGCTGCTCCACCTGGAGTCCGCGAGCGCGTCGCTGCCGATCGACCTGTACATCAACTCGCCCGGTGGATCCATCAGCGCCATGCTCGCCGTGTACGACGCGATGCAGTACGTCACGCCCCCGGTCCGCACCACGTGCATCGGCCAGGCGACCTTCACCGCGGCGGTGCTCCTCGCCGGGGGTGAGCGCGGCGCGCGCTCCATCCTGCCGCGCGGACGCGTGGTGCTGCACCAGCCGACGATCGACACGGGCCGGGGCACCATCCCCGACCTCATCCTCGAGGCCGACGAGGTGGAGCGGATCACGGCGCTCCTCGACGAGCTCCTCGCCCGGCACACCGGGAGGACGGTGGAGGACATCCGGCGGGACACGGACCGGAACCTCGTCCTCGACGCCCGCCAGGCCGTGCACTACGGCGTGGTCGACACCGTGGTGGAGTACCGCAAGACGGACCCGCCCGCGTAGGGACGGGCAGTCCCGACCCGGCCCGGCTCAGGCGGCGAGGCGGACCTGCGGTCCTCCGCCCCGGGCCATCCGGGTGGTGGCATGGGAACTCAGGGTCCGCACCGTCACACCCAGCGAGCGCGCGATGGCCGCGAGGATCTCCGAGGAGGCGTCCTTGCGGCCGCGTTCGATCTCGGAGAGGTACTGCGGCGAGATGGCCGCACGGCCGGCGACGTCCGTGAGCCGCTCGCCGCGGTCGAGCCGGAGGTCGCGCAGCACGTCGCCGTAGGCCTCGCGCAGGAGCGGCTCGCGCCCCGGGCGGGTGTCCTCAGGGACCTCGTCCGGGCGGGCCGTGCGCGGCCGGGCCTGCCGGCGTCGTCCGGTGGTTGCAGCTGACGGGAAATACAGGATCTCGCCCATGCACCCTGACTGTAGCCGCGCGCGGGGCGGCGTGGGGACCGCTCTGCTCAGGGCAGAGCGGCCGGGTCCTAGCTCGTCCTCCGCCGGTACGTCGCGATGGCGACGGCGTAGGCGGCGGCGAGGAGCGCGGTGCACCACGCGAGCGCCGTCCAGAGGTCGCCGCCGACCGGCTGGCCCGCGAACAGGTCCCTGATCGAGTCCACGATCGACGTGACCGGCTGGTTCTCGGCGAACCAGCGGACGGGGCCGGGCATGGTCTCCGTCGGTGCGAAGGCCGAACTGACGAACGGGAGGAAGATCAGCGGGTAGGAGAACGCGCTCGCACCGTCCACGGTCTTCGCGGACAGGCCCGCGATCACCGCCATCCAGGTCAGGGCGAGGGTGAAGAGCACCAGCATGCCGAGCACACCCAGCCAGGCGACGGGACCCGCCGACGTCCGGAAGCCCATGAGGAGGGCGACGCCGACGACGATCGCGAGGGAGACGAGGTTCGCGACGAGCGAGGTGAGCACGTGCGCCCACAGCATGCTGGACCGGGCGATGGGCATGGACTGGAAGCGCTCGAAGATGCCGCTCTGCAGGTCCAGGAACAGCCGGTACGCCGTGTACGCCACACCGGACGCGATGGTGATGAGCAGGACGCCCGGCAGCATGTAGTCGACGTAGGAGGACGTGCCCGTGTCGATCGCCCCGCCGAACACGACGACGAACAGGACCATGATGGCGACGGGCATGACCGCCGTCGTGACGACGGTGTCGACGCTGCGGGTGATGTGGCGCAGCGACCGGCCGGTCAGCGCCGCGGTGTCGCGGACCAGGTGGGTGCTCATCGGGATCCCCCTCCGGCCTGCTCATCCCTGCCCGCCGGGGCGGTGCCGATGATCGCGAGGAACACGTCCTCGAGGGTGGGCTGCTTCTCGACGTACTCCACCCGGGCGGGCGGGAGGACCTGCCGGAGCTCCGCGAGCGTGCCGTCCGCGATGATCCGGCCCTCGTGGAGGATGGCGATGCGATCGGCGAGCTGCTCGGCCTCGTCCAGGTACTGCGTGGTCAGCAGCACGGTGGTCCCCTGCCCTGCCAGTTCCCGGACGGCACGCCACACCTCCAGCCGGGCCTCCGGATCGAGGCCCGTGGTCGGTTCGTCGAGGAAGATCACCGGCGGGCTGCCGATGAGGCTCATGGCGATGTCCAGGCGGCGGCGCATCCCGCCGGAGTAGGTGGCCGCCTTCCGGTCCCCCGCATCGGTGAGGGCGAAGCGCCGCAGCAGGTCGTCGGCGACCTGCTGCGGATCCTTCAGGTGCCGGAGCCTCGCGACGAGCACGAGGTTCTCGCGGCCGCTGAGGACCTCGTCGACGGCGGCGAACTGCCCCGTGAGGCTGATGGACTCCCGCACGTCCGGCGCCTGGGTGGCGACGTCGAAGCCGTTGACGGTGGCCGTCCCGTCATCGGGGGCGAGCAGCGTGGACAGGATCCTCACCACGGTCGTCTTGCCGGCGCCGTTCGATCCGAGGAGCGCGAAGATGCTGCCGCGGGCCACCTCGAAGTCGACGCCGCGGAGGACGTGCAGGTCCCTGTAGGACTTCGCGAGTGCCGTCACGCGGATCGCAGGAGCCCGGGCGGTCATCTTCGTTCCTCCGCCTCTGCGTGGTCGATGGCCTTCGCGAGCCTGTCCCGTTCCGTCCGGATCCAGCTCCCGCCGCCGTAGTTCTGCATGAACTCCTCGGCGAACTCCACGGGGTCGGTCCCGACGACGTCGCGCAGCGGCGTGCCTGCGGCGACGCTCTGCTCGAAGAGGTCCGCGAGGTCGGTGACCATCGCGATGAGGCTGTTGCCGTCGTTGCTCGGTCCGAGGTGGAGCAGGTAGCGCTCCAGTGCGAGGGCCGCCTCGCGGTAGCCGTCGGGCAACCGCCGCACGCGCTCCCTGTACTCCCGGTACCGCTTCTTGTCGCCGAGATCCCCGACGATCTTCTCGATCCACATGGTCACCGTCCTCCTTCGCGGAGCTGTTCGAGCCGTTCCGAGAGGAAGCTCCAGGTCCTCCAGAACTCATCGAGGTATTCCTGCCCCCGCGCATTGAGGGAGTAGACCTTGCGCGGGGGCCCCTTCTCGGAGGGGACCTTCTCGACATCGACGAGTCCTCGCTGTTCCGCGCGGATCAGGAGTGCATAGATGGTGCCCTCCGCGATGTCCGTGAAGCCCTGATCCCTCAGCCACGCAGTGATCTCGTAGCCGTAGGCCGCCCTGCCGGACAGGAGGGCCAGGACGATCCCTTCGAGGGTGCCCTTCAGCATCTCCGTCGCCTGCTTGCCCATGGATCCCTCCTGCTACCTAGTGATGCTTGATACCGGTACAAAGTATCACTGGGTACCGGTAGCTAGCAAGAGGGAGTAGCACAGTCGCGGAGCGACCATCGCCTTCTTCACCGACCTCGGGCCCACCGGGAACTGACCTGCGGTCGGGTTCCCGAGCCCCGCCCCGCATCGCGTTCCGGCTGGTCGGGACGGACTAGGATCCGAGCATGAGCAGACTCCCCCTCCATCCGTCCGCACGGCAGCGGCCCGCGACCCTGGCGGCCGCCCTCCTCGCCGTCGTCGCAGCGTTCCAGGCCGCCCTCGCCCTCGGCGCGTCGTGGGGGGAAGCGGCATACGGAGGCGTCCACCGGGGTGCACTGCCGGTGAAGTACCGCGCCTCGAGCGCCGTGGCCTCCGTGGCCTACGGCGCGCTCATCCTCATCACGCTGGGCAGGGGTCCGGGCACGACGGCGAGGCGCCGCATCCTCTCGGGGGCCTCGGCCCTCATGATGCTCGGCACCGGCATGAACCTCGCCTCACGATCCCGCCTCGAACGGGCGCTGTGGACGCCCGTGGCGGGGACGCTCGCCGTCACCCTGCTGCGCGCGGCACGCGGCACCCCGACGGCGGACGCCCGCCCTGCAGCTGGTCCTCGAGGTGGGAGCCGGGCTGTCGGCGGAGACGCTGCGGGAGCTGCGGCAGCTGCGGCAGCTGCGGCAGCTGCGGCAGCTGCGGCAGGTGCACGGTGATCATTCCCCGCGGCGGGGTGCCGTCGCCTGGTAGATGATGGCTGTTGCGACGTCCTTCAGCCTGACGTTCGTGTCGTTGGACAGCTTCTGGAGCCGGAGGAAAGCCTCGTCGCTGGTGCAGTGATGCTGGGCCATGAGGATACCCTTGGCCTGCTCGATGCCCGCCCGCGACCTCATCGCCTCCTGCAGTTGCTCCACCTCCTGCCGTGCGGAGCGGTAGAGGCCGGAGGTCACCATGGTCGCCGCCGAGTACTCCGCGAAGCGTTGACTCCGGTCCGCGTCGGATGCGTCCGGATCCGCACTGAGGTAGTCCAGGAGGCGGACGAGGTCCTCGCGGTGCTCGGTGACGTCGTGCACCTCCTGCAGGAGAGCGACCACCCGACCCTCGTCATCCAGGACGGGGCTGTTGACCGGGCTCCAGTACCGCTCGAGGAACGCGCCGGGGCGGGCAGGGTCCGGGATGTCGAAACGGTGCAGGAGCAGACTGTCCCTCTGCCCGGTCCTCTTCACGTGGTCGAGGGATTCGCGCATCACCCTCGCCGGGTCCTGCCCGGACTGTGACGGGCTCTCCGCGAACACCTCGAACGCCTGGCGCCCGACCAGATCGGCCGCGGGAATCCCCACCAGGTCGGCGAACGCCGGATTCACATCGATGATCACGTACTCGGGATCCATCAGCGAGTACGCCGACGACGTCGCCTCGAAGATGCCCCGGGCATGGGCGATGATCCGATCGACCGCCCCTTCCGCGCCTGCACTCCCGCGCTGCTCCACCTCGCGTCCTTCTCCCTTCCAGCATCGGGACATTCCTGGAATGAGACCGATGTCTAAGCCTCCAACCATATCCACCCACGGGGCACCACGTGCGGACACCTCGACGCGACCCACGTCCTATCCGGCCGTGCAGGGCCTATGCATGCGGGGTGATCAGCTGCTGCAGGAGTGCCCCGTACCGACGGATGATGACGTCCTGCCCCTCCGCGAGCAGCCGCTCGTCCCCCACGACCCACAGCGCATACATCAGCCCGCCGACCAGTGCTGCGGCCAGCCGGGCGCGGAGGTCCGCGTCCGGACCGACCAGGCGGGTCTCGAGCGGAGCGACGAAGGTCGTCTCGTGGAGGTGCCGCAGCTGCTCGCCCACGGCTCCGGCGTCGCTGGCGCGCAGGAGCGTGAGATAGAGGGGCCGCAGGTGCCCGTCCTCCTCCAGCACGTACCGGACGAAGCGCTCGCCCAGGTTGTCCGGGTCGCCTTCGAGCAGGGGCTGGTAGTCGGGCATCGACGGCATGGCCTCGAGGAACAGGGCCTCCTTCGTCCCGAAGTAGTGGATGGGGAGGGCGGCATCCACTCCTGCGGCGGACGCCACCGATCTCACCGAGGCGCCGGCGTAGCCCTTCTCGAGGAACAGCGTGCGCGCGGCATGGAGGATCGCCCTGCGCGTCTCGGCCCTGCCCTCGATCATGCTCCAACCCTAGCGTCCGGCACCGGGTCGGCCGGACCCTCCCGGCCGGCCTCCCGGGACGTCCCCGCATCGGCAGGCTGGCCATTCAACACTGTTGAATGTAGCCTGCTGGAACGAGTCACCCTCCTCGCGGACCGTCGGAAGGACCAGCAATGACGCAGACCCCTGCCACCCTGACCGCCCACAGCACCATCGAGCAATGGCTCGTCCATCCCGAGGGCGGACCGGCCCTGCGGGGCTTCCTGGCGCAGGCGGGCACCGATGAGGCCGCCCTCGGCCCGGCCCGCTCCATGCCCCTGCAGCAGCTGGTCGCCCTGAGCCAGGGCGCCCTGCCGCAGAGCGCCGTCGACGGACTGGTGCAGCAGGTCAACGGGGGTGTGATCCCGGAGCCGGATGCCTCCGTCTGGCAGGAGCGCATCATCCCGGGGCGTTTCGAGGGACGCACCGTGATCGTCACGGGCGCCGGATCGGGCATCGGCCGCGCCACCGCGTCACGGGTGGCCCGTGAGGGCGGGCGTGTGCTCGCCGTCGACATCGCCGCGGACCGGCTCGAGGATCTCGCGGCGGCGCTCGAGGGCCACCAGGTCGTCCCGATCGCAGCCGACCTCACGGACACGGCCGCAGTAGCGCGGATCGTCGCGGGCGCTGACGGCCGCATCGACGCACTGGCCAACGTGGCGGGGATCAACGACGACTTCAGCCCGCTCCACGAGGTGTCGGACGCGATGTGGACGCGGGTCTTCGCCGTCAACGTCGAGGGACTCATGCGCCTCACGCGGGCGGTCCTGCCGGTCATGCTCGACGCCGGTCACGGCTCGATCGTCAATGTCGCCTCGGAGGCGGGCCTGCGCGGCTCCGCATCGGGCGTCGCCTACACGGCGTCGAAGCACGCCGTCGTGGGGATCACCCGCAGCGCCGCCTTCATGTACGCGAAGGAAGGCCTGCGTATCAACGCCGTCGCCCCGGGGGGCGTCGCCACCGGCATCCCCATGCCGGGCGCGCCCTCGGCGTACGGTTCATCCCGCCTGGAGGGCGCCCGCGTCAACATCCCCAGCATCGCCGACCCGGCACACCTCGCGGCCACGATCTCGTTCCTGCTCAGCGACGACGGCGTGAACATCAACGGCGCCATCCTGCCCTCCGACGGCGGCTGGTCGGCCGTCTGACCAGGCAGACGAGGTACGGGCGGACATCCTGCGCATCGACGATCGGGAAGGTGGAGGAATGACGAGGATCGACCTGCGGACACGGCTGTTGGGGCGGCTCATCGGTCTGGCGTCCGTGACCAGGCGCTCCGAGGAGCAGATCCTGGCGGACCAGCGCCGAGTGATCGGGCACAACCCGCTGACCGACCTCCTGCTCGGCGGGCTCGCCCGGGGCGTGGAGGTACGGGACACCACGGCTGCCGGCGCCGACGGCGCCATCCGGGTCCGGACCTACCACCCGCCCACGGCGGGTGACGCTCCCCCGCTGGTCGTGTTCATCCACGGTGGGGGCTGGACCTCGGGGAGCCTCGACACGTACGACTGGTTCGCGAGCAGCATCGCCCGCGACGCGCACGCCGTCGTCGCCTCCCTGGACTACCGGCTGGCGCCCGGCCACCGGTGGCCGGCCGCGGCGGAGGATGCGTACGCCGCGACCGTCGACCTGATCGGTCGCGGGGCGGAGCTCGGCGCCGACACGTCCCGTGTCGCCGTCGTGGGCGACAGCGCGGGCGGGAACCTGGCCGCCGTCGTCGCGCTCATGGCGCGGGACCGGTCGGGCCCTGCCATCGCGTTCCAGGGCCTGGTGTACCCCGCGACCGACATGACCATGGCGAGCCCCTCCATCGAGGAGAACGCGTACGCCCCGATCCTCACGAAGGCGGACATGCTGGCGTTCCGCGGTCACTACCTCGAGGACCAGGACCCGCGGCACCCCTATGCGTCGCCCCTGCTCGCCGACGACCTGAGCGGGCTTCCGCCTGCCCTGGTGCAGGTGGCCGAACACGACCCGCTGCGCGACGACGGCCTCCGCTACGCCGCGGCCCTCCGGGCGGCGGGGTCCGCCGTGCGGGCGACGACGTATGTCGGGATGCCCCACGGCTTCATGGCGTTCCCCCGCATCAGCAGGGCCGTTCCGCAGGCACTCGGCGAGCTGTGCCAGGAGCTGCGCAGCGCACTGGTGTAGCGGGAGGCGTCAGCGGGATGCCCGCAGGCCCACCGGGCCCTGCGCCGTCGACGGGTCGACGACGGCGCCGCGCTGCACCATCTCCGCGAGCCCGCGGTTCACGAGGCGGCGGGCCGCGCGGCGGGCGGGCTCCGCGAGGCCTGTGCCGCCACCGGCGACGGCCGACGCGGCGAGGGCCGTCGCGGCGTCGGCCGGGTCGACCGTCGTCCCGCGGGGTGTCCCGTCGAGGCGTGCCAGGAGCCACTCCTCGAGCGCGGCGTCGATGGGCCGGATCTTCCGTGCACGGCAGGAGTCACTGCAGTAGGCGATCGACTCCCAGTTCCGCTCCCACTTCTTCCGCCACTCGATGCGGCGGCCGCAGGAGCGGCAGGTCCTCGGCTCGCGCCCCGCACCGCTCACATGCGGCCGAACACGGCACGGATGACGGCGAAGACGCCGTAGCAGACGAGCCCCACTGCGATGACGGTCAGGACGTACACGCCCAGGGGGTGGTACTGGAGCACCTTGAGGCTGCCGTCGAGCCCGGTGGATTCCTGCGGGTTGCGGTGCAGGCCGGCGAGGACGAACAGCCCGCCCACGAGGAGCAGCGCCAGCCCCTTGGCAACATGCCCGACGACGCCGACCACCTCGATCATGCGTCCGCGGCGGGTGTCCTCGAACTTCCGGAGCTCCGGCCGGAACCCGCGGCGGAGCCCCTTGACCACGAAGTGCACGCCGATGCCGAGGATCACCGCCGCCGTGACGAACACGAGGAAGAGCCCCATGCCCGAGCCCAGGAGGGTCCGCGTGAAGTCCACCGTCGACTCGGAGGAGTCCGGCCCGTCCCCGAGGGCGAATCGCGCGAACGTCCCCGCCATCGATCCGTAGATGACGGCGAGCGCGCCGGACGAGACGTGCTTGCCGAGGCGCTTGCCGGTAGGCAGGTGCCGTGCCCGCAGGGTGGCCTCACTGAGCTGCCACAGGGCCAGGCCCGCACAGCCCACGGCGCAGATCCACAGGGCCGGGGTACCGAGGTGACCCTCGGCCACTTCCTCCAGCGCCCCGGTCGGCTCTGCCTCACCGTTGCCCCCGAAGGCGAGGCGCAACGCGATGAGGCCGATCAGGATGTGCACCACCGCGAGCGCCGCGAAGCCGAGCCGCGCGACGACGTCGAGGGCGCGCGTGTCCGTCGCCTGCTCGACGGCGTCGGCTGCGCGGCCGACCAGCCCCTGCTGGTCCGCACTGCTGTCGGTGGTCACCCGTCCTCCCGGCGTCGTCCGGAGCTCCTCCCCTCTCCGGGCGGAACTTCCGTGATTGCTTCAGCACAGGAGCATAGGCGATGCCGGCGCCCGGTGCCGGACGTCCTCCCCGGAGCGGGGTGGTTGCACCTCGTGACGAAGACAGCGGCCGTGACCCTTGAGTGAAGGCGCGCGCCACGGCAGACTGGTCTCGCCGGCATCACCGGCACGTCAGCGCGCGCCAAGGTCTCAGCACTCCTCCAAGGTCGGTTCTTCAGCGCTGCCCCGACGACCAGGAGCATGCATGACGAACGACGACGCCGTGATCGAGGGCGGCTCCCTGCGCCTTGCCCAGGAGCGGGACCTCACCGCCCTGCTGGAAGCGATGGAGATCAGCGCGGACCTCCCCCGCGTGGTGAGCGAAGCCACCGAGATCCGCAGTGCCGCCGAAGACCTCGGCCGGCTCGACGTGGCCTTCTGGGCGGAGGTGACCGGTCTCGACGCGCTGGCCCGGACGGAGGGCGCGCCCGGGGCGCGGACGCGCGGGCAGGAGATCCTCGAATGGGCACGTGAACAGGGCGACGCGCGGCTGGCCAGCCGCTGCCATGCCCTGATCGCGATGATGGACCTCATCGCCGGGCACTCCGGGTCGGGGGCCGAACAGGCGACGATCTCCGTCTCCCTGCTCGACGGCTCCGAGCTGCCCCGCCTCCGGGCGAAGCTGCTGACGCGCCAGGCCCTCGGCCTCCTGGGCGCAGGCCTCCTGCAGCACGGCTTCGATGTGTCCCGCACGGCACTCACCCTCGCGGAGCAGCTGGACGATCATGAGCTCGTCGGGCAGCTGGCGTCCAACGCGTTCCACGCCGCGCTCGACGACGCGATGCCCGAGGAGGCGCACTTCTGGATGCGGCGGGTCGAATCCGCGTTCGCCGCATCCCCCGATCTCGAGTCCGAGCTGGCCGATGTCCTCGCCCGCGGGCATCTCGCCGGCAACCGCCCCCGGGAGGCCCTCGAGGTGCTCGAGAGATCCGCGGACGACGACCCGGCGAACCTGCAGCCCGAGACGCGCGCCATCCGGATGCTGCTGCTGGCGCAGGCTCAGCACGGGGTCGGTGATCTCCCCGCCGCGCGCTCCGCCCTCGACCGGGCGGAGCGCATCGCTGCGCGGCATGCACTCGAGGAGGTCGCATCGATGATCCTCGAGGAACGCGCTGCCATCGCGGCATCCGGCGCCGACTTCCGTCTCGCCTACGAGCTGCACCGCCAGTTCCACCAGGCGGCGCGGGGTCGGTGGATCGAGGCCAGGCGCTCCCAGGTGGACCACCTCTTCGCCGAACAGCACGTCACCGAGGCCCTCGCGCGGGCGGAGCAGGCGGAAGCCGCCGTCGCGGTCGATCCCCTCACCAAGGTGCGCAACCGCCGCTGGGTGGAGGACTCGCTGCCCGACGTCATCCGCACCTGGCAGACGAGCGGACCGTCGACCGGTGCACTGGCGCTCCTCGACCTCGACCACTTCAAGCAGGTCAACGACCGCTTCGGGCACCCGGCGGGCGACGACGTCCTGGTCTCCGTCGCCTCCTGCCTCGAGGCCTGCCCCGGGGTGCGGCATGTGGCCCGGATCGGCGGCGAGGAATTCCTCCTGGTCCTCCACGAGCACGCCGACCAGGAGCAGGTGGCGCAGCAGGTGCTGGCCGCCGTGCGCGGGCTCCGGTGGCCGCACATCCATCACGGGCTGCGCTGCACGGCAAGCCTCGGTTTTGCCGCGTGTGCGGCCGGTTCGACGTCGGACGGGCTGCTGCGCGAAGCCGACCTGAACCTCTACAGGGCGAAACGCGCAGGGCGGGACCGCGCGGTGGGCTTCGGGTAGGACGCGAGTCAGCTCTGGCGGCCCAGCCATTCCGCGAGGGCGGCCCGCACGAGTTCGGCGCCCTGGTGGCCGCCGTAGTTCGCGGCGAACCGTGGATCAGCGACGTACATCTCCCCGAGACCGCGGACGTAGTCCGCGTGCGGGGAGCCGTCCTCGTTCCGCGGCGTCCCGGGGATGCCGGTGAGCCAGGCCACGTGACGCCCTGCGAGGGCAATCGCCTCATCGCTCGCCGGGGCGATGCCCCGCGATGCGGCGTCCGTCCAGGCGGCGTTGAGGTCCGCGACCTCCCTCCCGAACGCGTCCTTCTCCTCCTGGGACTTGCCGCGCCACCAGGCGTCGCCCTCCGCGTAGGCCTCGCGCCCCCACCGCTCCTCGACCTCGTCCCGGTAGCGGGTGTGGTCGAATCCGTCGAACATGTCTTCTGGCATGGGTTCTTCTCCTCGTTCGAGGGCCTCCACCGTGGTGAGGACCGCCGTGATCTGCCGGCCGAGCCGTTCCTGCTCGCCGCGGAGGAAGTCGAGGTGTGCCCGCAGCACCGAGGCCGGTGCTTCCGCCCGGGTGTCGTCGATGACCTCGGCGATGGCCGGCAAGGACAACCCCAGGTTCCTCAGCAGCAGGATGCGCTGGAGCCTCACGAGGGCCGCCGAGTCGTAGTACCGGTAGCCGTTGGTGCCCACCCGGGATGGTGCGAGCAGGCCGATATCGCCGTAGTGGCGCAGCGCCCGGCTCGTGGTGCCGGTCAGCCGTGCGACGGTGCTGATCGGGTAGTCCACCTCGTCCTCCTCGTCCCGGCAATCGGCGTCGGGACGAGGTCCAGCCTATGGATTGACGCAGCGTCAAGGTCAAGGGGCGGGAAGGAGGACGTGCAGCCGCATTACCGCGCGGCTCGAGGAGGGGAGGAGGCGCGGGCGGTCAGCTGTACCAGAACCACTGCGGCGGACGCCACGACGGCGGAACCGCGTGGGCGTTGAAGGTGCCGCATTCGGAGCAGGTGTAGCTGGTGCTGGCGGGGAGCAGATCGGTGGAGTGTTCGGCCTGGCGTGCGGGCACGAACTCCTCGAAGATCAGATAGTCGTCGGTATGGCACGTGGGGCAGAAGGGGACCTCACCCTTCTCGCCGAGCGTGGTGGGATAGCCGCCCAGGCGGAGGCTACGCCCGTGATCAAGAGTTGTCATGGGAGTCACCGTTTCGGTCTTGCAGCCGACGCTGGTTGCAAGTAGTGGGGTATTTGTACCCACACAGTAGACCCGCAGTACTCACAGCGGAAGGGTGGTTCCCGCACCATCCGTGCCTTGACTACTGGAGCGGTACTCCCTGCTGGCACAATGGCCCCATGACGGCCAGAGCTCCACGATCCGCGGCGGCACTTCCGCCCGAGCAGGCAGGGCCGCTGCGCCGCGCACTCACCGGCAGCGCGGACGTGACCGTCTTCGTGGACGGGACGGCGCACCGTCTGCCGAGCGAGGCGCAGGCCGCCGTCGTCGACCTGCTCGCGCGCCTGTCCGACGGCGACGCCGTCCAGGTGACCTCGGTGGCCGAACTGCTGACCACGTCGCAGGCGGCGGAGCTCGCCGGCATCTCGCACAGCTATCTCCGCAAGCTCACGGACGCCGGGACGCTCCCGGTCGAGTACCGCGGCTCGCACCGGCGCCTGAGGAGGTCCGACGTCGAGGAGTGGCTCCGCGGCCAGCTGCGCAGGGGAGAAGCCCCGCCGGGCGCCGACGCGCAGCACGGCGCAGACACCTGACCGCCTCTAGCCGAGCTCGAACCGGGGCCGTGACCTCCACCGGCGTGCCTTGAGGGCGAGATGCAGTTCCAGCCGCACCATCCCGGCGAGCGGATCGACCCCGATCACCGACCGGATCCTCGACAGTCGGTTGTAGACGCTGCTGCGGTGCAGGTGGAGCTGGGCCGCGACGTCCTGCACGGACCCGTTCTTGTCGTACAGCAGCTCCAGGACGGGCAGCAGTTCGTCCACGCGGTCGGCCTCGCTCAGCTCCGCGAAGCGGATGCTGCCGTGTGTCGGCGCCTGCCACCCGACGGTCCCCAGGAACTGGTACACGCCGATGTCCGTGTACGAGCACACGTCACCGAGCTGCGGATCCACCGCGGCGGCCTGGACGGTGTGGCGGGCCTGATGGAACGCCTCGGCAAGATCGCGGGGGTCGGCTGCCGGTTCGCTCAGCCCGAGCACGATCCGGCCGACCGGGCGGCCCGCGCGCTTCGCGGTTTCGTCCCGATACCGCTCGAGCACCTGCTGCAGCGCGGCCGGGCCGACGCCGGGCGCGCACAGGAGCACGGAGAAGCCGCCGGCTCCGGCGCTGAAGAGTACGGGGGCCACGCCGACCGTCGCCTGGAGGGCGAGGGTGCGCTGCAGGAGAGCGGCCTCGTGCGGGTCTCCTTCGTTCGAGGGCGTGGGCCGGGGTTCATGCACCACGGCCAGGCGCCACGGGCCGTCACCTCCGAGTTCGCGCCAGCCGCGCAGCTCGTCGGCCGCCGCGGCGACACCGCGGCACGCGGCCAGGAAGGTGGCTTCCCGCTGTGTCCGGCGCTCGGAGGATGCCGTGTCCGTCTCGAGGAGGAGCTCGGCCAGGCGGTCGATCAGGGGACGGACCGTGGGCAGTGCGGCAAGGATGCCGGCAGCGGGATCCTCGCTGGACTGCTGCTGTACCCAGAGGTAGCCCACGCGGAAGCCCCGGACGAGCAGCGGGACGCAGACGCGCGCCAGCATGCCGAGGTCCTCGTTGGCGGGGACGGCGACGGCGCGCACCGCCTGCGCGATGCCGTGGCGGAGCTGCCACTCGCTGACATCGGCGGGGACCTTCTTGCTCAGCAGGAAGTTGACCCGGACGCGGTCGGCGGTGGCCTGATGGCTGCTGTAGGCGAGGAGGACGCCGTCGGGATCCTCGAGGGACAGCCCGCGTCCCAGCGACTGCGCGATCGACTCGACGACCTCGTCGATGGCCTGGTTCTGCACCCTCCTACCATAGGCGGGCGGAGCGCATGGGACGACACTTGCCGCTCGGGGACTCGACACCTGTCGATGGTGGCGACAGCAGGGATCTGCTAGTGCCCTGGATCACACCGCACCGGAGACCCCGTCGCGGCGCGGACCGGGAGGCTGCAGCGACGAAGCGCACACCGGCGGCTCCCGGGCGGTGGGCGGAACGGAGCGGTGACGCCGCCGGCGGGGTACCTATTCTGGAACCACCCCCGTCCGCCCGATCGCAGCCTGGAGAACCCCATGATCATCGGCGTCCCCAAAGAAGTGAAGAACAACGAGTTCCGTGTGGCC
This sequence comes from Arthrobacter sp. Soc17.1.1.1, assembly GCF_036867195.1. NCBI lineage: Bacteria > Bacillati > Actinomycetota > Actinomycetes > Micrococcales > Micrococcaceae > Arthrobacter > Arthrobacter sp. Soc17.1.1.1. The sequence continues at coordinate 3,502,340 of NZ_JBAJII010000001.1, forward strand.
ATCACCGCCTCCGGCGTCCACGAGTTCCGGGCCCACGGGCACACCGTCCTCGTGGAACGCGGCGCCGGCGTGGGCTCGAGCATCACGGACGCCGAGTACGAGGCCGCGGGCGCCGAGCTCGTGGACGCAGCGGACGACGTGTGGGCGCGCGCGGACATGGTCATGAAGGTCAAGGAGCCGGTCGCCTCCGAGTACCACCGGTTCCGCAGCGGGCTCATCCTCTTCACCTACCTCCACCTCGCCGCCGAGCCCGAGCTGACCCGTGCACTGCTCGACGCCGGCGTGACCGCCATCGCGTACGAGACCGTGCAGGACGGGCGCGCGCTGCCCCTGCTCGCGCCGATGTCCGAGGTCGCCGGCCGCCTCTCCGTCCAGGTGGGCGCCCAGGTCATGACCGCACCGGCCGGAGGCCCCGGCCTGCTGCTCGGCGGTGTCGCCGGCGTGCGCCCCGCCAAGGTCGTCGTCCTCGGAGCGGGCGTCGCGGGCACCAACGCCACGGCGATGGCCGTGGGCACCGGCGCCGAGGTGACCATCCTCGATATCAACATCGCACGCCTGCGCGAGATCGATGCGCTCTACGCCGGCCGCGTGAAGACCGTCGCCTCGAACTCCCTGGAGATCGAGACGTCGGTCCTGGAGGCGGATCTGGTGATCGGCTCTGTCCTCATCCCCGGCGCCCGTGCGCCCAAGCTCGTGACCAACGCCCTCGTGGCGCGCATGAAGCCCGGCAGCGTCCTCGTGGACATCGCGGTGGACCAGGGCGGATGCTTCGAGGACTCCCGCGTCACCACGCACGAGGACCCCACGTTCACCGTGCACGGCTCACTCTTCTACTGCGTGGGCAACATGCCGGGCGCGGTCCCCAACACCTCCACCTACGCCCTGACCAACGTGACACTCCGCTACGCCGTCGCGCTGGCGGACAGGGGCGTCCGGGGCGCCTTCGAAGCGGACCCCGCCCTCGCCCGCGGCCTCAATGTCGCCGCCGGCCAGGTGGCACACCACTCGGTGTCGCAGGCGCACGGCCTCGAGCTCGCGGCGGACTGGGCGGCACTCGTCTAGTCGACGCCCGTCCGGTCGGCCCCCGTCCGGCTCCCGCGGCTCAGGGCAGGGTGCCCTGCCGGCCTGCCCTGCCGACGGGGAAGGACGCATGGACCTGCTCGATGATGCGCGCCACCGCGAGGGCATCCTCCGCCCGCACCGGCGGAGGAGCCTCGCCCCTGATCGCGGCGGAGACGCCGGAGTAGAAGGACGGGTACGCGCCCGGCTCGATCGCCAGCGGCTCGGTCCGCCCGGCGCGCCCCAGCCTCCCCCGGTCGTGGGCACCCGGCCGGCCGGCTGCGGCGCGAGGAAGATCCCCCGGGAGCACACCTGCCGCCAGCAGTCCCTCCTGCGGGTCGCTGCCGGTGATCGTGAGGCCTGAAGCCGCACCCGTGACGTGGAACCGCGGCCGCGCCAGCGGCACGCGCGTCCCCGCGTGGAGGTGGCTCGTGCTGCCGCCCTCGTGCTCGAGCACGAGGAACAGCGAGTCCTCCGCTGCGCCGCCGCCGTCCGCCCTCAGTTCCGCGAAGACCGGGACGGCCGGACCGAGGAGCACCATCGCCTGATCGACGAGGTGCGGACCGAGGTCGTACAGCACGCCCCCGCCGGCCGCCGCTCCTGCGTCCCGCTTCCACGGCTTCGTGCTGGGCCCTTTCCAGGACTCCATCGCCGATTCGAACCTGAGGACGCCGCCCAGCGCGCCCGCGGCGACCAGCGACCGCACGGTCAGGAAGTCGCCGTCCCACCGCCGGTTGTGGAACGGGACGAGCAGCCGGTCCGCCGTCCGCGCAGTCCGGATCAGGTGCTCGCCGTCCGCCGCACGCACCACGAAGGGCTTGTCCACGACCGCGTGCAGTCCCCGGCCGAGCGCCTCCGCGGCCAGGAGCGCATGGGTGGCCGGGGGCGTGGAGATCACTGCCAGGCCGAGGTCCGGTACGGCGCGCAGCGCCTCCTCCAGCGTGGCTGCGACGACGGCGTCCGGGTAGGCCGCGCGGGCCTCCGCACGGCGGTCCGGGCTGCGGGCGACGACGGCGGCGAGGTGGAGACCGGGATCGTGGGCGATGAGCGGGGCATGGAAGACGCGCCCGCCGTGGCCGAACCCGACCAGCACGACCCCCACCACACCCGGCGTCGGCATCGGCCGCATACCGTCAGAACGGGTCGAAGTGGGCACGCGGGAGCGAGCCGTTGAACCCGGCGACCATCCCGGCGGCGAGCACACGGACCTTGACGTTGCGGGCGTTGGACGCCCGGCGCAGCTTGTCGAAGGCGTCCTTCTGCGAGCAGCGGTCCTGGCCCATGATGATCCCCACGGCGAGGTCGATCTCGGTGCGCGACTGCAGGACGGCGCGGAGGTCCTCCTCCGTCGCGGCGTGCCGGGCCATGCGCACGGCCAGCTTCAGGGCCTGCGACGCCTGCACCGCGAACGCGCGTGCCACCCGCCGGTAGTCGTCGGTGAACACGGATGCGTCCTCCGCGTACAGGTTGACGGCCGCGCGCGCCGATCCTTCGAGATCCAGCGGCAGGCAGAACATGGCACCGACGCCGCGTTCGGCGACATGCGCCATGAACCCGGGCCAGCGGTCCTCCGACCGGGTATCGCGGATGAACACCTCGCTGTGCACGCGCAGCGCGTGCAGGCACGGACCGTCGTCGTGCTCGTACTGGACCTCGTCCATGGAGCGTGCCTTCGCGTCGCTGCTGCCGACGGTCAGCTGCTCGTGCAGCGAGCGCTGCAGCGTGACGCCGCAGTACGTGTCACCGTCCTGGCCGAGGGTGTCGGCGGTGAACTCGGCGAGCTCCTGCAGGAACGCCCGGACGTCGGGGTGGTCGACCAGCAGATCCTGGAGTCGCGCGGCGGCTTCCGCGGCCGGCAGGGCTTCGAGGTCCCGCGGGACCATGTGCAGGTGGGGCCCGGGAACGCCGCTTCCGGCGGCCTCCAGGACGCCGGACAGTTCTTCGGGGATCTCCTCCATGCGCGTTCCAGCCTCACCTCGGCACCGCGCGGAAATGCCGGTGTTTTTTGCCAGTGTACAAGAGGGCAGGGACGGTGCTATCCGGGATCCTGCGCCGCTGCGAGGCCCGTGACGAGCACGCGCCAGGACGCCGCGAGGCGGGCATCGGACATGCCCCGGTGCTCCTGGAGGTGGAGCAGGAGCCCGGCATTGAGGAACGCGGCCAGCTGGTAGGCCGCGAGCTCCGGGTCCTGCACGCCCAGGTCACGCAGCAGCATGCCCAGATGCAGGCGGACGAGCTGCTGCGTGGGGTGCTCGGGGTCCGGTCCGCCCCGCTGCTCGGCGGCGCGGAGGATCTGCCCGTCGAGGAGCATCCGCCCGATGCTCGCCTCCCCGAAGGCGATGAGTCGCTCCAGCGGTTCGGCCCCCGGGCCGAGCGGGGGCGGGCCCGCCATGAAGGACTGCTGGAAGGAGCGCCCGGCCTCGTCCGCGAGGGCGTGCAGCAGGCCGGCGCGGCTGCCGAAGCGGCGGAAGACCGTCCCCTTGCCGACCCCGGCGCGCCGGGCGACGGCGTCCGTGGTCAGCTTCTCCGGCCCGCACGTGGCGACGATCTGCGCCGCGGCGTCGAGCAGCAGGCGCCGGTTGCGCGCCGCGTCGGTGCGCTCTCCGTCGTCGCCCGTGACTCGGAGCAATCCCTCGCCCTGCATGCCGCCACTATAGCCGCGGAATAAAACGGACCGTGGTCCGCTTAAGCTCTTCGGATGCGATCATCGCGCCCCTGTCAGCACCGACCTACGGTCACCCAACCTCGGGAGTATTCATGTCCACCACGATCCTCACCCTCGTCGGCAGCCTGCGGGAGGGCTCCATCAACCGCCAGCTGGCCGAGGCCGCCGCCGAGCATGCGCCCGCCGCCGTCGAGGTGGTCGGCTTCGACGCCCTCAGCGACATCCCGTTCTACAACGAGGACATCGACAACGACACCGACCGCCCGAAGGCCGCGGACGATCTCCGCGCCGCCGCGGCCGACGCCGACGCCATCCTCCTCGTCTCCCCCGAGTACAACGGCACCATGCCGGCCGTGCTCAAGAACGCCATCGACTGGCTGTCCCGCCCCTACGGCACAGGCGCCCTCTCGGGCAAGCCCGCAGCCGTGATCGGTTCCGCCTTCGGCCAGTACGGCGGAGTCTGGGCGCACGACGAGGCCCGCCGCGCCCTCGGTGTCGCCGGCGCCACCGTCGTCGACGACGCCAAGCTGTCCATCGGTGGCTCGATCACGCGCTTCGCCGAGCTCCACCCGAAGGACGACGCCGAGGTGGCCGGCGCCGTCACCGACGTGCTGAACGCCCTCGCAGGAGCGACCACACCCGTCGCGGCCTAGTCCGGCCCGGCTCCGGCCGGGTCCGCGCGGACTGAGCGATCCGCACGAATGAAGTGAACGGCACGACGCCGGCGCACCGGGCGCCGGCGTCGTGCCGTTCCTGTCTGCTGTCCGGTCCTGTCCCCTCCTGTCCGGTCCTGCCGGTGTCCGTCGGAGTCGGGGAAGGGCGGTCAGTGCCAGAGGCTGTCGGCCCAGACGGCGTCACGCAGGTAGTCCTGCGCCGGTCCGATCTCCCAGAGCTGGCCCTGCGGCTCCAGCACGCCGTCGTTCTGCATGGACTCGATGTCCTCCGACGAGCAGCCGAGCACCGCCGAGAGGTCGGCATCGGCGGCCAGCACGATGGTGTTCCTTGCGTTCATGATGCAGTCCTTCGCTCGTGGTTCTGGGAGGCCGGCCGACAGGGGCACGGGCCATCGTTCAGGAGGTGGGCCTGGGATTCCACGTCCGCGCATACAGTCCCAGTGCCGCCTCCTCGCGGGCGACGAACCCGAGGCGGTTGAGGGCCATGTGCGCCTGATACACCGTGAGGTGCTGCGCGCTGCGGCTCACACGGACCTTGTCCGCGCGGTACAGGTAGGTGTCGAGGGCCCGGAACCAGCGGCGTCGCCAGTTCTGCACCGCCGACTCCGAGGCGGTGGCCGCCATGAGGGCATGGAACCCGGTGGCCTTGGAGGCGACCTGCGCCGTCATCGCCTCGCGTACCCCGGAGGCACGCGGGCCGACGTCGGCGGTGCAGGTGCGCAGGTGGCCGTCCCAGTAGAAATCCCAGGTGAGGCGACGGCGGTCCGGCCACCCCGCGGAGCGGGGACCGCGCATCATGCTCTGCGCGGCATCGAAGAGCACCAGGGCGCCCAGCGCCGAGCGGCTCTGCATGCGGGGGAAGCGCTGGTTGGCCCAGATGGCCAGCTCCGAGCTGAGCTCGAAGACCTCCTCGGCGAGGTGGAGGCCCTCCACGCCGCCGTACTTCACGAGATTGGCCTCGAGCTGGGGGTCGGCCGGCTCGTGGCCGCCGGAGTAGTAGGTGTTGCTGGCCGGTGCGGTGATGTGCTGGCGCACCACGAGCAGCGGCAGCGTGCGGGCGCTGCGGGCCTGGAGCGCCCTCTGGAACGCGCGGAGGCGGTCGAGGACCCGGGGGTGCGCGTGGATGCTCAGCCGGATCTGGCTGACGACCCCCGTCGAGGGGTCCTCGTACCGGCTGAAATACCAGCGCTTGGCGCCGAGCGCCTGTGCCTGCGCCACCAGCGGGGTGACCAGCTCTTCGATGATGCCGTCCGCTACATCGAAGCCACCCGTCGAGAGGGAGAGATGCCACCACTGAGTGCTGACGACCGTTCGTGAGGCGGTTCGAACGGCGGTCACCTGGCTCATGGCTCTCTCCTTCAGGGTCTGTGATCACCCCCGCTGGGGCGGGCTCTCGGGGGGAGGATCCGGGCTCTAGTCCGGAGTCTCCCCGTCTACTTCGGCCAGTCCCAGCTGCCTGCCGTGATCTGGCCCTTGGGCCAGTCCCAGCTGCCTGCGTGGACCGACTGCTGTGCCGGCGCCACAGCTGCCCCCACGATCAGCAGGCCCGCAAGTACGCCGAGTACCTTCTTCATCGCGATCCTTCCTGGCCCGTTCCCGGGAGGTCGAGCTGTGGTGCGCTGCTGGTCAGCAGCGCCCGGAGTCCCTGCGGGTCTCCCCTGGCGGGGCTTCCCTGCGGGCCGGCTCACCCAGAATGTCGGCCGCCGGGAGGCGGTGTCCAGCGGTACGGGTGGCCGTTTGTGGACATGGCGCGAACAGGACGCGGACGCGTCCGCGGCGCTGCTGGTACGCTGCTTCGCAGTCGGGAAATCCGCGGAACGGCGGGTCTGGACGGCGTCTTCGGTCTCGCGAAATTGCCAGCCTCCCTGATCTGTCATTAACTGGACATGTCATGTTTTTCGCTTCGTGAGGATGCCGCTACCGCACCGGTGGCCCGGACAAGGACTGCTCATGCTGGACGCCACGTCGCTCGAGGTATACCGCTACGCCGTCGGGCATCCCGGCTGGACGCGTGCCGAGGCGTCGGACGCCCTGGGCCTGACCCTGCGCCGCATCGAGGCTGCCATCGCCGAACTCTCCGACCGACGGCTGCTCAGCCCCGAGGCGGGACGGCCGGACGGCCTCGTGGCGGTATCGCCCGATGTCGCCCTCGCGGACCTCGTGGACGCCGACGAACGCTCCCTCCAGGACCTCAAGGCACGCATCAGCAGCCAGCGACGCGAGCTCTCCAGCCTCCTGCCCACCTTCCTCGAAGCACGCAAGAGCGTTCTCGCCAGCACCTCCGTGGAGACGCTCGAGGACCCCCACCTCATCCACCGGGTGCTCATCGACTACGGGCGGGACGTCACCGAGAAGGTCTACATCGCGCAGCCCGGCCAGGGCTCGACGGCGGACGTCCACGAGGAGAGCATCCGCAAGGATCTCGAGCTGCTGGAGAACGGTGTGCGACGCCGGACCCTGTACGACACGAGCCTGCGTGACCACGTACCCACCCGCAGGGCGGTCGAGGCGATCGCGGCCGGCGGGGGCGAGTTCGGCGTCCTCCCGTTCATCCCCCTGCGGATGCTCATCTTCGACGAGAAGCTGGCGCTCGTGGGGCGTCAGCTCACGCGGGAGGACAAGGCCGCGCTGGTCATCAGGGACTCCAGCCTGATCAACATCTTCACCCTCCTGTTCGACGTCGCCTGGGAGATCAGCGAGTCGTTCCTCGCACCCGAGCGCGTCGAGTCGCCCCTGAGCAGCCTGCAGCGCTCGATCATCCAGGGGCTGGCCAACGGCCTGTCCGACGAGTCGATCGCCCGGCGCCTGGACATCAACGTGAGGACGTGCCGACGGCACATCGCCTGGATGCTGGACACCCTGCGCGCCGACAGCCGCTTCCAGGCCGCGCTGAAGGCACGTGACGCGGGCTGGGTCTAGGACCGCCGCAACGCACTCCTGTGCAACACCTGTTGCCTGACGGTGAACCCCCGCCTAGACTCTGGGCGTGACGTCCTCCAGCGAAGCCCCCGCCGACCTCCTGCCCGCCGAGACCGAAGCAGCCCTCGAACGGGCCGTCGACTCCGCCAACCGGCACGATGCGCTGTTCTCCGTGCGGGCAGCGAACATCAAGCAGTCCGCGGTGCGCGACGTCTTCGACATCTCCATCCGCCCGGGGCTCGTGTCCCTGGCCGGCGGGAGCCCGTACCTGAAGTCCCTCCCGCTCGAGGACCTCGGACGGACCGCCCAGAAGATCATCGCCGAGCACGGCCTCGAGGCCCTGCAGTACGGCGGCGGCCAGGGCATGGAGGAGCTGCGCCGGCTGGTGTGCGAGGTCATGGCGGCCGAGGGCATCGAGGGCGCCAGCCCGGAGGACGTCGTGATCACCACCGGCTCGCAGTCGGCCCAGGACGTCGCGGCCAAGGTGTTCTGCAACCCGGGCGACGTGATCCTCTGCGAGGACCCCACCTACGTGGGCGCCCTCAACACCTTCGAGGCCTACGAGGTGGACGTCGTCACCATCCCCATGGACGACGCCGGACTGATCCCGGACGAGCTGGAACGCACCATCGCCGACCTCGAGGCCCAGGGCCGCGCCATCAAGCTGCTCTACACGATCCCCAGCTTCAACAACCCGAGCGGCATCACGATGGCAGCCGACCGCCGCCAGCGCGTGGTCGACATCTGCCGTGCGCACAACATCCTCGTCCTCGAGGACAACCCCTACGGCATGCTGCGCTTCGACGGCGAACCGCTGGAGCCCATGCGCGCGGGCAACCCCGACGACGTCATCTACCTGGGCTCCTTCTCGAAGATCTTCGCGCCCGGCGTGCGGCTCGGCTGGGCTCTGGTGCCCAGGCACCTCTACCGCCGGTTCTACCTCGCCTGCGAGGCCGTGGTGCTCTGCCCGTCGCCGCTCACCCAGATGCTCGTGACCGCCTACCTCACGGACTACGACTGGCGGGGCCACCTCCACTCGATGCGTGACCTCTACCGCGAGCGGTGCGACGCGATGCTCGGGGCGCTCGCGGAGGAACTGCCCGACGGCGTGCACTGGACCACCCCCGACGGAGGGTTCTTCGTCTGGGTCACCCTCCCCGAGGGCATTGACACCTACCCGCTGCTCTACACGGCCATCGACGCCGGTGTCGTGTTCATCCCCGGCGCCGCGTTCACGCCGTCCGACGAGCCGTCCAACAAGCTCCGCCTGGCCTTCAGCGCCGTCTCCCCCGAGGACATCGTCGAGGGCGTGCGGCGCCTCGCGCCGATCCTGCGGACGGCGATCGAGGAGAACCGGAGCGCGTCCGTCTGACCGCTACCGCGGCGGGCGTCGCCGCTGGCGCAGCGTCACCGCGAGGGAGATGAGCGCGGCGACGATCAGCAGGATCGACAGCCTGGCCACCGTGCCCAGCCCGGGGAAGGCCGCCTGCAGGACGATCGACGCGACGAACCCGAGCAGCACCACGAGCAGGAGCCTGTTCAGCGGGTAGCGCGGGCGCGGCCGCCGGGGACCGTCGCCGGGAAGGGGCTGGTTCATGAGCCCACCCTAGTCGAGCAGCAGGGCCGGCTCCTCGAGGATCGAGGCGACGTCGGCCATGAAGCGGGCGCTGAGGTCGCCGTCGACCACGCGGTGGTCGAAGGAACCGCCCAGCGTGGTGATCCAGCGCGGGATGACCTCGCCGTCGAGCACCCAGGGCTTCTGCTTGATGGTGCCGAACGCCACGATCGCGACCTCCCCCGGGTTGATGATCGGCGTCCCGGTGTCGATGCCGAGTGCGCCGATGTTGGTGATGGTCAGCGTTCCGCCCTGCATCTGGGCAGGCTGCGTCCTGCCGGCCCGCGCCGTCGTCGCAAGCTCGTTCAGCGCCAGCGCCAGTTCCTTGAGGGAGAGGTCCTGGGCGTCCTTGATGTTGGGCACCATGAGTCCGCGCGGCGTCGCGGCGGCGATCCCGAGGTTCATGAAGTGCTTGACGAGGATCTCGTCCTCCGCCCAGGTGGCGTTGACGGAGGGATTGCGCGCAGCGGCCCAGATGACGGCCTTCGCGAGGATCAGCAGGGGTGAGACCTTGATGCCCTCGAAGTCCCGGGACGCCTTGAGGCGCTTGACGAACTCCATGGTGCGGGAGGCGTCCACGTCCACGAAGATGCTGACGTGCGGGGCCGTGAAGGCGCTCTGCACCATCGCCCGGGCCGTCGCCTTGCGCACACCCTTCACCGGGATGCGCTCGATCCGGCCGCCGCCGAGCAGCGTCCGCTCGGCCCAGAACGAATCGGCTCCGTCCTGTTCGGCGTCGCGCTGGGACTGGTAACTCATGAGGTCCTGCTTGGTGACCTCGCCGGCGGAGCCCGTGGCCGGGACATCGGCGAGGTCGATCCCGAGATCCCGCGCGGCCTTGCGGACCGGCGGCTTGGCCAGCACGCGGTTGATGAGCTGGTTCAGCGGGTTCACCCGGGCGGGGTGCTCCGCCCCGGTCGGCTGCGGTGCCGACGCCGGCTGTCCGGCGGGGCGCGATGCCGACGCCGGCTGTCCGGTCTGCTGCGGCGCTGACGCCGACTGTCCGGCGGGGCGCGGAGCCGGGACGCCCTCGGCCGCCCTGCCGGCAGGGCCCGCCACGGCCGGCTGCGGTGCCGACTGTCCCGGGACATCGGCCGCGGTCGCCGGTGCCGCTTGCGGCCTGCGGGGGCGGCGCTTGACGGCGTCGGCCTTCGGCCCTGTGCCGACGAGCGGTCCCGGAGCGGCGTCCGGGGTGGCTTCGGGAGCTGCGGCACCGGGCGCCGCAGCCGCCGGCGCGCCCGTCCCGGCGCGGGGGCTCGCGTACTCGCCCGGCATCTCGGGGACGGGGATCGGGGCCTCATCGGCATCACCGGTATCACCGGCAGCACCGGCGGTGTCGGCGACGGCACCGGCCGGAACAGGCCCGGCGTCGCCCGCCGCGCCGGGCGCCGCGGCGGCGTCCTCGACGGAGATGATCGGGGTGCCGACCTCGATGGTCTCGCCCTCGGCGACGAGCAGTTCGGCGACGGTCCCCGCGTAGGGCGAGGAGAGTTCGACGAGTGACTTCGCAGTCTCGATCTCGCAGATGATGTCATTGACGGACACCGCGGCGCCGGGTGCCACCTTCCACTGCACGATCTCCGCCTCGGTGAGGCCCTCGCCGACGTCGGGCAGGTTGAACGTGTTGAGCGTCATGGGGGGTCCTTCAGTATGCGAAGGCACGGTCGAGTGCCTCGAGGATGCGGTCGATGTCCGGCAGGTACTGCTCCTCCACACGGGCCACCGGGTAGGGCATGTGGAAGCCGCCCACGCGGATGACGGGTGCTTCCAGTGAGAGGAAGGCGCGTTCGGAGATCCGTGCGGCGATCTCGCCGCCGATCCCGCCGAAGGTCGGTGCCTCGTGGGCCACGATCAGCCGGCCGGTACGGGTCACGGACTCCGTGACGGTGTCGAAGTCGATCGGCGAGATGGAGCGGAGGTCGATCACCTCGACGCTGCGCCCGTCCTCCTCCGCGGCCGCCGCGGCAGCCAGCGCCACGGGGACCAGCGGACCGTACGCCACGATGGTGGCGTCCGTCCCGGACCGCAGGACGTGGGCGGAGAACGGATCCCCGACGGGGGCCGACGTGTCCACCTCGCCCTTCAGCCAGTAGCGGCGCTTGGGCTCGAAGACGATCACCGGGTCCTCGCAGGTGACGGCCTGCTGGATCATCCAGTACGCGTCCTGGGCGTTCGACGGCGTGATGATCCGCAGTCCGGCGGTGTGGGCGAACAGCGCCTCGGGAGATTCAGAGTGGTGCTCCACGCTGCCGATCCCGCCCCCGTAGGGGATGCGGATGACCACGGGGGCGCTCAGCATGCCGTCGCTGCGCGTGCGCAGCTTCGCGAGCTGGGTGGTGATCTGGTTGAAGCCGGGGAACACGAAGCCGTCGAACTGGATTTCGCAGATGGGCCGGTAGCCCCGCAGGGCCAGCCCGATGGCCGTGCCGATGATGCCGGATTCCGCGAGCGGCGAGTCGACCACCCGCAGGGCGCCGAAGTCCTTCTTCAGGCCGTCGGTCACGCGGTACACGCCGCCGAGCTCGCCGATGTCCTCGCCCATGAGCAGCGTCTTCGGGTCGTTCTCGAGCGACGCCCTCAGGCCTTCGTTGATCGCCTTCGCGATGGTCATCGTCGCCATCAGGCGTGCTTCCCTTCGTCGGCGAAGCCGGCTTCGTACTGCTGGAAGAACCGCAGCTCCTCCTGGACGAGCGGATGCGGTTCGGCGTAGACCGCGGCGAACCGGCTCTCGAGGTCCGGTGCGGTCATGGCCAGCACGACCTGGCGGAGATCCGCGGCCATGGTGGCGGCCTCGGCGCCGAGGTCCTCGAAGAAGGCGTCGTCGGCGAGGCCCGCGGCGCGGAGATACGTCTCGAGGCGGATCAGCGGGTCCCGGGGCTGCCATTCCTGCTCGTCCTGGGTCAGCCGGTACTTCGTGGGGTCGTCGGCCGTGGTGTGGGCGCTCATCCGGTACGTGTAGGCCTCGATCAGCACCGGGCCCCTGCCGGACCTCGCGCGCTCGAGCGCCCAGCGCGTGACCGCCTCGACGGCGACGACGTCGTTGCCGTCCACCCGCACACCGGGGAAGCCGTAGCCCTCCGCCCGCTGGGCGAGGGGCACCTTCGCCTGCACACTCGACGGGACGGAGATGGCCCACTGGTTGTTCTGGCAGAAGAACACCACGGGGGCGTCGAAGGAGGCGGCGAACACCATGGACTCGTGGATGTCGCCCTCCGAGCTCGCGCCGTCACCGAAGTACGCGATGGAGGCGGCCCGGGGCAGCGACGGGTCGGCGAGCTGGTCCCGCTGGATCCCCATGGCGTAACCCACGGCGTGCAGGGACTGCGCCGCCAGCACCAGCGTGTACAGGTGGAAGTTCCGCTCGCGGGGGTCCCAGCCGCCGTTCGTCACGCCCCGGAAGAGGCGGAGGATGTCCGACAGCTCGACGCCCCGGGTGAGCGCGACGCCGTGCTCCCGGTACGTGGGGAACGCATAGTCCTGCGGCGCGAGGGCGCGGCCGGAGCCGATCTGGGCCGCCTCCTGCCCGGTGAGCGGGACCCAGAGTGCCAGCTGCCCCTGGCGCTGCAGGGCGGTGGACTCCTGGTCGAAGCGGCGGATCAGGAACATATCGCGGTACAGCGAGCGCAGGTGCCCGGCGTCGTCCGCTGCGAGGTAGGGCGAGAAGTCGACGTGCTCACCGGCGATCGTGGCGGTGAGGCCGCGGGCCAGAGTCCCGTCGGCAGCGAGGACCTGCAGCGCCACGGCACCGGGTCCGCCGTCGGGCTCCGCGGGCAGCGTGGCGCGCACGACCTCCTCGGCCTCGAATTCCGCTGCTGGCAATCGGCTGCTGTTCATTCCTGCTCCTCACCCGACGCTGTACATTCCGCAAGAGGAATGTGTGCCGTAAGTCATACACCGCCGAACATATGTTCCGGCGGCATCTCGACCAAGACTAATCAGCGCGCGCCCGTAGGCCTATTTAAGACAGGCTCACATCGCCTCACCCTGCGGCCGGGCGGTGGCTGTACTCTCCGCACAGCTCGAGGAATCGGCTGTTGGCCGCTTCCTCCCCGATCGAGACGCGCACGCCCTCCGAGCCGAAGGCGCGGACCGAGAGCGCCCGCTCGGCGGCCCGCGCGGCGAAGTCCTGCGTGTGCTCGCCGAGCGCCAGCCAGACGAAGTTCCCCTCCGCCTCGGGGACGTCCCAGCCGAGGTCCCGGAGTCCGCCGACCACGCGGGTCCGCTCGTCCACGATGGACTGCACCCTGGCTTCCACCGCGTCGATGTGCCGGAGGGAGGCCACGGCGGCGTGCTCGGCGACCTGCGACACGGCGAACGGCACCGCCGAGACCCTGAGGTGCTCGGTGAGCCCCTGCTGCGCGACGGAGTACCCGACCCGCAGTCCCGCGAGGCCGTGGGCCTTCGAGAAGGTACGCAGGACGATGACGTTCGGGTACTCCCGGTACAGCTCGATCCCGTCGACGGCGTCGTCGCGCCGCACGAACTCCTGGTACGCCTCGTCGATCACGACGACGACGTGCGCGGGCACCTGCGCGAGGAAGCCCACCACCTCGTCCCGCGTGAGGATCGGCCCGGTGGGGTTGTTCGGCGTGCAGAGCAGCACCACGCGCGTGCGGTCGGTGACGGCCCGGGCCATCGCCTCGAGGTCGTGCGTCCCGTCCGCCCGGACCGGGACCTGCACACCCGTGGCACCGGCGAGGCCCACGCTGATGGGGTAGGCCTCGAAGGACCGCCAGGCGTAGACCACCTCGTCGGGCGCGTCGAAGTCGTTCTGCCCGGCGAAGGTGGCGAGGATCTGGTTCAGGGCGCCGAGACTGCCCGCCCCGGTCACGATGTCGGTGGGAGGGACGCCCAGATACCCGGCCAGTTCGGTCCGCAGGGCTGTCGTCAGGGGGTCCGGGTAGCGGTTGACGGAGGTCTCGGCCGCGATGGCCTCGAGCACGGCCGGGAGGGGCGGCAGCGGGTTCTCGTTCGAGGAGAGCTTGAAGCTGTCCAGTCCCTCCACGACGACGGGCGGCTTGCCCGCCGCGTAGCGCGGCAGCTTCCCGAGCACGCCGCGCGGCCGGATGCCTGCGTCGCTGCGGGGATCCGCCTGGTCGGAGGGGGTTGCCGGAAGGTCATCGATCGACGTCATGGGTTCAGCCTAGACCCGCCGTCCCGGGGGCCGCGCGGGGTCGGCGGGCCGGCGTCCCGCGCCGGCGGAGGCTTCCGGGTGGCCGTGAAGGAGTAGCGGTGGGCCGTCCCGGCGGCGGCCGCCGTGGCCAGCAGGGCCGACGCCGGCGCCAGCGACGGGGCGTCGCTGGCATCCACCAGCCGCGCCCCGACCGCGTAGTTCTCCAGCGAGTGGGCCGCTCCGGGGCCGCGCGGCTCCTCGGAACCGTCCTCCCTGCGGGCGGGGGCCGGCACAGGGGTGTCGAGCTCCACGGTGGTGCGGTGCCGGCCGTCGGCGTTGGGCAGGGCCTCGAGCCGCGGCACGGCGTCGTCGTGGTGCTCGAGGTGCAGGTACTCGCCCGGGCCTCCCGCGTGCAGCCCCGTCGGTGAGCCGACGGTCAGGACCACCTGCACCTCGAACCGCTCCCCGACACCGCCCGACCCGGCGAGGTTCACGGCATGGAGTCCGCCCTGGCTGTAGCCGGCGACGATGAGCGCATCGCCGTCGCGAGCGCCCGCCCGCCCGAGCGCCTCGAGCACCGCCGCGTCGGTGAACCGGCTGTCCTCCCCGAACGCCTCCGCGACCCCTCCGGCGTCGAACGGGTTGCTGCCCGGCCCGCGGATGCGCCCCTCCTGCGTACCCGGGAGGACGACGACGTAGACGGGGTCCGCGGCGGTCCCGGCCCGGAGCACCTCGAAGGTCCCCGGGTCCTCGGCCTCGACGGCGGCCAGGCGATCGACGAGTCCCGCAACCGTGCCGTCGAAGGCGACCGGCGTCCCGGCGTCCCGCCCGCGGAGCCCGATGGGCCCGACCTCCAGCGCGCCGCCACGGACGGCTCCGCGGGCGAGGGCGCGGGCCGCCGCCTCGTGCCGGGCGCGGGCCGACCCGGTGATCGCGGCGGCCGCCGCGTCGGCCAGGCGGTAGGCCGCCAGGCTCGCGGCCAGCCGGTCCCTCGCGGCCGCCAGCGCGCGGCCGTTGTCCAGGGCCGAGGTCCAGGCTGCGTCGAGGTGTGCGAGCGCCGCCTGGTACGACGGCCCCGCGACCCCGCCGGGCGGATGGAGGTGGAGGAGCCGCCAGGGCAGTTCAGCGAGGTCCCGGTCGAGGAAGGTGAGGGCGACCGCGACGCCCCCGGTGTCCGTCGCGAGGAGCGAGAGCACCCGCACCGCCTCGTCGAGCTCCTGCCACTGGAAACGGATGCCGCCCACGCCCCCGCGGACGGTGAGTGGTCCGTCGTCGCCCTGGACGGGGCGGAGTCCGTCCGTCACGGCCCTGCCTGCCCCTGCAGGGCCTCCGCCTCGAGGAGCAGAGCCCCGTAGACGTGCAGGTCTGCTGCCGCCGAGTCCAGGAGGTCGATGGTCCGCGACAGCTCGGTGCACCGCTCGGAGAGATAGACCCTGAAGGCGGCGCCGGCGGGCGACTCCCAGGAGAGCAGGGAGACCGACAGCGCGTGCCGCCTGATGCCCTGGAGCTGCTCCGCATGGCGCCGGAGAGCGGCTTCGAGGCCCACGACCTGCCGACTCGCTGCCACTCCCGGTTCCCACCCTGCAGCGTCCGGCGTGCTGTCCATGGCCGTTCCCCTTCCTGGCGTCCCTCCACGCTAGGAAGGGGGACGGCGCCGGACGGCGGCACCGACGGCTATGTGGACACCGACGGCGATGGACAGCGGCGGCTCCGCGGGCCATGAAAGGATGGGACCATGGCTGACTCCGCTCTCCCCCGCGTCGAATTCGCTGCACTGTCCCGAGGCGAGGGGACGTCGCTGACCCTCGGACCCCTCGACGGCCGGTACCGGGAAGCGGTCGCCCCGCTCATCGATCATCTCTCCGAGGCTGCCCTCAACCGCGACCGCGTGCACGTCGAGGTCGAGTGGCTCATCCACCTCACGCGCGGGTCCGTCCTGCCCGGGACCGGGCCGCTCTCCGAGGAGCAGGAGGCCGGCCTCCGCGCCGTCGTCACGTCCTTCGACGCCGCGTCCGTGGCCGAGCTCGGCGAGATCGAGGCCGTCACCGTGCATGACGTGAAGGCCGTGGAGTACTACCTCGGGCGGCGCCTGGAGGGACTCGGTATCGCCCACCTGAAGCCCCTCGTCCACTTCGGCTGCACCTCGGAGGACATCAACAACCTCTCCTACGCCCTGGGGATCAAGGGTGCCGTCCTCGGCACCTGGCTCCCTGCCGCGCGCAGCCTCGTCCAGGCGATCGGGGACCTCGCGCGGTCCACGCGGGACACCCCGATGCTGTCCCGCACCCACGGCCAGCCGGCCACGCCCACCACGCTGGGCAAGGAGATGGCCGTCGTCGCGCACCGCCTGACACGGCAGCTCGAGCGCATCGCCGCCACGGAGTTCCTCGGCAAGATCAACGGGGCCACCGGCACGTACGCCGCCCACTACGCCTCGGCCCCGCAGGCCGACTGGCAGGAGGTGTCCCGCTCCTTCGTGGAGGGCCTGGGGCTCTCCTGGAACCCGCTGACCACCCAGATCGAATCGCACGACTGGCAGGCGGAGCTGTACTCGGACGTGGCCCGGTTCAACCGGATCCTGCACAACTTCTGCACGGACGTGTGGAGCTACATCTCCATCGGGTACTTCGCCCAGGTCCCGGTGGCCGGCGCCACGGGCTCCTCCACGATGCCCCACAAGGTCAACCCCATCCGCTTCGAGAACGCGGAGGCGAACCTCGAGATCTCCTCGGCGCTGCTCGACGTCCTGGCCTCCACCCTCGTGACCTCGCGCTGGCAGCGCGACCTGACGGACTCGTCGAGCCAGCGCAACATCGGCGTGGCCCTCGGGCACTCACTGCTCGCCATCTCGAACGTCGCCAAGGGCCTGGCACGGCTCGACGTCGCGGAGGACGTGCTCGCGGCGGATCTCGACGGGAACTGGGAGGTGCTCGGGGAGGCGGTGCAGATGGTCATGCGGGCCGAGGCGATCGCGGGTGTACCGGGTCTCGACGACCCGTACGAGCGGCTCAAGGAACTCACGCGGGGACGCCGCGTGGACGCGGACCGCATGCGTGAGTTCGTCGGCGGTCTCGGCCTGAGCGAGGCGGCACGGGAGCGCCTGCTCGCCCTGTCCCCCGCGAGCTACACGGGCATCGCGGACCGCCTCGTGGACCACCTCGGCTGAGCCCGGACCGCTAGCAGAACGCGCCCGCCCTCGGCGGCCGCATGCCTTCTTGACGCCGTCTCCGTGCGGGGAGAACGCTGGTGGGATGGAGTGGGTGACCGGCGTCCTGACGGCGGAGGACTACGAGGTGGGCCGCCAGATCGTGCAGCGCGGCGTGGCCGCCGTGTACCTCATCGCCTTCCTGTCCGCCGTCGCCCAGTTCCCCGCCCTCCTCGGTGAGAAAGGGCTGATGCCCGTCCCGGTGTTCCTCGACCGGGCCGGCAGCCGGGCCGGCCCGTCGCTGTTCCGCCGGCACTACTCGGACCGCCTGCTGCTCACGGTGGCGTGGACCGGCGCGGCCGTCTCCGCCCTGCTGGTGCTCGGCCTCCCCCAGGCCGGGCCGCCCTGGGTGCCGCTCGTGGCGTTCCTGCTCATCTGGTGGCTCTACACCTCGATTGTGAACGTGGGCCAGACGTTCTACGGGTTCGGCTGGGAGAGCCTGCTCCTCGAGGCCGGCTTCATCGTCGCGTTCCTCGGCTCGAACGAGGTGGCGCCGCCCTTCCTGGTCCTGCTGATGATCCGCTGGCTCGTGTTCCGGCTCGAATTCGGCGCGGGCATGATCAAGATGCGCGGTGACCGGTCCTGGCGTGACCTGACGGCCCTGTACTACCACCACGAGACCCAGCCGATGCCGAACCCGGCCAGCCGGTTCTTCCACCTCCTGCCCAAGCCGCTGCACCGCATCGAGGTGGCGGGCAACCACGTCACGCAGCTCGCGGTACCGTTCCTGCTGTTCGCACCCCAGCCGGTCGCGGGTTTCGCGGCGCTGGTGATGATCGTGACGCAGGGCTGGCTGGTGCTGTCGGGCAACTTCGCGTGGCTGAACACGCTGACGATCATCCTGGCGTTCGGCGCCGTGCCCGACTCCTTCTACGAGGCGGTGTTCCCGGCCCTCGACGTGTCCGGTGGGTACGCGCCGACGCCGCTGTGGTTCACGCTCGTCGTGGTCCTCGCGATGCTGCTCCTGGCCTACCTGAGCTGGCCGTCGCTGGTGAACCTGTTCGCGCGCCGGCAGCTCATGAATGCGAGCTTCAACCGCTGGCACCTCGGCAACGCGTATGGCGCCTTCGGCAGCGTCACGCAGGTCCGCCACGAGGTGATCGTGGAGGGGACGCTCGACGACGCCGGGCCCGGCGCGCAGTGGCGCGAATACGAGTTCAAGGGCAAGCCCGGTGACCCCACCCGGCTGCCCCGCCAGTTCGCGCCCTACCACCTGCGGCTGGACTGGATGATGTGGTTCCTCGCGCTCGGGTCCGACGGCGGCTGGTTCACGCCGTTCCTCGTCAAGCTCCTGCAGGCGGACCCGCTGATCCTGAAGCTGCTGCGGAAGGACCCGTTCGACGGCGCGCGGCCCCGCTACGTGCGGGCGCGCGTCTTCCTCTACCGCTTCGCGACGCGGGAGGAGAAGCGGGAGACGGGGCTGGTGTGGATCCGTGAACCGCAGGGCGTGCTCGTCAACGCGGCGTCGCTGCGTGCCGAGGCGTCCTGATACACCAGGGCCGGCCGGCTTCGGACCCCGTCAGGTGAGGTTCGCGCAGGAGGCTCCCAGACCGGCGGCGAGCCCCAGGTTGGTCACGGTCGAGGCGGGTCGGGACTCCCAGCCGAACGCGGTGACGACCATCGACACATGGAGCTCCGCCCCGAGTCCCAGGAGGTCCCCGAGCAGGTTCGTCGGCACGCTCGTGACGTAGTGGCCCGCCCTGCTGTCGAAGCTGGTCGTCTGGATGAGATCGAATCCTGTCAGGGGCGCGAGAACCGATCCCAGACCCCTCGTCGCCCCCCGGACGTCCACCTGATCCGCAGAGTAGCCCGGCGGTGGATTCCAGTAGATCTCGGTCCGCCCCAGAACGTAGCGGCAGGGTGCGGTGAGACGAGGCGCGGGGATCGTGACGGCCGCGAATCCGCCGCCGGCCGCGGAGGTGCGCTGCCATGACGCCTCCGACGGTTGGATCAGCGGGGCGCCCGGCGCGACGAGCAGGACGCCCAGGACCAGGGCTGCGGCCGACAGGCGACGGACGTGACGCGCAGTGCGCCGGGTGCGCCGGGGGCGCGTGGCGGTGTCCGGGTGCCGACGCGCCCTCTGCCGAGGGCGTCGACCTCCGTCGATCGAGTGCTGTGCCATGGTCCCTACCTGGGTCTGCGTGCTGCGCCGAGGGCCCTTCGTGGGCGTGTCCCGCTCGCGAGATGCTCCTCGGAGCGTGGCTCGGAACGGCCAGCATAGGCTGCTCCCCGTCCACCGGCCCTCCGTGCGCGGGCAACCTCCGGATTACTAGCGGACCGATCAGACATCGTCACCACCTGTCGAGCTCGGTCGTCCGTTCGGGTAGCCCGCGGTGACCTCTCGGCCCCGGTTCCGTAGCTGCTCGACCGGCTACAGTTCACGACGCCGGCGGGTCTCAGCCGGCCCACCTGCGAGCGCGAGGACGACTGCCATGACCACGACCATCACCGAGGATGCACTGCTGAAACGGCGCCGGGTCCGGGCGGTACTGGCCGGGGGGCTGGTACTCGGCGTGGGAGCGGCCGTCACCCTTGCGGCGTGGAACGACTCCGAGTTCGCCACCGGGGCCTTCGCCTCAGGCCACTTCGACCTGAGGGGGAGCACGGACGGCACCACCTTCGCCGACCATTCCGCCGCTGCCACCGCTGCCACGCTGGGCTTCACCGTGAATCCGACGAACCTGTCGCCCACCGACGTCGTCTACGCCCCCTTCGCGGTCGCTCTCGACGAGGGCACGACCTACGACGCGGACGTCACGCTGTCCCTTTCCTCGGTCACGGGGGATCTCAACGCCGTGACCTATGAGGTGCTGCGGTCGGAGGACTTCGGCTGTGACGGCTCCACCTCCGGGGAGTCGCTGGTGCCGGCCGGCACACCACTCGACGCGGAGCTCGGTGACGTCGGCTTCACCCTCGCGAGACCATCTGGAACCGGAACCGGGACCGGCCCGGACACCCACCTCTCACCCGTCAACCTCTGCTTCAAGGTCACGGCCGGGCAGATCTCCCAGGGCGCCACCGGTACCGCAGGCTGGGAGTTCGCAGCAGGATCCCTGCCCTGATCATGGGCACCCATCGGGCGACCCGGGAGAGATCCGCCGTCCCCCGGGTACGGGCCGTTCTTGCGGGAGCCCTGGTGCTCGGCGTCGGCGCCTCGGTGACGACGGCGTCCTGGACGGATACGGAGTACGCCACGGGTTCGTTCGGCGCGAGTGTGTTCTCCATCGAGTCCACGGTCTCGGCACCGTACTCGGCCGCAGGCCCGTGGCGGACCAACGAGACAGCGCCGGGCGCCACGCTGACCTTCGATGCGGCCGGGATGCATCCGGGCAAGTCCGTCTACGCACCGATCGCCCTGCGGACCCAGCCTTCCTCGGTTGCCGGGACAGTGACGCTCGGCGGTGCCGCCGTGACGAACTCGACGACGACCCCGCCCCTGCTCGGCGCCGCGCTGGTCTACCGGGTCGTCCGGTCCGAGACCTGCGGTGCGGGCGCTTTCGGTTCAGGAGCGGCCTTCGTCGTCGGGTCCGCGACGTCCGCCCAGCCGCTCACGACCGGGCAGACCGCAGGAGCGGCTACCCTCCCCGCCGCAACGGCCACAACCCCTGGAAGCAGCGTGCACTTCTGCTTCGAGGTGACCCTGCCGCCCACCAACCCGACCAGTGCCAGCAACGGCCTGCAGGGCAAATCGGCGAGCGCGGTCTGGCTGTTCTCCGCTGTGTCCGCGCCATGACCCGGGGCATCGACCAGGCGCCGCCGGGACCGTCACGGAGCCCGCTGCTGGTGCTCCGCGAGATCCTGCTGAACCTGGCTGCGGTCGGAGGCGCGGTGTGTATCGTGCTGGTCCTGCTCGCCCTGGTCCTCGACATCACCCTGATCATGTTCAAGACGGGATCCATGGCGCCGACGATCCCTGCCGGCTCGGTCGCCGTCGTCCGGGAGATCCCGGCGTCCGACATCGCCGTCGGAGATGTCGTGACCATCGACCGGCCTGACGCCCTTCCCATCACCCACCGCGTGATGACGGTGGGCGATGGCGGCGGAGAACAACGGGTCGTCACCATGAAGGGTGACGCCAACGCGTCCGACGACCCGGCGCCCTACACCGTGGCCTCCGCCCGGCTGGTGCTCGGGTCCGTGCCGAACCTCGCACCCTTGATCGTCCGCCTGTCGGAACCACCGGTCATGGCAGCCATCACCCTGGTCGTCGCCGGCCTCGTCGCGTGGGGAAGTTGGCCCACTGCGAGGAAGCATCCATCGTCCCCGCGGAGGCATCGGATTCGGCCCGACCACCCCTGATCGACAGGGAGTGGGACGAAACCCCTGCTGCAACTGCCCTAAACGTGCAGTATGATGCACTCATGACTGTCGATGCTGCAACGCTTGCGAGGGCGATCGGTGAGCGCGTGAAGGATGAGCGCCTGAACCGTCGCCTCACCCTGGACCAACTGGCCGAAACGACGGGCGTGAGCCGTCGGATGATCATCAACATCGAACAGGGTGCCACGAACCCGAGTGTGGGCACACTGCTGAAGATCAGCGATGCCCTCGGCGTCGGCCTGCCCAAGCTGGTCGAACCGCCGCGCACCGCGCCCAGATCCGTGACACGCAGAGGTGAAGGTGCTGCCCTGTGGACGGGTGACCGGGGCGGTACGGGGGTCCTGATGGCGGGCACCCGCTCACCGGATGTCCTCGAGCTCTGGGACTGGACGCTCGAAGCGCAGGAACAGCACACCAGCGAGGCCCACGCGGCAGGGACGATGGAAGTGCTGCAGGTGCAGCAGGGCGCGCTCACGGTCACCGTGGCCGGCGAACCCGTCGCCCTGGGCGAGGGGGATGCGCTGACCTTCGCCGGCGATGTGGACCACAGCTACGTGAACCACGGCGACACCACGACACGCTTCACGCTGGCCGTCTTCGAGCCCGGTGTCGGGTCCACCCAGAAGGACGGCACCCATGACTGAGCCACGGCGGCATCAGGACTTCCTCGACGCGGCCCGCGTCGACAGGGCGGTGTTCGCGCTGCGCCCCGATTACCGGGCGCTGCTGATCGCCGTCGACGGGCTGGTTCCCGGCCCCAGCGACGCCGGGAGCGAGGCGCTGCTGCAGGGAGCAGAAGCGGCCGCAGGCGCCTGGCTGGCGGAGCGACAGGTCACGGAGCTCCCTCATGTCGTGGCGTGGCGGGAGGCGTACCAGGGCTTCGGTGCGAAACCGAACCGCACACGCAACAGCCTCGAAGCGCTCCTGCGGCGCACGCCTGCGGGCCTGCCGCGCGTGAACCGCCTGACGGACATCTACAACGCGGTCTCGGTGCTGCACAGGATCCCCCTCGGCGGCGAGGATCTCACCCGGTACCAGGGATCCCCCGCCCTCATCCGCGCCACGGGGGACGAGATCTTCGACACCGCAAGCAACGGCGAGACCGTCATCGAGCATCCCGAGCCGGGAGAGGTCGTGTGGAGTGATGACGCAGGTGTGACGTGCCGCCGCTGGAACTGGAGGCAGGGCCGGCGGACCCAGCTCACGGACGACACGACGTCGGCCCTGTTCATCCTCGATGCGCTCGCACCTCTGACCGACCATGCCCTGATCGCTGCCGCGGATGACCTGTGCGGCCACCTGAAGCGGTTGGGACCCGATGTCACGATCGTCCGCCGCCTGCTCACCGCCGGCACTACCGGTGCGTCCGGTCCGACCGCCGGTGACGGACGATCATGATCCGTCCCGGGGCGCGTGTCCCCGTCCCTCCGTGGGGGCTGGCGGTGACCGCGATGCTGTCCGTGCAGCTCGGTTCCGCGCTGTCCGTGGATCTCATCGGGCAGGTCGGTGCGGCAGGTACGGCCTGGCTCCGACTGAGCATGGGCGCGGTGATCTTCCTGGTCATCGCCCGACCACCCCTGTCCAGGGTGCGCCGCTCCGACGTCCCCCTGCTCCTCGGACTCGGGGTGACGACCGGGCTGGTCACCATCGGGTTCCTGTCCGCACTCGAACACATCCCGCTGGGCACCGCGGTCGCGATCGAATTCCTCGGCCCGCTCACCGTCGCCGCCCTCCGGACCCACTCGACCCGCGCCCTGGTCTGGCCGGGACTCGCCCTGTGCGGCGTCGTCCTCCTCACCGAGCCCTGGCACGGCGAGGTGAACCTGATCGGCGTCATGTACGCGGCACTGGCCGCGATCGGATGGGGGATCTACATCACCCTCACCCAGCGGATCGGTGACCGGTTCACGGGCATCTCCGCCCTGTCCCTGACCATCCCCGTCGCCGCCCTGACAGCTGCAGTCATCGGGGTCCCACAGGCAGCCGGCCACCTGGACCTCGGCGTCCTCGCGGCAGCTGCGGGCCTGGCCGTCCTGCTGCCCGTGCTGCCCTTCGCGCTCGAGATGCTGGCCCTACGACGCATGACGGCCACCGCATTCGGGACGCTCATGTCGCTGGAACCCGCGATGGGACTCCTGCTCGGACTGATCGTCCTTCACCAGCAGCCCTCCCCCCTCCAGCTCGCCGGGATCCTCCTGGTCGTCCTGGCCGGTGCCGCAGCCCAACGCGGCGGCCGCCGGACCCCGTCCCCCGAACCAGCACACAGCACACCCGAGCTCGGCCCCACGCCCTAGGCACGGCCTCCACGTCGTCCCGGTTCCTCACCCCCCAGGAGTCCTCTCATGTTCACCGGGCTCAGCGCCTTTCCCCTCACACCCCTCCAGCACGACGCCGTCCACGAGGAGTCCTTCATCCGCCTGGTCGACCGGCTCGCAGCGGCCGGCGTCGACTCGATCACGGCACTGGGATCGACCGGCTCGTACGCGTACCTCACCACCGAGGAACGACACCGCGTCGCCCACCTCGCTGTCGCGCACGCGGCCGGAACCCCGGTCCTCGTCGGCATCGGAGCGCTACGGACCTCCCATGTCCTGGCCAACGCGGAGAACGCGGAAGAGGCCGGCGCGTCCGGCCTGCTGTTGGCGCCGATGACGTACCAGCCGCTCACGCCCGATGATGTGTACGGGCTCTTCCGGACCGTCACGACGCACTCGTCGCTGCCCGTCATCGTGTACGACAACCCCGGGACCACGCATTTCACGTTCTCGCTCGAGCTCTACGGGCGGATCGCCGAGCTGCCCGGCATCGCATCGATCAAGATCCCCGCCGTACCCGCGGACCCCGAGCAGGCGCAGGCCCGGGTCAGGAGCATCAGGGCCGTCATCCCCGACCATGTGGGCATCGGGGTGTCCGGGGACGCCAGCGCAGCTGCCGGCCTCGCCGCCGGATGCGATACCTGGTACTCGGTGATCGGCGGGACCCTGCCGGTGCTCGCCTCGAGGATCACCCGTGCGGCCGGGGAGGGCCGGATGGTGGACGCCGCAACGGAATCCCGGCGGCTCGCTCCCCTGTGGGACCTGTTCACCGAGTTCGGGGGGAGCATCCAGGTGGTCGCCGCCATCGCGGAACACCTGGGGCTGGTGCCCTCGGCGAGCCTGCCCCTTCCCCTCCAGGGCCTGGGCGAGAAGCAGCGTTCCCGGGTCGCCGAGGTCATCGATGAACTCGGCCTCGACGAGTAGACACCCGGCGGTGCCACGCCGGGTACGGCGCCGGACAGGCCGACGACGCGGTGCGCTGGTGCGGTATGTCGTCGCCGCGACACTGGTGCGCAGCGCCGACGGCGGCGCCGTCGTCGCCATCGTGCTCCTCGCCCATGCTGTCGGGATGCCCGGCTGGGTCGCGGGTCTCCTCGGGGCATCGATCACAGCGCCCCACCTCCTCGGCCCCTTCATCGCCCGCCACCTGGACACAGCCCGCGACGGGCGTGCAGTGATCGCGGTGTCCGCGGTCCTTCACGGCGTACTGCTGGGCGCCGCTGCGCTGCTCATGCCGGTCACCTGGGCACTCTGGCCCGCGGTGCTGCTCCTCATCTCCGGGATGTTCGGCCCGATGCTCACCGGAGGTATCAGCAGCCGCCTGCCCTCCATCGCGGGCCCGGACCAGCACGCCCAGCGCAGGGCGCAGAGCTGGGATGTGGCGACGTACGGCTTCAGCGGCACACTCGGACCGGCAGCGGTTGCAGGGATCGCGGCGGCGTCCCACCCCCTGACGGCAACCCTGGTCCTCGCCGTGGCATCCGTCGTGGGCGCTGCCGCCGTGCTGGCGCTCCCCCGGCAGGCCCCACCCGACCCGGCGGTCGACGTCCCCACACCCCTGCGGACCCTGGAGGGTATCTGGCGGTACGGTCCGCTCCGACGCACCCTGGGCCTGACCGTCACCGTCGCTTTCTCGGTCGCAGCTCTTCCGATCCACGCCGTCGCCGTCGCCCCGCCGTCGGGTGGCGCGTCGGCGGCCGGTCTGCTGGTCGCGGGGTACGGCGTCGGGAACCTGCTCGGATCGGCGGGCCTGATGCTCCGACCGCTGCGCGGGGACGCCGACCGGCTGATGACCCTGCTGTCCGTCCTCGTCGCCGTCACACTGAGCCTGGTCGTCGTCGGCCCGAACCTCCCGGTGTCGCTCCTCGCTTTCGGCCTGGCCGGTATCGCCAACGCGTTGTTCTTCGCCGCCACGCTGGCAGCCCGCAGCGAATACGCGCCCCGCGCGGCACGTGGCCAGGTGTTCGTCTGGGTCGGGGCCCTCAAGATCGCGGCAGGGTCTGCCGGGACTGCCACCGCCGGTGCGATCACAGGCTCCGCCGGCTGGGCACCCCTTGTCCTTGCGGCAGTGCTCACCCTCCTGGCCGCCGGGATCAGCGCCCTGGGACGGGCGCGATCACTTCCTCATCGATCCGGGTAGTCCGTGCCGGCGCCCCTGCGGCCGTCGGGCCCGTTACCTGTTGGGGGCCTCGCTCGTGTTCGGCATGGGCGTGACGATCTTCGCCGAGCGGTTGCCGGCATGGTGGGGCCCGTGTCGATCCTCGCCATGGTCCTCGCCGCGTCTGCGTTCCTGATCTGCTCCGTCCTCGGCTGCCGACGTGAGCGTACGGTGTCAGCACTGTCGCGAAATAGCCGGCCGAACGGCTCGTCACATGAGCGCCGGGGGTAGGAAATCGCTTGGCATGGAGAACGAACGGCGGGCTGCTACGGGTGCGGGCAGGCCGGTCTGCGACGTAGGTGAGTGGTGGAGAAGTATGCGGTTCGACCTGCAAGGATGAGTCGATGCGATTGACGACGAAGACGTCCGGTGATGGTCCGTATCGGATAGGGCTCGTGCACGGGCTCGGCGGCGAGGGTGCAACCTGGCAGCCACTCGTCGACCGCCTCGTCGCAACCGGCGCCTACACAGTCACCACCGTCGACCTACGCGGGCACGGTGCCAGCGATCGGGCACAGTCCTACGGCCTCGACGAGTTCGCCGACGACGTCGTTCAGGCACTGCCCGCCGGCCTGGACAGCGTCGTCGGGCATTCCTTGGGTGGAGCGGTCCTCGTGCGGGCTGTCGGCCGACTGCAACCACGCCAGGCCGTCTATCTCGATCCGGGCTTCCAGCTCGCCCTCCCCACGACCGGGCTGACCGGCCGGCTGTTCTGGTCCGTCCCGGTACTCAGCATGGGTGCGGCAGCACTGATCCAGGCCCGCCGCGGGGCAAAGGTCCGGGCCGGCTACGACTCCACCACGCGCACCCTCCTCCGAGAGGCTCGAGGGCGTTTCGACGGCCGCATGGCACCAGGAGTCTTCAAGGAGGTCGCCTTCCACCCCATCACAGCCACCACACCCGTCGTGCCCTCCACTGTCGTCCTCACGGATGACTCCGCTGCCGTCCTCCCCGATGCCCTCGCAGACTCCCTCGAACGGGAAGGGTGGACGATCCGCCGGGTTGCCGGCGTACACCACGACTTGCATCTCGAGGACCCGGACCGGACCGTCGCCCTGCTCGTGGACCTCTTCGCGCACACCCCTTGAACCCGCCCGAGAAGCTACCCGCCGGGGCGGGAGGCTTCCGTCACGAAGCGGGAACGCCAACGGACTGCCTGCTGTGCTTACCCGTTCGGCGGCGTCCCACCGGGCGCTCCCATCCCGCCGCCGATCCCGGTGGCTTCCGCCTGAACGGCGCTGCCGGCGTAGTCGTTGGCGGGGTCGCGGTAGATGGTGTGGATGTGTCCCCAGCCGCCGGTGACGACCCCGGTGACGTCGGCGCCGGCTGAGCCTTGCTGGTTGGCGAACTCGATGAAGATGTCGGGTCCGGAGATCTGGAAGTAGATGCCGTCGCCCTGCGTCATGTCGTAGGTGGTGGCGCCGGACCAGGTGATGTAGGTCTCGTCGAGGGTTGCCTCGATCTCTGTGAGGGCATCGGCGGTGGTCTGTTCGTCCGCGAGTCCGACCCAGTTCGCGATGACGTCAAGCAGTAGGTGCTGCTGCTCGTCGGTGAGTTCGGATCCGGCGATCCCGGTTCCGGTCGGGTAGTCGCAGGTGCCACCGGGTGCGCAGGTGAGGTCGGAGACCTCCGTCCCCTGGTAGAGGGCGGCCTGCTGTTCGGCATCGAGGCTGTCGTAGAACGCGAACGCGGTCTCGTACATCCCGGCCAGGGGCTGGACCTCGGTTCCGTCGGCAGTGGTGTGGACGGCGGGCTGGGAGCCGAGGTGGGTGGGGGCGAAGGTGACGGCGTCCGCGCTGCCGTCGAGGCTGGCGTTGATGCCGAGGTGATGACCGCCGAACTGGACCTCCCAGGCGCCGGCGTCCGATGGATCCCCGAAGAACGCGATGTAGTACTGGCCGAGGGAGGCCTCCGTGCTCGTGCTGTTCTCGAGGAGGTACCGGTCACCGTCCATGATGGCGGTGACTTCTGCGTACGCTTCGTCGCTGAGCAGGGACTCGAGGACGGCCAGCGCTGCTGCCTGCTGCTCCTGGGTCAGATCGGTCAGGTTCAGGCCTGCCCGCTCGACGAAGGTCACCGGGAAGTTCGACCAGGACGTGGTCTTCGTCGCGTCGTCGAAGGCGTACAGGACCTGTTCCTGCTGCTCGGCCGTCAGGGTCGCGAGGAACGCATCCGCCGCGGCCGCTGTGTCCGCGATCGTGCCAGCCGTCGTACCCGCATTGTCGGTCGATACGTCCGTCGATACGTCTGCCGATGCTGCGTCCGTTGCGGATGTCGTGGTGCTCGAGGGAGCGGTTGCTCCGGCTGTGGCGGTCGCGACCTGCGAAGAAGTACCGGCGGCGAGGGCGGATGGATCGGTGGGCACGCTGCAGGCAGTCAGGGATCCCGCCAGCGTGAGGGCCGCGATCGAGGACGCGAAGCGGACCCGGAACCGTCGGCCGGAGGACAGAGATGAAGTAGTCATGGGAACAGTCCAGAACCATGGCCTGTTCCGGCCTTGGCTCACACCTGTCAGCGGCCTGTGAGCATGCAGCGCTCCGTCCGGACGGCGGAAACGACGTCGAACCCCAGGTGGTGGAAGCGCGCAGGGTGTCCGGCGGCGCCGGTTCGGTTGCTGTCGTGGGAGACTGCCGGGATGGAGACTCGAGCGCGCGACCACGACCTCGTTCTGCTCGGTGCCACCGGCTTCGTCGGTGAACTGATCGCCGGCTACCTCGCGGAGCACGCACCGCCGGAGCTGCGCGTGGGACTCGCAGGCAGGTCGAGGAAGAAGCTCGAAGCCGTGCGTTCCAGGTTGCCCGTCGCTGCACGCGACTGGTCCCTCCTCGAGGCAGACACGGAGCATCCCGACTCGCTCGCCGCGCTGGCCGCGGGTACCCGCGTACTCTTCACCACGGTGGGCCCCTACGCGAAGTACGGACTGCCGGTCGTGGAGGCATGCGCGCGGGCCGGCACACACTACGGGGACCTGACGGGCGAGGTGTCCTTCGTCCGCGACGCCATCGACGGCTACGACGCCCTGGCGAGGACCACCGGTGCGCGGATCGTCCATGCGTGCGGCTACGACTCCATCCCCTCGGACCTCTCGGTGCTGCTGCTGCACCGGGCAGCGCAGGCCGACGGTGCCGGCGCGCTGACCGAGGTCGAGCTGGTGGCGACCGCGAAGGGCGGATTCAGCGGCGGCACGATCGACTCCATGCGGGGACAGCTCGACGGCATGCGATCGGACCGGGTGCTGCGAAGGCTCGCCGCCGATCCCTACTCCCTCAGCCCGGACCGGGCGGGGGAACCTCCGGCCCGGCAGCCGGCGGATCTGGGCTGGGTCGGCCGGTCGGAGGACGGTCTATGGACCGCGCCCTTCGTCATGGCGTCGGCGAACACGCGGATCGTCCGTCGCAGCAACGCGCTGCAGGGGTGGGCGTACGGCAGATCCCTGCAGTACGGCGAGGTGATGGGGATGGGACGTGGGCCCACAGGCGCGATCGTCGCCGGCGCGACGGCGATCGGCCTGCGCGTCTTCGGAGCCGCCCTGATGTTCCCCCTGACGCGGAAGCTGCTGGACCGGGCCCTTCCTGCCCCGGGTACCGGCCCGAGCGAGGCTGCGCAGCGCGCAGGCTGGTTCCGTTCCCAGGCGACGGCGTCGACGGAGAGCGGTCGACGGTACCGGGCCGTCGCAGCCGGACCGGGCGATCCCGGGTACGCTGCCACCGCGGTGATGGCCGGGGAGACAGCGCTCTGCCTGGCCCTCGACGGCGATCGGCTGCCGTCCACCACCGGATCCCTCACCCCTGCGACCGCCCTCGGCGACGTCCTGGTGGAGCGGCTGCGCGCGGCAGGCCACACCTACGAGGTCACACCCCTCCCCTGATGCAGTGGTTCCCGAGAAGGCTGTTCAGCTCATCGGCATCATCGGCATGGCGGGGGCCGTACTGGTGTGGTGGTCGTCCCACCGCCGCTGGTCGGCAGAGGTGCGGCCGATTCAGGCTACTCGCGGCTTCCTCGGGCGGAACGGGTCGAGGTCGACGGTGAGACTCAGTGCGTGTGGCACAGGATCCGCGCACACGAGATCGTGCATCATGCTCAACCACTGCAGTGCCGGGGCTTCGTCCGTGAAGTACTCACCGGGATACACGGCGTGGAGATAGGGGGCTGCGAGCACCTCGTCCATCGCCCCCGAACCGAGCATCGCCGCGGCGAGGATGTTGCGTGACGAGGACAGCACGTGGCGGGCGTCAGCGCTGATGTTCATGATGTGGTCGACCACGAGGAGGACGACGTACTGCCGATTGTCCGTCAGCTCGAAACTGCGCCTCAGGATCATGAGCGCATCCGCTTTCGAGATGGACACACCCGCCTTGGCGCGCACAGAGACGGCGCACCGCTCGAAACGGATGACGTCGAAGCGGTCATCGAAGGTGTAGGCGTTGATCACAGGGTTCTTCCTCGGTCGACAGGGGCGCGCAGCGCTACCGGGGCAGCGTCGGTACACCAACTCAACGCATCAGCGTCGTGAGACCAGTCGGAAAGAACCAGTGCCTGATTCTACTGACCGTCGCTGGTCCCCGCCAGCTTCGCCCGCCCGGGAACCCGCGCCATTCCGGCAGCCTTGGATGCCGCCCGTCTCAACGGGGAACGCCTGCCCGCGGCGAAAGCGCTCGGCGAATCACTGGGCGTCAGTCTGCACACGGTTCTGCACGCCTATCAGGACCTGCGCCACCAGGGCCTGATCGAGCTACGCCGGGGACGCGGCGCCGGCGTGATCGCTCCCGAGACGGCCACCCGGGAGCACGCCGCACGGATCCTCGATGAAGACGACGCCCCGACCGGCGACCGCGCCGGACCCGCGGCACGCCACTACACCGCGCACTAGAGCCGCACACCTTCGGTCCCGCCGAGGGATCCCTCGGCGGGCGCGGGGCAGCACGGTGCCGGTCCCTGGGACCCGGCCCGGTCAGCCCGTGAATGTACTGGCTGTGAGGTCGGCGATTCTCCGGCCGTGAGAAATCGGATCGCTGGGACTGCCGCGCAGGAAGCTCGTCAGGGTCCCGTTGTAGATGAGCAGGATCGCCGCTGCCAGCTCTTCGGCGCGGGCCCCGGCCAGTGGTTCCGACAGATTCTGGAGGCGCCGGGTGAGCAGTGCAGTGTCGGCGGTGATCAGGTCACCAGCCGGATGCCCGGAACCGGAGATCTCCACGGCGGTCGACAGGAACGCGCACCAGCGGGCGTTGTGCTGGCGTTCCCGGTACAGCTCCAGGGCGTCGAAGACCGCCAGCAGGCGGCCCTGATCGGAAGCGGCCGCCCCGATCGCTTCGTCCCAATACGCTTCCCAGATCTCGAGCCGTCGCTGGAGGCTGGCCTGGAGCAGTCCGTCCTTGCTGCCGAACTGCGCATACAGGGTGGCGACGGAGACCCCCGCCCGTTGCAATACCTCATCGACCCCGGTCCTGGCGATGCCGTTCAGGAAAAAGAGCTCGTCCGCGGCATCCAGGAGCCGCTGCCTGGCCGACGAATGTCCGGCTTGTACTTTCATGCCGCCCACTATAACGTCGGTTCTACTATAACGGTCGTTCTACCTAGGAGGCTGAGTGCGCACCAACCTGCGGTTCGTCGTCAGCGCCACTGCACTCATCGCGGCCACCTACGGGCTCAGCCGTTTCGGCTACGGATTGTTCGCCCCTGCCTTCGGCCGGTCCTTCGACCTGACTCCGGCGGTCACCGGCATCATCTCCAGCGGCAGCTTCGTTGCCTACTGCATTGCGGCAGCCGCGGCGTACCGCATGGCCGCCGCACCGCGCCGGACAGTGCTCCTCGCTGGTGCGGTCGCGTCCGCGGGCAGCATCGGAGTGGCACTCTCCGGGTCCGTGGCGGTTCTGGCGGTCAGCATACTCATCGCCGGCGCCGGCGCAGGGTTCGCCTCGCCCGGCCTGGTCACGCTGGTCGAGGAGAAGATCCGCACGGCAGACGCCACCCGGACACAGGCGGTGGTCAATTCAGGCACAGGATTCGGTGTCGTCCTGGCGGGCACCCTCGCCCTCGTCCTCACCGATCACTGGCGGACAGCCTGGTGGATCATCACCATCGTCGATATCAGCGCCACCATCGCCGTCCTGGCCACGGGCCGACGATCCGCAGCAGTTCCACGCGCCCCGGCACGCCCCACCTTCGCCAGAGCAGACCTCAGGCCCCTGCGACCGGCCGCGGTTGCCGCTCTCCTCGCGGGTATCTCCAGCGCCGCCGTCTGGACCTTCGGCCGGTCCCTCGTGGTCACGCAGGGACAGCTGACCGAACCCGAAGCGACCGTCTTCTGGGTGTGTCTGGGAGGGGCCGGCATCGCCGGTGCCTTCTCCGGGGATCTCGTCACCCGATGGGGCCTGCGCACGGGATGGATCACCACCACGACACTGATGGGTTCGGCCACCCTGCTCATCGGCGCCTGGCCCGGTAACGCCACAGCCATGTACGTCGCCGGTGGGGTGTTCGGCGCCAGTTATGTCGCGCTCAGCGGAGTCCTGATCGCCTGGGCCTCCCACGTGCTTCCCGGCCGCAGCGCAGCCGGCACCGCAGCCCTCTTCATCACGCTGGCCCTCGGCCAGGCCCTCGGGGCACTCCTCACCGGCGCCCTGCTGGGGACGATCGGCCCGACACCTGCTTTCGCTCTCTCGGCCGCGATCGCCGGCGCGAGCATCGCCCCGGCAGTGCGTGGCACGACCCCTACCCGGCCGCGTTCCCGCGCCCGGTGAGGGATCGTCCCCGCCTAGCGCCGGCCGGCGAGGATCCTGTACTGGGGATTGTCGGCGAAGAAAGCCAGAGCCATGGGGCATCGGGGGCTCAGACTCAGACGGCGTCTGTGGGCGTCGAGCACGACGTGACGCATGAGCGTCGCGCCGATGCCCTGGTCCCGGAATCCGGGCCGTTCCACGCCGTCGAGGAGCACGATCCGGGCTCCGTCCATCGTGTACTTCAGCCATGCGGCGAGGGCGCCGTCGATGATCAGCTCGAACCGGCAGTACAGGGCGTTGTCGCGGAACGTCTCCCTGAGCCCCAGCGCGACATCGGGACCGCGGGTGGCGGCCTGCCGTGCGCGGCACTCGAGCTCATCGACGATCGCTTCGTACTGATCCCTGGCACCGGCGGGCGGAGAGTCGGTGTCCAGGAGCCTGAAGGCCTGGTTGGCCAGGACGCGCAGTTGTCGGGTCGATCGGGCTGCGAGGTCTTCATGGAACCGGTCGTCATCGAGCAGCGCGGCGTCGTGCTCGCGACGGGCTGTCTGCGACTCGGGTGCCCCGTGCCCGCGCGGGAGGTCGGCCGGCGGGAGCGTGGCGCCCGACGCGGCAGATTCCGTCGTCGGAGCGGGACTGGTGTGGACTGGGTGCAGAAGTTCTGTCATAGCCGTTCCTGGATAGGTCAGAACCAGGCCTTCGTCTAGACCCCGGTGTCTCCACGAGACTAGCGAGAAGACATCCGAATGCAAACCTGCTGACGATCCTCGTGGGCGGTCGGGACCGGCCCGCTCCGGCCTAGACCCAGAGTTCGCGCTGGACCTGCCCGGCCAGACGCCTGAGGACCTGCACATCCTCCTCCGTGAAGGTCCGTGGCCGGTCGTCGATGAGGCAGAGCGTGCCGATACGCCAGCCATCGGCCGTGCTGACGGGGTGGCCGGCATAGAAGCGGATCCGGGGCCCGCCGCTGACGAGGGGGTGGTCCCGCCACTGCGGGTCGGTGGTGGCATCGGGAATGACGAGAGTGCGCTCCCTTTCGATGGTCTTCGCACACAACGCCACAGCGCGTGGGAGGTCCTGGCCGATCGGCCCGACGACGGACTTGATGACCTGCGCGTCCTCCGTGATCAGGGCGATGGAGGCCGAGCTGACGCCGAAGTGATCGCGGGCCTGCCGGGTGATCCTGTCGAAGCGCTCCTCCGGTCCGGTCTCGAGCAGCCCCGACTCGTACAGCGCGTTGACGCGCCGGAACTCGGCCTCGTCCGGGTCGCGATCATCTCCACCGTCGACCGCGGTATGCGTGGGGTCGGCGGGATCAGCGGAACCTGCGGCAGGAAGGCCGCCGCCGGCGCCATGGTCCCCGACCGGCGGGGCGGTGAAGTCGTAGCCGTCGGGCGAAAGTGCCAGTTCGCGGAGGTATTCGCTGTAGCCGGAGAGCGAGGCGACGTCCTGATCGCTGTAGTGCGCGCCATCCACCGTGGAGCCGGTACTGTCGAGCAGTTCGTTGACGGCCTGGGCGAGCAGGTCCCGCTCGGGCGCGGAGAGCATCACCAGGCCGGACAGGTATCCCTGGATCTCCAGCTCGTCGGCTTCGCCTGCGAGCTCGGCGTAGGTCGTCAGGACGTCGTCGAGGTGCAGGGCTGCGGCGCGGACGGCCTGGATGGCGCTCCACTGCTGCACATACTCATCCAGCATGCCCGGCTCCTCCACCAGCTCCTCCGAGTTCCCCTGCAGCGCGACCCGAGGGATATGCGCCATGCATCAAGATTAGCTCTCCCCGCATCGGGGACGACGGAAATGTGGGGGTGGCCCCAAACCGATCCCGTCGCATCGGCGGTCACGATACGCGTCGTCGATGTCGCCTTGCAGGGCCACAGCCATCGGTGGACCGCTGCGTACCGGCGGTCCCGCCGGCCCGTCCTTTACAGGTAACTCTTCACTTACCTATCATGAGGGGGTGGCGGACATCTACCGGGCGCTGGCCGACGAGACGCGGCGGGCACTCCTGGACGAACTCATGGGCCGGGATCGGCAGACCCTGTTCGAGCTGTGCTCGAAGCTCGCCATGAACCACGACCTCACCCCGTCACGCCAGGCGGTGGCGCAGCACCTCGACGTCCTCGAGGCAGCCGGACTCGTGCACTCCGAGCGCAGCGGTCGCTACCGGTTCCACACCATCGACACCTCACCCCTGGCCGCGATCCTCGATCGCTGGCCTCCCCGGAAGGCAGGATCATGAAACTCGAAGCAGTGAGCATCTTCGTCGACGACCAGCAGCGGGCCCTCGAGTTCTACACGCAGCGACTCGGGTTCGTCGTGTCCGCGGATGTCCCGATGGGCGAGCACCGCTGGCTCACCGTGATCGATCCCGATCGCGCGGATGCCACCCAGATCTCCCTCGAGCCCAAGGGCCACCCGGCGACCGCGCCCTTCACCGATGCGATCGCTGCCGACGGCATCCCGTTCTGCGTCCTCGGGGTCGCCGACGTGCAGGCCGAGTACGACAGGCTCTCCGCGCTCGGCGTCACGTTCACCCAGCCGCCGACCGACATGGGTCCCGTCATCGTGGCCGTCCTGGACGACACGGTCGGGAATCTCCTGCAGCTCGCGCAGGCCGCCGGCTGAGACGACGCCCCGTCCCCGGCCCGAACGGTCGGGGCACTCAACCCGTCGGTCACGTGCCGCCGAGCAGCACGAGGCGTTTCCCCTTCGCGTCCCAGCGCCGGACGATCCCCGCCTCGAGCCGTACCGGCGGGCGGTCCCGCAGGATCCCGAGGGCGGACGCCAGCTGATCCGCGGTGAGGCCGTGCCCGAGGGTGATGTGCGGTGTCCACGCGCCGGGCACGGTGGTGGGGACGGCGTCCGCGACACCGTCCAGGGCCCGCCAGATGCGGAGATGCAGGTCCGTCAGGGCGGCGTCGGCCACCACCTGGCGGGCGAGCACGAACTTGCGCCGCGTCGGGAAGACGAGGAAGCCCGCCGTCACCAGCTCCAGCCCCTCCCCTGCCGCGGCGGACGCGAGATCGACGTCGTAGCGGTCGTCGATGCGTGCGGCAGCGGCCAGGGTGATGTGCGGGGCGTTGCTGAAGGACTGGTGCCGGGACTGGTTGGGCAGGCCGGCGGCCTCCAGCGCAGCCCAGTCCTCCAGCAGGAACGCCTCCGACGCCGGTGCCAGCAGGAGTTCGACGTCATCGGCCATGCCGTGCGTGCCCTCCTGCCGGTCCCGGCCGCAGCCCCGGCCGCAGCCGGGTCAGCGTGGCTGTCGCCGGAAGTCGCCGACGCCCTCCGAGCCGTCCACCTCGGTGGCACCGGTGCGGGGGTTGCGCTGCGGACGCTGGTAGGACAGCTCCCCGCCGTTGCGGCCGCCGAACGGCCTGCCGTGGTCCGCGTACTCCTCCCGGAAGAAGGCCAGCGCCCAGGCGCCGAGCTGGACCCGCGCGCCGGTCCGCAGGATGGAGGGCTCCCGGCCGTTGACACTGCCCGTGATGGCGCCGCGCGGCACCAGCACGTACTCGTCGTCCTCGGTGTGGAGGACCTCGGCGTGGACGTCCTCCAGGCCGTCGAGCCTCAGCATCGCGTCGTCGGAACTGCCGATCGTGGTGCGGTCCGCCACGAGTTCGAACTCCCGCGGCACCTGGCCGTTCCAGACCTGCGAGTTCTGCACGAAGATGAGCCGCGGACGGCCGCCTCCCCGCACGTAATGCGTCGTCGTGATGGTCCGCCTGATCCGGCGGTTGACCGTCGGCACCAGGGGGAACGGTGTGGACGGCGGGAGGAGCGAGGGTGCGGAGCCCTTCTCGAGCGCGCGCCGCCCGATGCCGAGCAGCGGCGCGAGCGTCCCCGGCGACCCGAGCCGGATGTGCGGGGACCGGGTGAGCAGGCGCTGCGCCATGGAGGTCTCCACCGCGCCGAGGCTGACCAGCGGACCCTTGGGGCCGGCGACGGAGACCGCGAGTCCGCGGCGCGCCAGGGCTCCGGCGAACGCCCGTACCTGCCCGATGCCGGGCAGGTTGTTCCCGCGGAAGGCTGCCGGGTCGTCGACGAAGATCTCGACAGTGGTGCCGGCCGCCTTCACGGTGCCCGTCAGCCTCGCCTCCGGCTTGCCGTCGGTGGCCGGCTCCGCCAGCGAGAAGTCGATGTCGATGTCGAACCTGAGTGACGATGCCATGTCGGTCGGGGCGGTTCAGCCCTGGGGGGTGCCGGCGGCGTTGTCACTCGTGGTGATGCGGAGCGTCCCGTCGAACTTCCAGGTGGCACGCGGGGCGTCCGGGCCGATGTCCCTCGGGACCTCGATGGTCATGTCCTGGAGCGTGTAGTTGATGGCGGCGCCCCGGCCGGTGAGGTAGGACCACATCTCCTCGGCGAGGTCGGTCCAGTCGCGGATGGTGTGGGTATCGCCGGCGCTCGCGCTCGAGGTGTTCTCAGTCATGTCGATTCCTTCATCGGTTCTTCAACAATGACAGACGTCCTCTGACTCCGTCTGACGTGGGTACTCCACACCCTAGTCGAGCCGCCGGGCCACCGGAACCCGCCGCGGTACGTGCGCACCGCCGGCGGGTCCCGGGGTCCTGCAGGTCACCACTTCGGGTGGACCGTGCCCCTGAAGTGGCGGTCGTAGATGCCGGCGACGTCCGCGCTGATCCTGGCACCCAGGTCCGTGTGACCGGCTGCGGCGGCATTGGCGCGTGCCTGCTCGGGGTTGCGTGCTCCGGGGATGACCGTGCTGACGCCGTCCTGCGCGATGATCCAGGCGAGCGCCGCCTGCGCGGTGGTGACGCCGTCCGGCACCAGGTCGGCAAACTCCCGTGCAGCCTGCAGCCCGGTCTCGTAGTCGACGCCGGAGAAGGTCTCACCGACGTCGAAGGCTGCGCCGTTGCGGTTGTAGTTGCGGTGGTCGTTCTCCGCGAACGCGGTGTCCTTGGTGTATTTGCCGGAGAGCAGGCCGGAGGCGAGGGGTACGCGCGCGATGATGCCGACGCCGGCCGCCTTCGCGGCGGGGAGCACCTCGTCGAGCGGCTTGAGGCGGAACGCGTTCAGGATGATCTGCACACTCGCGGTGCTGCCCCGGGAGATGGCCGCGAGCGCCTCGTCGGTGCGTTCCACGCTGACCCCGTAGTTCCTGATCACACCCTCGGCCACGAGGGTGTCGAGGGCGTCGTACACCTCGTCGGAGCTGTAGACGGAGGTCGGCGGGCAGTGCAGCTGCACGAGGTCGAGGGCGTCGACGCCGAGATTGGTCCGCGACCGGTCGATCCACTGGCGGAAATTGGCGAGCGTGTAGTTCTCGGGGGTCTGGTCCACGCGGCGGCCCATCTTGGTGCCCACGAGGACGTCCTGGTCCGGGTTGTCCGCGAGGAACCGCCCGATCGTCGTCTCGCTCCTCCCGTCGCCGTAGACGTCCGCGGTGTCGAAGAAGGTCACGCCCGCCTCGACGGCGGCGTCGAGGACGGCCACGGCGTCCTTGTCCTCCACTTCGCCCCAGTCCGCGCCGAGCTGCCAGGTGCCGAGGCCGACGACGGAGACGGGACGGCCGGTTCTTCCGAGAATTCGTTGTTCCATGATTCCGACTATAGGCCGGGCAGCGTGGCCTGGGCCGCCGGAACCCCCGGCGTCGGGCGTTCCTCGGGTGTCCGGCGTCCCTCCAGCGGCGCGCGCGCCTGCGTCCGCGTGCGCTCCTCCGTGCGGGCGGGGCGGTACTGATCCACCGTCGTCGAGCCCTTGCCGGGGATCCAGCGGGCGGCCTCGTGCCGCAGGTCCCTCTGCCGCTCCGGGTCCATGCGGTCGAGGAGTGCCACGACCATGTTCGAGCGCGGGTTGCGGGCGAACAGGTCCCGGTAGTCCCTGATGAACTCCCAGTACAGCGCGTCCCAGCTGAACCGCCAGGGGCCGTCCCCGAAGTCGCTCATCTTCCTGATGTAGTTGCTGCCGCTGACGTAGGGCTTGGTGGTGATCGTGCTGCCGGCGGCGTACTGGCTCATGGCGTAGACGTTGGGCACCATGACCCAGTCGTACGCGTCGATGAACATCTCCATGAACCACGCGTAGACGGCGTCGGGCTTCGCCCGCATCAGCAGGGCGGCGTTCCCGAGGATCATGAGTCGCTCGATGTGGTGCGCGTACGCGGTGTCGAGGATCCGGGTGATCACGGAGTCGACCGGTTCGAGCCCGGTCTCGCCGGTCCACCACCGCTCGTCGAGGTCCGCGGTGAGCTCCAGCGTGTTGCCGGTCCGCATCTCGCGCCCGCGCAGCACGTAGGACGCGCGGATGTACTCGCGCCAGCCGATCACCTGGCGGATGAAGCCCTCCACGCTGGCGATCGGTGTGTCGTGGCGTTCCGCGAAGTCGAGGGCGAGCTCCACCACCTCGGCGGGGCTGAGGAGCCCGGTGTTCATACTGGAGCTCAGGGCCGAGTGGAACAGGTAGGTCTGGCCCACCGCGATGGAGTCCTCGTACGGGCCGAACAGCTCGAAGCGCTCGGTGAGGAACGCCTCCAGGGCGTCGGACGCCTGGCGGTGCGTGACGGGCCAGTTGAAGGAGTCGGCGTTGCCGGGGTTGTCGGGGAAGGCGGTCGCCACCCAGGCGATGGCCTCCTCGACCTCCACGGGTCGCTCGAACGCGGGCAGGTCCGGCAGGGCGAGCGTCCTCGGGAGCTTCTTCCGGTTCTCCGTGTCGAAGCTCCACTTCCCTCCCGTCGGGGAGCCGTCGGCGCCGACCAGGACGCCGAGCCGCTTGCGCTGCCACTCGTAGAAGGTCTGCATGCCCCAGTTGTGCGAGGAGAAGTAGGTGCCCAGGACGTCCCGTGCCGTGAGGAACTGCGGTGTCTCGAGGACGTGCGCCTCGACGCCGGCGTCGGCAAGCGTGCGGGTGAGCCTGCG
Source organism: Arthrobacter sp. Soc17.1.1.1 (assembly GCF_036867195.1). Lineage (NCBI taxonomy): Bacteria > Bacillati > Actinomycetota > Actinomycetes > Micrococcales > Micrococcaceae > Arthrobacter > Arthrobacter sp. Soc17.1.1.1. The sequence continues at coordinate 3,541,977 of NZ_JBAJII010000001.1, forward strand.
CTCGAGCCAGTCGTCCACGACGTCGTAGTAGGTCACCAGGGTGGCCTCGCGGTCGGCGAGCACTGCGGCCAGGCGCTCCTGGCTGGCGTGCTCGGCCGACGTCTCCACGTAGTCCACGCCATAGCCCGCGTCCTTCAGGCGTCCCGCGAAGAGGGTCATCGCAGCACGGTGCAGCACGAGCTTCTGCTGGTGGAACCGCAGGCTGCGGAACAGGAGGTCGTCCTCGAGGAACACGAAACGGGTGTCACGGGAGGCCTCGAGGTGCTCCTCGAACAGCTGGTGCGGCAGGACGAGTCGAACGTGCACCGGGGCGCCTTCCTGGAGGAAACAGTCGTCGGCGGTCACCCTAGCGCCCGCCTCGGACATGGCGCCGGATGCTTGACTGTAAGCAGGCTTAGTGGTTCCGTGGGAGCACTGTTCGGCTCCTGAGAGGACCACCGTGAGATCGCTCTGGCTCGACACCGCCCCGCCCATCCCGTCCGACGCCCTGCAGGACGGCGCCGTGTACGACTCCGTGGTGGTGGGGGCAGGGCTCACGGGCCTGACGACGGCGTTGCTCCTCGCCCGGGCCGGCCACCGCGTGGCGATCCTCGAGGCCCGGACCGCAGGCGCGGTGACCACGGGCAACACCACGGCGAAGGTCTCGCTCCTCCAGGGCACCAGCATCTCCACCATCCTCAAGCACCACGACGCCGAACTGGCGCGGGCCTACGTGACCGGCAACCGGGAGGGCCAGAGCTGGCTGCTGCGGTTCTGCGACGATCACGGTATCGGCTACGAGCGGCGCGACGCCGTGGACTACGCGACCACCGACACCGGGGCCCGGAAGCTCACTGACGAGCACGAGGCCTGCACGGAGGCCGGCCTCGTCACCGAACTCGGCAACGCCGCGGAGCTCCCCTTCCCCGTCCGGAAGACCCTGCGCCTGAAGGACCAGGCGCAGTTCCACCCGCTCGAGGTCCTCGCCGGTCTGGCCTCCGAGCTCCGGCGGCACGGCGGATCGCTCGTCGAGGGTGTCCGCGTCGAGGGCGTCACGAAGGCCGGCGCGGGGGCCCACGGCGTCGAACTGAAGACCAGTGCGGGCGCGGTGAGGGCGTCGAACGTGGTGCTCGCGACGGGCATCCCGATCCTCGACCGTGGCGGGTACTTCGCCGTGCTGCAGCCCATGCGCTCCTACTGCGTGGCGCTCACGGTCGACGACGACGTGCCGGAGGACATGTACCTCAGCGCGGACTCCCCCACCCGGTCGCTGCGGACCGCCACGGTGAACGGCACGAAGTACCTGATCGTCGGCGGCAACGGCCACAAGGTGGGCCACAGCTCCAACACGCAGGCCAAGGTGGACGACCTGACGCGCTGGGCGCAGGAGTACTTCCCCAGCGCGCGGCCCGCCTACGCGTGGTCCGCCCAGGACTACACCCCGGCCGCAGCCGTGCCGTACGTCGGCAAGGTCCCGGCCGGCGGCGGGCACATCTACGCCGCGACCGGGTACAACAAATGGGGCATGACCAACGCCGTCGCCGCGTCCCTCGCCCTCGCCGCCGAGATCCTGGGCGGCAACATGCCGTGGGCCGAGACGCTCTACCGCACGAAGGTCAGCCCCGCCGATGCCCTGCAGACCGCCCAGGCCAACGCCGTCGTCGGCATGGACATGGTCACGGGCTGGCTCTCGGGCCTCGCGCGGTCGACGTCGTCCGCACCCGCCGAGGGCGAGGGGCGCGTGATCCGCGAGGGCGCACGGCCCATCGGCGTCTGCACGGTGGACGGCGTGCAGCACCGCGTCTCGGCGGTGTGTCCGCACCTGAAGGGCGTCCTCACCTGGAACGACGCCGAGCGGTCGTGGGACTGCCCGCTGCACGGCTCGCGGTTCACGGCGGACGGCAAGCTGCTGGAAGGGCCGTCGACGTCGGACCTGGCGGACACCCGCAGGCAGCCCGGCACGGCGACGTCGCAGGACCGCTGAGCGCACGGTTCCGGGCCGAGGTCCCACCCGGGGGAACTTCCGGCCCCGGCGGCCGGTTCAACCCTTCAGCTGCTCCTACGGGGCCGCACGTCATCGCCGCACAAGGGGTCCGTCATCGTGAGCCGAACCGTCGTCACCCGAGCCCGGCTGCTCCTGGGCGTCCTCCTGCTCGGGGCGCTCGCCACGGCGGCGGTCCTCCTCGGGCCCGCTGTGCTCGGCGCCCTGCGCACGGAAGGACTCCCCCTGCCCGGCGGCCCGGACTGCACGGTCGAGACCTCCGACGGGGTGGTGGGACTCGACCGGGCCCAGGCGCAGCGCGCCACCACGGCTGTGGCACGCGCCGCCCGCGGCATGGCGGCACCCGACACCTCCGACCTGGACGACGCGGTGCTGCAGCGACTGGCCGAAGGGCCGGACGGTGATGCAGGGCCCGTCCTCAGCTGCCGTGGATCAGCGGCGACGGATCTGCCGCGGGAGGAGCTCACCGCCACCGGCCTGACCCCCCGTGCCGAGCGGGTGCGGACGGAGATGACCGAGGTGTTCGGCGAGCAGAGCCTGGGCGGTTTCGCGCCCGGTGGTGTCGGCCAGGGGCACGGCGGGGATTCGACGCACTACGACGGCCGGGCCGTCGACGTCTTCTTCCGCCCGGTGACCGAGGAGAACCGGCGCGAGGGGTGGATACTGGCCCACTGGCTGGTCGCCCACGCGGACGAGCTCGACATCCAGTACGTGATCTTCGACGACCGGTTCTGGAGTGCACACCTCGCCCGCGGACAGTGGCACCCCTACGACGCACCCGAACCCGCCAACGAGATCCTGCGCCACCTCGACCACGTCCACGTGGACGTCCTCGGCGGCGGTCCCGCCTGAGGTACTGCAGCGGCGCAGCGGCAGCGCCGCGCTGAATTGATCCCGGCTGCCCGGACGCATAGCGTCAGGTGCATGGTGTCGAGCGATGCAGGACGGTCCAATCCGAACAACCCCCTCCTGGTGCTCGGCAAGATCACGGCGATCCTGGACGCGTTCAGCCTGTCCCGGCCGACGCTGACCCTGGGGGAGATCAGGGAGGCGACGTCGATGCCCACCTCGACGGTCCAGCGGCTGGTCACCAACCTCGTCGCGCAGGGCCTGCTCGACCGGGAGGAGGATGCGTTCCGTATCGGGATGAAGCTGGCGTACTGGGCCGCCCCGGCGACCCGCGGTGTGCCGATGGTCGACCTGTTCATGCCGCTGCTCAAGGAGCTGCGGGACCGCACGGGCGAGACGGTCTGCTTCTTCCGGGCCGAGCAGACGTACCGGGTATGCGTGGCCATGGCCGAGACACACCACGCGCTCCGCCGGGAGATGCACGTGGGCAAGATCCTCCCCCTGCACGCGGGCTCCCCCGGACAGGTCCTCCTGGCCTGGAACGCCGAACTGCGGGAGAGGACGCTCGCGGGCCCGCTGACGATGCTGACCGAGAACACCATCACGGATCCTGCCGAACTCCTCGCCGCCGTGGAACAGACCCGGCGGAACGGCTTCTCCATCACCGTGGGGCAGCGCGACGACGCGGCATCGGGGCTGTCCGCTCCGGTGTTCGATTCGGTGGGCGCCCTGGTGGGCGCGGTGCTGATCAGCGGCCCGACCCTGAGGATGCCCTACGAGGTCTGCGAAGGGTGGGTCGAGGAGCTCCTCTCGACGGCGGAGAGGATGACCAGGCTCTACGGCGGTCGCTTCCCCGACGAGATCTCGGCCTGAGGGCCGCCGGCGCCCCGCTGTCCCCCGTCCCGGGAAGCGGCAGTGTCACGCACCGGGCACCTGCGGCCGGGGACGGGATGACGAGTAGTGCGCGATGGACCGCCCGGCGTCGTACATGGCTGCGGCGTCGGACGCCACGATCACCTCGCTGAAGTTCCGCACGTAGGAGCCGGCATCGCGCGCCACCGAGCCGACGATCGCCACGACGGGGATGGCCCGGCCCGTCGCCCGGACCCGGGCGAGGATCGCCGAGATGATCTTCCCTTCCCCGGTCTGGGAGTCGAGGCGCCCCTCGCCGACGACGACGGCGTCGGCGGTCCGGAGCAGGTCGTCGAACCCGGCGGCGTCGAGGACGGCATCCGCACCGGACACGAGGTCGGCCCCGAAGGCGGCCCACAGCCCGCCGGAGAGGCCCCCCGCGGCGCCGGTGCGCGGAACGTCCACGGGGTTCCGCGGGTACGCGGCCGCCAGGCGCGACAGCCTCGCCTCCATCCCCCTGATGGTCGCAGCGTCGGCGCCCTTCTGCGGCCCGAAGACGCGGGGCGCGTCGAGGAAGGTCGTCGTGACGTCGGACAGGACGGTGATCCGGGCGCCGTGGAGCCCGCCCCGCTCCTGCAGCGCCCGGACCGCCCCTTCTCCTCCGTCGGTCGTCGCCGATCCGCCGGCAGCGACCATGATGTGGGAGGCCCCCCTGCCGATGGCGGCAGCGATGGCCATCCCCGTGCCGTAGGTGCTGGCAGCAGCGGCGTCCCGGGGGGTGATCCTCGCCGCGGTTAGGCCACTGGCCTGCGCCACCTCCACGACCGCCGTGCCGCCGTCCATCGCCAGCCCGATCGTCGCGGCGAACGGTTCCCCCCAGGCGTCCTGCACGTCCACCGTCACCGCGGTGGCACGGAGGCTGCGGCACAGTGCGTCGAACGTCCCCTCCCCGCCGTCCGCCACGGGCAGCGGCACCGCCACCCCGCTCGCGTCGCGGATGCCGGCGCTGATCACGTCGGCGACCTGCACCGCCGGGTAGGTGCCCTTGAAACTGTCGGGCGCTACGAGGATGCTCATGCCGGCACTTCCTTCCCTGACCGGTCGACGGGGTGGACGACGGAACGGTTGAGGGGGTGGTTGACGGGGTGCGGAGGGGTGCGGCCCTCGGCCATCGCCACCGCGTTGAGCGCGCTCAGCCGTGCCATCTCCGCGCGGACCGGGACGGTCGCGCTGCCCAGATGCGGCAGGAGGACGGTGTTCGTGAGCTCCGCCAACCCCGCGGACAGGCGTGGCTCATCCTCGAAGACATCCAGGCCCGCTCCGGCGATAACCCCGTTCCGCAGTGCGTCCACGAGTGCCGGCTCGTCCACGATCGGCCCCCGCGCCGTGTTGATCAGGATCGCCCCGGGCTTCATCCGCGCCAGGACGGCGGCGTCGACGAGGTGCACGGTGTCCTCCACCAGCGGCACGTGCAGGGACAGGAAGTCGCTGCGCTGCACGAGGTCGTCCCAGGACACCTGCCGCACCCGGCCGGCGAACTCACCGAGTTCCTCCTCGCCGACCACCCGGTCGCCCGGTGGGCGTGGGGAGAACACCACCTGCATCCCGAAGCCGAGCGCGCGCCGCGCCGTGGCGCGGGCGATCCGGCCGAAGCCCGCCAGCCCGAGGACGCTTCCGGAGACGTCGCGCCCCAGCAGCAGTTCCGGCTCCCAGCCGTGGAACCGGCCGTCCCGCACCAGGCGGTCGGCCTCCACGACGCGCCGTGCGGTCCCGAGTATCAGGAGGAGGGCGATGTCCGCCGTCGCGTCCGTCAGGACGCCGGGCGTGTTGGCGACGGCGATGCCGAGACGCGTGGCGGTGTCGACGTCGATGTTGTCGAAGCCGACGGCGAAGTTGGAGACCCCCCGGATCCGGGCCGCAGCAAGGAGCGGGGCGTCGATCGTGTCGCTCAGCTGCGTCAGGACGACGTCGTAGCTGCCCGACGCGCACAGGGACGAGAGCGTCGCGTGGTCGGGTCGATCGGGCAGGACGGTGACGTGTCCGGCTGCACCCAGGAGCCGGAGTCCCGGTTCCGGGATGGCGGTGGTGACGAGGAAACGGTTGTCCATGGCGGTCAGACCGCGAGTCCGGCGACGTCGGGGGCCCGCGAGGGAAGGACCCACTCGAAGGCCCGGGCCGTGGAGCGGGCGCCCTGGGCCGCCCGGGAACGGCTCGGCTCCCCGAGGTCGGCCAGCAGTCCCTCACCGAGGTCGACCAGGTCACCGAAGACGGCCGGCGTCAGCCAGGCGGGCTGTGTCGCGAAGAGAAGATCCTCGCTCGAGGTGTTGCCACTGGCGCCCGGAGCGAAGGGGCATCCTCCCAGCCCGCCCAGGGCGCCGTCGACCATGGTGGCCCCGGCCCGGATGGCGGCGAGTGAATTGGCGACGCCGAGGCCCCAGGTGTCGTGGCCGTGGAACGCTATGCGGCGGGCCGGCGACCCGGTCCGGACCAGTGAGACGAGATCCTCGACCTGCTGCGGCACCGCCTGACCGAGCGTGTCGCAGATGACGATGTCCTGTGTCCCGTCGGCGCGGGGGTCGTTCGCGATCTCGAGGACGCGCGCGGGGTCGACCGGCCCGTCGAAGGGACAGGTGAACGAGGTCGCCAGGCAGAGCTGGATCCTGCCGTCGACGGTGCGGACGCGCTCGACCGCCTCCGGCAGCGCCTCGAGGCTGGCATCGGCGGTCCGTCCGATGTTCGCCTCGTTGTGTGCGTCGCTGACGGACAGGCAGTACTGGAGGTTGCGGGCCCCCGCGTCGGTGGCCCGGGCGACGTGGCCGGGTGTCGCCACCCAGATCCAGCAGCGTTCCAGCTCCTCCGCGGTCAGGGCGCGGACGACGTCCAGGGTGTTCGCCATGGGTGGCACCTTGTCGGGCCGGGCCATGGAACCGAGCTCGATGGAGGGCACCCCTGCCCTGATGAGGGCGCGGACCACCTCCACTTTGCGTTCGGTGGGCAGGATCTTGCCGGTGAGCTGCAGACCGTCGCGCAGGGTCACATCGCGCAGTTCCGCCTGGGGGGTGAAGGTGTGGTTCATGCGGGTAGGTGCTCCTTGGCTGCGGTGGCTTCGGCTATCTGATCCTCGCTCATCCCCAGCAGCCCGGCGAGGATCTCGCCGGTGTTCTCGCCGAGGTCGGGGCCGAGATGACGGATCGGCAGGGAGTGCTCGCCGATGACGGGGACGATGCCCGGGAAACCGACCCGGGCCGGCTCCGACTCCCCCGTGGACACCTCGAAGGTCTGGATCATGTCCCGGGCGAGGTACTGCTCGTCGGCGCCGATGTCGGCTGCCGTGTAGATGGGACCCGCGGGGACGCCCGCCTTCCCCAGTGCTTCGAGCGCCTCGGCGGAGGAGCGCTGCCCGCTCCACCGGCCGATGGCCTCGTCCAGTTCCTCGCGGCGCGCCCACCGTTGGGCGTTCGTCTGGAGCGACGGGTCCACCGCCAGGTCCGGCCGGCCGATCGTCTCCATGTACCGCTGGTAGATCGAGTCCCCGTTGCCTGCGACGACGATGCTCGCCCCGTCGGCGCAGACGTACGCGTTGGACGGCGCGATGCCCTCCATGCGTCCGCCGACCCGTTCCCGCTGGACGCCGTACGCCTGGTAGTCGGGGATCAGGGATTCCATCATCGAGAACATCGCCTCGTGCAGGGCGACGTCGATGACGCGTTCCCGGAGCGCGACCGGTTCCTTCCCGGCGCCCGCCCGCACCCCACGCTGGTAGAGGCTCATGACGACGCCGAAGGCGGCGTACAGCCCGGCGATGGAATCGCCGATGGAGACGCCGACGCGGACGGGGGCGCGATCCGGGTCCCCGACGAGGTTGCGGAATCCGCTGAACGCCTCGGCGACGGCTGCGAACCCGGGCCGCCGGGACAGCGGGCCCGTCTGGCCGAACGCGGAGATGCGGCTGATGATGAGGCGGGGGTTGATCGCGTTGAGGACATCCGGTCCGATGCCCCACTTCTCCAGCGTGCCGGGCCGGAAGTTCTCCAGCACCACGTCGCACTCGCGCACGAGCGCCTTCACCGCCTCGCGGCCTGCCTCCGAGCGGAGGTCCAGGACCACGGACTTCTTGTTCCGGTTGATCGTCCGGTACAGCATGGACGTCGAGCCCTTGATCAGGCGCCAGTTGCGCAGCTCGTCGCCCGTGCCGGGGCGCTCGACCTTGATGACCTCGGCCCCGAAGTCGGCGAGGAGGCGTCCCGCGGTGGGTGCTGCGATGTAGTTGCCCAGTTCCAGCACGCGGATGCCGTCCAGGGGTTTGATCGATGGTTTGGTCATGAGCTTTCCTTCTCCTGATCGGACGACGGGTGGTTCAGGGCTGCCGGGTCAGATGAAGATCCCGAGCACCAGGGTGCATCCCAGGGCCACCACCGAGGCCAGGGAGACGCCCAGGGTGCAGGACTTCAGTGTCCCCTTGGTGGTCTGCCCCAGCATGGACTGCAGGAGCCAGAAGGTGTTCGAGGTGACGTGGACGACGAAGAGCGATCCGGCGCCGGCAGCGAGCGCGATCAGCACGGGATTGAGGCCGATCTGCGATGCGACCGGGGCGAGGATGCCTGCGGCGGTGATGGCCGAGATGGACACCGAGCCGACCGCGATGTGGAGCACTGCGGCGATGATCCAGACGGTGATCAGGGGCGCGAAGGAGTTGGCCGTGAAGTACTTGCCCAGGATGTCCCCCATGCCGCTGGTGGCCACGACGGCCGCGAGGGATCCTCCGGCGCCCGTCAGGATGAGGATCTGGCCCGACTCCCTGAACCCGTTCACGACTGCCGCCTCGACGCGCTTCCGGCCGATCGTGAAGCGGCCCACGTAGCTCGTGCCCAGCAGTCCGATGAGCAGTGCGATGACCGGGGAGGAGACGAAGTCGACGACGGGGCTCGAGAAGTCCATCATCTTGAGGATCGATCCGACGGCGATGAGGGCCAGCGCGAGGAGCATCGGGGCGAAGAGCAGGACGAGGCTCGGTTCGTTGGCGGCCCGGCCACCGGAGGTGCGCACATCGTGGGGCAGCAGCCCCACCCGCGTGCCGCGTCCATCCACCAGCGAGCCGGCCTTCCCGCTGCCGGCCGGCTGCGAGGTTCCCGAGGCCGTACCGTCCACCGGGGAGGATTCCGCTGCAGCGGCCGCGAACTCCTCGTCCGTCTGCTCGTCCTGGTCGACCTTCCACAGGCCGCGGGTGATGAAGAAGGTCATGACGAAGATGGAGATGAGGATGGTCGGCACGATCACGATGAGGCCGAAGATGAGCATCTCACCCAGCGGCACGCTCAGCAGGCCCGCCAGCGCCACTGCCGCGACGCCGGGCACCATGAGGACGATGCCGCATTCCAGGCTGATCGCCATCGCGGTCGCCATCCGGGCGGTACCGTACGTGCCGAGGGCGGGGGCCATCCGCCGTGCCAGCGGTGCGCTCATCACCAGGAGCACGTCGAGGAAGATCGACTGGAGCAGAGTGCCGATGGTCAGGCCGAAGGCGTAGGGGACGCCCCGTGGCCCGAAGACACGGAGCAGGCTGTCGACGAGCCTGCGGATGGCACCCATCTCGTTGAGGATGGAGCCCATCAGGACGCCCCAGGCGATGAGCAGTCCGACTTCGAGCATGATGTCGCCGAAGCCCTGCATGATCGTGTCCGTCGTGCCACCGGCGCCCATGCCCGTCGCCAGGCCGAGCCCCGCTGCTCCCACGACGAGCGAGACCGCGGGGTTGATCCGCAGCCTCACGATCATGACGACGATCGCGAGGATTGCCACCGCGGTGATGGTCAAAATCATCCAGTCTGCCATCGGACCTCCTTGTCCCGGACGCCGCGACACCTTCTGATGTGCTGTACGTCACTGCCATGTACTCACAATGTAAGCACGCGCTCACCTCGTGGGTCAACGAGCGGAGGACGCGTCAGCACGACGCCCAGCTGGTGCAGCGCTCCGTACTGCACCGGCGGTATTGGTGGGAGGGGATGGAGGGGGGGGGCCGCCGGGAGGCGTCAGCCCCGGGTGCGGCGGATCCTGGCGGCGAGCCCGCTCACGGACCCGGAGGACCTGCTGATGAGGATGACGAGCGCGCCGAAGCCCGCGATGGAGACGGCGATGCCGACCACGTAGAGGGCCACGGAGGGATAGCCGGTCGCCGGATCGAGGAACGGGTACGGGACCCAGCCGTCGGTGGCGCCCCGCACGAGCACCACGAGGATCCACACCAGCGGATGCACGAGGATCAGCCGGATGACGCGATAGGGCAGCGGCCGGCGGTCCCGCGTCACCGCCCAGTCGACGATCGCATAGACCGGGAACGCCACGTGCAGCACCCAGTTGGCCCAGGGCAGCTCGGCGCCGCCGGGAAGCCCTGCGAGCAACAGGTTGTACACGACGCCCACGACCACCATGTCGGTGGTCACGGCGGCCCGGACCGGCGCCAGCCACCGCGGCTCGTCGGCACCCTGCAGCTGCAGGACCGCGGCGAGGAGCAGCACGACGGCAGCCGCGATGTTGCTCTGCATGGTGAAGAACCCGAAGAAGTTGAACGGGTTCACCGCCTCACGCGAGGCGGTGTCGAAGAAGGTGGCCGCGACGGCGATGAGCACGACGACGGCCATCGCGCCGCGCACCGCCGCGCGCAGCGGGACGCGCCGGGTCCCCACGGCGAGGACGGTCATCGCCGGGCTTCCCGCGCAGCCATCTCCTTCAGCAGGTCCCGCATCTCCGTGAGGAGAGCGGTGTCGACGGGCATGGGCTCCTTCACGGGGCCCTGCGCCTCGGCATGGGCCCGGAGCCGGGCATTCGCGCGGTTCATCGGCACCACGAAGAGGAAGTACACGACGGCGGCGGTGATGAGGAACGTGACCAGCGCGGTGATGACGGCCCCGACGTCGACGAACGTCGCGTCATTGCCGGGCCGGAGACGGAACCCGAGGCCGGAGGCGTCGATGCCGCCCGCGGACGCCACGATCGGGTTGATGATGTTCGCGGTGAACGCCCCGACGAGCGCCGTGAAGGCGCTGCCGATGACGACGGCGATCGACAGTTCGATGACGTTGCCGCGCAGGATGAAGTCGCGGAAGCCCTTGATCATGGGATCCTCTCGGGGTCGGGGGACGGACGGTCGGCACGAATCCGACGGAGGCGGGGACGCACGCCGTCAGGAGGTCGCAGGCGCACTGCCCCGCCGGGAGACGATGAGGTCCACCACGTCGAGCAGGTCGTCGATCTCCCCGCGGCTGGTGCGGCCGGCCCCGTCCGTGGCGAAGAAGGCGGCGTCGTAATAGAGGCCGTCACCGAGCAGCTTCACGGCGCGCGCGGCGGTGCGGTCACCGAGCTGCGCCTGGAGCGCGTCGAGCCAGCCCTCCTGGATCTCGGCCAGCGACGACTTCGCCGTCGGGTGGCCCTGCTGGGCGAGCCGCGCCATGGACACGAGCGCCCGGTCGAGGGCGCTGTCCTCGAACACCGAGGTGCGCACGTAGTAGCGCGCGGCTCCGTCCTCGGCCGCCGCCATCGCCTCGCGGTCCCGATCGGCCAGCCCGCGGAGACGGTCCGCGAGGCCGTCCACGAGGGCCTCCTTCGAGGGGAAGTGGTAGAGCAGTCCGCCCTTGGAGACCTCGGCTGCAGCGGCGACCGCCTCCATGGTGGCGGCCCTCTCGCCGTCGCGGATCAACGCGTTTTCGAAGCTGTCGAGGATGCGCTCGCGGGAACTGGACACCCGCCCATGATACCGGTCACGTTTCTTGTACTGTACCGGCTGGACGGTATAGCATTGAGGCATGACAACCACACCCTCCGCTTCCGCACGTGTGTCCGAGGTGAACCCGCGTGCCGTTCAGCTCCCCTCCCTTGCCGGCCGCCGCGAGTGGCTCGCCCTCGCCGTGCTGATGCTGCCGGTGCTGCTCGTCTCCGTGGACAACACCGTGCTGAGCTTCGCCCTGCCGGAGATCTCCCGCCACTTCGCCATGAGCGGCACCATGCTGCTCTGGGTCGTGGACAGCTACCCGCTCGTCCTGGCGGGACTCCTGGTCGCGATGGGCAGCTTCGGCGACCGCTTCGGCCGGCGCCGCCTGCTCATCATCGGCGCGGCGGGCTTCGCACTGTTCTCCGTCGCGGCCGCCTTCGCGCCGACCGCCGGCTTCCTCGTGGCCTCCCGCGTGGGTCTGGGCGTCTTCGGCGCCATGCTCATGCCCTCCACGCTCTCGCTCATCCGCAACATCTTCACGGACCGCAACCAGCGCCGGATCGCCATCGCCGTCTGGGCCGCGGGCTTCTCGGCCGGCGCCGCCCTCGGCCCCCTGCTCGGCGGCCTGCTGCTGGAGCACTTCTGGTGGGGTTCCGTGTTCCTGCTCGCGGTCCCCGTGCTGGTGCTGATGCTCGCGCTGACCCCCGTCGTCGTCCCCGAGTCGAAGGACGCCAACCCGGGGCGCGTGGACTACGCGAGCATCGTCCTGTCCATCGGCACCATGCTGCCGGTCGTCTACGCCATCAAGAACCTCGCCAAGGGCGGCCCGCTGCTCGTCTCCGTGACCGCCGCGTTCATCGGCCTCGCCGCCGGCACCGTGTTCGTCATGCGCCAGCTGCAGCGGCGCGACCCCATGCTCGACGTGCGCCTGTTCACGGTGCGGGCCTTCACGGGCGCCGTCCTGGTGAACCTGCTCGCGATCTTCTCGCTCGTGGGCTTCCTGTTCTTCGTCTCCCAGCACCTGCAGCTGGTGCTCGGCTACACCCCGCTCGACGCCGGGCTCGTGCTGCTGCCGGGGCTGGTCATGACGATCATCGCGGGCCTCGCCGTCGTGCCGCTCGCCCGGCGCCTGCCGCCGCACGTCGTCGTGTCGGTCTCGCTGCTCTTCTCCGCCGTCGCGTACTCCATGATCGCGCTGCTCGGCGAGGGCGGGTCCGCCGGGTTCCTCATGATCGCGTTCGTGGTCCTCGGGATCGGTGTGGGCGCGTCGGAGACGGTGTCCAACGACCTCATCCTGTCCACCGTCCCGGCCGACAAGGCCGGAGCCGCGTCCGCCGTCTCGGAGACCGCCTACGAGGTGGGGTCGGTGCTCGGCACCGCGGTGCTGGGCAGCATCCTGCTGGCGTCCTACCAGCGCAACCTGCTACTGCCCGCCGGGCTCAGCAGTGCCCAGGCCGAGTCCTCCACCGAGACCCTCGGAGGCGCGGTCGAGGTGGCCACGCAGCTCGGCCCCACCAGTGCCTCCCTCCTCCGGGATTCGGCCTTCCACGCCTTCGACAGCGGGGTCACGGTCACGGCCGGCATCGCCGCCCTGCTCATGGTCGGCGCCTCGGTGCTCGCGGCGTGGAGCCTGCGGAGCACCACCGCGGAGCGCGTCGAGCACTAGCCGACCGGCACTGGTCAACCGGCACTGGTCAACCGGCACTGCGCGAAGGGCCCGTTCCCCCGGAACGGGCCCTTCGCGCGTTCCGGCAGGGAGACCCGCCGTCCCGCGGGCAACCGGTCCGTTGTCCGCCGACGGCACGGGTGGAACAGTGGACCCATGGTGATCGAGGTGCGCCCCGCGACCGTGTTCGCCGACGTCGCTGCGATGGTGGGGCCCAGGCGACCGGACGCGAATGTCTGCTGGTGCCTCAGCTACCGCATCCCGTCCCGGCAGAACACCGCCCTGGTGGGCCCGGAGCGCGGCGACCTCGTACGGCGCCTGTGCGCGCAGGACCCGCCGCCCGGAGTCCTCGCCTACGACGGCGGCGAGGTGGTCGGCTGGGCCGCCGTCCACCCGCGCGCCGACACGAGCTTCGCCCGGAACCGCAGGATCCCGCACGTCGACGACGCCGACGTGTGGTCGGTCTGGTGCATCCGGGTCCGGCCCGGCCATCGCGGGAAGGGCATCTCCCACCGGCTGCTCGCCGGCGCCGTCGACTTCGCGCGCTCCTACGGCGCCCCGGCCATCGAGGGGTACCCCGTGGACAACGGGGACCGGAGAGTGGATCCCACCATGGCGTACGTCGGCACCCGGAGGCTCTTCGAGCAGGCCGGCTTCACACAGGCGGCCGAGACCACGTCGGTGGTGAACGGGTTCCCGCGCATCCTGATGCGGCTGTGACCACCCCGACAGCGATGCGCACAGCGAACACGTGCCCCCGCCGCCGGGTGCCCCGCCGGTATCGGGGACAATGGGAGGGTGGCCCTGCTTACCGAATCCCCAGTCCTCGACGCCGACGCCGTCCGCCGTGAGGCTGGACGCCGTCGTACCTTCGCCGTCATCTCCCACCCTGACGCCGGGAAGTCGACGCTGACGGAAGCCCTCGCACTCCTCGCGAGCGCCATCCAGGACGCCGGCGTCACGCACGGCAAGTCGAGCCGCCACGCCACCGTGTCCGACTGGATGGGCATCGAGCAGGAGCGTGGCATCTCGATCAGCTCCGCAGCCCTGCAGCTGACCTACCGCGACACCATCCTCAACGTCGTGGACACCCCCGGCCACGCCGACTTCTCGGAGGACACCTACCGCGTCCTCGCCGCCGTCGACTCCGCCGTCATGCTCATCGACGCCGCCAAGGGCTTCGAACCGCAGACCGTGAAGCTGCTGGCCGTGTGCAAGGCGCGCAACATCCCCATCATCACCGTCATCAACAAGTGGGACCGCCCGGGCCTGGACGCGCTCGGCCTGATCGACGACGTCGGCGAGCGCACCGGCATGACCCCGGTGCCGCTGACCTGGCCCGCCGGTATCGCCGGCGACTTCCAGGGCCTGATCGACCTGCGCGCGGACCGGGCGATCGCGCTCGAGGCCGTCGAGGCCGGCGCCCAGGCCGCCGCGGAGACCGAGGTGGACATCGACGCCCTGGACCCGCGGGACGCCGGCGCCTGGCTCGACGCGCGCGAGGAGTCGGGGCTGGTCGAGTCCTCGAACGGCTCCTTCGACCGCGAGGAGTTCGAGGCGGCGCGCCAGACGCCCGTCCTGTTCGCGGCCGCGGCGAAGAACTTCGGCGTCTCGCAGCTCCTCGACATCCTCGTGGACGTGGCCCCCTCCCCCTCGCCGCGGCCGTCGAAGGAGGAGGAGCCGCGCGCCATCGACGCACCCATGTCCGGTTTCGTCTTCAAGGTGCAGGCCGGCCAGGACAGCGCCCACCGCGACCACATCGCGTACCTCCGCATCTGCTCGGGGACGTTCGAACGCGGCATGGTCATCACCAACCAGCGCACGGGCAAGCCCTTCGCCACGAAGTACGCGCACCGCGTCCTCGGGCGGAGCCGCGAAGTGGTGGACACGGCGTGGCCGGGCGACGTCGTCGGGCTCGTGAACGCGACGAGCCTCCGCGTGGGCGACAGCCTCTTCGCGGAGGAGCCCGTGCAGTTCCCCGACATCCCGCGCTTCTCCCCCGAGCTGTTCGCCGTCGCCCGGGCGAAGGATCCGGGGCGCTACAAGCAGTTCCGCCGGGGCATCGAGCAGCTCGAGCACGAGGGTGTGGTGCAGGTGCTGCGCTCGGACCTCCGCGGCGACCAGGCACCTGTGCTCGCCGCCGTCGGGGCCCTGCAGTTCGAGGTCGCGGCGGAGCGGCTCGGCACCGAGTTCAACGCGCCGACCTCCCTCGACAACCTCTCCTACACCCTCGCCATGCGGGTGGCCCCGGAGAGCCAGGGAGTCCCGCAGACCTTCCGCGGCGGCGAGATCCTGTTCCGGTCCGACGGCGAGATCGTCGCGGTGTTCGGCGACAAGTGGAAGGTGGGGCACTTCCGGAAGGACTTCCCCGACGTCGTGCTCGAGCCCATCGGTGCCGCCGTCGACCAGTAGGACCCCACCCGGGTCCGCCGGTCAGTAGCTGCCCGACGCCCCGCCGCCGCTGAAGCCCCCGCCGCCGTTGAACGAGGACCCGGACGCGCTGCCCCCGGTACCGCCGGAGTAGAGCGCGGGGTTGGCGACGTAGAGGGGGAGCCAGACGGCCGGGTTGCTCACGGCGTCGTCCCCCCGGCGGCTGTACCGGTACTTCCTGTACGCCGCACGCTGTTCCTCCGTCAGGCGCAGGTCCGGGTCCGCGGCCTCGGCCGCCCGGAGTTCCTCGTCGGAGATCCGGCGACGGCGGCGCGAGTCCGCCGCGAGCAGCCACACGATCCCGCCGAGGAGCACGGCGACACCGCCCGCGACCCATCCGAAGAGCACCCAGTCGAAGGGCTCCTTCACCGGATCCCGGCCCTGCGCGTACCCGTAGATCCGGTCGACGGCCTCCGTCAGCCCCCGCGCATACTCCTCGTCGCCGAACGCCGGTTCGAGGACGTCCTCGACGACCTCCTCGGCGTCGTCGTCGGAGAACGCCTCGCGCACCCCGTCGGCGGTCTCGATCCGCAGCTCCCGCCCGCCGGTGTCCGCGACCACGAGCACGCCGTTGTCCGCGCCGGCGTCGCCCACTTCCCAGTCGCTCGCGACGGACCGGGCGTAGTCCTCGATGGATCCGCCCGCGTCCTCCACCGTCAGGACGGCCACGCGCGCGGCGTCGGTCCGGCTGTTCTGCCCGTCGATGAGCGCGTTGAGCTCCTGCTCCTGCTCCGGGGTGAGGACGTCCGCCGCGTCGAGGACGTTGCCCTGCGACGGCGGCTCCGGGACCGACGCCGGTCCGCCGTCGCTGCACCCCGTGAGGAGGAGCAGCAGGAAGGCGCCCGCTGTGACCGCGGCGCGATTGTTCGTCATGATCGTCCCCCTGCATCGACGGCGGTGCGGGACCGGCGTCCCGTCCACGGACAGTCTAGAGGCCCTCGCCGGCGCTCCGCCGGGACCTGTCGTCCGCGGTCAGGAGTCGAAGTGCGTCTCGGGGAGAGGCTGCCCGATCGACGCGACGACGGCCGCCGCGATGGCGGCGAGCTTGATGTTGCGCCCGCTGGAAGCTGCCTTGAGGATGGTGATCGCGGTCTCGTGGCTGCACCTGTTCTGGGCCATGATGATGCCCGCGGCGACGTCGATGGTGGTGCGCGAGTCCATCGCGGACCTCAGCTGCTGGCTCGTATCCGCCGCATGTGCCACCCGGACGGCCATCCGCAGCGACTTCGACGCCTCGTGCGCCAGCTCGGCCGCAGCCGCGATCGCCTCCTCGTCGAAGACCTGTGGCTTCGCCGAATAGAGGTCGAGGCCGGCCGCGGCGAGCCCGTCGAGCGGGATGGGCACACCGAGGGCCGAGCGGATCCCGTGATCGATGATGGCGGCCGTGTACTCGCCGAACCGCGATTCCGTCGTGAAGTCGGCGACGACGTACATCTGGCCCTCGCGCGCCGCGCGCAGGCAGGGGCCGTCGTCGAACTCGTACTGGATCTCGTCCATGCGCCGGGCATGCTCGCTGCTGCTCGCCACCGTGGCCCGGGCGCGCGGCCGCAGGAGCGTGATGCCACAGGACACCTCGATGTCCGGGGAGGAGAGCGTGTCGGCCGCGAGGATGGCCAGCCCGTCGAGGAACTCGTTGATGTCGGAACTCTCCAGCACCATGTCCTGGAGCATTCCCGGCAGGCTGATATCCCCGAAGGTCTGGTTGTCGGTCACCGCTCGCTCCCGTCCCGTGACTCCGGTCGGCCGTCCGGCCGCCCGCTGGTGCAACGCTACCGGCCCGGCACCCGGCGGGGAACAGCACTCCCGCTCTGGACGCGGGCGCGCGGCCCGTGCGGGGGCGGGACGGCAACGGCGACGGCGACGGCGACGGCGCGGCACGCCGTCACCGGCACGCCGCGCCGTCAGCGCAGGACGAGGAGTGCCATCAGGCACGGGGAGGGATCAGCCGACGCTTCCTGCGGGAGTGATCCCGCCGGAGCACGCCGCACCGGGCTCGCGGGTCTGCTCGCCCTGGATGTACTTGTCGAGGAAGGTGCCGAGCCGCGCGTCGTCGGCGGAATCGACCTTCAGCTGCAGGCCCCAGGCGCTGGCCGCGACCGGGCTGTCGAGATCGGGGTAGGGGCTGAGCAGCACGTAGGAGCGCGTGCCCACCAGTTCCGTGAGCTTGTCGATCTCCGCCTGGCCGATGTCCGGGTTGTACGTGATCCACACGGCACCGTGCTCCAGGGAGTGCACCGAGTTCTCGTTGGGCAGGGGCTCGGTGTAGACACCGCAGTTGGTCCACACCGGGTTGTGGTTCCCGCCGACGGGCGGTGACTGCTCGTACTCGACCGGACCGTCGACGTGGTCGAAGGTCACGTCGGAGTATGTCTGGACGCCGTCGATATCCTGCCCGGCCGCCGCCTCCCGGTCCCGGTTCACCTGGACCTGGTTTACGATCACCAGGGTGACCGCGATGATGATGGCGAGGATCACGGCGCCGATGCCGCCGAAGATCAGGGCGTTGCGCTTGCGTTCACCGGCCCGCTGCTCGGCCTGGATGGCGGCGAGGCGCGCCTGACGGTCCAGGTTCTCCTGGGATCGCTTCTTGTTCAACGGGTGTCCTTCGTGCTGGGGCGGCTGCGGCGTCCGCCGCGGATCGGATATCGCCGGGAACCAATCTACCGGCGGGGCGCGTCAGTCCTCGGACGCCCCGGCGGGCGCGTCCCGGACCACCCCGGCCTCACAGGGCGTCCAGCATGTTCTGCATGAGCGTGATCTCGGCCTGCTGGCCGGACTGGATCTTCGTGGCGAGGGTACGGACCTGCCCGGTCTCGGCGAGTTCGGCGCCGGCCCGGGCCATGTCCACTCCCGCCTCGTGGTGGTTGATCATGAGGTTCAGGTACAGCCGCTCGGCGTCCTCGCCGCGGGCGGCGCGCAGCTCGTCGAGCTGGGCGCCCGTGGCCATGCCGGGCATCAGCCCTTCGGGGGTGAGCATGGACGCGGGATCCGCCCCCATCTCCATGCCGCCGTGACCGCTCCCCGCGGCCATCCACTCCATGCGGGGCTGCGCGCTGCTCTGGTCGAGGCCCCACTCCTCGAGCCACGCATACATCTGCCCGGCCTGCTGCTGCTGGGTGAGCGCGATGTCGTAGGCGATCGAGCGGAGCGTCTCATCGGTGATGTTGTCGCGGACGATCATGGACATCTCCACGGCCTGGTTGTGGTGCACCTGCATGTCGCGGGCGAACCCGGCATCGGAGCTGGTGGTGCCCGGGAAGGAAGGGCCAGAGGAGACGCGCCCGGCGGTGAAGGCCAGTGCGAAGAGCGCGAGGACCGCGATTCCGGTGAGGGCCAGGAGGACTCGCTTCTGCCAGCCCGACAGGGAGGGGGTCATGAACGTCCTTGGATCGGGGGTATGCCATCAGCCAACGTACGGCATCGCGCTGGGCGTTCCCTCAATGCGGGGCGCCCGGGGCGGGAATAGGAGCGCAGCGTGGCGCGTTATACCCCCCAAGGGTATAGTTGAGCGAAAAAGGAGCCAGACCATGAGCATCCCGGACACCGACCACGCGGCACCGTACGGCTACACCGCCGACAAGGACGCCTACCTCAAGCGGCTGCGACGCATCGAGGGCCAGGTCCGCGGGATCGCGCGGATGGTGGAGGAGGACCAGTACTGCATCGACATCCTCACCCAGGTCGCGGCCGTCAACAAGGCACTCCACGCGGTCTCCCTGGGCCTGCTCGAGGACCACATCTCGCACTGCGTCGTGGGAGCCGCCCAGGAGTCCCGGGCCGCCGGCAACGACGACGCCGTCCAGGCGAAGGTCCAGGAGGCGACCGCCGCGATCGGCCGTCTCCTGCGCTAGTCCCACCCGATCCACCCACCCATTCATGCATTCATGCATCCACGAAGGAGAAGAACCATGACCACCACCACGATCGGCATCACCGGAATGACCTGCGGCCACTGCGTCAGTGCCGTGCGGAGCGAACTGTCAGGACTGCCCGGCGTCGAGACCGTCGACGTCGACCTCGTCAACGGCGGCACCTCCACCGCCACCATCACGTCCTCCGCACCGCTGGACGCCGCGTCGATCGACGGAGCGGTCTCGGAAGCCGGCTACACCGTGGCGGCGTCCTGACATGACCACCCAGCAGATCCCGGGGACCGGGCAGGAGACGCGCGTCGTCGAACTCGCCATCCAGGGGATGACGTGCGCCTCCTGCGTGGGCCGGGTCGAGCGGAAGCTCGGCAAGCTCGACGGCGTCGAGGCGAGCGTGAACCTGCCCCTGGAGAGCGCCGTGGTCCGGGTGCCCGCGTCCGTCAGCGACCAGGACCTGATCGACACCGTCGTGGCGACCGGGTACGGCGCCCACGTGGTGCACCCCGACCATGGGCACGGGGACGGCCACGACCACACACCGTCGCTCCTCGGAGCGCGCCTGGTGCTCGCCGCCGTCCTGTCCGTCCCGGTGCTGCTGATCTCCATGGTGCCCGCTTTCCAGTTCCCGGACTGGGGGTGGGTGGTCCTCGCCCTGACCCTTCCCGTGGTGACGTGGTCCGCCTGGCCGTTCCACCGCGCGGCCGCGATCAATGCGCGCCACCTGTCCTCCACCATGGACACCCTCGTCTCCATCGGCGTCACCGCGGCGTTCCTCTTCTCGGCCTGGCAGCTGTTCGCCGATCCCGCCCTGACGCAGCACCCCGGCATGGCCGGCATGGACGCGCACGCCCTCTACTTCGAGGTCGCGGCCGTCGTCGTGACGTTCCTGCTGCTCGGCCGGTTCCTCGAAGCCTCCGCGAAGCGGCGGGCCGGGGATGCACTCACGTCGCTCCTGAACCTCGGAGCCAAGGAGGCCCGTGTCCTGCGCACCGTCGACGGCGAGCGCACCGAGGTCACACTGCCCGCCGACCGGCTGATCCCCGGCGACGAGTTCGTGGTGCGCCCCGGGGAGAAGATCGCGACGGACGGCGTCGTCACCGAGGGCTCCAGCGCCGTCGACACGGCCCTCCTGACGGGCGAGAGCATCCCCGTCGAGGTCACCCCGGGCGATGCCGTCACGGGAGCCACGATCAACACGTCCGGCAGGCTCGTGGTCCGGGCCACGCGGGTCGGCTCCGACACCGTGCTCTCCTCCATGGGCCGCCTGGTCAGCCAGGCGCAGAGCGGCAAGGCGCGGATCGCCCGGCTGGCCGACCGCATCAGCGCGGTCTTCGTCCCCGTGGTCCTCGGGATCGCAATCCTCACCTTCGTGCTGTGGCTCGTCCTGACGGGGGACCTCGACGCCGCCTTCACGGCGTCCGTGACGGTGCTCGTGATCGCGTGCCCCTGCGCGCTGGGGCTCGCGACGCCGACGGCGCTGCTGACCGGCACGGGGCGTGGCGCCCAGCTGGGCATCCTGATCCGGGGGCCGCAGGTCCTCGAGGACACGCGCACCGTGGACACCATCGTGCTGGACAAGACCGGTACGGTCACCACCGGCGTCATGGCCGTCGGTGACGTCGTTCCCCTGTCGGAGGCCTCCGCTGCCGAACTGCTGCGGCTCGCGGGCGCCGTCGAGGCCGCGAGCGAGCACCCGATCGCACGGGCCGTCGCGCACCATGCCGCCGGACAGGGCCCCCTGCCGGAGGTCCACGGCTTCTCGAGTGCACCCGGCGGCGGCGTGCGCGGGGAGGTCGACGGGGTCACCGTCACGGCCGGCCGTGCGGGCTGGCTCGAACACCACGGCATCCGCCCGACCCCCGGACAGGCCCGCGCGTTCGGTGCGGCCGAGGAGGCGGGCGCGACGGCGGTGTGGGTGGCGCTCGACGCCTCCGTCGCGGGCTTCATCACGCTGTCCGACACCGTCAAGGACGGCTCGGCGGCCGCCGTCGGGCGCCTGCGCCGGCTCGGCCTGAGGCCCGTGCTGCTCACGGGTGACAACCGCGCCGTGGCCCTGCGCGTCGCCGCCGCGGTGGGGATCGACGCGGCGGACGTGCGGGCGGGCGTGACACCTGCGGGGAAGGTGGACGCCGTCCGGGAGCTGCAGGCCACGGGGGCCACGGTCGCCATGGCCGGTGACGGGGTCAACGACGCCGCGGCCCTGGCCCAGGCGGATCTCGGCATCGCGATGGGCTCGGGCACCGACGTGGCCATCGAGGCGGCCGACCTCACGGTGATGGGCAACAGCCTGGAGCAGGTGGCCCAGGCGATCGAACTCTCGCGCCGGACGCTCGGCACCATCAAGGGAAATCTCTTTTGGGCGTTCTTCTACAACGCGGTCGGGATCCCCGTGGCGGCACTGGGCCTGCTCAACCCGATGCTCGCCGGTGCCGCGATGGCGGCGAGTTCCGTGCTCGTGGTCGCCAACTCGCTGCGGCTGCGCAGCTTCGGCCGGTAGCGGGCCGCTCCCGCGAGCCGGTGCCGGCACCCGATCCCCTCCAGGCGACCGGGTGCCGGCATCGCTGCCGTCGTCCTCCGGCCCGTCAGCGGGATGCGGACGATGCCAGATCGGACAGCGACGTCAGGGGCACCTCGGCCGGTCGCTCCGCCGTGCTCCGTACCGGCACCGAGGCACCGTCCGCCGCCGACTGCAGGAGGGACTCCATGACGTCGAGGACGTGGTAGGCGAGCTCCCCGTTCGCCCGGTGCTGCTCGCCGGCGGGGGTCAGGGCCATGTCCGCGAGGCCGTAGCCGCGGCCGGCCCCGAGATAGCCTGCGCTGGCGGGGAGGACCTCCCATCCGATCTCCCGGTCGTTGCTCCTGTTCTCCAGGGCGCAGACGGACACCTCCCCGTCGAAGTAGTTCGGATCGGGGACCGTCATGCTGGCCCGTTCGCCGTGGATCTCGATGTTGGAGGACCGCGTCTGCACGGCGTCGAAACTCATGACCAGGGTGGAGAGGGCACCCGACGCGTGCACGAGCACACCGGTGACATGCGTGTCGATGGACACCGGCACCGTCTGGCCCTCCCGTGGTCCGCCGCCGATGGTCCGCTCCTTCCGCGTGTGGCTGGCCGCTCCGATGACGGACGTCACCGGCCCGAGCAGGGTGACGAGCGCCGTGACGTAGTACGGCCCCATGTCCAGCAGGGGCCCGCCTCCGGGCACGTAGTAGAAGTCCGGGTTCGGGTGCCAGCGTTCGTGGCCGGGCGTGACCATGGTCGCGGTGGCCGAGATGGGCCGGCCGATCAGGCCCTCGTCGATGGCATGGCGCGCCGTCTGGATGCCCGTCCCGAGCACCGTGTCGGGGGCGCACCCCACCCGGACCCCGGCGGCCTCCGCGAGGGCGAGCACCTCGCGGGCCTCGGTCGTGTTCGCCGCCAGCGGTTTCTCCCCGTAGACGTGCTTCCCTGCGGCGATCGCCCGGGCCGCGATCTCCGCATGGGCGGCAGGGATCGTGAGGTTCAGGACGGTGTCGATCCCGGGGTCGGCCAGGAGCTCGTCCACGGTCAGCGCCCGCACTCCCTCCTGCGAGTCCGCGACGGCCTGCGCCCGGCTCGGGTCCAGGTCGGCCACCGCCCTCAGGTTCACCGATTCCAGCGACGGCAGGGTCGTCAGGTACTGGGCCACGATCGCTCCGCAGCCGATGATTCCGACGTTCAACGGCTCGCCCACAGCAAACCCCTCTCGATGATGGTCCGGACGTTCGGGTCGTCGAGGATCTCGACGCGGTGCCCGGGGGTGGCGACGAAGATGCGGCCCTCGCCCCACTGGCGGGTCCAGATGGCGGGGGACGTCACCGGGCGGTTCCAGGGATCCCAGTCGCGGACGGCCTGCGTCGTCGTCGCGAGCACGTCGATGTAGTCGTCCGCGAGCACCCAGTACTGCTCGGTCACGAGGTCGAAGTCCCCGATGCCGCGGGTGATCGGATGATCCGCCGCGGCCGGGAGCATCGTCACCCGGTACGGCACGTAGTTGTCGGACTGCTCGCCGACCCTCTCGTCCGGGTGCTTGCCCGGATGGCAGGCGAACTGCCCGCCGATCAGGTGGAGGTAGTCGGATTCGTTGCGGTACGAGTCGGCGATCCCGCCGTGCCAGCCCGCGAGTCCGGTCCCGGCCTCGACGGCCGTCCGGAGCCCGGCGAACTCGTCCTTCTCGATGGTGTTCATCGTGTTGCACTGCAGGATCAGGCTGACGGTCGACATGTAGTCGGCATCGGCGTAGATCTTCGGTGACTCCTCGATCCGGACGTCGAACCCGTTGTCCCTGAGGAACGGGATGAACCGGTCCGTCGCTTCGACGGGTTGATGACCGTCCCAGCCGCCGCGGACGACGAGTGCTTCCTTACTGGTCATGGTGCCTCTTTCGTGGTCGTGAATTGGCTGTTCTGCGCGCTGGCGGAGAAGGCTGCGTCGAAGGAAGCCCCGGAGGGGGCGATGGTGGCCAGCTCCCGCACGAGGGCCAGGGCCTCCGGCGCCCCGACGAGGCGGTCCATCCCGGCGTCCTCCCATTCGATGCTGGTGGGACCCTGGTAGCCGATCGAATTGAGCATGCGGAAGATGGGCTTCCAGGGCACGTCCCCGTGCCCGGCGGTGACGAAGTCCCAGCCCCGCCGCGGGTCGCCCCACGGCAGGTGCGAGCCGAGGCGTCCGTTGCGTCCGTTCAGCTGCCGCACGGATTCCTTCACGTGGACGTGGAAGATGTGCGGCGCGAAGTCCTGCAGGAACATCACGGGGTCGAGGTCCTGCCAGACGAAGTGCGACGGGTCGAAGTTGAGCCCGAACCCGGGCCGGTCTCCCATGATCTCCAGCGTGCGCTGCGCGGTCCAGTAGTCGTAGGCGATCTCGGACGGATGCACCTCGAGCGCGAAGCGGACCCCCTCGGCGTCGAACACGTCCATGATGGGATTCCATCGGGCGGCGAAGTCCTCGTAGCCCCGATCGATCATCCGCTCGGACGCGGGAGGGAACATCGCGACGTACTTCCAGATGGACGAACCGGTGAATCCGGTGACCACCGACGCCCCGAGCCGGGCTGCTGCCCGGGCGCTGTCCTTGACGACCTCGGCGGCCCGCCGGCGGACCCCTTCCGGATCGCCGTCCCCCCAGACCTCGGGGGTGAGGATGTCCTGGTGGCGCTCGTCGATCGGGTCGTCGCCCACGGCCTGCCCGGTGAGGTGGATGGCGATCGCGTGGACGGCGAGGTTGTTCTCCCTGAGGATCCGGAGCCGGTCCTGGACGTAGTCGTCGTCCTGCGCGGCCCGCACCGGGTCCAGGTGGTCTCCCCAGCAGGCGATCTCGAGGCCGTCGAAGCCCCAGTCGCCGGCCATCCTCGCCACGTCCTCGAACGGCAGGTCGGCCCACTGCCCGGTGAACAGCGTCACCGGGCGTGGCGTGGTGGCGGGCGTGGTGGTGGGTTCAGACATGCTGCCACCCCGAATCGGCCGCGGCGCTCCGCTCGATGGCGTGGAGGACCTTCTGGACCCGCAGCGCCTCGTCGAAGGACGGCGACGGCGTGGTGCCGTCCGCGATGGCCTGCACCAGGTCCACGACCTGGTGTGTGAAGCCGTGCTCGTAGCCGAGGCCGTGCCCGGCCGGCCACCAGTTGCCCGTGTACGGGTGCACGGGTTCGGTGACGTTGATGGTGCTGAAGCCCGCGGTCTCCGCGGGCTGCGTGCCGTCGTAGAACTCCAGCGAGTTCATGTTCTCGAAGTCGAACGCGAGTGAGCCGAGACTGCCGTTGACCTCCAGGCGCATGGAGTTCTTCCTGCCGGTCGCGAAGCGGGTGGCCTCGAAGACGCCGATCGCCCCTGACTCGAAGCGGGCACTGAAGATCGCGGCGTCGTCGACCGTGACCGTCCCTGTCCCTCCGTCGCTGGAGCCCTGGCCGCCGAGGCCCACCAGGGTCCCGCCGAGGGGACGTTCGTGCACGAAGGTGGTCAGGAGACCGGAGACGCCCGTGATCGGCAACCCGGTCACGTACTGCGCCGCATCGATGCTGTGCGCTCCGATGTCCCCGAGGGAGCCCGACCCTGACTTGCTCCTGTCCAGGCGCCAGGTCATCGGGGCGTTCTCGTCCGTCAGCCAGTCCTGGAGGTACTGAGCCCGGACGTGCCGGATGGTCCCGAGCCTGCCCTGCTCGACGAGCCGCCGGGCCAGGGTCAGGGCGGGCGTGCGGCGGTAGGAGAACCCGCACATCGCGAAGACCCCGTTCGCCTCGGCCGCCCGGGCGGCCGCCGCCATGCGTTCCGCCTCCTCCACCGAGTTCGCGAGCGGCTTCTCGCAGAGCACGTGCTTGCCTGCCTCAAGTGCTGCGATCGCGATCTCGGCGTGGGTGTCCCCGGGGGTGCAGATGTCGATGAGGTCGACGTCGTCGCGCTCCACCAGGGCCCGCCAGTCGGTCTCGGTGTCCCGCCAGCCGAACCTGTCGGCAGCCGCCTTCACCGCGGCCGGATCACGGCCGGCGAGGACGGCGAGTTCGGGCTGGAGCGGGAGGTCGAAGAAGCGCGGCGCGGTGCGCCAGGCGTGGGAGTGCATCGCCCCCATGAAGGCGTAGCCGACCATCCCGACCCTCAGGGCCGCTTGCTGTGGAGAAGTCATCAGGCTGGAGATTCCTTTCGGTCTACTTGTTGAAGCCGGCGGTGAGTCCGCTGACGAGCTGGCGGCGGGCCAGGACGTAGAGGACCACCAGCGGGAGGGTGGAGAGCACGACGGCGGCGAGGACCGCCGGGATGTTCACGCTGAACTCGTCCTGGAACGCCCAGAGCGAGAGCGGCAGGACCCGCTTGTCGGGGTCCTGCGTGAGGATCAGCGGGAAGAGGAACCCGTTCCAGACGTGCAGTGCGTTGTAGATGGCGATCGTGACCACCGCGGGACGCACCAGCGGCAGGGCGAGGCGCCACATCATGGTGAACTCCGAGCAGCCGTCGAGCCTCATGGATTCGAAGAGCTCCCGCGGGACGTCCCGGAGGAAGTTCGACAGGATCAGCACCGAGATGGGGATGGCGAAGGCGATCGACGGCAGGATCAGCGCGAGCAGGGTGTCGTAGAGCTGCGCTTTCGTGATCATGAAGTAGATGGGGATGATGGTCGCCTGCAGGGGGATGGCGAGTCCCATCAGGAACAGCGTGTGGGCCGTCCCGATGATGCGACCGCTCCCCCTCACCACCGCGTAGGCCGCCATGAACGAGACGATCACGGCCGGGATGACGCTGCCCACCGTCACGATGACGCTGTTCACGAAGTACCGGGCGAAGTCCGCTTCCAGGACCGTCCGGTAGTTCGCCAGGGTCGGCTCCGTGGGTGGGGCCAGCGGATTCGACCCGAAGAAGCCCGCCTGGTTCTTCAGGCTGGTGATGATCACGTAGTAGACGGGCAGGATGATCAGCGCGAGCCACACCCATCCCCCGAGCCCTCCGAGGAGGTTCGGCGAGGTCCTGCCCACCGGCTTCCCCTGCGAACGGGCCCGGGGCTGCGGTACGGTGTCCTGCGCGGGTTCGGCGACGAGTGCCATGGACCTACGCTCCTTCCAACTGGCTCGAGCTGCGGTTCTTGCCGCCGAGGCGCTGCAGGACGAGGGCGAGGCCCAGGCCGATCACCACGAGGATGACGCCGAGGGCGCTCGCTGCGCCCATGTCGTTGGCCCGGAAGCCGGTCAGGTACATGTGCAGTGGCAGGAGCCGGGTGGAGTACCCCGGACCGCCGGCGGTGAGGACGAAGATCAGGTCGAAGTATGCCAGCGAGCCCAGGACCATGAGGGTGGACGAGGTGATGATGGTGTACTTCAGCTGGGGCAGCGTGATGTGGAAGAACTGCTGCAGCCGGCCCGCGCCGTCGATCTGCGCCGCCTCGTAGAAGGACGCCGGGATCTGGCGCACACCGCCCTGGTAGATGAGCGTGTGGAAGGGGACGAACTGCCAGGCGATGACGAAGATGACCACGAACAGCACCAGGTCGGCACTGCCGAGCCAGTTCTGCGCGAGGAACGGCAGGCCCAGACCCGGCCCCATGCCGAAGTTGGGATCGAGCAGCGCCTTGAACGCGATCGCCACGGCGGCCGAGGAGAGCAGCAGCGGGACGAAGTACAGCACGGCCAGCACCGCCCGGTAGCGCTGGTTGCCCGCCGTGAAGACCCCCAGGAGGAGACTGATCGGCACCTGCACCAGGAGCGAGTAGACCATGATCTTCAGCGTGACGACCAGCGCGTTCATCGTCACCGAGTCCGTGAGGGCCGTCTGCCAGCTGTCCAGCCCGGCCCAGGTGATCGCACCCAGTCCGTTCCAGTGGGTGAAGCTGAGGAACACCACGCCGAGCAGGGGCAGCACGGCGAAGACCAGGAAGAAGGCCAGCGCCGGCACGACCATCCACGCCGAGGGCCCTTCCGCCCGGGCGCCCCGCACCTTCATCGCGGGCTTGGGCTTCAGCAGCGTACTCATTCGCCCAGGGTTGCGTTCATGTTCTCGGCGAACTGCTCCGGGGTGATCTCGCCGATGAAGATCTGGTCGAGGTTCGCGAGCATGGCATCACCCTGGGCGGGGCTCAGCGCCTGGTCCCAGGAGAGCTGGAAGCTCGGGGCGTCCTGCGCCAGGCCGTAGACGAACTCCACGAAGTCCTTGTCGTCGGACGCGGCGAGCTGGTCCTCGATGCCGTTGACGGCGGGGACCGCGCCGGAGTCGATCATGGCCTGCGTGTACTCCTCGCTGAACAGTCCGTCCTTGAGGTAGTTCAGCGCGGATTCCTTCTGCTGGTCGGACGCCGCGGAGGAGACGGACCACATGTTCGCGGGGTTGCCCACCACGTTGGCGGGGTCGCCTGCACCGCCCTCGACCTCGGGGAACGGCACGAAACCGACCTCTCCCGACTCGACGAACTCCGGGGCGTCGTTCTTCAGGTTCTGGTACACCCAGCCGCCGTGAAGCATCATCGCCGCCTTGTCGGTGTACAGGAGGGCGCTGTCCGCGCCGGCGTCTGCCGCGATCGAGGAGAAGCCGTTGATGAAACCGTCGGCGTCGACCAGTTCCTGGATCTTCGTGAGGGCCTCGATCACGGCGGGATCGGACCAGGCGTCCTCCTCCCCGTCCAGGATCGCCTGGAAGACCTCCGGCCCGCCGATGCGGTCCACGAGGTAGGACAGCCACATCAGGTTCGGCCACTTGGACTGGCCGGCCAGGGCGAAGGGCGCGATTCCCGCCTCGTTGAATTTCGGTACCAGGGCCATCAGGTCGTCCCAGGTCTCGGGGGGCTCGACGCCCATGTCCTCGAAGACCTGCTTGTTGTAGTAGAGGACGACCGGCTGCATGTTGTTGTTGGGCAGCGCGTAGGTCTTGCCGTCGATCACGCCGTTCTCGAGGACGGAGGGGATGTAGCGGTCCTTCACCTCGGGGTTGTCGGTGAGGAACTGGTCCAGGTCGCTCACGTGCCCGGCGTCGACGTAGGACTTCAGCACACCGCCGCCCCATCCGTAGATGAACGTGGGCCCCTCGCCTGCTCCGACCGCAGTGCGTACCTTGGTCTTGTAGGCGTCGTTGGCAAAGAACTCCTGGTTGATCTTGTCGTCAGCGTTCGCCGCGTTCCAGTCCTCGACCGACGAGCGGAAGATGTTCTCGCTGCTCCCGGTCAGGGCCCACATGGAGGGGGAATCGGAATCCGCGGCGGGATCGGCCGGACCGCTGGATCCGCAGGCGGACAGGCCGAGGGCGAGGGTGAGGGCGGAGGCCGCCGCAAGCATGGAGGTGGTTGTTCGCATTTTCATCAGTTCTTCCGTAAGTCGACTCAGGACGGGGCACGAGGGCCGGCTGAGGTGGGCAGGTCAACTCCGCGGGTATGCGGTCGCTGACCGCCACGCTGCGGAAGAGATTTCGAAATGTTTTCGATAAGAACAAACTAACAAGCGTAAAGTTACCTGCATCACATGTATCGGTCAATGGCCCGCCATTAAAGGCTTCGAACCAGGCTCACCGCCCTCAACAGGACGCGATCCGGCTCAGGCAGCAGGCAGATGACGACAGCCCTGGAGAGGATTTCGAAACATTGTCGGAAAGTGAAGTCCGGACGCGAGCCACCCTCGCGTCCGTCGCAGCCCTTGCCGGAGTGTCCACTCCGACGGTCTCCAAGGTCATCAACGGGCGTGAGGACGTGGCCCCCGCCACCCGCAAGCGCGTGCTGGAAGCGCTCAGGACGTCCGAGTACCAGCCCCCCGGACAACGCCTCGCGCTGGCGCCCCCGGCATCCGTGCTGATCGACGTCGCCGTGGACAGCGTGACGACGGCGTACTACTCGGAGGTGATGGACGGGATCCTCGAGGGCGCGGAGATGCAGGGAGCGGAGATCGTCCTGTCGAAGACGGGGCTCACGCATCTCTCCGCCGGCGAGCGGGCCGAGAAGATGCAGGCATCGGGCCGCCGCGGCCTCCTCCTCGTCACGTCGCGGTGGTCCCCGCGGGAGATCAAGGACGTGAAGAAGCGCGGCATCGCGGTGGTGGTCATCGATCCCATCAACCCTCCCGGGCCGGGCGTCGTCAGCGTGGGCGCCACGAACTGGGCCGGAGGGAAGGCCGCCACGGAGCACCTGCTCGGCCTGGGTCATAGGCGGATCGCGTTCATCGGCGGTCACGCCAGCGCGGAGTGCAGCCAGGACCGGGAGCACGGCTACGTGGCCGCCCTCCTCGAGCGGGGCATCCCGATCTCGGAGGAGTACGTCCTGGCCGGCGCGTTCGATCCGGAGACCGGGCGGCGGAGCCTGGCCCGGTTCCTCGACCTGCCGAACCCGCCCTCCGCCATCTTCGCGGCCTCCGACAGCATCGCCCTGGGTGTGCTCGCCGAGGCGCACGCCCGGGGGATCGGGGTCCCGCATGAACTGAGCCTGGTCGGCTTCGACGGGACCTACCTCAGCGAACAGTCGTCGCCGCAGCTCACCACCGTCGTGCAGCCGCTGCGGGACATGGGCCGGACGGCCGTCCGGGCGCTCCTCCGGGAGATGGGCGGGGAGCCGCCGGATTCCACCCGGGTGGAGCTGGCCACCCACCTGACCGTGCGCTCCTCGACGGCTCCGGCGGGGTCCTGACGGTCCCCGGGGCGCACGCACACCGATTGCGGGAGGCCTCTGGATCAGACGGCCCTTCGGTGGCTATCCTATAGAATCTACGAAAATCGGAAGGGATCGCAATGACGCGACTGTTCAATGAACCGGAGAACTTCGTCGACGAGATGATGGTCGGCTTCGCGGCCGCCGCCTCCCGCTGGGTACAGCAGATCCCCGGAGGCGTGGTCCGCGTGGGACGACCGGCGGAGCCGACGGTCTCCCTCGTGATCGGCGGCGGCAGCGGGCACTACCCCGCGTTCGGTGGCCTCGTGGGACCGGGACTGGCGCACGGGGCGGTGATGGGCAACCTGTTCGCCTCGCCGTCGGCCCACCAGGTGCGGACCGTCGCGCGGACGGCCGACCAGGGGCGGGGCGTCCTCCTGTCCTACGGGAACTACGCGGGCGACGTCCTGCACTTCGACGAGGCACAGGCCGAGCTGCGCGAGGCGGGGATGGATGTCCGCACGGTGACCGTGACCGATGACATCATCAGTGCGCCCCGGGGTGAGGAGCACAAGCGCCGCGGCATCGCCGGCGACCTCACGGTGTTCAAGGTCGCGGGTGCAGCGTGCGAGCAGGGCTACGACCTCGACGGCGTCGAGCGCGTCGCGCGCCGCACCAACGACAGGACGCGCTCCCTCGGCGTCGCCTTCGGCGGCTGCACCCTTCCCGGCGCCGATGCGCCCCTCTTCGAGGTGCCTGCAGGGCGCATGGCCGTCGGCCTGGGTATCCACGGGGAGCCCGGCATCGACGAGGTGGACATCCCCACGGCAGCGGGCCTCGCCGAGCTGTTCGTCAGCAGCCTCCTCGAGGAGGTCCCGGACGGGGTCGACCTGGCGGGCGCGCGGGTCGTACCCCTGCTGAACGGCCTCGGCAGCGTCAAGTACGAGGAACTCTTCGTCGTCTACCGCACCGTGCACGCACTGCTCGGCGAGCGCGGCATCACCGTCGTCGATCCCGAGGTCGGCGAGCTGTGCACCAGCTTCGACATGGCCGGCTGCTCCCTCACCCTGCTGTGGCTCGACGAGGAGCTCGAGCGCCTCTGGACGGCGCCGGCGGACACCCCCGGCTTCCGCCGCGGGCAGGTGGCCGAGCAGCAGCGCTTCGACGCCGTGGTGAAGGACGACGCCGAGGAGGTCGTCGGGACCTCCTCGGCCGAGTCCCGCGCCTGCGCCGCGACCATCGTCGCGGCCCTCGAGGCGCTCGCGCTCACGGTGGACGAACACGCCGACGAACTCGGCCGCCTCGACCAGGTGGCGGGCGACGGCGACCACGGGATCGGCATGCAGCGGGGCGCCCATGCCGGTCGGGACGCGGCCCGCGCCGCCGTCGGGCAGGGCGCCGGGGCCGAGACGGCCCTGCGGCATGCAGCCAACGCCTGGAGCGACCGCGCCGGTGGCACCTCGGGAGCCATCTGGTCCACGATGCTCAAGGCGCTCGGGTCCGTGGTCGGCGATGACGCCCGGCCCACCCCGAAGGACCTCGCACGCGGGATCTCCGCGGCCAGGGACGCCGTGATGGCCTTCGGGAAGGCGAAGGTCGGCGACAAGACCATGGTCGACGCCGTCGTGCCCTTCTCCGACGAACTCTCGGCACGCGTGGGCGACGGGTCCGGGCTCGCCGACGCGTGGTCGGGGGCAGCCGCCGCGGCCACGGAGGCGGCCGCGGCCACGGCGTCGATGCGGGCGACCCTCGGGCGCGCGCGGTCCCACGGCGAGAAGTCCGTCGGCACGCCCGACCCCGGCGCGGTGTCCTTCGCGCTGATCTGCACCACCATCTCGGACGTCATCCGTAACGCCCCGGGCACCCGCCCGGACGATCACTAGGAGAGAGAACATGGCCCTCAGGCTCATCGTCGGCTGCGACGACGCTGGATACCAGTACAAGGAGATCCTCAAGCGGGATCTCGAACAGCACGACCTCGTCGAGTCGGTCGTCGACGTCGGCGTGGGCGAGGACGGACACACGTCCTATCCGAAGATCGCGATCGAGGCCGCCGAACGCGTCGCACGGGGGGAGGCGGACCGTGCGCTGCTCATCTGCGGGACCGGCCTCGGCGTCGCCATCGCCGCCAACAAGGTGCAGGGCATCCGCGCCGCCACCGCCCACGATCCCCTGTCCGTGGAGCGGTCCGTCCTGTCCAACGACTGCCAGGTGCTCTGCATGGGGCAGAGGGTCATCGGCGTCGAACTCGCCCGCAGGCTCGTCCGGGAGTGGCTGACCTACACGTTCGACACCTCGAGCGCCTCGCAGGCCAAGGTGGACGACATCTGCGCGTACGAGGGCGTGTAGCGCACCCATGCCGAGGTTCACCATCGGCTCGAGCCTCAAGATGTACTTCGGCCACCGGCAGCAGCTCGAGTGGACGCGCCGGGTGGCCGAGATCGCCTCGACCCACCCGGCGGTGCAGCAGGACGTAGTGGAGCCCTTCGTCATCCCGACGTTCCCCTCCATCGGCGCGGTGCGGGATCTCGCCGCTCCCGGCGGGCTGCTCGTGGGAGCGCAGGACGTGCACTGGGAGGACGCAGGCGCCTACACCGGCGAGGTGTCGGCGGCTGAACTGGCGGAGGTCGGCGTCCGGCTCGTGGAGATCGGCCACGCGGAGCGGCGGTCAATGTTCGGCGAGACGGACTCCACCGCCGCGCTGAAGGTCCGCGCGACCCTCCGCCACGGCCTCGTGCCGGTCCTGTGCATCGGCGAGGAGGAACGCGGCGAGCACGGTCCGGCGGTTCACGCGTGCCTGCGGCAGCTCGAGGCGTGCCTCGCGGCCGCCCGCCGCGACGGGACCGGGGGGAGGGTGATCGTGGCCTACGAACCCGTCTGGGCGATCGGCCGGTCGGATCCTGCGCCCGACACCCACATCCGCGCCGTCACCAGTGCGCTGCGCGCGCACCTGGCGGATGATCCGCTGGTGCAGGAGCCCCGGGTGATCTACGGGGGCAGTGCAGGCCCCGGCCTGCTGACCCGCATAGCCCCCGATGTCGACGGCATGTTCCTCGGGCGGTTCGCCCACGACCCGGCCGCGTTCCGGGACATCCTGGACGAGGCGTGGGAGATTGGATCCGGTGATGACAGCAGCGCATTCTGAACGACCGGTTCCCGAGATCGACCGGCGCGGCCTGCGGGACCGCGTGTACGACCGGATCCTGGACATCCTCCTGTCGAGCGAGATGGAACCGGGGGCGAGACTGTCGATCGACACGGTCGCCCGGCAGCTCAAGGTCTCCCCGACACCTGTCCGTGAGGCCATGGTCCAGCTCGAGCGCACCGGGCTCGTGACCCGGGAGGCGCTCAAGGGCTACCGGGTCGCACCTCCCCTCGGCCCCGAGCAGCTCGACGAGCTGTTCGAGGCCCGCATCATGCTGGAGGTCGAAGCGGCCCGGCTCGCAGCGCCTCGCGCGGCCTCCCTCCTCCCCGCCCTCCGGCAGGCACACGAGCACCACCACGAGATGGGCGAACGGGTCACCGCCGCGATGCGGGGCGGCGAGGTCCCGATCCGCACCATCCACGACTATTTCGACGCCGACAACGCCTTCCACCTGGTCATCCTCGATGCCGCGGGCAACCGCTACGTCCAGGACATGTACGCCAATCTGGGGGCGCTGACGCACAGGATGCGCCAGGCGGTCATCAGAGGGACGAGCGATGTGTCCGAGGCCGCCGCCGAGCACGCCGCCATCCTGGAGGCCTTCGCCGGCGGCGACACCGACCTGCCCGTCCGGGCGTTGCGCGCCCACATCGAGGGCGTCCGCGCCCGCTCGCTGAAGGACTCCCCCGACACCTGAGAGCCGGCTCGCGGAAAAGCCTTGCAGACGTCGAAGCGGCCGTTTATATTTCCTATAGGATCTTTCCTCTTCTGAATCCCCCGATTGCAATGGAGCAATGAGATGTCTCTGCAACCCGCGTTCTCGGCGCAGGACTGGCCGATCGCCACCTGCCTGCACGGCATCCCGACGGTGAGCAAGGACGGCGTCGCGCTGCACGACGCCGATCCCGAGGCGTGGGACGACATGTTCAGCCAGGTGGAACATGTCGGTTTCTCGCTGGCCGAGCTCGCCGACAGCCATGTGCGGCCCGCCGATCTCGAACCGTCCCGCCGGGACGAATTCCTGTCCATCGCCGCCTCGCACGGCGTCCGGATCCCGTCGGTCCACCTGCAGCGGCAGAGCGTGATCATGCCGGGCCACGAGGAGCGCAACCTCGCCTACGCGCACCGCACGATCGACGCTGCGGCCGAGTGGGGCATGGAGGTCTTCTCCACCGGACTCCACCAGCCCTTCAGCGAGGCGCAGCGGCGGGCGCTGTGGTTCTGGACGGCGCCGGGACCGAAGGACCCGGACGATCCGGAGGTCTGGCAGGCCGCGGTCACCCGCCTGCGTGAACTCGGCCGGCACGCCGCGGACGTCGGCCTGAAGATGTCGCTCGAACTGTACGAGGACACGTACCTCGGCACGGGCGACAGCGCCGTGCGGCTCGTCGAGGAGATAGGCCTCGACAACGTGGGGATCAATCCGGACATCGCCAACCTCATCCGCCTGCACCGCCCCGTGGAGGACTGGCGTGAACTCCACGCGAAGCTCCTCCCCTACGCCAACTACTGGCACGTGAAGAACTACACGCGGGACGAGGCAGCGGACGGCTCATGGGCCACGAGCGTCCCCAGCTCCATGGAGGCCGGGTTGATCAACTACCGCCAGGTCATCCGCGACGCCCTCGAGCTCGGTTTCGACGGCATCTTCCTCTGCGAGCACTACGGCGGGGACAGCCTCGGCAACTGCGCCACCAATCAGACCTACATCCGCTCACTCCTGCCTGGGAAGAAGGACGCATGACACCGAAGAGAATCGCCGTCGTCGGATCGGGCTACATGGGCGGCGGCATCGCCCAGGTCCTCGCCCTGGCCGGGCACACCGTCCGCATCGCGGACGTGAGCGCCGAGATCGCGGCGTCGAACCTCGAGCGCCTGTTGACCGAGGCGGAGCAGTTCACCGCCGACGGCCTCTTCCCGGCGGATGCCCGCGAGAGCATCGCGGCGAACGTCTCGGCTGCCGAGTCGATCGAGGACGCGGTGTCCGACGCCGAGTTCATCGAGGAGGCCGTGCCGGAGCGCATCGAGATCAAGCACGAGACACTCCGGCGGATCTCCGCGGCGGCTCGGCCCGACGCCATCATCGGCTCGAACACCTCCACCATCCTGATCGCGGCTCTCGCCGAGGCGGTGGAGCATCCGGAGCGGTTCCTGGGCGTCCACTTCTCGAACCCCGCACCCTTCATCCCCGGCGTCGAACTCATCCCGCACCCGGACACGGACGACGGCGTCATCCCCGTGGTCGAGGAGATCGTCGCCTCCACCGGCAAGGAGACGGCGCGGGTGAAGGATGCCACCGGCTTCGTGCTGAACAGGCTCCAGTACGCGCTGTTCCACGAGGCCACGCAGATCGTGGAGGAGGGCATCGCGACCGCGGACGACATCGACACGATCGTCCGCACGACCTTCGGCTTCCGGCTCCCCGTCTTCGGTCCCTTCGCCATCGCGGACATGGCCGGACTCGACGTGTACTCGTTCTGCTACGCGTCGCTGCAGACGCGCTGGCCCGAGCGCTTCGCGACACCGGAGTCCCTGAAGGAGCTCGTGGACGCCGGCAAGTTCGGCACCAAGACCGGCGCCGGCTACCTGGACGTCCCGGCGGAGCGCACCGCGGAACTGATCGCCTACCGCAACAAGGCGTACGTGGCCATCAAGAATCTCATGGACGAACTCGGTCCTGCACCCATCCACTGATCGCAAGGAGATCCTCCCGTGGCATCAGCATTCCCCGACTCCAGGTCGGTCATCCTCACCGGGGCCGCCTCGCCGCGCGGCATCGGTCGCGCGTCCGCGCACTACCTCGCCGGGCTCGGCTGGAACATCGGCATCATCGACCTCGACGAGGGGGCCGCGACGGCCGTGGCCCGTGAGATCGCCGACGAGCACGGCGTCACCGCAGCCGGGGCCGGAGCGAACGTGGCGGACGAACCGGAGGTGCGGGCAGCCTTCGACAGCCTCGAGGCCGCCCTCCCGCAGGTCGTCGCCCTGGTGAACCTCGCCGGTGTCTCCAGTCCCGTGCCGTATCTCGAGGTCACCGCCGAGGAGTGGGACCGCGTCATGGGCATCAACATGAACGGCGTCCACTACGCCACCCGGCGGGCCGTCGAGTCCATGGTCGGGCACGGCGTCGGGCGGGTGGTCAACCTGTCCTCGGTGTCCGCGCAGCGCGGCGGCGGGACGTTCTCCAAGACCGTCTACTCCGCCGCGAAGGCGGGCGTCATCGGCTTCACGCGCTCCGTGGCCCGCGAGCTGGGCGGGGCGGGCATCACCGTCAACGCCATCTCGCCCGGTCCCATCGACACGGACATCATGGGTGGCACGCTCACGGAGGAACGGAAGGCCGCCATGGCGGCCGACGGCGTCCTCCCGCGCATCGGCACCCCCCGGGACATCGCAGCAGCCATCGCCTACCTCATCAGCGAGGACGCCGGATTCGTGACGGGCCAGACCCTGAACGTCGACGGCGGACTCTACATGCACTGACATGGGCGACTGGTCGAAATCCCGCATCCTGTTCCTCGCCGTCGGCATCATCCTCGTCGGTATCGGGGCCTGGCTCATCTTCCCCTCACTCGTGGGCTGAGCCGCACACCACCACCACACCCACCGCACTAAGGAGAGTCCCATGTCCGCTACGGACGCGGTCAAAGACGACCTGGACAGCCCAGCGCTTGCCTCCGCCGTCAAGAAAGCCGCACGGCACCTGATGCCGATGCTCATCATCCTGTACTTCGTCGCGTTCCTGGACCGCACGAATGTGGGATACGCCGAAGCGGCCCTCGAGATGGACCGCGGCATCAGCGCCGGTGCGTTCGCCCTCGGTGCCGGCATCTTCTTCATCGGCTACGCGATCTTCGAGATCCCGTCCAACCTGCTGCTCAAGAAGTTCGGTGCCAGGTGGTGGCTCGCCCGCATCGCCATCACCTGGGGGATCGTCGCCTCGGCCTTCGCCTTCACCACCGGCGACACCATGTTCATCGTCCTGCGGTTCCTGCTCGGCGTGACCGAGGCCGGGCTCTTCCCCGGCGTCATCATGTTCCTCTCCGAGTGGTTCCCGAACAAGGTCCGCGTCCAGATGTTCGCCCTGTTCTACCTCGCGCAGCCCTTCTCGCAGATGCTCGGCAATCCGATCTCCGGCGCGCTGATCTCATTCGGCGACACCTACACCCCCTGGCGCGGCTGGCAGGTGATGTTCTTCACCGAGGGCATGATGGCGGTCGTCGCCGGCATCGCCGCCATCTTCTTCCTCATCGACAGTCCGCAGAAGGCGAAGTGGCTGGACAAGGACGAGAAACGCGCGCTGCTCAGGGTCATGGAGGCGGAGGACGAGGTCCGCAGCACGGACGGGCCGTCCGGCATCCTGCGAGCCATGGGCAACTGGAAGGTCTGGTACTTCACCGTCATCTACTTCTGCCTCCAAGTGGCCGTCTACGGCACCACGTTCTACCTGCCGCAGCAGGTCCGGCGCATCATCAGCCCGGACGCGGAGTTCTGGCAGATCGGCCTCATCTCGGCCATCCCGTGGTTCGTCGGCCTGTTCGTCTGCTACTTCGTGGGCAAGAATGCGAACACCATCCGGCGCCGGCGCACGTGGGGCACCATGTTCTACGTCTCCACCGGCCTGGCCACCATCGGTGCCGCGTTCGCGGGCGAGAACGGGCTGCCCGTCCTGGCGATCGCCTTCCTGGTGGTCTCGGTCTCCAGCTTCCTGGCCTGCGGTCCCATCACGTGGTCCTACCCGACGGCGTTCCTCACCGGCACGGCAGCGGCAGCGGGTATCGGGCTGATCAACTCGCTGGGCAACCTCGGCGGGTTCGTGGCCCCGATCATGCGCACCGCGATCGATGAACGCTTCACCACGGAGACAGGGCTCTACGGCACCATCTCGGTGGGCGTCTTCGCCTTCCTGGCCGCGGTGATGTTCATCCTCACCAGGAACATGCGGTCCCGTTCGGACGACCTGCTGGCGGCCGAGGAGAAGGCGGCGGCAGCACCCGGTCACTGACGGGAACGACCACCGGCGGCGGTACGCAGTCATCCGTACCGCCGCCGGTGGGCACCCTGCCCCCAAGCGTCCACCCACGGCACGACGGAGCGCTGCATGCCCACTGAAACGGACCTGTTGTCCGACTACCCGTCAGAAGTACCCATCTCCGCGGGAGAGGTGGCAGCGGCACTCCGGTCCTCCGGGCGTCCGCCGCGGATCTTCGTCGTCCTCGACGACGACCCGACCGGGACGCAGTCCGTCGCGGACCTCCCCGTCCTGACCCGGTGGGAGGTCGAGGACTTCTCCTGGGCGTTCCGCCAGGGGAAACCGGCCGTCTACGTGCTCACGAACACCCGCAGCCTCGACGCACCGGAGGCGGCGGCCCGGAACGAGGAGATCGTCCGGAACGCCCTCGCCGCAGCGGCGGCGGCGGCGGAACCCGAGGCCCTGCGACTCGGCTTCGTGAGCCGCGGCGACTCCACCCTCCGCGGGCACTTCCCCCTCGAACCCGACACGATCGCCGCGACCGTCCTCGACGCCACGGGGGAACCCACCGACGGCGTCGTGATCGTCCCCGCCTTCCCCGACGCCGGACGTGTGACGATCGGCGGCGTGCACTACGTGCGGGCACCGGACCTCGGCGAGGACCGGCTCGTCCCCGTGTCGGACACGGAGTTCGCCCGGGACGCCACCTTCGGCTACCGGAACGCCTCCCTCGCGCAGTACGTGGAGGAGAAGACCGGCGGACGCGTCCCGGCGGCGTCCGTGATCGTCCTGGACCTCGGCATCATCCGTGCAGGAAGCACCGGTGGCGGCGCCACCGCATCGGCCCGTGCCATCGCGGATGCCGTCGCCGGTGCGACGGGGGCCGTACCGATCGTCGCCGACGTCGTGACCGAGAACGACCTGCGCGCCCTGGCCCTCGGCCTGGAGGAAGCGGAACGCCGCGGCAAGAGGCTCCTGTACCGCGTCGGACCGCCCTTCATGCGGGCCCGGATCGGCCAGGACATCCGGGCGGAGCTCAGCGGCTCCGAGGCCTACGCGGGCACCGAGCCGTCGGCGGCGGGCGGGCTGATCGTGGTCGGTTCCCATGTGGGGGTCACGACCCGGCAGCTCGGCATCCTCACCGAGCAGCACCAGCGGGCGCACATCATCGGGATCGACGTCGAGCAGCTCCTGGGCGAGCGTTCGGCCGCGCATCTCGACGCGGTCGTCGAGGAGGTCGTCGACCGGCTCGCGCAGGGCGACGTCATCCTGCAGACGAGCCGGCTGCTGGTCCGGACCAGCGATGCCGCCGCCAGCCTCGGGATCGCCCGGACCGTCTCGGCCGCCGTCGTCGCCGTGGTGAACCGCACGCTGGCACTGTCCCCACCCCGGTTCGTGATCGCCAAGGGAGGCATCACCTCCTCGGACGTCGCCGCCCACGGGCTGCAGATCAGGCACGCCATGGTCCGCGGACCGATGCTCCCGGGCATCGTCAGCCTGTGGGAGCCGGTGGACGGACCCGCCAAAGGCATCCCGTTCGTCGTCTTCGCCGGCAACGTCGGCGACGATTCATCCCTCGCCGAGGTCACGAGGAAACTCAGCTCCACCTTCTGACCCCTCCCGACAGCTCCTACCCCAGCATTGGATGCGATCCCCATGACCGACAGCTACTCCGTCACAGTCCTCGGCCTCGGCGCCATGGGCCTGCCGATGGCCACCCGCCTCGCCACGGGCCTCACGGTCCACGGCTTCGACATCGCAGAACCGCGGCTCGCACTGGCGCGCGACGCCGGCATCCGCACCTTCGCCTCAGCGCAGGAGGCTGCGGCGGGCACGGACGCCCTGCTGCTCGCGGTCCGCAACGGCGAACAGCTCGACGACGTCCTGTTCGGTGACCAGGGGGTGGCCCCCGTGCTCAGGGAGGGCGCCGTCGTCATCCTCACCAGCACCGTCGGGACCGATGCGATCCCGGCGACCGTCGCCCGCCTCGCGGACCACGGCGTCGCCCTGGTCGACGCCCCGCTCTCCGGAGGGCCGAAGCGCGCCGGCGAGGGTGATCTCCTGATCGTGGTGGGGGCCGCCCCCGCTGCGCTTGAAGGGGCCCGCCCCGTCCTGGACCTCCTGGCGTCCACCCTGACCGTGGTCGGGGACAACCCCGGGGACGGCCAGGCGCTCAAGACCGTCAACCAGCTGCTGTGCGGCGTGCACATCGCCGCCGCGGCCGAGGCGATGGCCCTCGCCGACGCGCTCGGGCTGGATCCCGCCAAGACCCTCGCCGCCCTCGAGGCCGGGGCGGCCGGATCCTTCATGCTCTCCAACCGCGGACCGCGGATGCTCGAGGCCTACTCGGAGGAGGGGGCGGAGGTACTCAGCCGCCTCGACATCTTCGTGAAGGACATGGGCATCGTCGGCAAGGCGACCCGTGCCGCGGGCCTCGCCTCCCCGGTGGCCTCGGCTGCCGAACAGCTCTACCTGCTGGGCCAGGCGCAGGGACTCGCCGCAGCGGACGACTCGGCGGTGATCCGGGTGGTCGCCCCCGCCAGGCGTCCCTGAGGAAGCGCCCGCACCCCAGCCCCGCGTGCCGGCGCCGCCGTCAGCCCTGGGTCGCGGCGTCCTTGATGTGCGCCTCGAGGACGTCGCGGACGCCCGTCCAGGTCTGCGGTCCGTAGCGCTCGTTGTCCACGTGCCGCAGTTCGGCCTCACCGCTGAACATGCTGACGAAGTACTGCATGCCCTGCCACGCCGGGAAGGTCGCCTCCTCGTCCCTCGACACGCGACGCCCGATCCTGGCCATGCCGGACAGGATCCCCGTGGTGCCGGCCCACTGCGTGGTGAACGGGGTGCCGGTGAGTCCTGTCATGATCCGAGCGACGTCCCGTGCCGTGACGCGGTCCCCCGCCACCTCGACGACGCGGGGCGCGGCGTCGTCCAGCGCCACGTGCGCGACGGTACGGGCGACGTCGTCCTTGCTGGTGAAGTCCAGCACCTGGTCCGGCGAGGACCAGTAGAGCACCCGGCGCCGCGCGAAGAGGATCATCGGGGCCTGCCCGGTCAGCATGTCCGCGAAGGCGCCGTTCAGGACGGACGTGGCGCGGATCGGAGCGGCATCGAGATCGGCGGCGAAGTCCCGGCGCAGCTCGAAGTTGCGGTTGCTGCCCGGGCTGACGCGGCGGTAGTCCGCCGAGTAGTCGGAGGGGATGAACCGTGCCACGTCCGCCTCGACGGCCGCGGCGAGCAGCGCCCGCTGGGCGTCGAGGACGACCGACCGCGCGCCGCTGACAGCGGACACGACGACGTCGGTGCCGGAGAGCGCGGCGACGAGGCCCGCGTGATCCGTGTACGCGGCCTCCCGGACCTCCACGCGGTCCTGCTCCCCGAACAGCGCCTGGGCGGTCCCGCTACCCGGACGGGTGAGGACGCGCACAAGGGCTTCGGGATGGGCGGCGAGCAGCTCGCGGACGATCCGGCGACCGAGGTCACCGGTGGCGCCGGCGACGAGGAGGGTGGTCATGACGGGGTGCTCTTCTCTGTGGGAGTGGTGTCATCGGCGTCGGTCCGACGCCGACGGGAGGAGGGAACCGCGGGCACCGGTTGCCCGGCTCCCGCGGGGGTCCCGATGCACGATTCGGCGTCGCCTGCGTCGAGCGCGACGCGGGCCATGAGCCGGCGGAGCTGCGACTGCTCCTCCGCGTTGAGGCCGCGCAGGAGCACGCCCTCCACGTCGCGGAGGGCTGCCCGGGCCGAGGCGAGGAGCGCACGGCCGTGGGCGGTCGGCAGGACCTGGCGGATCCGGCGGTCCTGCGGATCCGGTCGGCGCTCGACGAGGGACGCGCGTTCGAGGGCGTCGACCACGTAGGTCATCGCGGTCTTGTCGATACCGAGCCGCTGTGCCAGGACGAGCTGCGAGGTCGGGGCCTCGGTGGTGATCGCCACGAGGACCTGATAGCCGCGGGGCCCGCCGGGTACATCGGCGACTGCACCCGTCGCGATGCGCGAGAAACCCTGCGACATCGCCTGGAGGGACCAGCCGAGTTCCGTCCGGATGCCTCCGGCCTCCCAGTCGATGCCTGAGGGATCGGGAGGGTCGGGGACAGGTGAAGCGGGCATGACGCAATGGTAGCAAGGAAAGATGATCTTAAACAAAGACGATCTGTGCGTAAGATGATCAAACATCCACC
Source organism: Arthrobacter sp. Soc17.1.1.1 (assembly GCF_036867195.1). Classification (NCBI taxonomy): domain Bacteria; kingdom Bacillati; phylum Actinomycetota; class Actinomycetes; order Micrococcales; family Micrococcaceae; genus Arthrobacter; species Arthrobacter sp. Soc17.1.1.1. The sequence continues at coordinate 3,584,686 of NZ_JBAJII010000001.1, forward strand.
GGCCGGCTCGTCCGACCCCTGCCCGAAGGCCACCATGCCCCACGCACACCCCTCCGCACCAGAAACCCCCTCCATGGAACATTCCATCGATCAGACGGCCATCCGCCCGTTCACCCTGAACGTTCCGGACGCCGATCTCGACGACCTCCGCCGGCGCATCCTGTCCACCCGATGGCCGGACCGCGAGACGGTGGCGGATACGTCCCAGGGGCCGCGGCTCGAGAAGCTCCAGGCGCTGGCCCACCACTGGGCCTCCGTGTACGACTGGCGACGCACCGAGGCGCTGCTCAACGCGTGGGGGCAGTTCACCACCAGGATCGACGGGCTCGACATCCACTTCGTGCACGTCCGGTCCTCGGTGCCCGGGGCGCGGGCGTTGCTGCTCACGCACGGCTGGCCCGGATCCGTCCTGGAGTTCCGGCACGCCGTCGGGCCGCTGACCGACCCGGAAGCCCACGGCGGGAACGCGTCGGACGCGTTCGACGTCGTCATCCCGAGCCTGCCGGGCTTCGGGTTCTCCGGGAAACCCACCGAAACCGGCTGGGACACGCAGCGGACGGCCGGGGCCTGGGCCGTGCTCATGCAGCGTCTCGGCTATGAGCGCTGGTTCGCCCAGGGTGGTGACCTCGGTGCGTCCGTCACGGCCGAGCTCGCGGCACTGCAGCAGTCGCGGGACATCGGGCTCGCCGGCGTCCACCTCAACATGGCGCTGTTCATGCCGTCCGACGAGGAGATGCACTCCGCCTCCGACGAGGAGCAGGTGATGCTGCAGGAGGGCGGATACTACTGGCAGACCCTCTCCGCCTACTCTCAGCAGATGTCCACCCGGCCCCAGACGATCGGCTACCCGCTCTCGGACTCCCCGATCGGTCTCGCGGCGTGGATCTACGCGATGTTCCAGGACGTCGGGGGGTCGCACGACCGGCACGGGGATGCCGAGGCGGTCTTCACGCTCGACGAGATGATCGACGACATCATGCTGTACTGGCTGCCCAACACAGCGGCGTCGGCGGCCCGCATGTACTGGGAGGCGGGCAGGAACGGCTGGGCCAATCCGGGAACGCTCGAGGAGCCGCTCACGCTTCCCGTGGGACTCAGCATCATGCCCGGCGAGTACGTCCGCCGCTCACGCCGCTGGGCCGAGCGACGCTACACGAACCTGGTGCACTTCAGCGAGGTGGCGGACGGCGGGCACTTCGCGCTGCTCGAGCAGCCGGAGCTCCTCGTCGACGACATCCGTGCGACGTTCCGCCCGCTGAGGTAGGACGGCCCGGACTCATCGACTCCGTGGAGGAGGGTCACGACGGGTCCTGCGGATCGGCAGATTACCAGGTCACCGAGACCGGCATGATGGAGCACGCTCCCGACATCGGGACGGGACGGTGGATTGCCTACGCGTACGGGGGCCCGGTCGACGGACCAGCCTGGCGTTCTGCCGGCATCCAGTCCGGCAGTGCGGCGGTCAGCCGTTGCCGGCGGTCAGCTCTGAGCCGCCCCTGGCTCAGTCGAGCCAGTCCGGGCGGCCGGCGAGGCCGAGCCGGTAGCGCGCCGCGTCCACCGAGGGGCTGTGCGGCCCGAGGGCCAGCTGGAAGGTACGCAACTGCAAGCGGGTGCGCTGCAACCGGAGGCGATTCGCGAGCGAGCGGTCAGCGCGGCCGGGCACCCCGGCGAGGGGAGCCACGGACGGGGAGATGACCAGCGCGCCGGCGCTTGCGATACCGCTGTAGAAGATCCGCTCGGCCCGGTTCAGCCCGTCCGGGGCGGAGAGGAAGGTCAGCAGCTCGGCGGGGACGGGGTCGAGGTCGGGTTCCAGCGCGCGCAGTGCCTCATCGAGTTCCCGGCGGTTGACCGGGAGGTCCTCGGCTCCGAGGGTCCGGGCGCTGCGGGACCAGTCGGCGACGTAGGTGTCGGCCCAGGTGCGGCCGAACCGCGGTGCCAGGTCGTGCCCGACGGCCTCGTGGGCCCCGAGGAAGGCATCGGTGAAGGCGAGGTGCACCCACCGGAGCAGGGCTGGGTCGGAGGCGGAGTAGGCGCGGCCGTCGTCGGTGGTACCGCTGACCCGCCCGTGCATGCGGCGGACCCGTGCCGAGTCCCGCTCGGCAAGTTCCGCGGAGCCGAAGGTGGTGATGGTGAGCCAGCGCGCGGTCCCGGCGAGGCGGGCCCAGGGGTCGCTGCGGTAGGAGGAGTGCCGGGCGACTCCGGCCATCGCCAGCGGGTGTGCGCCCTGGCCGAGGAGGGCCGCGACGCCGCCGACCAACGTGGAAAGGCCACCGTGGACCTGCCAGACGACGCCGTCGGGTTCGAACAGGCCCGGGCCCTCCCCGACCAGGGCGATGTCGCGCACCCAGTCAGGTGCCCCGGTGGGGTCACCGGAGACCCGGGCACGGAACGCGCTGCGGACGCGGTGAGCCAGGTCGGCGGGGCGCGGGATCGAGCTCACAGGCATGATGCTCCAACGACGGCAGGTCGGGGACGACGGACACCCCGGTCAGGACTCCACTACGAAGCGTAGAACACGGCACTGACACGGCGACGGCCGAGTGGACCTTTCCACGGTCAGCAGGGTGTTGGTGCTTCGAGGTCGACGCCGGTGAGCAGGGCAGCTTCGACCGTGAAAGGCCAGAGGGGCCGGCACCATCTGCCGGCAGTAACGGGATTCCCCCGAGTTGGCTCTGAGCGGTTCTACCGTGCTTTGACGACAGGCAGGTCGGCCCACTTGGTGGTGTAGTGGGGTGAGAGCATGTCGCGTTTCATGGTCCAGTCCGACCCTGCTTTGAGACCGGCGTGGCCGAGGCCGATCGCTGAGCGCCCGAATTTCTGGCCGATCTGGTGCAGGAGTGGGCCCGTGTCCTTGCCCGGGCCCTGAACGGCGTTCGCCCCGGGATCCAGGTCAAGGGTCAGGAGGGTGTCCTGTGTCCCGACGGGCTGGAGATCGGTGATGATGACTCCGGCCCGGATGTAGGACACGCCTTCTTCGATGAGCGGCAGGAGCCGGTGTGCAGCACGGGTCAGTTCCAGGGGGTTGGCGGTGTGCGCCGGGAGTGGGATGCAGATGCTGGGCGAGCTCTTGGTCCCGGTGCTGAAGGGGGAGGTGCCGGCGAATGCGGTGAGCACCCTCCCCTGCAGGTTCTTGCGGGCCAGGCGTGAGGCAGCGCCCTGAGCGTAGACACTCAACGCCTGCTGCATCGCGTCCAGAGTGCTCACGGGGCTGGCGAAGGAACGGGAGTAGAGGACCTGTTCGCTGCTGCCGGCGGACTCACTGGAGACGATGCAGGATGTGCCCTGCAGTTCCAGGACGGTGCGCATGAGGACCACGGAGAAGCGTTTCCGGATGACGACCGGATCCGCGGCAGCCAGGTCCCAGGCACTGTCGATGCCGATGGCGTTCAGGCGTGCCGCGTTCCTGCTGCCGACGCCCCAGACGTCGGTGACTTTCAGCCTCCGCAGCAGGGCTTGTCGCTGGTCCTGTGGGACGAGGTCCCAGTGGCAGACCCCGTCGAAGTGGGGATTGCCCTTCGCCCATCGGTTGGCGAGTTTTGCCAGGGTCTTCGTCGGTGCGATGCCCACGCACACGGGGAGCCCGGTGTTACGCCGGACGGTGGTCCTGATGGTCCTGCCCGTGGCGTGCTGGTCCTGGTGGGTGCCGCCGAGGGTGAGGAACGCTTCGTCGATGCTGTAGATCTCGAGGTCGGTGGTGTGGCGTCCGAGAATTTCCATGACGCGGGCGCTCATATCCCCGTACAGCTCGTAGTTGCTCGAACGGACCTGCAACCCCCAGTTCTTGGCCTGCTCAGCGATCTGGAACCAGGGGGCGCCCATCGGGATCCCGAGGGTCTTCGCCTCGGCGCTACGGGTGATCACGCACCCGTCATTGTTCGACAGGACCACCAGGGGCCGTCCCTCCAACGACGGGTCGAAGGCCCGCTCGGAGGAGACATAGAAATTGTTGACATCCACCAGAGCGAAAACCTGACCACGTCGGGTGCTCGGGCCGTTCGAACCAGGAGAGCGCGCGAGAATGCCGGGGTCAGACATGGTGGAGGCATCGGGTGACTACACCCCAGATGACCAGGTCATCAGGGTCGGGCACGGGGATGGGCGGGTAGGCGGGACTGGCTGCAACCAGCTCGACACTGGCACCTGCGCCACCGTCTCGCCCGATGATTGTGCTGGTGTTGGACTGGATGACGCGGAGTCGTCGGATGGTGAGTTCCCCGTCGAGGACGGCGACGACGACGGATCCGTCCCTGGGCTGCAGGGCGCGGTCGACGATCAGTTCGTCCCCGTCGGAGATGCCTGCGCCGTCCATCGCATGCCCGGACACACGCACGATGTAGGTGCTGGTGATGTCCTTGATGAGGTGCCGGTTCAGGTCGATCCGGTCCTCGAACCAGTCCTGGGCAGGGGACGCGAAACCTGACGGCATCAGCTCCGTTCGGGCTGCCGCTGGAGCAGGCCGGCCAAGAGCCGTACCTGATGCGCCGAATTCATCCATGACCTGCCGCACCCTTTCGTCCAGGGCGCAACAGCCCAAACCACTGATCGTAGACTGCATCACCGACACGGGCGTGAACCAGTCCCCCGGCCCGAGGTGATCCAACAGCTTCGTGAGCTCCGGCCTTTGATGAAAGGATCCGGAAATAGTGTCGGCAAACACCCGACAGCAGCAGTCAGCGCGTCGACCTGCAGCGCGGCGTCCTGGGCGAGCTTCTACGTGCTGCCTCTCGGTATCGCAGACGTGTGTAGTGAATACCTTCGTATTTGGCACTCTGGATGAGGGCGTCGACGACATCCCGGACGAGTAGAGTCTGTCGCGGTTAGTGCACCATCACCGGGCACTTGCTAGGGCGGATCATCTGGGAATCAGCCACGTCCGTATCTATCGGAACTGTTCTTCCTCGCTCATGCCGGTGAGAGGTGTTCCGGTGGAGGACCGACAATACGACGTCCGCCTCGATCACCTAGGGCTTAGCGGATCTAGTTGGACCCACATCCAGCTGCCCATTCCCGGTTCAGTATCGCGAAAGCAAACTCGCTTCCCCATGCTCCATTGAAGAAGATGTTCTCGTGGAAATACGCCTCCCTCCGCATTCCCACCCGGTCGAGAAGCAGGGCGGCGGGATGATTGAGGGCGTCGGTGACCGCGGTGAGGCGGCGGAGGTGCAGTGTCCCGAAGGCGTATCCGAGCAATCCCCGAACTGCCTCAAGGCCATAGCCGTTCCCCTGATGTTCGGGCGCGAGGGTGAACCCCACTTCGGCCATACTCGGTTCGGCGTCATCTACCTTCAATGCGAGGTCGCCAATGAGTACGCCGCCCTCTTGCTCCTCGAGGGCGAACTGGTACCACTGCCCCGGCACGCCCGGCAGAGCACCCTGCATCGAGTCGATAAGGGCTCGGCCCTGTCCGATGGTGTAATTACTCCAGCTTTGGTACCGCTCGACGTCGGGATGGGCTCGATATGCGGTGAAGGTCCCAGCGTCCCCTGCAACAAACGGACGGACGCGAAGACGGGGTGTTTCGAAATGGACAGGGATGGACCCTGATCGAGAGCTCTGATTGATGGTCATCCCATTTCTCTTCCTGCATGACGGTTGGCTTTGCTGGTTGTTACTGCAGTGGCTGAAGGTGCCCCGGGATGAATGATGCACCGGCTTCATTCACACAGTACGGGTGCAAACCTTTCCAACCTGGTGGCGGCCAGTTAGTCGCTCCCTTGGGTTGAAGCCGCGTTGATGTCCGGCCGCGTGAGGCCGTGTTGCTCCGCCAGTTCGTTCGCGGGACCGGTGGGACACCTGTCGGTAGAGAGGAAGCCCAGCGTTTCGGGGTCTGCTCCGGTGATCATGCGCGGCAGCCGTTTGACGATCCGCTTGCGCATCGGGCAGGGACAACTATTCCTCGTCATTGCGGGACCCCTGGAGGGGCCGCTCAGGCAGGACCGGGCGCTACGACCTCGGTGAGCATATCCAGTGCGTCAGGGCTTGCAGCGAGCTCAATCTTGCCACCATCAGTTAGCAAGGTCACGGCTAGGTATAAATACGCCGGCAGGTATTTGCGTTCTTTGCCAATGATCTTTCGGCGGTCCGGAAGAACTCTCTGCACCTTCAAGTCAGTCGCTCGTCCTGACGGCTCCAAGCTGTCGTAGACAGCGGGCTGGAACCGGATCGATCCGGCGTCGGGAGTTGCAACGCCCTGGTTCCAAATCCCGCTGAGCGAACCTGCACGAGATTCCGGGTAGCGAATGAAGGCCTTGAATTGTCCGTGTTCGTCGAGCCTCCGTTTGGTCCTGCGCACATTCCGTAACTGGAACATCGCGAAGAGCCAGTAGATCAAGGTGTACATGAAGCCACTGATCAGGGCATCGACCAAGCTACGTTGGCTGACGACTAGCCAAACGGCAGTTGCAAACACGAAGAAGATGACATAGCCGAACGCCAGTGCCATGTAGGGGTGCCGTCGGACCCAGTTTTTCATTTCGACATCCCGTCGTGGGACAGATCAGTGGTGCGACTCATCGGACCCGCGCCTTGATCTCAGGTGCATCATTTTCTGCTGGAAGTTCCGTCTTCAAGGCGCTCCTCCTGTTTGGCAAAGAGCAGAACGCCAAGCGCGATCATGCTTCCGGCGAAGACACTACCCAACTTTTATAGGTGCATAGGATCCCGCTGAGGGCGTGCTGGTCGAGGGTCAGTCGATTGGCCATGAGCCGGGCATTTTCCGCTCACTCGCTCTAGTGACATAGATCAGCAGAAAGATTGCTAGACCGATCGTTGGCGGCCAAAACCCGACGAAGCGTATTGCTGTCGCACAAGCGACGACGAACAAGACACCCATAACGACCTCAACGATGCGATCCCGACGTGGCTTGATTCTGACCAAGTAAAGTCCGACAGCTACACCTGCGAGAGCACATAGAACGAAGCTCAGGATCATCTGTCCCTCCAGAGGAATGGGCGATGGCGACAACCTGGCATTGAGGTTATGCCAGTAACCCTGAAAGCCAGCAGGGCTTCCCCTTCAGACCGCTGGCGGATCCGCTTAGAGTGCGCCGGCGAGAGAATGGCCATTCCTGCATGCCGACGCAGCAGGGCGACGTCTGGCGCTGATACATCAAGCGCCGTTGAGTCGCCACCATCAACACTGACAACCAGAACCCGCGGTACTAGGCTCCGGATATGTCAAAGCGATCGGCCTTCCGAAATGACTTCCCCCGCGTCACCTACGTGGTGCTCGGGGCCCTCATAGGAACGAACGCGTTGTTCAACCAAGTTTCACAACCGGTATGGGTGGCACTCAACGCGCTGGTCATCGTCGTCAGCTTCGGCCTCGCCATCGCCAACTTCGTGGGATTAGTCCTACGGCGACACCGCCGGGAGCACACGGTCGCTGAAACTCCTAACCAGTGAATATGCCCACATCTGATGTGCAGGGTTGCCAGTAGCACCATGAGGAACTTAGGAGGATAGACATGTCGGAAGAAGGTTCCGGCTGAGCGATGGCGCACCATACCTAGCTAGTAAACCCTCGTCGGGATTACTCACGATTGATTGACGTCCGCCAATAGACCGGGTCGGACCGGGTTTGAATGATGACCCCAGTCATGAGTAGTGCTACGGCGATCAGGCTGATCGGTAGGACTGTATTCTGGCCGAAAAGTCCGATGATCACGGGGGACAGTACTGTCAATACGGACAGAATGAAGAAGCAGTTGGCAATACGCTTCATTTTGCGTTGCCGTGCGAATGCGGCCGGGGAGAAGCCTTCCACTGATCCGCTTCCTTCGTTCTAGGGCATTCCAGCGCTGGTCATGGTCAAGCCTTGACTGTACCGCCGACCCACCCCTCCCGAAGGTCTACTGACGTTTCCCTGAGCGACGTCAACCGGTCATTGTTGGTGCATCCTGTTGAGATGCGATCCGGGACGCGAAGGTGGAATGACACGGTTACGTCAGTTGTGGTGTTACTTAACGACCTGGATCCCTACGGTCTGGAGCCGGGCACGGCAGAGGGTGCACCTCAGGACGAATACGCACCCGAAGCTAGCCCCATGGCACGTTTGCTCCTGAATCACGGATCAATCAGCAGTGACGAAGTGGACGCGATCTGGTTGGAAGGGTTCCAAGAACCTCTCAGCGAGTTCATCGGCGCTGAGGCAATGAACCGCTTCTGCGCCGAGCTCAACTCATTGCCAGTCTCGACCTGATGCTTGGGCTCTGCCCGCAGGCCGATCGATAAACGGGACGGCCCGGTGTTGACCGCGTTTTGGCTTACACCTGTGACGTCCTCGGCTTTTTGACCTCTTGCTCGATGAAGTTGAGGATCCGGTGCAGGTCTTTTTTGCCCTGGCCATAGTCGAACAGTGTCGTACCTAGCCGCGGTTCAGACAGGGCGTCGATAGTGGTGCGCCCTGAATCGTCTTGAGTGAGTAGCAGGGTGATGCGCAGACCCCATGTCTTCCAGTTCATTCGAGCACTGAAGACTGCTCGATTGGAAGACAGCTCGACGAGTTGGTAGCGGTTCATCTGGTCGGTCACTCGACTTGCTGCTTCGACTACCCTTTCGCGGGCCGCGTCGAGGAGCAGGGAACCTCTTGTACGCGCCTGATAGGAAGTAAGCCCATAGGGATCAGTCATGGACTGAAGCTAGCAGTCGGGCCGTCCAGTGAAGGATCGGCCTACGGGCAGTTTCGTTGCGCAGGCTGCACTTCGCTGCAACACTCACATTTCCGGATACACCCGGGGCAGCACGCGGAGCCAGCTCGCGCAGCAGCAACTCGACGCGTTAATCGCCGCCTATGAGGAGACCCACTGATGCCTTTGCTCTTCTCTTACGGGACGCTTCAGTTTCCGTCGGTCCAGAGGGCTCACTTCGGCCGGCTGCTGGAGGGCGCCCCGGATCAGCTGCCCGGTTTCAGGCTCGAAATGCTGGCTATTCGTGATCCCGCGGTCATCGCGACCAGTGGCACTGATACACATCCGATCCTGCGCCCGTCAGGTTCCTCTTCAGACGCCGTGCCGGGCACCGTTTTCGAACTGTCGGCTGAGGAGCTGAGGGCTGCGGACTCGTATGAGGTCAGTGACTACAGAAGGATCGAAGTTCGACTCCAGTCAGGTGTGGATGCCTGGGTGTATATCGATGCAGCACACCCTGTCGTTACCGGTTCGCCGGTTTCGGATGACCCTGATCCTTCAGGGCCTTAGGACAAGGTGCCGCCGCTGCTCGGGCAGATTGCGGTGCCGCTGCTCGCAGAGACCGGTGTCTACTGATTCTGGAAGTTGATGGTTTGCAACTGCCGGCGTGAGGTCACGCTCAGCTTCCGGAACACTTTGCGTAGGTGGTAGTCCACCGTATTGGAGCTGACGAAGAGTTGGACTGCGATGTCGCCGTTTGTATGGCCCGCGGCCGCGAGTCGCGCAACCGACAGTTCCTGAGCGGTCAGCGTCGTCGCGGGCACTGCGGGATTCTTGTCGCGGACCTCTCCAAGGGATGCGAGTTCCCGTCGTGCTCGTTCGGACCAGAGTGGTGCTCCTAGCCGTTGGAAGGTCATCAGCGCTTCGGACAGGTGTCTGGCGGCAGCACCTCGTCGGCGTCGACGTCGGAGCCATTCACCGTAGAGCAAGTGGGTGCGGGCTGCGTCCATCTCGACTGCTGGGCCTGTCAGTAGCTCGAGGGCCCGTTCGAAATGCTCGGCCGGATCCTGTTCATCGATGTGAGCGAGGCTGCGCTCAACAAGCCCTTCAGCCCATCTGCTGTTGTGGTTGTTTGTCTGAAGATCTTGAAGGAGGATTGCTGCTGCCGAATGGTCACCAGTTCGTGCTGCACATTCGATGAGGTCCGCGAGGTAGAGCCTGCCTGTGAAAAAGGGGTCCTCGTACCGCACCCGTCGTCCCGCGTCCCACGCCTCGCTGTATCGGCCCTGGGCGGCCCGTAGCAGCATGATGGCAATGAAGCGTGATGCGACGCTCATGCCGTACCCGTAGACCCGTGTTTCATGGTCGAGATCATCCTCTTCGAGAACGGATTCGTCCCCTCGCCATCCTCGAAGGACAGGGAGGGAGGTCACCATGTCGGACCATACCTTCGGAAGGTCCATGAGCGCGATGATGTCCGCGGCACGTTGAAGTCGTTCCTGGCCGACGAGGACCCTGCCCTGTTGCATATCGAAGTACGCACCGAGCAGGAGCACGCGGCACAGGACGAGGACAGCGCCGTGTTTCCGCGCAATGGCTTCGGATCGGCGGATGACGGCGTCGCGGGACGCCGGATCGCCCATGAGGCACGCGGCATAGGCAATGCTCGCGCAGGCTTGCAACACCTGATCCTCATGCGTCTCGGGTGCCTGCATCCGGTCAATGACGGCGTCGACGAGAGGTGCAGCGACCGCTCGGCCGTCGATGAGAAGGGTGCTCAGGGCTGTCAGGGCTTCCGTCAGGAGGTCCGGGGTTGGATTCGATGCGCAGATGAGGCGCGTCTCTTCTGCGATTTCTCGCGAGCTGGTTCCCTGAACCATGTCATCTGCCTGGACGAGGGCCCAGTAGGAGGTGGCGATGGCATGTTTCGCCCGCGTGGGATCCAGGGTCCGGAAAAGCCGTGCCGCAGTGAGCAACCGCAGTGGACGGTGGACGTAGATCGGCCCTCGGACGGGGTCGAGAGTGTCGAGGTCGCATCGGGCCATGAACAATCGCCCTTTGCCCAGGTCGTCGAGCTGGTCAGTATCCAGCACCGCGATGAGCGCTCCTGCCTGGGCGGTGGCGCCGGCCGCGATCGCTGATTCAGCAGCTGCCAGCAGGCGATGATGCTTGGAGTGGGCGGTGGAGGTCAGGGCAGCTGATCGCATGAGCAGGTTCATCCGGGAGGCATATCCTCCGCGTGCCGTCGCGAGGTCAGCTGCTCTCTCCAACGCCTGGGCGACGTCGTCATCGACTCCGATGGTTGCAGCCGCACGGTGGGTAACGGCTCGGTAGGTGTCCCCTCGTAGTTCGGCGACCTTGGCGAAGTGTTCATGCACCACGCGTACGTCATGATTGGGTGCGCCGTTGTAGAGGGCTGAGCGGACCAGTGGGTGACGGAACCGCACCGTGCTCTCCACACGCACAAGTCCTGCTACTTCTGCTGCGCGTGAGGCGTTCTCGGGAAGCCCCAAAGATCGCGCGGAGGCGGTGATGGCATCAAGATTGCCGTCTGGCTCCGCGGCAGCGGCCAGCAGCCATGTCTGGGCGTCCTGCGGCAACTGGCTGCTTTGCTGCAGGTAATGCGCTTCCAGGTGTTGACCGAGCGGCATCGGTTCTGGCAGCAGTGCCTCGCCGCGCAATTGCTTCGCGGTCAGGTCCGAGGCCAGATCCACCAGGGCCAGCGGGTTTCCACCCGTTGCGTCGATGATGGTCTCCGCGACCTTGGGGCTGAGCTTCTGCCGGGATGTCGCGGTGAGCAGCTTGTGAGCATCCTCGCGCTTCAAACCGGGCAGTGTGTACGAAGGGAAATCGGTGAGGACCGTGGAACTGAAGGTGCCTGTGCGGATGGCGAAGATCAGGGTGATGCGGTCAGCCAGAAGTCGGCGTCCGACGAAAGCCAGCGCCTGGAGGGATTCCGGGTCGATCCATTGGGCGTCATCGATGAAATAGATCAGGGCATCTTGCCGGGCCAGTCGTCCGAGGAAGTTCAGGAGCCCGAGCCCGATCAGGGATTTGGTCGGCGGTGGAGCGTCGCGCAGCCCACAAGCAACCAGGAGGGCTGACTGCTGGGCTTCCACCAGGTCCTCGAGGACAGACCGGTGGGCGAGTACCAGGCGCTGCAAAGCGCCGTATGGCAGATCAGCTTCAGATTCGATGCCGACCGTGTGCAGTGTTCTCAGGTGCGGGTTCTCGGCCAGAACAGTCGAGACGAAGAAGGTCTTGCCCACTCCTGCGTCTCCCTGGAGTACCGCGGCTGATCCCCGCCCTTCCTCGGCTGAGTGAATCAGGGCCATGAGCCAGCCCCGGTCTTCGGATCGTCCTATGAGGTCACGCAGCGGCTCATTCGTCGTCATGATTTCCGATTCCTGAGACCTGACAGGGGCGGTCGGAAAAATGATAACAAGCGTTATGGAAGGTGTGAAGGGAGCACTTCCATCGAGGTGCCCGCATCCACGATCCGGGGCTCAGCGGATGCGGGCACGAACCGCCGTGGTTCAGAGCTGACCGGGGCGTGGGCGGCCGTGCATGGATGGCCGGAGTCCGGTCACCACAGCTCGTCGTTGTAGGGCCGGCTCCACAGGACGACGGAGAGGGTGACTGCTTTGAACCACGCGTGGTACATCGCATCGACCTCTTCAGCACTTGCCTCACTGTTGGTGAGGAACCCGCGGATGGTCATGGTGATCGGGACGATGAGCGCGGTCAGGTGCCTCAGGGGGATGTAGGTGGCAGTGGAGGTGACGCCGTCGGTGGTGTTCTTGCCGGTGGGGTGGTGACGGCGTCCGATCTCTTCCTGGTAGGCGAGCCATGTCTGGTCGTAGGTACGGTTGCAGACATCATCGATCCACTGACCGAATCGTTGCCGGACGGCGGCCAGATAGTGCGGGTCCGGAGCGCCGTCGGCGCCTGCGAACGTGGCGACGAGATGCGGGTTCGCGCCGACGAACCCGTACCAGACGTCGAGGATCCCCTCGGTCTGCGGGATGAGGGGTCCTGCGCGGCACGGACGGGATCAGGGCTGACTTTCCATGCCGCGCAGAACAGTGGGTGACGGCGTCAAGGCCGGTGAGGCGTCCGGCTACTTCGAGGCCTGGGTGATCATGTCGATGACGGCGTCGGGCTTACTGAGCATGGGCACGTGTGAGGTGTCGACCTCGACAGTCGTGGCGTTGGCTCGGGCGGCCATGGCGCGCTCCGCCTCCGGGGGGATGATGCGGTCCTGCGAGGCGACCATGTACCAGCTGGGGATGGTCTTCCATGCGGGCTCACCGGAGGGGGTGACGAGGGACGCGAAGGCTGCCGGACGCTGGGAGGCGGCCATGAAGGCGGCCGTCTTCGTCGGCAGATCCTGGGCGAAGAGCTCGGGGAATGCTGCCGGGTCGATGTAGGCGTCGGCGTCACCAGCGCTGGCTCCGGGGAAGGGCCGGATGACGAGGTTGTCGACGACGTCGGTGTGTCCTCCTCCCAGCGCGTTCGCTGCCTGGACCGTTTCGCCTTCGTCCACTGCGTAGGCGGCGATATAGACGAGTGACTTCACGTTGGGATTGCCGGTTGCAGCGTTGGTGATCAGCGCACCGCCGTAGGAGTGTCCGACGAGGACGACGGGGCCTTCGATGGTGGTGAGGAAGTCGCGCAGGTACTGGCTGTCCGATCCCACGCCCCGCAGCGGGTTGGAGAACGCGATGACGGGGTATCCCTGCTTCTGCAGCTTGGTTGCGACTGGCTGCCATCCGCTCGAGTCGGCGAATGCACCGTGGACGAGGACGAGAGTTGGTCGGACGTGCTCTCCGTTGCCGGGCTTCTTCGCTTCCGCCGTTGACGCGGGTGCGACTCCGAGGACGAGAGCGAGGGCGAAAGCGGCTGCTGCTGCAAGGACCAGCATCCACGTACTTCTGGGACGGTTCATGGTCGTGTTCCCCTTCAATAGGTAGTTTCAACGCTGGCGTGCTGCCTGGGGGCAGTCAGTAACTGTCTATGCCGGACTTGGGGAGGTTCTGGTCTGCGCGTGGGTGAGCGTCCAATCCAGGGCATAGTCGGCTACTTCCTCCCACCCGGGTTCTGCGCAGATCCAGTGGGAGCGTCCCTCGAACTCGTAGTAGTCCGTCAGAGCCGGTGACTTCGCCCAGTGCTTGGCGTTGGATTTGTTCACGGCCGGCGGCATGATGTGGTCCTTGCTGCCGCCGATGAACAGCAGGGGTGCCCTGTCGACCGAGTAGTCCACCCATGTCTCCTGATGACCCGGCTGGAAGTTTGCCAGCAGCCCGTAGGCCCACACCCAGTTACCCGGGGCAGCAATCGCGTACCGGTCGTAGGCGGCATCGGATGCTTCCCTGCTGATGGTGTTGGTGAAGGCGTAGTGCCACTCGTCGCGGGTGAAGCCGACGGCTTTGCGGAAGTTGGCCGGATTCTTCAGGGCAGGGAAGAGGGACCGCGCCTGGGACAGTGGCGTGACCCGGACACCCTCGGTGGGCGCCGAGTCGATGACCGCACCTGCAGCTCCCAGGCCGCGGGCGAGAAGCAACTGCGTGAGCGCTCCACCGAAGGAGTGCCCCATGATGATGGGCGGTTCGGGGAGGGCTTCGATGACGCCTGCCAGATGGTTCAGCGTCTCAGGGACGGTGAGCTTGGCGATCACCTCGGGATTCTCTCGCAACCCTTCGACCTCGAGGTCGAAACCGGGGTAGGCGGGGGTGAGAACGGTGAAGCCCTTGGCTTCGTAGCGGGCTTTCCACTCCTCCCAACTGCGGGGAGTAACCCACAGCCCATGGATCAAGACGATGGTCGTGGGTGCTTTGGAAGTGTTCATAGCTGCTTCAAGGTCCTTTCCGGACGGTAACTCAGGACGGCGAATCGGGACGGGCACATCGGGACTAGGCAGTTGCTTGCACGGTCAGTGGTGAGACTGTTCAGGCGGAGATGAAGGCGAGGATGTCGTTGTTGAGCCGTTCACGGTCTGTATCGGGCAGTCCATGAGCACCACCTTCGTAGACGATGAGCTGGGCGTTGGGCACGATCTGTGCGGAGAGTTTCCCGCTGATCTCGAAAGGCACAATCTGGTCATCGTCGCCGTGGATGATCAGGGTCGGCACGTCGATCTTGGCGAGATCGGGGCGGAAGTCGGTGGCACTGAAAGCGGCAATGCATTCGTACGCGTTCCGGGTGCCTGAGGCCAGGCCCTGCAGCCAGAAGGCGTCCCGGGTTCCTTGCGGCACATCTGCGGTGCGGTTGTTGCCGAAGAACGGGCCGTCAGCGAGATCCCTGTACAGCTGGGATCGGTTGGCTGCCTCTCCCGCACGGATGGTGTCGAAGGTTTCCATCGGCAGGCCCCCGGGGTTGTCGTCCGTGTTGACCATCAGCGGTGGAACCGCCGACACGAGGATGATCTTCGCGACGCGGTTACTGCCGTGCCTGCCGACATAATGGGCGATCTCGCCGCCCCCCGTGGAGTGCCCGACGAGGGTCACTCCCGTGACGTCGAGGGCGTTGAGCAAAGCGGCGAGGTCGTCGGCGTAGGTATCCATTTCGTTGCCGTCCCACGTCTGGGTGGACTTGCCATGGCCGCGCCTATCGTGGGCGATGACCCGGTAGCCCTTGGTTGCGAGGAACAGTGCCGTAGCCTCCCAGGCATCGCTGTTCAGGGGCCATCCATGGCTGAGCAGGACCGGCTGCCCTCCAGCGGGACCCCAATCCTTGTAAAAGATGTGGGTGCCGTCTTCCGTCGTGATCGAGCTCATGGGTACCTCCTGTGAAACGTCGGGGCGTGTCACCAGAATCGCGGCCCCCATCACCGGCCCGCATCACGAGAACCGCGTAGTCCGTGATGTTGCCCGAACCGACACACCCCGCATTTGCGTAGTCACTCGCCCACTCGAGGACGATCGATGAACGCCTGGCAGGAGGGCGATCCGTCACATAACGGGACGGGCCCACCCCGCACTTCCCAACGTTGCGTCGTATGCTCCATCAATGAACACCGCACGGTCGGAGGCTCAGCAAAGAGCCATTTCGGAAGCGCTATGGCGAGTAATGAGCCGCGGCGGCATCGAAGATGTGACCCTGCGGGCCGTTGCCGCCGAGGCCGGCTGCACCACGGGCCTAGTCACCAGCAGATTCCCGAACAAACGCGCGCTCCTGCTGCATGCCAGACGAATGCTGCACGAGCGAACAGCAGCAGCCATGGATCAAGCCGTTACTAGCGAACCCGACCCATCCCGGGCCCTCTACAACGTGCTTGTCGCCTCCTCACTGACCGGCGAATGGGCACCGGCCATCTGGCTAGGGTTCATCACAGTCACCTTGTCCGATGAGGAGCTGCGCACGTTCCACATCGACGCGAACCGGCACTTCCTCGATGTCGTCCGGGCCCTGGTGTCGAGAATCCAGCCATCCTGGGATTCCAGCCACACCACTCAGGAAGCGATCCGGCTCGTCGGACTGGTCACAGGCCTCGCCGTCCTCGCCGCGGCAGACCCCGAGACCTACTCGGAACAAGCCCACAGGCAGGCGTTCACTCGCGCAATCGAGAACCTGCAAAGCACCGACTTAGACAGCGCTGCAGCGCGCGCCGCGCACCAGACGGCTAGATCGAGCTGATGCTGTTGCTGATGCATCCGCTGACTAGTGAACATAGAGGGATCCCTCCGCGGGCAGGGTAGTCGCCTTCGTAGTCGTTCCACATGCCGGCCAGTACCTGCATCGCGAATGACTGGTCGTTCACTGATGCGTCCTTACCCTCGAAATCCATGACGCAGTAGTTCACGCTGAAACCGTCTTCAACCGTCGACACGTACTCTGCTGCGGCGGCGTGTGTCCGGAAGCGGTAGTAGTCGGCTTCGGCCGTGCTGTAGGCCTCGACGCAGTCGATCTCGCTGCCACACGCTGTGTCAGTGATTTCGACGACGTCGGTGGTGATGTCTTTCCCTGTGTACTCGGCATCCATCACGTCCTCGAGCGTGAGGGTGAGTTGAGGGTGCAGGAGGAGATAGGCCATGCCCACAACGAGAATCAGTGGTACTCCCACCAGGACGGCGACGATTTCTTTTCTCCCCATACAGCCTCACTATGCAGGAGCGGGTGCCAGCCGACGGAACGTATGGCTTCACCGTTGGGAAGTTCGCGTCCGGAACGGGAGGAATCACCTCGGACGATGCGACCCGCATGACGCTGGAGGACCTTATGGCGGAGGTCCGAGGGTTCGTCGAGCACGTGTACGGACCAGGAGGGCTGCTCGAAACCTGGCCGGATCATGTCCCTGCTTGCGACCGCGTATAGCCAGTAAGGGATTCTTCAGCGAGACAGCTGTCGAGCGGATGGGTCGCCACTGAGCGCGTGTGCAAGGCGCACCTTGCATGGTCCATACATGCGGGTCGTACGTGCACGACCTTCTTCAACAGCGGTCGATAATTATGCGAGGCGCCGCGCGAATGACCAGGACACTCCGAGAAGGTTCCATCCGGCAGTTCAATGAAGCGCGGGGAGCAGGACAGCGTCTATCACCGACACGAAGAAGTCCCGTCGCACCGGCTCGGCACTGGCATTCAGGCGGTGGGTACTCATTGCCGGGATGACCTCAGCGAGAACAGGAACTCTCGCCGCAAGATCCGCCGGAATTTCTCCCCGGTGGATCGCGCGGCAAAGGAGACGCCGATACACCTCGACGTAGGGTTCCGTGACTTCGCTGCGAACGACCACGGCCAGCGCGTCCGAGGTTCGAGTAGCGGAGGCGAGACCTGCGAAAAGTGCCACTCGCTTGTCCGGGCCTCCGAGCCAGGAGGAATCGACGACCGCGAGCAGATCCGATCGGAGAGATCCGAGATCCGGAAGTCGATCGACTTCAGGGGGACGCCCGATGGAACGAACCGCGGCGAGGACGAGATCCTCTTTCGTCGCCCATCTCCGATACAGCGTGGACTTGGCCTTCCCCGTGCGAAGGGCGACCTCGTCCAGGGTGACCTTCTCATACCCTCGCTCAGCGAGAAGATTGAGCGTGATGGCCAGGATGAGTTCATCGCTCGAGTGATCGTAGGGACGGCCGATCCTCAACCCTTGAGATGCCGGGGGATCAGACGGGGAGAGAGCGCCTTGGTTGTTCACTCGTAACAGGATACGCACGGCACTCCTACTTACGATACTGAGGAGTATCGTAAGTAGGAGGAGGGCGTGCTTTGTGCGCTCACGATGAGGGGAGCAGCTGTGGATATCGAGAATTCAGTCATCGTCATCACGGGAGCGTCGTCGGGGATCGGCGCTGCTACAGCGCGAGCCGCAGCCCAGGCCGGGGCGCGTGTAGTGCTGGCCGCTCGGCGCGAGGAACGCATCAAAGAGTTGGCCGGCGAACTCAGCGGGTCAATCGCTGTCCGCTGTGACGTCACCAAGCAGGAACAGATCGACGCGCTCGTGCAGACCGCACTGCACGAATTCGGGCGCATCGACGTCCTCATCAACAACGCCGGCCAGGGCCTGCAGTCCACGACCGAACAGATCGATCTCGAAGACTTCCGCTCCGTGCTCGAACTGAACCTCGTAGCCCCACTGGCCATGATGCAGGCGGTAATTCCGGCCATGCGCCAACAACACCTGGGCGCCATCATCAACATCAGCTCGGGGACGACGTTCGCCGACGTACCCGGAACCGGTGGATACGTCGCAACCAAAATCGCTCTCGAGCGGCTCTCCGCAATCGCTCGCAACGAGCTCGACGGCACAGGTATCACCGTGTCGACCATGATTCCGTTCGCAACGAGCACGGAATTCCTCGTCTCCATCCGGGCAGGTCGCGCTGAGGCAGAGGCAATGACAGCCGGAGCCCAGTTCGACACGCCCGAACAAGTCGCCGACGCAATCCTGCAGCTGATCAAAAGCGGCGAACCCACCATGGACCTCGTACCAGCTGCTTACGGTGGATCGCGCTGACCCACCACACAATCGACTGCCCGACGACCTTCTGGTCAAACGACACCTTGACGAGATCCACTGCAGAAGCGGCCACCGCCGATCGGAGTCCGGATAGGGGGCGTTCACCGGCCAGAATCTCGGACAGGTCATACGGGAATCAGTGAGGTCGGTGTCAACGCTGACTCCTCCCCCGATTGCCAGTTCAAAACCTGCCCCGGTGAAGGACCAGCTAACGGGCAGCCTCGCGTGGGGGCAAGCGATATAGCGTGGGGATGAATTGCTTGCATAATCTCGACGATGACGGTTCGACGGAGAGGTGCAGCCTGTGCACATGGAACAGCGTGAACTTGAGGTAGCGATAGCGCGGCAAGTGAGAGAGGCAGTGACCCCGGGCTGGGATTCGGTCCGTTTCGAGGTGGGTCTGGCGGGTAACGTCACGTCGGGCATGCTGTACACGCGGTTCCCGCGGGCTGAAGCATCGGTGCCGTGGTGGTGGCGGGAGCGGAAAGCGCGGGGTGACGAGTGACCTCACTTGAGGAATCATTCGATCCGGAACTGCTGGCGGTCGTGGTCATGTGGTTCGGAGGCGTTGCTCCCCTGTGGCGAGACGACGAGTGGCTCTGCTACAACGCCGAGACCGACGGCATCGTAATCAGCGGCGAGCCGGGCGCGGTGGAAGTGTTCTTCACCATCCATCAGGGTGACCGCAGCGGTGGGCCTGACGTAGTGTGCACTGATCCGGCCGACGCGTTGCGGTACGTCCTGTTCCAATCGGGAATGAAGCTGCGTCAGCGATATCTGTACGGGCGGCTACTCGTTCCCTTCTCGCCATCGCTTGCGCGTCCGGGTTTCGTCATCACACGGGGCAAAGGGCTTCGTGCGTCGCTCACGGTGCAGGGCGCTGCGGATCTGCCGACGGATCGGCGACTGCAGTTCAGATTTGCCGGGGAGGCAACCGAAGCGACGTTTTACCTGAACGCGAGCTTCCTGGACCTCCAGTACTCGATCCGTGCGCCCAGTGGGAAGCCTTTGTTCGAGGATGTTCGGCAAGTCCAGTCGACCAGCCTTGAGCGCGCCCGGCCCTGATAAGGATTGCCCACGGCGATTGACAGCGGTCCAATCGGTCATGGCGAGGGATCTCCTATTGGAAACCGATGTTCAGGACGCAGTCCACCCTGGGACGTCCAACCGGGACGCGTTAGAAGTCGAGGTGCGAAGCGCGGGCGAATGACTGCGCTTGGCCAGACGGGTCCGAGAAGGTGGCATCCGCCGAGTCGGTCCATCCCACTGTTGACAGTGACCGCGGTTCTGCCGCGAGGATGGGACGCATGGGAGATCACCGCCAACAGTTCGTCGACCTCGACGCCACCGACGACACCGCCGAGCAGAGGGCGTGCGCGGTCAGGACGTTCCTACGCAGCCGTGGCCTTGCCGAGCCGGATGAACGTGCCGGGGACGACCGTTGGCCCGACGCGATCGTTGACCGACCAGGCCCAGCATGGCAATCGACCTGGCTCGATTACGGCCTCGGCCCAGGACCGCGCCGCAGGAACACGATCGCCGTCGTCTCGCCCACGGATGTATCCGACCGCATGTTCCTCGCCATGGACAGCACCGGCCCGCCATCGTGCCGCACGTGCGGAGAGATGTTCGACGAGGATGCGTTCTGGCCTTCGTTGAAAGGCTGGTACGAGGGCGGGAAGGAACCGGTACTCAGCTGCGCCTCCTGCGGTGGACGTGGCCTGATGGGGGATCAGGACACGACCGGTTCTGCGGTCGTAGGTCGGGTCGCGGTCGTGACCGACGGGGCAACCTGGGAGGTTGTCAGCGAGATGCTGCGAGCATTGCGCTCCGACCTCGGCGGGCGGTGGGCACACGTCCAGCTGATGGACTGACACGCAGACCTGCGGGTGCGCGGGTCGATCGGTGAGTATGACGGACACGACACGACTGTCTCGAATCCCCGCCGCCGGGTAGGCGCAGTGCGCTACCGGGTCCGGGGGTACACGATGACCCAACGATTCCTGAGGGGAAGGTGAACCGGATGAAGATACGGGCCAATGACGTGAGCGTGAATGAGCTGAACGGCGGACCGGCAGAGGTGCCGGTCATGTTCCAGATCGATGGGACCATGTACCTCAACGACGGCCTGACCAACACGCAAATCGAGGCGCACGCCAAGCGCTTCAAGAGAGTGCAGCCCCTCGCGCAGAACATCCTGCTGGGCGTCATGGCCCTCACGATCCTGAGCGTCGGCTTCGCCCTGTTCCTGGTCTTCTCCGAGCCTGCCGGAGCGAAGGTAATCAACCAGCCCCACATCCAGCTCATCGTGAACGTCATGCCGTGGGTCTGCGCCATCACCATCGTCCTGAACGTCCTCGCCCGGGCGAAGGATCGCAAATCATCGCTGGAGCCCGCCGAGCGCTCCAAGCACCAGGCAGCGTACTGGGCCAGAACCGGCCGCTACGTGCTGGCCATGAACGCCATCGAGGACATCCGTCTGGCCGACACGATCCGACAGCTAAGAGGAAAAATCGAGAAGTACGCCGCCGTACTGGGCGTCTCGCCGACGGTGCCCGAGCTGGAGAACGCCGTCGTATCCCTGCGGAAGTACCTGGAAGCTCAGAGACGCCCGACCACCAAGCCGACGGCCCACCTGGACGTCGAAGCGGCCCGGCATCACGCTGTGCAGCGTATCGAGCAACTGGACGCCAGGATGATCGATTTCTGGAACCGGCAGTTCCACAAACAGGAGGAGACCGGACGATGACCGATGGCTATGTGTTACTCGTTGGACCTGGTCCTCCGGAGGTTCGGCCGGAGATAAAGTGGGATGAACCCCTATGCTCGGGGTATGTTCGGCCGCTTACGTCGCATGTCTGAGGACTCCACTGAACCCGCCCTGCCTATCGACGTAGCTCCCTGGCAGGGCGGGAATCTTCGAGCCCAATGGTCTCCGCTGCCTGCCGGGCGCAAGGGCAACCTGAAGCCAAGAGTCCTCCTCACCGCTGGAGGCGTCTCCGCTCAGATGCACGCGAGCGAACTCGTCGACCTGGTCAATCACCGGATCGGTATCGCGGAGTCGACTAACTCGGGCCCCCTCGTCTTCCTGTGCTGGCCCAAGTCGGCGTCGCCTACGTCAATCGCGTGGGAGTCCACGAAGAATCTACCGGCCGAATCGCTGGCACTCCTTGCCGACCCCATGGACAGCGGCGCAACCGCCGTGCTCACCGGGCCCGAGCTCGCTGACTTCTCGGCATGGATTACGGCCCTTCCCCGCTAACCGCAGCCCGCTCAGCAAAGCGGGTCTTCATCATTGAGGGCGCAACGGGCTTGAACTGCGACGTCTCAGGACATCGTGGGCACTTGGCTTGGTGTTGGTACAACAGGTTCGGCTACTGACAACCGAACGTCCACTCCAGCGATAGTCTGCACTAACCCCCCTTGGTCCACACTCAACCCGCTGCGCGGTGAACGGAACCCATGAAGAACATGCCTCCGCCTCTGCCTCTGCCTTTGAGCGTCAATGAGGAGGACCTCGCCGACTTGCAGCGCAGGCTTCGGGACACGCGTTGGTCAACCCCCTGGCCCTCAACGAGCTGGGAAGCCGGAACAGATCACGATGAGTTGCGCCGCCTTGTCACCTACTGGTCGGAGGAGTTCGACTGGGAGACACAACGACGTCGGATGGCTGAACTGCCCTGGCAGGCCGCCGACATCGGCGGGGCCGCCATCACGTATCTCTCTTTCGACGCAGAAAGGCAGGGCGGCCTGCCCATCGTCCTGACCAACGGGTGGCCCAGCAGCGTGCTCGAGCTAGTGGATGTTGCTCAACGATTGGCGACACCATCGCAGTTCGGAGGCGATCCGGCCGACGCCGTCACGGTGGTCGTCCCGGCCCTCCCAGGGCTGCCGTTCTCACCACAGAGGCCGACGATGACCGAGCAGACGCACGAGCTGTGGCACTCGTTGATGACCGATTACCTGGGGTTCACCAGATACGCCGCACATGGAGGGGATCTGGGCGCCGGCATCACCTCGCGGCTCGCCCAGGCACACCCCGAGGCGGTGGCGGGCATCCATCTTCTGGCCGTCGCTGCCCCGCACGAGTATGACCCCTCGACTCTGAGTACAGAGGAACGCGAACACCTTGCCCGGGTCGAGGCGTGGGTGGCGACGGAGGGTGCGTACCAACACCAACAGCAGACACGACCACTGACGCTGGCACCGGCGCTCTCGGACTCTCCGGCAGGGCTCCTGTCCTGGATACTCGAAAAGCACAGGGCGTGGAGCGATTGCGACGGAGACGTCTCGCGACGCTTCAGCGACGACTACCTCATCACTCTCGCGTCCGTGTACTGGTTCACGAACTCCATCGGCACCTCGTTCCGCCCGTACTACGAGTTCGCGGCCGGCTTCACGACGCGCGTGGACCGGGTGGACGTGCCGACCGCCGTCGCACTCTTCCCCCGTGATCTTTCAAGCCCGCCTCGCCGCTGGGCCGAACGAACCTACAACATCAGGCGCTACACGACGATGGCCCGGGGCGGACACTTCGCACCACACGAAGAACCAGAACTCCTCGCCGACGACATCAGGGAGTTTCTTCGAACACTGTGAACAATGAGCGATCGGTGAACGGGACAGCTAGCGGCGCTGACCTCAGCCGAGCTTTCCGAAAAATCCTGCAGTCGGACACCTCATCCGCCAAAGCTTGAGAGCGAGCACCCCTCTATGGACAATCACGAACGAATGCTCACCGGCCGGGTGTACGACCCGAATGACGCCGATCTTCTAGCCGAGCAGGCCCAAGCGCTGGAGCTCATGTATGACTACAACGCCACCCGCCCGTCGCAGCAGGACGAACGAGCACGCTTGCTACCCCTCATGTTCGGGTCCCTCGGCCATGATTGCTACTTCGAGCCTCCGCTGCACGCGAACTGGGGTGGCCGTCACGTCCACGTCGGCGACAGCGTCTACGCGAACTTCAATCTCACCCTCGTCGATGACGGAGACATCCACATCGGCAGCAACACGATGTTCGGGCCCAATGTCGTTGTCGCAACGGCCGGCCATCCGATCCTGCCTGAGTTGCGCGCCCGAGGTCTGCAATTCAACCTACCCGTACACATCGGGTCCAACGTATGGATCGGAGGAGGCGCCCAGATCATGCCAGGCGTCACCATCGGCGACGACACAGTCATCGGTGCCGGAAGCGTCGTGACCCGTGACATCCCCTCAGGGGTCGTCGCCGTCGGTGTACCCTGCCGAGTCCTTCGGCCAATCAGCGACCACGACCGCGAGTTCTACTGGCAGGACCGCCGACTCGACGACTAACACCGGCCCCTCCCCTCTGTATCGAAAACCCAGAGCTTTACGGACAACCAAAGTGGTCCCATGTCGCGTAATCGCACCCTCGAACTTTGCGCTTTTTGTGTCTCGAAAAGTTGTCTCGCCTTGTTCCGTCTTACAATTCGTCGGGTCTGAATTCTCTAAATCAGAATTGCGAGGTGAGCTATGTCGGGTACACCACCGTCAGCACATCAAGCCAGCGCGAACGGTTGCAGCTCGACGCACTGATCACCACTGGCGTGCACGAGCGCGATGTCTTCGCTGATGTGGCATCGGGGACCAGGGCTGCGACGAGCGACCTGGCATGAAAAAACTTCTCAAGTACGCCGACAGAGGCGACACCGTAGTCGTCCGGCGCGTCGACCGGCTCGGCCGGTCCCTCATCGACGTGCTGAACACTGTGAACATGCTCCGCGACCGTGGCATCCTCGTCCGATCCCTATCGGACGGAATCGACGGGGCGACTCATGCTGAACATGCTCGCCACCCTGGCCGAGTACGAACGGGAGCTCATCGTGGAACGCATCAACGCCGGCATCGCCGCCTCCAAACAGAACGGCACGAAGTTCGGCCGGCCAACCATGAATTCGAAGGTCATCGCGGACAAACTGGCCATCGCCGCCGACGCCCGAGCCAAAGGACGCACAGCGGAGGAAGCCGCC
Source organism: Arthrobacter sp. Soc17.1.1.1 (assembly GCF_036867195.1). NCBI lineage: Bacteria > Bacillati > Actinomycetota > Actinomycetes > Micrococcales > Micrococcaceae > Arthrobacter > Arthrobacter sp. Soc17.1.1.1. Next base: position 3,609,263 of record NZ_JBAJII010000001.1, read on the forward strand.
CGACTCGTCGGGTGGAGCCGCGCAACGCTCTACCGTCACCAGCAAACTCAAGCGATCACCGCTCCCCTGGTAGTCACGCCCCGACCCTCCCCTGCCGACAACGGCCAGCCGGGAAACACGCCGGCGCCTCTTCCCAAGATCGGTGCTCCTGCCACGAGAGGCCTTGCCGAACGCGGCGTGCTCACCATGAGCGACCTGCAAGGCATCGACCTCAACGAGCTATCGACGCTGCATGGCGTCGGCCGAAAGCGATCACCGTGCTGCGGGCAGCCTTGGAGAAACAGCAGGCCTCCTAGGTCCCGGACTCGAACAGTTCGCCCGGCAGAGCTCCCCCACCCCCGCGCGAACCACAGTGGTGAAGGGCAAGGATGAGGGCGCGTGGAGGGTTTCATCAAAGGCCCCCTTCTCCCTTGTTGGAAAAAGCCGATGTGAGCCACGTTGCCGAGACAGCGTGCGAAGGCAGGAGTCACTCAGACGTTGGACTTCCCCGGTCGGCAGCCCAAGATCTCCTCACGTCCAAACAAGGGAGCCCTCTTCGAGACGTACCTAAGCGTCCACCGAAGGGACACTTGGCGCGATGTTCTTTGTGAAGCAGCCTCAGCTTCGCTTGTTCCCACCGGACCCGGGTACTCATCGGCGGGCTTTCCGGACGGGAGCCCGACAGGACAAGCCCCTCCCTGATCCGTATTCCTAATCCATCCTGCTGTCGTGTCTACTTGGTTGGGTTTCAGCTGCCGCCCATAGTTGGTGGAAGTGGTTGACGGGTCCGTTGCCCTGCCCGACCTGCAGCTCATCGGCATGGGTAAGGGCATCCTGCAGCCAGTTTTTGGTTTCGGAGAGTGCACGGGTCCAGTCGCCGGTCCGCGCCATCACGGTGGCGATGCCGGAGGACAGTGAACATCCGGTTCCGTGCGAATTCCTGGTGTCCACCCTGGGAGTGATGATTTCGAAGATCTCCCCGTCTTCGATGACTTCGCGGTCGTGGGCGCTTCCCAGTTGCTTGGAAGTGTCGACGAGTGCGTCAGGGCTGCCTTCGGTATCCAGGTGACCGCCCTTGACGAGCACCACAGTTCCGGCAGCCAGGGACAGTTTCCGGGCCTGGTCGAGAGCTGTAGGCCATTCTGCAGTGATTGGTTCGTCCACCAGTACGGCTAGTTCGGAAAGGTTGGGGGTCACCAAGTGAGCCTGGCTGACCAGGTCCCGCAAGGCGGTCTCGGCGTCAGCGGCCAGGAGCCGGTCCCCGCTGGTGGCAACCATGACAGGATCCAGCACCACCAGAGGCGGCCGTACCCGGGAGAGCCATTCCCGGACAACGGTAATGGTCGCGACGTCCCCCAGCATGCCGATCTTCACCGCATCGATCGTCACATCGTCACTGACCGCGTCGAGTTGTTCTTCGAGGAACTTCGTTGGTGGGGTGTGTACGGAGCGAACACCCCGCGTGTTCTGCGCCACCAGGGACGTAATCACCGCCATTCCATACCCGCCGAGAGCAGCGATGCTTTTCAGGTCGGCTTGAATGCCCGCACCCCCGGTCGGGTCGGTTCCGGCGATACTGAGGACCCGGGGAACATCGCGCAGGGTCAGATCACCTAGGAACACCATGCCTCCTTCAACGCTTTGGCCGCCGCCTCCGGATCATCGGCGGCACACACAGCAGATACGACGGCGACCCCAGCGGCACCGCTATCCCGCAAAGGGCGTAAATCCGCATTACTGATGCCACCAATTGCGACACACGGCAGGGAGCTTTCCGTAACGAGGGCACCGAAGCCACTGATCCCCAAAGGTTCGGGATGGTCTGGCTTGGTGGCGGTCGCGTGAATGGCGCCAACCCCTAAGTAGTCCACCGTCCCCTTGGGCAGCCCGTGTGCGGCTTGAATCTCGTTGCTGGTTGCCGCACTCAGGCCGACGATGGTCTCCGGTCCTACCAGGGCTCGAACGAGGTCCGCCGGCAGGTCGGACTGACCGACGTGCACCCCGGCGACCTGCGCTCCTGCCGCCCGGGCGGCCAGGAAGAGATCCACCCGGTCGTCGACCAGCACCGGAACCTTGCTTCCAACAGCATCTGCGACAGTGACGAGAATGTGCAGCAGATCCCGGGCCGAGGCTTCCTTGTCCCGCACCTGGACCATGGTGGCGCCTCCTGAAACCGCCTCGGCGGCAACAGCTGCAACGGTACGGGGGCGGCACTGCGCCGTGTCAGTTACCAGGTACAGCGGCAGATGCCGTGTCAGGTTCGCCGTGAAATCACGCCCGTTCACCGGGAATGGCCCGACATATCGACAGAACGAAGGCTCAACGTCGTGACGACGTCGTCGGGTGTGATGCTTGCAAGCCTGTCGAGGAATTCCATCGCGAAGCTTCCCGGGCCGTGTGCCTGCGTCGCGGCCTGCTCGGCGGCAACGGTGTAGACGCCGGTAGCCGCTGTGGCCGCCAACAGTGCATCGTCGGTCAGCGAAGCGAACGCGGCCATCACCGCACCGAGGGCGCACCCACCGCCTGTAACCCGCGTCAGCAGAGCGTCCCCGTTGGTCACACTTACCGTGTGTCCGTCCGGCCCGACGAGCAGATCCACCGCACCCGATACTGCCACCGCTGACCCGGAGGATACCGCCAGCTGCCTCGCGGACTCGATCGCGAACGAAGGGTCTTCGGTGGAGTCCACTCCGCGGCCTCCTGATCCTGCTCCAGCGAGAGCCAGGATTTCCGATGCGTTTCCACGGATGATGGTCGGGTGTTGCGCGGCAAGCTGATGCGCCAGCTGGGTGCGGACGGTCAGAGAGCCAACCGCCACCGGATCCAGAACCCATGGAGTTTTGGCGGCACGTGCGGCCTGAACCGCTTCGACCATCGCAGTCCGTTGCTCCTGCGTCGGAGTGCCCAGATTGATCAGCACCCCTGACGCTACGGAGGCGAACTGTCCGGCTTCCTCCGGTATGTCCACCATGGCCGGAGCTGCCCCTATGGCGAGCAGGACGTTGGCGGTGAAGTTGGCCACCACGGTGTTGGTGATGCTCTGCACCAAAGGACCCCGGGCCCTCAACTCCTCGAGCAGTGCAGCACACTCTGATGATGCGTAGCGAATAGCCATTCGCGACATCCCTTCGCTAGTTCGAACTAGATCAGGTTCAACGGGTATCGATTCTCAGCTGCACCGTCGGCGGGCAGCACCCCGTGTCACTACTGCCACCCTAACGTTTCCCAGCACATGGAACAGCAGCCACTTGTGGAAAGGCACTTGGCTCCCGTTAGAGCCAGCCGAAAGACACACAAGGGACCCCGGCTCTAAGCACATCCGGCTCGCGCCAGGACAGCGATCAAGGAATTTGCCTGGGTCTGCGCGCCGCCCGTGAACGCTACGGCCGTATTCAGAAGCCATGGCAGCACCAACTCCCGACGCAATCAGCACTTGCACTTGCACTTGCACTTGCACTTGCACTTGCAAAGCACCTCCCTGCGAGCCTGGTTCGCCTGGGATTTCGTGCCAGACCGAGAGGACCGTTCTCTGCTGGTCATCAACGTGCGTCCGGAACACCGCGCAAAACACCCCGCGTTGCCACGACCGTCTAAATCCACTCCGTCCCGGCGATTCGGCCAACCCTCCCACCGCCAGCCGGGGTTTAGTGTGGAAGTAGTGACACGGGGTGCCGGTTCTGGCTGGCTGAGATGACACCCGTTGAACCTGATCCAGTTCGTACTGGCGAAGGGATGTCCTCCCGACCCCTGCGGGTGTCGGTTCCGCATTCTGTCGCCCTGACTCCAGGGAAGTCCCTTTATGCAACTCAGAGAACAGATCGTGTTGATCACCGGTGGCGGCCGCGGACTTGGCTCCAGCATCGTGAGTGCCTTCGCCGCCGAAGGAGCGCGGGTGGTTATCAACTACCGCGCCAGCCACAAGGCCGCCCAGGAACTCGCAACTCGTGTTGGTCCGTCGCGGGCTGTAGCGCTGGAAGCTGATGTCACCGATCCCGAGCAGGTACGCGCCATGCTCGAACACGCACAGCAACACTTCGGAGCCCCGGTTACCACCGTGGTCAATAACGCGCTAGCGACTTTTTCCTTCAACGGTGACGCCCGCCCGCGCGCAGCTGAGGTTGGCTGGGACGCATTCGCAGACCAGTTCTACGGAAGTGTTCGCGGAGCCCTAAACACAACCCAGGCCGCTCTGCCCGGAATGCGGCACCAAGGGTTCGGGCGGGTCATCAACATCGGCACCAACTTGTTCCAAAACCCTGTAGTTCCCTACCACGACTACACCGCGGCAAAAGCGGCCCTGCTCTCCCTGACCCGCACCTTTGCCAAGGACCTGGGCCAGCACAACGTCACAGTAAACATGGTCTCTGGCGGCTTGCTGCGCACCACCGACGCCAGCGCAGCCACCCCCGAAGAGGTCTTCAACCTCATCGCATCCTCCACCCCACTGGGACGTGTCACCACGCCGCAGGAATTCGCGGACACAGTCCTCTTCTTCGCCTCGCCCTGGGCCCGGTCGATCACCGGTCAGAACTTGGTGGTCGACGGCGGCCTCGTCATGGACTGACCCGAGAAGCAACCCGGGCCGCACAAGTCTCGGGGCATCAGTCCGTCCGGTCAAGGGATCCTTTGGCGGGACTCACGCACCGGACCGATACACACGGTCTCGACCCTCGCACACAGGTGTAGCCGTGACTTGGCACGGGGCTTCATTGCAGCGCTTCTCGATCAGCCCGGCATCGTCGCCTTGGGGCGATTTTTGCGCAAGACCGGCGACGGCGAGTTGATGCACGCTATGGCAGGTGCGTGCATCCTCGTCGCGCTGAGGAGGTGTGCGCTGCTTCCCGCGCCTCCTGACTGGAGGTCATTGACAAGCGCCTCTCTAGGCGTAGGCGCCGTTGACCCGCCCCGTGTCGGGCGAGTCCACTGGTGGTACGCGAGGAGGTTGCTGTGAGAGGTGTGTTCGTCGGGCGCCTGATGAAGGCCGGTCGGCTCCTGATGGGAACCCGGACAGAGCGACGCACGGCGGTTGACGCCGAGGCTCGCGCAGTCACGACGCGGACGGGCGGATATGTGGTCAATATCGACGCCCAGAGGCTCGCCGACGTCGCGCGATCCGCCGGCCCCGAGGTGGAGATGTTTCTGCCCTGCCAGTTGGGCACCTACCTCGAACTCGGCGGGACCATTGCCGCGATCGTGGGCGTGGCAACAACGGACGACCGCTTCGACGCCGACACGCTCTCCGCGTTCACACTCGACGAGGCGCGGCGCGCGGAAGTGGAGAACCCACAAAAACAGTTCCCTATGTTCAGAAACACGGCGAACCCCATCTGTGTCCATGACGACGGGGACGCTTCAACCGTCTTGCGAATAAGAAATCGATACAGGGTCAGCGGGTGAAGGTGGGATGGGTGTTGTAAGGATTGAGTGGCGGGGTCGTTTTGAGGGTCACAGCGGGTATGCGGTGGAGGCACGCAGCTATACGAGCATGTTGCGGAACGCGGGATTTCGTGTCCGGGAGGTTCCTGTGGCTTCCCGGACGCATGGCACTTCCGGCCCCGGTCCCGTAGGTCGAAAGCAGAGTCTGGCCGCTGCGGACTTGACCATCGTGCATCTGCCTTGGCATGACAGCGGATGGGAAAACACCGACGGAACCGTAGTGTGGAGGGCCATGTTTGAGACTGCTTCGGTGCCTCCTGCATGGCTGCCGCGCTTGTCCGCGGTGGACGAGGTATGGGTTCCCTCTAATTTCAATGCAGCCACTTTTGCGTCCGCTGGAGTTGCCCGGGAAAAGCTGAAAGTCATTCCCGAAACTATCGATCGGGTCTGGGGTGAAATACTCGCTGCACCATATAAGGCGGAAGGGACCTTTCGGTTTTTGTCCGTGTTCAGGTGGCAGTACCGCAAGGGCTGGGATGTGCTACTGAACGCATACCTTTCAGAGTTCAACAGCTGCGATGACGACGTGGAGTTGGTGATCCGGGCTGATCCGCTTGGTGCCGGCGCTCCGGGCGTGGGACAGATCATCGAATCATTCTCCGATCAGGTCCGTCCGGGCAGAACACCGAGAATTACCTTGCTCAACAACGCGCTGTCTGAGGCTGAGCTTCGTTCACTCTACAGAAGCTCGCACGCTTTTGTTCTGCCTACCAGAGGTGAAGCCTGGGGACGTCCCTTCATGGAAGCGATGGCCTGCGGTCTGATAACCATCGGTACAGGCTGGGGTGGCCAGTGCGATTTCATGAACACATCAAATTCACTGCTGATCGACTACCGTCTGGCACCGGTACCCCCTGCGGCTGTTCACGAGTGGCCGTACTTCCATGGACAGATTTGGGCAGAGCCCTCAGTCGAGAGCCTGCGGGACTGCATGCGCCGGGCAGTCGAAGGAGGCCCAACGATTGTGGGGAAACAACAGAACGCAGCAGACAGCATTAGAGAACTGTACTCACCGGAGAAAATCAGTGAAGCCCTCATCCAGGCGGTCAATATCATCATCGACAAGCAACAAGCCCGTGACACATGAAAACGCAGCTTATTAGATGCTCGACCGTGGACAGGGCGATGAGCTCGGACACAAATGATGACACATCCAATAAAACCTGTCGAAACTCCGTCAGTGGGCGAAGGACAACGGCTATACCGTAAGTTCTCATGGCCGAATTTCACACACGATCATCAATGCCTATAACGATGCACATACGTAGGGGCAGCCGCGGAGCCCCTAGTGTCCGCTTAACCGGCCTTGTTGCGCCTGTGTGCAGTCACTCGCCGACCGTCCTGGCTTCGTCGTCCTGCGCATGGGGCCGTTGGGGCCGAACGGCGACTTCCTCCCACCCAGCTTGCAAGCGGTTGTGAGCACGACTGGGTCTGCTGCACGAATAAGTGATATCTGATGTGGCTTGCCGGAAGGCGGGCCTGGAAGGATGCTACTGTGCCCAAGCCCTACCCAGATGAGTTCCATGACCATGTGGTGCGCGTCGCGAGGAATCGTGAGTCCGGAGTGACGACCGAGCAGGTCGTGAAGGACCTCGGTATTCACCCGATGACGCTGGCGAAGTGGATTTGAACCGCCGTCCTTGATCCAGGTCACGATGGCCAGGTGCAGATCAGCCTGCGTTGCCCACCGCCGGCTGTCGAGCACATTCTTTTGCAGGAGCGAGAAAAAGGACTTCATGGCCGCGTTGTCGGCGCACGTGCCGACCCTGCCCGTGGATCCGATGAGCCCATTGTTCTTCAAGGTGCGCACGAAGGCGTTGGATCGGAATTGGGATCCGCGGTCGCTGTGCACGAGGGTTCCTGCCGGTTCCCGGAGCCCTATCGCGTTATGGAGGGCTGAGACGGCCAGGGGCGTTTTCATCCGTGCATCGATGGAGTAGCCCACGATCCGGTTGGAGCAGACGTCCTTGATCGCGCATACGTAGAGCTTGCCCTCGTCGGTACGGGGACACGGTGATATCCGTGAGCCACGTCTGGTCCGGGCCCGTCGCGGTGAAGTCCCGCTGGACGTGGTCATCGTGCACCGGCGGGCCGGCCTTGCGGGTCAGTCCGCGTTTCTTGGCGAGCACGGACCGGATCTACTGGGTGCTGCACAGCCGTGCGACTCGGTTCTCGCCGGCGCTGAAGCCCTGCTCCTGAAGCTCGTCGGCGATGAACCGGTACCCGAACGCGGGATCGTCCCGGTGGACATCTATCGCGGCATTGATCAGGTGCGCGTCGGACCCAGTCGCGGTCCGTGAGCGGCGCGGCCTTCCAAGCGTAGATGGACTGTTTGGAGAACCCCAGCACCCGGCAGTCCACCGCGACGTGGACACCGCCAGCGGCAAGGTCAAGGACCAGCGGATAGGTCATTGTGGGGGCAGTTCCCGGGGGAAGAAAGCCGCTGCCCGGCGCAGGATCTCGTTCTCCTGCTCGAGCAACCGGATCCGCTTCCGGACATCCCTGAGCTCTGCCGCTTCCGTCTCTGTCACGCAGGGACGAGCGCCGTCCTCGATGTCCGCTTCCTTCAGCCAGTCAGGCAGGGTCACCTCGGAGATCCCGAAGTCCTTGGCGATCTGCGAGATCGGAGGCTCATGCTTCCGGGCGACGGAGACCACGTCGCGGTGGAACTCGGCGGGGAAAGGCTTGGCATGGGAACATCCTTGCTACAAGGACTGAATCCTCACAAGTCAGGAGTCAAGCAAACCCGGGGCAGTCCGAACCTGGCGGGATAACGTTCTACCCGCTCGTGAGAGAGCTCGCCGGCTCGGGGATTCCCGTGAAGGTGACGTGCCGGGGCCTCAAGTTCTCGCGGCAGCCCTACTACCGGTGGTTGGCAGTACCCATCACGACCAGCGAGCTGGTGGAGGCGCGTCGCGTTCCAGGCGGGGTACCCCCGGCGTGCATCGTCAGCGGATGAGGTAACCGTGGATTGATCCGGGTGTCAGGTGGTTATGTCTCGGTGCGTGCTGTACTCGTGGTGGGGAGTGCTTCTGGCACGGAGGTGCCGCCTTGTAGCGTCGACGGGTCGGAGAGCAGGTTTTTCGTCGCGGTCCGGAGGGTGTCTTGAACCTGCTGCACGGGATGGATGGCCCTGCCTGCGGTCGTGAGGGCGTCGACGAGCTCGGCGAGTGCGGCCATGAGAGCAGGAGATTCGGTTTGCTGGGTGACCGACGGGAGCGCGGCGTGCAGCGAACGCAGGAGTTCATCCTGGTGATGCCCGGAGCTCAGACGCGGTAACGCGTGCGCGAACGAGGTAATCAGGAGCGCGGCAGTATCGGATTGTCGTGATTGGAACGAGGCCATGAGAAGGGTGCCGAAACTCCGGAGTACCCGCTCGATCGCCCCGTCCGTGTACACGACGGGAAGAGGCTCCTGGCCTTCAGATGAAGCGTCCCACATCTGTTCTTCGATGATCGCCCATCGGCCGATGAGGTCACGTAGTTGGTGGATCGCGGCGTTGGCGGTGAACGGGCTCTGCGTGCTGGTTCCGGTCATCCAGGCGATGTCCGCGAGTTGGTCGATGGAGTACCCGGAATCCACTTCCGCGCGCCGCGCCTCGTCGAGTGTGAACGCGGAGAGCGTGTCGGCGTCGAAGCGGTCGTCCGTTGTTGCCACGCCCACGATCGCGGCAATGGTCCCGCCGAGTTCGAGGTAGGTGCCCAACTGGCAGGGCAGAAACATCTCCACCTCGGGGCCGGCGGATCGCGCGACGTCGGCGAGCCTCTGGGCGTCGATATTGACCACATATCCGCCCGTCCGCGTCGTGACGGCGCGCGCCTCGGCGTCAACCGCCGTGCGTCGCTCTGTCCGGGTTCCCATCAGGAGCAGGCATTCGTCTTCGTGGGCCCGCAGCGCGAGTTCGTGGATCGAATTCACCACACACTCCGGACGCATCTGGTCGACGGCCGAGTGGATCAGCAGCAGCAGCATCACCAGGGATCCGACGGTCAGCACCAATGCTGCGAACGCCCCGATGACGGGCGGGGAATCTGACCCTGCGCAGGCGAACACAATGAAAGAAAATGCGGTCGCACCGATGAAGTACCCCACGTAGAACTGGTTCGCGCGGCGTCGAAGGTACTGGTCGAACACCACGGCCCCCAGGAAGTTCGATGTCTGTTGTACCGAGATGAGCAGCATCGAGAACGTGATTGACGTGACCGTCATCAGACTCGCCGCGACCACGCCGACGAACCCCGCGACACTCGAAGCGGGAATGATCGACCCTGCAACCTGGCGCAGCGCGGGAACGCTTCCCTGAGTGTCCCAAAGCGCCACCCCCACAGCCGCGACACAGAACACCCCCGTGATGATCAGCGGAAGCACCAGGAACTCATTCATTCCTCGTCGGAGACGTCCGGCCTTCATCAGGCGCCCGACGAACACACCTCTCACAGCAACCTCCTCGCGTACCACCAGTGGACTCGCCCGACACGGGGCGGGTCAACGGCGCCTACGCCTAGAGAGGCACTTGTCAAAGACCTCCAGTCAGGAGGCGCGGGAAGCAGCGCACACCTCCTCAGCACGACGAGGATGCACGCACCTGCCACAGCGTGCATCGCGGAGTTCATTCACACTCTTCCTGCAAGTGTGTCGCAACCGGTGAGTTGCAGGACACCAGGACGAGACACCCTAACTTCCCGCCGCTACTGCTCGATCTGTGTCTTGATACCCCGTCTCATAGACGGGGTATCGGATGTACGGCAGAAGCGTTGGTTGCAAGACACCTTGACCGGGTGATGATCAGGACGCCAGATGTGAGTCGTTGTCCTCAGCGGTCCTGCTCGGTTTCCTGAGGGAACTGGTGCCAGCTTCCTTCGGAGACCACTTTCACGGTGCCGTCCACGACGGAAATCGCCGTTTGGTCGTCAATCGCATACGCGGGCCCAGCAATGCCCGCAGCCCACCGGTGCGCGCTCTCGGAGGTGTTCGAGGACCAGCCCGGGTAATCCAGGTGAGGAAAAATCGAAAAACCCACCGCGCCCAGCGCCTCGTCACCCCCCTCAGGGTTCCAGTCCAGGAACTGCCGGCCGACCCGCGGGGTCATCACCATGCTGCCAGCACTCACGCCGACCCAGACGGTGTCGGTCAACGACGGCAGCTGATCTGCCAAACCCGACTGTTGCATCCAATGCGCGAGGTAGATCGCCTCCCCACCATCCACAAGTAGGGCGTCGGCCTTCCGCACCCAGGGAATCCAGCGGGTCGGAGCAATGCTCGGCAAGGCCGTCAACTCCAGAACACCGATCGACTTCCAGCCCAACTCGATCAAACCCCGCCCGTTCGGCTCCCCACCAGTCGTCGACCTCCACACCGACTGCGGTGAGCACATCGGCTGCCCCCACTGCGCGGTCGGGATGAAACGGGCATCGCAATCCTCAACGGGCTTCCCAAGCATGTCCACCAACACCGCGCGGATTGACGAGTTGGTGACACCCCCGGATGTCAGCAGCAGCCTCATAATCGACTCCTCACCGAGAGAATGGGCCCCTCCCGTGCCGGCTCACCTGACAGATGCAGCAACCGTACCGCCATCACCTCTGAGCCGGCCTACTCAATGAACTCCTCAGGCAGTGGTTCTTCATGCCCCTTCACCTCTGAGGTCGAAGTCGAGGTCCAGGCACTCCGGGCTGGAGAGCTCCCGCCAGGCGGAGATCACCCGCGCGCTGGGCAGGGCCGCGGCGATCGGCATCCGATCAACCCCGACCAGTTGGTCGAGGTCGAGTCCGGTGAGTGCGGCGATGTCGCGGATCGGCACCTGGAAGGTCCGAAACGGCCCCAACGGTGGCGCGTCATCGCCAACAGCGTCCCCAACAGCGCCGGGCTTCGGCACGTCATCGAAGTCAGCGAGCTGCGGGGTCTGGTCAACGACGTACCCGGTGGCTGCGAGCGAGCCTCCCTGCAGGAAGACGGCGACCTTGAAGTAGCGCAGCGGAATCTCCATGCCCCGGTAGACGGGGTCGACGTCGCTGAAGATCGGGGCCGTGAACACGATCAGGCGCCGGCCGTTGTCGGCGGCGTCCTCGGGGAGGTAGGACTCCAGACCCAGCCAGAGCTCGAGTCCTTGGTTGAACTTCGCGGCCTGCGGGGCGGCGTTGGTGTAGTGGAAGGTGTCCTCGTTGGCCTGCTGCGCCTCGGTCCGGGTGTCCCCCACACTGCTGATGCTCGGCGGACGAGGTCCATGAGCTTCGCCCCGTCGATCCCAAGAGCCGTGATCGCAGCCGGGCGTTTGTCCGGGCGCATCAGCACCGAGAAGTGCGTGTACGGGAGCAGGACCGTCTCGACGCCGGGCAGCGGTGGCACGGGCACTGGGACGCCGATGAACTGCTCGTCGAACCCAGCGCGACCGGCAAGACCCGCGGCCGTGGCAGTGTAAGCGGAGTGGGGTGTGGGCAGGGTGGCGTCCATCCGGTGAAGTTACCCGCGGCAGGTGACAGCGCGATGAACGGTGTCCCCTAGAGCGGGATAGGACCAGTTACGACAATGGCAAGGCCAGCAACAGGAACCGGCACCGCGGCCCAGACCGTAGCGACACTGGCCGCGATCTGGGGCTGCCGAGTTGTGTCTGTTGGCTCATGCCCGAGAGCTATGTACTGCAACCTTCGTGTGCGACACAGTGTCGCTCTTGAGATTGAGAAGCACGGATATCTGGGCGTTGTGAGAACCTGCGGGGTGCTGAGTCGCATCGATTCGATGGCGCTACCTCAGGTAAATACCGGGAATCCGCCGGTGAGAGCGACGATGCCAAGGGTGCACGTGGTGCAGCAAACGAGGAGCAGGAGCAGAACGAATCGTATGCCGAGAAGTCGCGCCTGCAGGTCACTTTCAGGGTGAGCTCCGTGGCCTTGGCGAAGGGTGAACCACTCCACCCAGGGGTTTTCACCGCCCGGGACTGCTTTCGACAGGTGGATGAGGTCGAGCGTCTTGACGGTCCAAAGGATGCCGACCGCGAGCAGGCCGGCGCCTCCGGTGGGATTGCCTCCCGTCGCGGTTGCGATGATCACTGTGACAAGTCCGGTGAAGGCGGCCAGCCAGTACTCGCGGTAGGTCGAGGCGTTGTCCTCGAACCGGAAGGAACGGTAGGTCTCGGGTTGGTGGTCGATGGGGTGGCTGGATGCTCCGAGCCGGCTGATGGTCCGCTCGGCTGACAGGAGACCTACGGCGAGGATGCAGGCGGCCAGTATGAGCAGAACGTCCCCCACCCAGTGGAAGGGTGCCGGGCGCAGCGGGTCCAACACCGTACCGGCGAGGATCAGGGAGCCGGCGGCAACGTATGCCGCCGCGCTATTCCTGGCCCGTCCTGAGGTTGTCAGTTGTTCGCGCAGGTACCCCTTGGGGAGGACACCGTCCAGCTGGCGGTAGCTCGCAATGATCAGTGCGATGTGGAACCAGCCGCCCAGCAAGGCAATCAACATCAGCCCAGGTTCCGGCAGTGGTACGACTGCGCAGAAGGTGAACGCCAGCAGGTGATACCCGAGGTACTGAAGATGAGCCCTCAACCAGCGTGCTGGACCCAAGGCGAGCTCGGCTTCTGCCCGAGCATCGGAGGGACTTGTGCGCAGGATCCCGCTCACGAGTTCATTCTGCTGGCCAACCGTTTCTTCCGTGCCCCTGATGCGCCCCCTGAGCAGAATGAGTTCCCGGCTGTGCGGGTATAGCGCCAGCCCAGCGGCAAGGAGTTCTCGCGCCTCCTGATCCTTCTCGATGAGGGCCGCGGTCTGCGCCGCTTGTGTGAAGGTCCATTCATCGGCCTGTAAGGACAGTGCTCGACGGGCGGCCTCGTAGGCGGCGACGTAGTCCTGCCGCTCCTTCGGGCGCAGGAGCAGCGCCCGGCTGAGCCAGTAGTGGCCGTCGGAGTCCTCGGGGAACTGCTCGATGAAGAACCGGGCAAGCTCGAGGGACTCTTCGGAGCGGCGCTGACCGATAAGTGCTTGCAGAAGGATGGATTGCGCCGCGCTGTTGTGCGGGATGAGTTCCACGGTGCGCCGCGTGGCGTGCTCGGCATCGGCATACTTCTCTTCGAGATTAAGCGCGTTTCCGAGCATCGCCCAGTAGAGGGGCCGGTCCTGATGGTGGGCGGCCTGCCCCTTCAGCAGGTTTACCGCCTCACGCGGTCGTTGCCGGGCGATGAGCACGTCGTAGCGGGCGGATAGGAGGTTGAGGTTGTTGGCCTCGCTCACCGTCGTTTCTTGCCGTTCATCAGCGCTGCAAGGTCGTCGTACCGCCCGGAAGCGTCTCCTATCGTGGTGACAGGTATCTGCTCGGCCTGGACGAACGGCGGCACGGCACTTCCGATCTCGTGCTCTGCCCGCTCCCAATCGAAGCTGGAGGACCCGGTAGTGCTCGGTAGTTCACTCGACCGCGCGGTGGACACCGAAGGCACTTCCGGTGGCGTTGTCAACGCCTTCGCTGCCGACATGAGGACATGCAGCGCCTGTTGATTGTTCGGGTCGGCCCCCAGCGCGGTGCTGGCCTCGGTGATTGCGCCCGCAGCGTCACCTGAGGCCAACAGCATCTGTGCGAGGTGAAGCCTCAGAATGACGTCAGCAGGGTTTCCCTCCAACGCACGACGAAGACTCGACACGATCGACTCACTCCTTGGATCCCCCACCAGATCTCGCCTCTCATAACCAACTCCTGAAAGCGACCACGACGCGGATCAGGAATGGCCGTGAGAACCTCCATCTGGCACTGACTCCCGGGCTTCAGAGCCACGTGCTCGCCTCGCGCCTCAATCCCCTGATACCCGCACGGGAGCCGTTTCCTAGAGCAGAACTTAAGCCCTCATGCGGTCAGTGTTGAAACAGAGCTGCCCATACTGGAAACAGCCCGCAATCGCTCCCGTGGCTCAACGCGCCTAACGGCCCCGGTCAAGGCCGCCTAAGCGGGACGATATGCCCCTCATCCCCAGCACGAAATGGACGTGAATGAACACCCGGCTCGCACCACACGACTCGTTCCCTGACCTCACGCGCCTTCCCACGGAGGAGGTCGAAGTGATCAACAGCAAAGTGCATCGTGAACTGGACTACGAGTACGCCACGACCGGTGACGCTCATCCCGAGACGCAGTTCCGCCTCGAGGAAGTCGACGAGGAACTCGACGCCCGCGACGTCCTCGCCGGCTAGCACAACGCTCCTCCTCGCCGGGAAGAGCTCCAAGCAGCCCCCCTGCACAGAAGCGGGCACGGACCCCGGCCCTGCGGGCGTGTTGCACGTGCTACCCCGGTGACGGAAGGCCAGGCGCCCAGTCCGGGCCCGATTGGGTCCTGCTCGGGAGGCCTGCCCTAATGGGCTATGTGACTCCTACTGTCTAGCAGTGGGCAGGAAGACGCGCAGGGGCGGCAGGGACACGCGAGCTTCCCAGACGATGTGTCGGCGCGTGCTGAACTAGGGGCGCCGACCGGTATAGGTGTATGAGCCGCCGGTGACCGGACTGGGCGCTTCGGTGGTGACGTAGCCTCCAGGAGCAGCAGACGCAGCCGGGCAGGACGTGTAGGTGCCTGCGGTGATGTGGTTTCGCGTGGTCGTGCGCGCCGTCGTCACGTAGCTTCCGCCCAGCGAGGCGGGGATGAAGTGGTTTCGGGAGGCCGGGCGGAGACCCGACGGGCTGGTCCGGATGGTGGAATCGATGAGAGTCATAGTGGCTTCCTTCGTCGTCGGATCCGGGCATGACGGCATGACGGTACAGAACGCCTGCCCGGAAGGAGAACGCTGAACCGGGGTTCGGTCAGCGGCTGATTACTGTGTGGTTTGTTGTGAGTATCAGTGGTCGTCGTCGGTCGACGTGGCAGTGCGGCATTGCTCGCACAAACCGTTGAACGTCACCTCGGCGGCGAAGACCGTGAATCCGGCATTATCAGATGGCTGCAGGCAGGGCGCTTCCCCAATGACGCAGTCGACGTCCCTGACAGCCGCACACCTGATGCAGACGAGATGGTGGTGGTTGTCCCCGACCCTGCACTCGAACAGAGCCGGCGATCCCGGGGGATCGAACCGGCGGACCAGCCCGGCTCCCGTAAAGGCAGCAAGAATCCCGTACACCGCCTGCGGGGAAGTACTGGAAACCTCGTCCTTCACGCCGTCGAAGACGCGCTCCGCACTCGAGTGCGGGAGCTGCTGCAGGGCACGCAGCACGGCGACCCGGGGCGCCGTCACCTTCAGCCCCGACGCCCGGATCATCTGCCGTAGCAGATCGGTGTCGGCGAGGGAAGCAGGTGCGGTAGGCATGGTCACCAGTGTACCGCTTGTTTTGAACTACTCAAAACAAGCGAAGAAATCTCTCTCGGTTCCCCTCAGCGATGCATGTTCCGGTGTCGCGGCCGCCGCACTTCCAATCGAGGCAGGCAAGGCCGAGGTTGTGACAGTGGACGGGACTACTGCGCGTTGCGCCGTCAGTAACCACGCTCACTGGGTATCGTCGTCTCGAGGCCACGACAGGTCCCTTTTCATTCGGTGAAGAGGAACCGGATATGTTTCCAAGTTCTCTCGACGGGTTCGGACCTGTAGGAAGTGACCCCACCTCATCGCCAAACAGTCGCTGATTGTCAGCGAGCAAGGACTGGTTCCATGACTGAAGGCAAGACGCATGGTGATGCCGCCTCAGCGCTGTGGGCGGCCAAGGACAGGAACGACACGCTATCGACCTGGGCTGCAGCTCCAATTGAGCCACCCAACGCCCGTGACCAGATCCGAAAGGTCGAGAGATTCATCGACGCCATAAATGACGTCGTAGTTGACCTTGCCAGCCGGCCGTCAGCGGATACTGACGGCTCCGCGAACAGTGAAGCGGTCGAGTGGGTTCGCCGGGCACTGGAAGACGTGTTGGCCACCTGCACAGGCCTTCATATCAGTTCACGGCAGGACGGATTGATGCGGAACCTCCACTCGGTTCCCTGAGCAACCTCAACAGCCAGTTCCACTGCCGGCAGAACTACACACTTCCCGTACCCCACCATCAAGGCGTCGATAACAAGGGTTTCCTCCACTTCGGCCGGACCACCTTGTCGGGGTTCGTGGTCGACTTCTCAGCCAGGTTCCGATCAGCCCGGCGGGCAGGGCACCGGTGACACCCACGAGGCACCTAGCCCCCTTGAACTACTCGTCTCACTGATTATCGGGGGCGTCGCGGACTTCATACTCCGCGACGGCGCCGGAGAAGGAGAAGTAACGCATCCACACGTCGGCGATGGTCAGTTCCGCCTCGTGGATCGCCCTGATCGTCAACAGACGTTGCTCGGTACTCCTGCGGGTGTTCCTGGTGCTATCACTGTGCGTCGTGTCAAAGCCGGCGTCGGCGTCGGCGTCGGTTCCGTCCCAGTGTTCCCGGGCGGCGGAGCCGTCTCCGGTTTCCCGCTCGAGGGCATCTCCTCGGTCGTTGCGAAGGTTGTTTCGACGGTGGGCGCCGGGCTCGCTGCGGTCCTGGTTGCCGTGCATCAGCGGCCCTCCTTGGAGCGGAAGGTGTCGGGCTCTTGTCGGGTGACGATGGTCCGTGACACCTCGGCCATCGTCATGCGGGTAGTGACGGCCAGCGTGAGCAGGTGCTCAAGCGCCTGATCGGGGTCGAGGTTGTGGCGTTCCATGGCGATGCCCCGGGCGGTGTCGGTGGTGCTATTGCCCTGGAGGGCGTTGTTCAACTCGGCGTTGATCCGCTGGGGTGTGTCGCTGGCCTGGATATGCCCCAGCAGGGCGGCCGCAGCAGTCGCAAGATTGGCCAGTACCTGGGTGTCCGCTGACGAGAACGCGTCCGGTTCACGTGAATACACTCTCAGTGCACCGATGGGTTCCTTGCCCCGGATCAGCGGTGACGTCAGGACCGCACCCCGGCCTCGGCTGCCGCGGCGTTCCAGTGCTTCCACCGTTCATCGGTGGTCGTGTCACGACGAACCGGACGCACCTCTCCTTCGTCGGACCCAGGCGGTGTGCGGTGCATGGTGTCGAGAGTAACCACCGTCCGCGTCGGTGTTGCGGGCAGCTCACCAACAGGTGGACGGCTTTGAGCTCATTCCTTCGGGCTCCACCCGCCCACACATGGATGACCCGCAACCCCCACCCTCGTCCCCTTGTCCGGCTTCCCAAATAATCGAACCTGTGTTCTATTTTAAAGCCTGCACAAGGACCATCAGGGGTAAGGGAGAAGCAGCCGATGACAGCGCAACCAGTGGACACCACACCACCCACAGAACCAGCCCGCAACACAGCCCAGCACACGACTCAGGACACTGCGCGCGAGGGCACACGGGCAGGTGCGTGGCACGTCCTGGACGAGCCGGCAGCCGTCCGGTTCCTGCCTTCCGGCACGCCCCTGGCGCTGCGCTGGCGGGGCAGTATCTGGCAGGTCATCGGCGAACCTCTCGCCTGGTCAAGCTGCGACACGTGGCGGGAACCCGACATCAACTTCCCGGGCACAGGCAACAGCCACGCTTGCCAGACCCGCCATGGCAGCGTCGGCAGCATGGACGGGCGAGGCGGCCGGAGCAGTGTTGGTACGACCCGGTTCTGGCGGTTCCGCGCCCAGACCGGGCCGGCATCCCCAGTCCTGGAGTTCGACATGAACGCCGATGCCCGGTGGGAGGACTGGCGGCTGCGCCGCGTCACCACCATCGAGGGCTACTAGTAGTTCTGACGAACACGGATCGTCACGAACAGTGTCCGACCAGGTCCGCTTCACACAGCGTGAGCAGTAGGTGGTGGGCAAGTTGATCGGGTACGCCCCGTTCCCCGGTTCCAGACAGCGTGGGCTTCTCCGATCGCTGATGTCACGTCCCATCCCCCTAGCTCGATCGTTCACTTCGTCAGCACGCGGAGGAACGCGTCGGGGCAGCGGCTCCTGCCGAAATCATTGACAATCACCCTTCGTGTAAAGCAACCTTGTCAGGACAAGCATGCTTTACACGAAGGGGCGGCGTGCAGAACAGTATCCGGGATCTTCGCGCCGAAGCGGGTATGTCGCAGCGGGAGCTGGCCGAGGCCCTTCAGGTCTCGCGGCAGACCGTCAATTCGATCGAGACGGGCCGCTACGATCCGTCCCTGCCCTTGGCTATCGCCATCGCCCGCTACTTCCATCGCCCGGTAGAGGAGATTTTTGATGCAGACTGACACACGCGTTTCACGCAACGTGGTGGCTCTCGGGATCCTAGGGGTGATCCTCGGTTTGGTGACCGTCACCGTGGTGCTGCTCCGTGAGCATGCCCCAGGGAACATGATTCCCGGGTTCCTCGTCGGACTGGGGATCGGGGTCGCCGGAGCCCTGGTCATGGCATGGCGCGTACTCCGCCGACCGGAGCGCGCCTCGACCTTCGAACGCGCGTGGACGCAGACCGGCGACGAACGCGAGGACACACTCCTGACCCGGGCGTTGGCCGTCGTCGGGCTGGTCTCCCTTCCCCTGGTCGGGATCGCCACGCTCGTCATCGGCTTCGGAGCCGAACCAGCAATGGTCATGACCCTGCTCATGGGCACGCTGTTCATCACCGGGGGCACGTCGTTCGCGGTCTTCAACCACCGCAGCTGACCGCACCGCAGGCTGGCAGCTTTCGGCCGCCTCACCGCTCCTGAACCACAGGCAGTCCCTGGTTGCTGACCGAGCCCGCACGAAAACCCCTTGCCTGCCCCCTTCCATGCAGCCTGGACAGCCGTTCGTCTAATCGCGACCCCTGGCTCGCGCTTCGGCCTGTTGCTCGCGTCCGAGCTCCACCAGGCGATCGTCATCGGTCTTGTTGCCCTTGAACTCGATCACGGCGCCCTCCACTTCGTCGACCACGGCCTTCACCGAGTCCGCAGGACTGAGCGAGACCTCCTGCTTCGGCGCTTGCGGAACGACGGCGATGCCCGCATCATCGCCGCCCTCCGCGCCCGCGCGGACCGCGCCGACGGCTGCGCGCGTCACGCGCGCACCGCTCGCATGCCGGACGCAGACACCGGCGACCTCGCGAGCATGAGCATGCATCACCGAATGGGCGGCGCCCTCGATCTCGACGACGTCGACAGCTCGCGGGAACGCACGGCTCAACCGCGTGACCCAGGGACGTGGACACACCGCGTCGTGCTCGCCGCGGATGACGAGCGTCGACGCGCGCACACGGGCCGCCGTCCGCTCGATCGGGTAGGACATCATGCGCGGCAGGATCTTGAAGAACCACCCGAAGCCACACGTCAGATACGCGACCACGGCGAGGAGCTTCACCCGGAAGGGTTCATGGAGGCTGGCCCGGAGGAAACGAAGGGTCTGGACGGGAACGGTGCGGGCCGAGGCGTCGATGACCGGACTGATCAGCACGAGGGTGGTGAGCTCGGGCCGTGCCGCGACGAGATCGGTACAGATCTGCGTGCCCATCGAATGTCCGACGATCACGGGATCCTCGAGCCCGAGGTCGTCGATCGCCGTGCCGACGAGCTCCGCGAACTGACTGATCGACAGGGCGTGGCGGGCGTGCGGCACACCGCCGAACCCGGGCAGGTCGAGGGCATGGACGGGCCCGAACTGCATCAGGTGCGGCGCGAGCTGCTCGAAATAGTGCGAGGACACCCCGATGCCCGAGACGAGGATGAACGGCCTGTCGCCCACCTCCCCCACCGAACTCACCCGTGCCCAGACACCATCGCCCTGAATCCTTCGCACGACGATGTCCGGGCGGGGATCCAACTTCTCACTTTTCGTCACGTCCCATTCTCCTATGAGACGTCAGGACACCTGATCCGGGAGTCCAGGGCTGCCGCGCCTCCTGCCCACCTGCCCGTGCGACGGCCCGACCGTGAAAGACATCTGCACAGGCCCGGGCCGACCCTGAAACGCTGGTGAAATGGGGGGCCACTACCCTTATGTCTCATGCCGTGCACCATCCGACCTGCCGATTTCGGGGATCCCGCCCTCGAGGCCTTCCTGCGTGCCCACCTGGCCGACATGGCACCGGAGTCCCCGAAGGAGAGCCAGCACGCGCTGGACCTCGCTGCCCTGCAGCAGCCGGGCGTCAGGCTGTGGGTCGCCTGGCACGAGGGGCGCATAGCGGGCACCTGCGCACTGGCGGTGCTGGAGCCAGGGCACGAGGAGCTCAAGAGCATGCGGACGGAGCCCGAGCTGCGGGGACGGGGAATTGCGTCGGAGCTCCTGGATCACGTGCTCGCGGACGCCCGAGCACGTCAGGTCGATCGCATCTCCCTGGAGACCGGAAGCATGGAGTTCTTCGCGCCCGCCCGGGCACTCTACGCCAGGCATGGCTTCGATCCGTGCCCACCCTTCGGCTCCTACAGGCACGATCCCCACAGCACCTACATGACGCGCGCACTGACGACCGCCTGACCTCTCCGGGAGGTAGGAGGCGGTAACCAGAGTGTCAGCTCGAAAGATCAGCTCTGATCGCGATGAGGTGTTTCCCGTCTGGACGCTCACCTGAGAAGGTGGCGACATGACCCTGGACATCGCTGCCTTCCGCGCGAACTTCCCCGCCCTGCTCACCGGCACCGCCTATTTCGACGGCCCTGGAGGAACGCAGGCCCCCACCGTCGTGGGAGCCGCGATCGCCGACGCCATCACCAGCCCGCTGTCCAACCGCGGTTCCGGCATGGGCTCGGAGAGGAACGCCGAAGCGGCGGTCAGCGGATTCCGGGAGGCGATGGCCGACCTGCTCGGGGCGCACCCTCGCGGTGTCGTCTACGGGCGAAGCGCCACGCAGCTCACCTACGACTTCTCCCGACACCTCGCCAAGACCTGGCAGCCGGGCGACGAGATCGTCGTCTCACGCCTGGATCACGACTCCAACATCCGCCCCTGGGTGCAGGCAGCCGACGCGGTCGGTGCCACCGTGCGCTGGATCGACTTCGACCCGGAGACCACGGAGATCGACGAAGCGTCCGTCGCTGCCGCAATCACCGAGCGCACGAAGCTGGTGGCGATCACCGCCGCGTCGAACCTGCTCGGCACGAAACCGCCAGTACGCCGCATCGCCGATGCCGCGCATGCTGTCGGCGCACTGGTCTACGTGGACGGGGTGCATTACACCGCTCATGCGGCGGTCGACGTGGCGGCGCTGGGAGCCGACTTCTTCGCCTGCTCGCCGTACAAATTCCTCGGGCCTCACTGCGGTGTTCTCGTGGCCGACCCGGAGCTGCTGGAGTCGCTGCAGCCGGACAAGCTGCTGCCTTCCACGAACGCGGTGCCCGAGCGGTTCGAGTTCGGCACCCTCCCCTACGAGATCATGGCCGGCGCCACGGCGGCCGTGGATTTCCTGGCAGCGATCGCGCCGGCTGCGGAGACCGGCCGCCGCGCACGCCTTCGTGCATCCGCTCACGTGGTCGATGAGCACGAACTCGCGTTGCGCCGCCGCATCGAGGCAGGACTGACCAAGCTGGGCGACGCCGTCACGCTGCACTCCAGGGCCCAGGACCGGACACCGACACTGCTGGTGACCTTCCCGGGCCGGTCCTCCGCGGACGCCTACCGATTCCTCGCGGACCAGGACATCCTCGCGCCGGCCGGTTCCTTCTACGCGTACGAAGCCTTCCAGCGCATGAATCTCGAGGACAGCGCCGCCCTGCGGATCGGACTGGCGCCGTACAACAGCGACGACGACGTCGACCGCCTCCTGACCGCGCTCGGTGACTTCGTTGCCCCGTGACGCGGAATCAGGAAATGCCTGACGTCACAGACCCTGCAATGACTCTTCGGTAGTGGGCCTCTCAGGGGGTGGACGTACCGGCCAGACGCTGGATCAGGGAAAGACCGGCAGGCGATCCCGGCCAGTGCTGTTCCAGTGGTTCGCTACCCGCTCTGCGGATGACCGAGCGCAGGACCAGGGCGACAATGATGGCGTCATCCGCGTAGCCGATCACCGGAAGGAAATCGGGCACCAGGTCGATGGGCGAGGCGAGGTACATCAGCAGCAGGACCAGACGAACCCGGATCCCGCGCGGGAGCGTCCGGTCGGCGGTCAGCCGGCGCAGCAGTGTCAGCAGGTCCGGCAGCAGGCGGAGCGCCTCCTTCAGGCTCACCGTCTCCGGGTGGCGGCGGGCGTAGGAGGCCAGGAACACGAGCAGCACGGCGTAGATCAGGACCACGCCGCCGATGACGGCGATCGCCACATCCCACCAGTTCATGCCGTCGCTCCTTCGGTGATGCGCTGAAGCGTATGACGGGCCTCGATGCGCATCACCCTCCGCGCCGTCACGGCCTCGGCAGCGGCTCCACCGGACTGGGCCGGTCGAGCACCGCCGCGGCGGCGTCGTCGGGTGCCGACCGCAGTTCGTCCAGCCGCACGCACACCACGCCGGCGACGATCAGGAGCCCGCCCAGCAGCTGAACGGCGCCGGGCAGTTCGCCGAGGATCAGCCACGCCGCGAGGACGGCGAACATCACCTCGGTCAGCGCTACGAAGCTCGCGACCTTGGACCCCAGGCGCTGCGCCGCCACGATGCCGGTCACATAGGCCGCGACGGTGGCGACGAGGACGAGGACGGCCACCGGCAGCACCCAGCTGTACGTCCGCCCGGCGAGCTGGACGTCCGTGAACACGAAGCGGAACGGCATGATGTTCGTGACGCCGAGCACCAGGATGGTGAGCGCGCCCACCACCATCCCGCCGCCCGCCATGACGAGCGGCGGCAGCGAGTCGTCGACGCGGGCGGACATCAGGAAGAACACCACGAGGCAGACGGCGGCGGCGAGGCCGAACAGCACACCCACGGGGTCGAGCCGTGCGTCACCCGCGAGATCGAGGACGAGCAGGAGCCCGAGGACGGCGGTCACGGAACCGATCAGCGTGAGCGCGTTCGGCGCCTTCCGCGAGCGCAGCCAGAGGAATCCCACGATCAGCACCGGCGCGAGGTACTCGAGCAGCAGCGAGACGCCGACGGACATGCGCTGCACGGCATTGAAGTAGAAGAGCTGGCACAGGGCGATCGCCGTCGTGCCGTAGATGGTGACGGTGAGCGCGTTGCCGCGCATGGTGGACCAGCGGCCGCGCAGCGCGATCAGCACGGGCACCAGGAGCACGACGGCGGCGCCTCCGATGCGGAGGCCGACGGCGGCTCCCGGGCTCCAGCCGATCTCCAGGAGCGACTTCGCGAAGGGGCCGGAGACGCCGAACGCCGCCGCGGAGATCAGGGCTATCCAGAGGCCGGTGGCGGGGCGCAGGGTCATGTCCGCTCGTTTCGTGTCGAAGATTGGTGTCACGAGTGTGAAGTAGTTATGGTCGTGACACTAGGCGTGGTCGATGTCAGGAGTCAACATGCTTTTCACGTATGACACGGAAGTGGCACTTTCCTCCGCGGCCGCGCTCATCAATACCGCCAAGGAAGACGCCGATCCCCTGGACACCCTCGAGGGACTCGACCGGTTCCTCGAGGAGCAGCGGTTCTCCGGCTCCCGGACCCACACGGATGCCGAACTGCAGTCCGTCCGCGCCCTGCGGTCCGAGCTGGAGGTGATCTGGTTCGCGGAGGAGGACGACGCCGTCGCACGCGTCAACGCGATCCTCCGGCGGGCGAACGCACTCCCCCAGCTGGTCAGGCACGACGAGTGGGACTGGCACCTCCACGCCACCGCGCCCGAGGCGCCGCTCGAGGAGCGCATGGCCACCGAGGCCGCGATGGCCCTCGCGGACGTCATCCGCGGGCACGAACTGGACCGCCTGCGCTCCTGCGCGGCCGAGGACTGCGACGGCGTGGTGCTGGACCTCTCGCGCAACCGCTCCCGCCGCTTCTGCGACACCGGCAACTGCGCGAACCGCACGCATGTGAAGGCCTACCGGGCGAGGAAGGCGCAGGGCGCCTAGGCGGTCGCAACGTCTCAGTCGCATAACGTTTGCTGACGCTCTTGATGTAACCCGCGTCACTGGATATGTTGTGTTCGCCTACATATTGCTGATGGTGACATCGGCCGGGCGCTACAGCGTTGTATCAGCTCGATCCTGCCAGACGGCACACCAGAGGCGCCCCCGACCGTCACTCCCGGCCTCGCCTCGGCCCGTCCGGCCGGATCCATTTCAAAGGCGTAACCCATGACCACCATCAAGAATGTCTCGGCCTTCCTCCTGGCCGTCGGCGTCGCAGCGGGGATGTCTGCGTGCGCGCCGGCGGGCTCCACCGCTCCGGAGGCCGAAGGCGAGGAGACCACGACCTGCAACGTCGGCATCTCCATGCCGACCCGGAGCCTGGAGCGCTGGATCAACGACGGCGAGGGACTCAAGGAGAAGCTCGAAGCCGCCGACTGCACCGTCGATCTCCAGTACGCGGACAACAAGACCGACCAGCAGATCAGCCAGATCCAGAACCAGGTGGCCGGCGGGGCGAAGATCCTCGTCGTCGCGGCCATCGACGGCCAGACCCTCGGCCCCGCCCTCGAGGAGGCCAAGTCCCAGGACGTCAGCGTCATCGCCTACGACCGCCTGATCAACGGCACCGAGGCCGTCGACTACTACGCCACCTTCGACAACTACAAGGTCGGGCAGCTCCAGGGCCAGTTCATCGAGGAGCAGCTGGGTCTCGCCGACGGGAAGGGCCCCTTCAACCTCGAGCCCTTCGCCGGCAGCCCCGACGACAACAATGCGGCGTTCTTCTTCGCCGGCGCCTGGGACGTCCTGCTCCCCTATGTCGAGTCCGGCCAGCTGGTCGTCCCGTCCGAGAAGTCTCCGGCGGACAACGACGGCTGGAAGGCCATCGGGATCCTGGGATGGGGCTCCGACGACGCGCAGGCGGAGATGGACAACCGCCTGCAGTCCTTCTACACCGGCGGTGACAAGGTCGACGTCGTGCTGTCGCCGAACGACAGCCTGGCGCTCGGCATCGAGGCCTCCCTCGACGCCGCGGGCTACAAGCCCGGCACGGACTGGCCCATCATCACCGGCCAGGACGCCGACGTCGCCAACGTCAAGGCGATCCTCGCCGACCAGCAGGCGATGACGGTCTGGAAGGACACCCGTGAGCTCGGCGGGCAGGTCGAATCCATGATCGCCGCGATCGTCGCCGGCGACGAGGTCGAGGTCAACGACACCGAGACCTACGACAACGGCACCAAGGTGGTGCCCTCGTACCTCCTGGACCCCGTGGTGGTCACGAAGGACGACGTGGAGCCGACGCTCGTCGACTCCGGCTTCGTCAGCGCAGCAGACATCGGTCTCTGACCACCGAGCGACAGGGCGGGATGCGGGACACCGCGCCCCGCCCTGCCTAGGACGGAAGCGGGAGCAGCATGAGTGACGTCATTCTCCGGATGGACGGCATCGTCAAGGAATTCAACGGCATCCGCGCGCTCGACGGCGTCTCGGTGGACGTCGAGCGCGGCGAGGTGCACGCCATCTGCGGCGAGAACGGGGCCGGGAAGTCCACCCTGATGAAGGTGCTGAGCGGCGTCTATCCGCACGGCAGCTTCGACGGGACGATCACGCTCGACGGCAAGCCGGTCGCCTACAGCTCGATCAACGACAGCGAGCGCGACGGCGTGGTGATCATCCACCAGGAACTGGCGCTCAGCCCGTACCTGTCCATCGCCGAAAACATCTTCCTCGGCAACGAGGTGCAGCGCGGCGGCGTGATCGACTGGAACCGGACGAACCTCATGGCCGCCGAACTCCTCGACCGCGTGGGCCTGCAGGAGAGCCCGGCGACGAAGGTCCTGGAGCTCGGGGTCGGCAAGCAGCAGCTCGTCGAGATCGCGAAGGCGCTCTCCAAGGAGGTGAGGATCCTCATCCTCGACGAGCCCACGGCCGCCCTGAACGACGACGATTCGGCGCACCTGCTGGGCCTGATCGAGCAGCTGAGGGACCAGGGCATCACCTCGATCATCATCTCCCACAAGCTGAAGGAGATCCGGGCGATCGCCGACACGGTGACGGTCATCCGCGACGGGCAGACCATCGAGTCCTTCCGCGTCGAGGACACCGACGACATCGAGACCCGCATCATCCGCGCCATGGTCGGACGCCCGCTCGACAGCCAGTTCCCTCCACGGGAACCCAGCATCGGTGCGGAGAAGCTCCGGGTCGAGGACTGGACCGTGCACCACCCGATCGACGTGGAGAGGGTGGTCGTCGACCGGGCCTCCTTCACCGTGCACGCCGGTGAGATCGTCGGATTCGCCGGGCTCATGGGAGCCGGGCGGACCGAGCTCGCCATGAGCATCTTCGGCCGCTCCTACGGCAGCGGCATCTCCGGGCGCGTCTATAAGGACGGCGTCGAGATCCAGACGCGGTCGGTCGGCGAGGCGATCCGCAACGGCATCGCCTACGTCACCGAGGACCGCAAGCGGTACGGGCTCAACCTGATCGGGAGCATCACGGTCAACGTCTCGGCGGCGGCCCTCGGCAAGCTCGCCCGGCTCGGCATCATCGACCGCAACAGGGAGTACGCCGTCGCGGACGAGTACCGGAAGCAGATGAACATCA
This sequence comes from Arthrobacter sp. Soc17.1.1.1, assembly GCF_036867195.1. Lineage (NCBI taxonomy): Bacteria > Bacillati > Actinomycetota > Actinomycetes > Micrococcales > Micrococcaceae > Arthrobacter > Arthrobacter sp. Soc17.1.1.1. The sequence continues at coordinate 3,636,093 of NZ_JBAJII010000001.1, forward strand.
AGACCCCCAGCGTCTCCTCCGTGGTGGGCAACCTCTCCGGCGGGAACCAGCAGAAGGTGGTCCTCAGCAAGTGGATCTACTCGGGCCCGGACGTCCTGATCCTCGACGAGCCCACGCGCGGCATCGACGTCGGCGCCAAGTACGAGATCTACGGGATCATCAACGAGATGGCGGCCCAGGGCAAGGCCGTGATCGTCATCTCGAGTGAGCTGCCCGAACTGATCGGGCTCTCGGACCGCATCTACACCATCGCGGAAGGCAAGCTCACCGGCGAGCTGGATCGCGCCCACGCCAGCCAGGAGGAACTCATGCGCCACATGACAGCCGCCAGGAGCCAAGGAGCAGGAACACCATGACCACCACCACGCCGGAGCAGGCCACGGCCCCCGTCCCGCCGAGTCCCGGAACGGTGAGGAAGAAGCGGCGGCGCGTCGACATGCGGCAGTACGGCATCCTCGCCGCCCTCGCCGTCATCATCCTCCTGTTCCAGGTCCTCACCGGAGGCCGGCTGCTGTACCCGGGCAACGTGAGCAACCTGATCCAGCAGAACGCCTATGTCCTCATCCTGGCGATCGGCATGGTCATCGTGATCATCGCGGGCCACATCGACCTCTCGGTGGGGTCCATCGTGGCGACGGTCGGAGCCGTCGCGGCGCTCTCGATGAATAGCTGGGGGCTGCCCTGGGGGGCCGCCGTCGCGCTGTCGCTCCTCGTGGGCGCCCTGATCGGGGCGTGGCAGGGTTTCTGGGTCGCCTTCGTGGGCATACCGGCCTTCATCGTGACGCTGGCCGGCATGCTCGTCTTCCGCGGCGTCGCGCTCGTCCTGCTCACCGGTGGGACCATCAGCGGGCTCCCCCGGTCCTTCAACTCCATCGGCTCCGGCACCCTCCCCGTGACCGGGACACCGGACCTCATCACCCTCGGCATCGGTGCGCTGGCCTCACTGGCCCTGGTGGTCCAGCAGCTCAAGGGCCGCGCCGACCTCCGGCGCCTGAACCTCCCCCGCGAACGCACGGTGTCCTTCGTCCTGAAGATCGCGATCGCCGTCGTCGCCATCATGTACCTGTGCTACCTGCTCGCCTACAACCGCGGGACCCCGATCATCCTGATCATCCTCGCGACGCTTGTACTGCTCTACTCGTTCCTCCTGTCCCGGACGGTGTTCGGACGCCATGTCTACGCCATGGGAGGCAACCTCTACGCCGCCATGATGTCCGGTGTGAAGACGAAGTGGGTCAACTTCTTCATCTTCGTCAACATGGGATTCCTCGCCGGACTAGCGGGCGTGGTCAGCACCGCCCGTGCCGGGAGCGCCGTGGCGTCCGCCGGAGGGAGCTTCGAGCTCGACGCGATCGCCGCCGTCTTCATCGGCGGTGCCGCCGTCCAGGGCGGGGTCGGGACCGTGGTGGGGGCCGTCATCGGCGGCCTCGTCATGGGTGTCCTCAACCAGGGCCTCTCCATCCTCTCGGTGGACGCCGCCTGGCAGCAGGTCATCAAGGGCCTCGTGCTCCTGCTCGCCGTGGCATTCGACGTCTACAGCAAGCGGCGCACCGGCCGCTGAGCAAGGATGGGCACCAAATGGGCCGACGGGCCGACGGGCCGACGGACGGTGGGCTCAGCGCCCGCCGTCGTCGGTGGGCGCATCGTCGGCCCGGCCGATACCCTGCACGCCGTCGTCGGGGAAGCCGTCCTCGTAAGAGCCGCCGTCGGCGAAGCCCTCGCCCTCGAAGGACAGGGAGACCGAGGACCCGTACGCGGGCGAGTAGCTCCCGGAGTAGTAGGTGGCCGGCCCGGGGGCGTACCCGAAGGAGCCGCCGTGCGCGGAAGGCATGCCGTCCTGCGGGCCGGGGCCGTTGCTCCCGAGCAGGCTCCGCGTCAGGGATGCGCCGTCGGCCATCAGTTCGTCCACGGAGGCCAGCAGGTGCGCGTCCGCCACGGGCGTGTCCTGCAGCGCGGCCCCGAGGACCGCGCGGCGCACGAGTTCACGCGTGAACGACGCCGTGGTTCCCTCGGTCCGCGCGGCGGCGGCCCCGATGGCATCCTCGCCGAAGGGGAGATCGCGCGCGTACAGACGCAGCAGGGCGGCCCGCTCGTGCTCCCCGGGAAGCGGCACCTCCACGGCGAGGTCCACCCGCCCGGGGCGCTGGGCGAGGGCCCGCTCGAGCATGTCCACGCGGTTGGTGGTCAGCACGAACGTGACGTCGGCGTCGTCGTCGAGCCCGTCCATGGCGTCCAGCACCTCGAACAGGAGGGGCTGCGGCCCGTGCCCGAAGCTGCGGTCCTCGGCGATCAGGTCGCAGTCCTCGAGGACCACGATGGACGGCTGGAGTGCGCGGGCGGTCCGGGCCGCCTCGCCCACGTGCCGCAGCGTCCCGCCCGTGAGGATGATCGCCGTCGTCCCCGCGCTCGCGCTCAGCAGGTACCGGACGGTGTGGGTCTTGCCGGTGCCGGGCGGACCGTAGAGGAGGATGCCGCGCTTGAGGTGCTGCCCTGCCGCGACCAGGGCCTGCCGGTGCGCGGCGATACCGAGCGCGTGTTCGCTGACGCGGTCCAGGAGTCCTTCGGGGAGGATCACGTCACCGGCGTCCAGGGTGGGCCGGTGATGGAAGGTGACGCCCGCGCTGCTCGGCCCGAAGTCCTCGACGGTGAAGGACAGCACCTGCCCCTTCATCACGCTCTCGCGCTGCATCCTGCGCCGGAACTCGGCGAGGAACCCGGCGACGGCGACGGCATCCGCGCACAACACCTCGAGCGACGCGGTCCCCCGGTTGTAGCGGGGCTCGGCCTTGCGCTGCAGGACCGCAAGGGGCACGCCATCACGCTCGAACAGCCGGAGGCCCAGTGCCACCGCCTGCCGCTGCTCGTCCGGACCGATCGGCAGATTGGCGTAGTCGGGCTGGGACAGCGGGAAGCTCGGATTCACCCCGGACTGCTGCACGATGTCGCTGAAGGACAGGTGGTGGCGGTGGTCCCCGCCGCCGATGCCCACGCACCGCCCGTCCGCCGTGAGTGACGCCAGCACGATGTCGGCGTCCACGAAGCGGTGGGCAGGTACCTCCTCGACGACGACCGGCACGCCGGCGGGGTCGGTGCCGAGGTGGGCCGAGAGCGTGTCGAAGAGTTCCCGGCCGCGCGCCGAGTGCGGCTGCGCCTCCAGTGCCAGGCGCGCGAGCACGCCGAAATCCCTCATGAATCCCGTGATGTCATCCCCCATGCTCGGAGGCTAACAGGGACGTCAAGGGGACTAGCTGTCCTGCGTCGGCAGGCGCTCCCCGAAACGCGGTTCGTCGTCGGTCTCGCCCGGGGGCCGCTTGACCGACGGTTTGGGGTCGGGCGTCGCGGACGAGCGGTTGACGCCGGAACCCTGGCTGAGGTGCTCGGCGTTGGGTGTCTCGGCCATCATGAGCATCGCGCAGATCACCAGGGACACGATGAAGGCGATCCCGGCGGCCGTGAGGCCCAGGTCGACGCGCAGCTCCTTGGAGCCACCACCGGTGGCGAAGATGGACGTCGCGACACCGGCCACGACGGCCAGGACGGCGGAGAAGACGAGGGGTGCCTTGATGCCGTGGCGGAATCGTCCCTGCGTGGGTTTCCCCGACTGGCGGTTGGCCACGGGCACTCCTTCCGGTTCCGAATATTTCTACGAGGCGTAGAGCCTCTAGTTTACGGGGTCCGGTTCGCCCTGGGCGCCGGATCCGGACGATGCGCTGAGCGCTGAATCGTGCCGGTAGCTGAGGCCGGCGATCCCGAGCACGACGGCGGTCAGCAGCGCCCCGCCGCCCGTCACCCCGAGCAGGGCGTGGGCTCCGAGCTGCTCGACGAACGGGAGGATGGCGCCCGTCACGATGCCCACCACGCCGACCACCACGAGGTCCCGCGACGCCGCATGGTTGCGGACGGCGAGCCCGCGGACCAGTTCGACGGTACCTGCGACCACCAGGGCCACGGCGCCGGCGAGCGCGAAGCTGCGGTCGTCGACGAAGACGAGGCCGGCGATCCCGGCTCCGAGGAGCAGCCCGCCGCCGATGTCGGTGACCAGCCGGAAGCGCGGGCCCCAGTGCGCCATGCGGTGGGTCCAGAGATAGGCCACGCCGCTCAGCAGGAGATACACCCCGCCCGCCACGGACAGCACGAGCGTGGACGGATCGCGCCAGAAGACCGTCACCAGGCCGAACAGTGCGCTCACCGCGGCGCGGACCAGGAACGGTTTCCACGTCAGCAGCTCGGCGGCGGGAGCGGCGCTCGGGGCGGAGGGTGCAGCAGCCATCAAGGGCCTCTCTGGGAGCGGGGCCGGGGCGGTCTCCGGCCTGTCCAGTTTAGTCCTCCACCTCCGCAGCGGCAGGCGGCGGCGGCACCGCGGAGGCTACGCCCCCGGTGTCAGGCGCGCGAGGTGCCGGCGCGGCGGGCCCCGGCGAGCCCGGCAGCGGCGAACACGACGGTGGCCGCCAGGACGACGGCGGTCGGCAGCGCCCAGGTGCCGGTGGCGTCATGGACGGCGCCGACCAGCGACGGAGCGGTGGCGCCGATGGCATACCCGGCGCCCTGCACCATCGCGGAGAGCTGCCGGGCATGGGTGCCGCTCAGCGCGAGCTGCACCACGAGCATGAAGACGATCGTGATGCCGCCCCCCTGGGCCACTCCGCCCAGGAGGCCCCAGGCCAGCCAGCCGGCGGGGGCGAGCAGGAGGCCCAGCGGGCAGCTGATCCACAGGACCGAGACCAGGGCGAACGTCCGCGGGATGCCCAGCCGCTGCGACAGCAGCGGCACCCCGAGCGCGCCCACGACGGCGGCGATCTGGAAGATGGACGAGCTGGTGCCGGCCTGGCCCGGGGAGTACCCGAGTTCCTGCTCGAGGATGGTCGGGAGCCACGCGGTGAGCCCGTAGTAGGAGAAGGCCTGGGCGCCGAACGTGAGCGAGAGGAGGACGGCGGAGAGGCTGAGCCAGGTGCGCGGCTTCGCGGCCGGAAGCGGGGTGCCGCCCGTGCCGGGCGCGGCGGTATCGGCGACCGATTCGACGGCGGGTTTCAGGGGCCCCCAGTGGAAGGCCCTGCCCGGCCCGATGGCCGTGAGCCACACCGCGGCAGCAAGGACCACGAAACCGATCCAGGTCAGCAGCGCGCCCCGCCAGCCGACGGCGGTGGCCAGGGGGACCGTTGCGAGGGTCGTGATCATCGAGCCCACGTTCAGCGCCGACGTGTACGCGCCTGTGACGATACCGACGCGCCGGGGCTCGATGTCCCGCCGGATGATGACGGGCAGCACCACGTTGCCCACGGTGATGAAGGCTCCCATGATGATGGTGCCGGCGACCGTGGCATCCAGCCCGCCGGCCGACCGCACGATGGAACCGACCCCGACGCCGAGGATGATCGTCGTCGTCGCGAAGTTCGCGCCCGCCTTCCCGACGAACAGGGAGGCGAAGGGCGTCATCACGGCGAAGCACAGCACCGGCAGCGTGGTCAGCAGGCCCGCCTGGGCGGCGCTCAGGGAGAGCTCGTCGCTGATCTGCCCGGTGATGGGAGCGACGGCCACGATCGGCCCCCGGAGGATGAACCCGATGAACACGATGCCCAGCAGGAGCAGAACCGGGAAACGGGATCGGGCGGCGATGTTCATCGCCTTCACCCTACGTCGGAAGTACGGGGTACTCCGACGCGGGTCGTACTCCGTAACCTAGGCCTCCTGCTGCCTCCGCACCATCTCCCGGATCCAGATCGGCGCGAACGGGGAGGTGCAGTTGGGCGGCGTCGGGTAGTCCTTGAGGACCTCGAGGCGCTCGCCGATGGCGACGGCGCGCTCCCTGTAGGCCGGGTGGTCGATCCCGATCTGCGCCAGCGTGTGGTTCATGGCCCACTGCAGCCGGTCGGGGGCGTCCTTCATCCGGGCCTCGATGGTGTCCAGCAGCGCGGGGAGGTCGAGCCCGTCGGGCGCCTTCACGACGCGCTCGCTGGTGAGCGCCCAGCCGGCGCTGGCCACCACCGGGTCGGGGTCCGTGAACCATGCGAGGCGCAGCTGCCCGGCGTGCGGGCTCTTCTTCACCACGTAGTTGACGAGCCAGTCGTGCACCTTCGGGACGCGTGCCTGCCGGAGCATCGTGTCCAGTTCCTCCGGCCCGAAGGCCTTCGGCCGGCAGATCAGCAGGGCCACGAGCCGCGCGGCGGTGTCCCCCGTGGCCCACAGGTCACGCGCCAGGTCCTGCTGGGTCTTCAGTCGCTTGGCCACGGCACGCAGGGCGGACAGGTTCACCCCGTGATCATCTCCGTGCGCCTCGTTCACCGCGCGTATCCGGGGGTCCTCGAGGGCGGCCAGCTCCGCCAGCACCTCGTCGACGGCAGGGACACCGACACCTGTGGTCATGCTTCACCTCGGATTCGTCGTAGGCCCCCATCCTGCCGTGATCGGCCCGCGGGCACCAGAGCGGCGGCGGTCACGCCCGGCGGGCCGCCGTCGTCCGCGTGGCTCCCGTGACCATCCACCGGTCGTCGCGCACACGCCACCCGAGGGTCGCGGCACGCGCCAGCATGTACCCGACGCCGAAGGCCAGCCAGAGCCACACGATCCCCTCGCCGCCGGTCAGGCCCGCGCGGCCCACGAGGACCAGCAGCGGAACGTACAGCACGAGGTTCACGACGCCGGCGAGCGCCAGATAGCGGGCGTCGCCGGCACCGATGAGGACGCCGTCGAGCACGAACACGAAACCGCAGACCGGCTGGGAGGCGGCCAGTACCCACAGCCCCGCGGCGAAGGTCGCCTGCACGGCGGGATCGGTGGTGAAGATCCACCCGACGAAGGGCGCGACGGCGGCGAGCACGCCTCCGGTGATGACGCCGAACCCCACGCCCCACACGATCATCCGGCGGGTGAGCGCCCGTGCCAGGGGACGGTTGCCGGAGCCGAGCTCCTTGCCGATGAGGGCCTGGGCGGCGATAGCCAGGGCGTCGAGCGCGAAGGCGAGGAACGTGAAGACGGTCATGACGAGCTGGTGGGAGGCGAGACTCAGGGGCCCCTGCGCCGTCGCCACGAACACCGTGGCGAGGATGGCCACGCGCAGCGACAGGGTGCGCAGCATGAGCCACGAGCCCACGCCCGCGGTGCGCCGGATGCCGTCCAGGGACGGCCTCAGCGGCACGTGTTCGCGCCGGGAGGACCGGACGATCAGCACCAGGTAGACGGCCGCCATGCCCCACTGGGCGAGGCTCGTCCCGAGGGCGGAGCCGGCCACCGACATCCCCGCGCCGTACACGAGCACGTAGTTGAGGACGATGTTGACGCCGAAGCCCGCCCCAGCGACCACCAGCGGCGTGCGGGTGTCCTGCAGCCCGCGCAGCACGCCCGTGGCGGCGAGCACCACGAGCATGGCGGTGAGTCCGGGCATGGACCAGCGGAGGTAGTCGACGGCGAACGCATGGACCTCGCCCCGGGCGCCGAGGAGCGACGCGAGCTGCGGCGCCGTGGCCCACCCCGCGATGGAGAGCGCGATCCCGAGCAGCACGGCGAGGCCCACGCCGTCGCGCCCGGCCGCGAGCGCCTCGGGGCGGCGGCCCGCACCGAGCAGGCGGGCGACGGCGGGGGTGGTGGAGTAGGCCAGGAAGACCATGAGCCCGACGGCGGTCTGCAGCACCGTGGACGCGAGGCCCACCCCGGCGAGCTCGTCGACCCCGAGATGGCCCACGATCGCCGAGTCGGCAAGCAGGAAGAGCGGTTCCGCGACGAGCGCACCCAGTGAGGGTACGGCGAGGCGGAGGATACTGCGGCTGAGCCGGCGATTGTCCGGCAGGGTCTGCTCCACCCGTCCAGCGTAGATGCCGGACGGGTGGGCCTAAGCTGGGACGAGCCCGATCCGCGTACGAGGACATCCAGGGGAGTCATGAGAACCGGCGTCAAGCAGTACCTCGCAGGCCTCGTCCTGCTGTTCCTCAGCACCCTCTTCATCCCGCAGGCCGTCTCCGAGTTCGCGCGCGCTGATTCCTCGGGCCGCCCGGTGCCCGCCGACGCGCCGGTGCTGCTCGCCGTCGGGCTCGTGATCGTCCTCGCCGCCGCGGCCTGCATCGGCTGGGGCTACTGGCTGACGCACCGCAGGGGCGCGCCGCGGACGCGGAACCCCGAGGACGACCCGGACGAGCCGCTCCTCCGCCCCGGCTACGATCCCGGGCCCTCCGCGCAGGACTCCTGGCGCGAGCACCCCCTCCGCAGGCCGGACCGGGGAGGGGACGGGCGCCCCTGACGCCGCCCTGCCGGGCTCGCCGCCCTCGGCACCTGCGACAGCACCAGGGACCGTACGGGGCGCGGGCAGCACTCCGACACCGGCAAGCAGGCGAGCAGGCGCATCCAGGGGTCGGGAGGAAGGGCGATTCACGTCTCTGGCTCCCGCCGACACCGACCTCTCAGGGAGTACACATGACGTCATCACCTCTTCTCGAGCACGGCTCCACGCTTCAGCGGGTCGCCACCGGCGCCGTCTGGGCGGAAGGACCGGTGTGGCTGCCGCAGCGCCGCTGCGTCCGCTTCAGCGACATCCATACGAACCGGATCATGGAATTCAGCGAGGAGACGGGGAACCTGACGGTCTTCGACGACGATGCGGAGTTCACCAACGGACGTACCCTCGACCTCGACGGGAACGTCGTCGAGTGCTCCCACGGCCGCCGCGCCCTCCAGCGCGACACCGCCGTACGGCCGGGCGAGGGCCCGGTGCCGCGCACGCTGGTCGATCGGTTCGGCGACGTACGGCTGAACTCACCGAACGACGTCGTGGTGAAGTCCGACGGCACCATCTGGTTCAGCGATCCGTCCTACGGGATCATGCGGCCCGAAGAGGGGCACGCCGGCGAGGAGGAGTACGGGGACCGGTACGTGTTCCGTTTCGATCCGGGCAACGGCTCGATCGTGCCCGCCGTGCTGGATGTCGAAGTCCCCAACGGGCTCGCGTTCTCCCCGGATGAGAGAACCCTCTACGTCACGGACTCTTCAGCCTCCCCACCGCGCGGCGAGGTGGACCCGGACCGGCCGGTGGGGCACGCGATCCATGCCTACGACGTCCATGGAGGCCGGCACGCGAAGAACGGCAGGGTCTTCACCGAGGTCTCTCCCGGGTTGCCGGACGGGATCCGCGTCGACGAGCACGGCAACGTGTGGAGCTCGAGCCTGGATGCCGTCCAGGTCTTCGCGCCCTCCGGTGAGCGGATCCTGCGGATCGCGGTGCCGGAGAAGATCGGCAACCTGTGCTTCGGCGGCGACGACGGCCGCACCCTCTACATCGCGGCCAGCTCCAGCCTCTACCGCATCCGCACCACGACCCGGGACGCCATCCACGTGGCGCGCGAGGCAGCCGGCGCCTAGGAAGTGGCGTTCCGGCTACCGCTCATCGTGGTGCTACCGGGAAGATCCTGAGGCGACATCTCGCTGGACGCGGGAGCACCCTTGTGGCCCGACACCCGCCAGGGCGCTCGTTCCGGCCTATCAACGGGGGTAGGTGTGTCATCGGGCCCGGCAACCGGATTGAGAAGCGACGTGCGTCGGATCCGCCTGCAGTTCAGCGGAACGATCGGCTGACCTCGATCTCGATCCTGAGGCTGCTCGGCGCCCGTGGCGTCTCGATCACCCCTTTTACCTACTGTTTACGCGAACGGGTTGACCCGGACCAATTAGTAAGGTTATCTGGTTAACTATCAACGGGGAGGCTCGTGATCGTCGTCACAGCATGTGCATTCGATCCGACCACCTCACGTTCAAGACCCGGAAGCCGTGAACTGAGACCGCAGCGGGGATAGTAAGGAGCTTTGATGAAAAAAGTACTCAGCACAGTGGCGGCCGTAGCCGTCGCAGCTGGACTTCTGACCGGATGCGGTTCTAGCCAGGCATCGGATCCTGACGCCAAGCAGGATCTCACCTTCTGGGTGTATTCGGACTTCACCCAGGGTGAAGCCGGTGAGCTCATGAACAAGTTCGTGGATGAGTTCAAGCAGGAGCATGACAACGTGGGTAGCGTCACGTTGGTTCCGAAGAACGACGCAGATCTTCTCTCAGGCTTGATGTCCGGCGTGGGCCTCCCCGACGCTTTCAGCGCCAGTGCCCGCGACGGCAAGAAGTATCGGGACGCTGTGGGACTCCTCGATCTGAAGCCCACCTTCGATGAGGAGTACTCGGAAGGCTTCTACCCGAAGGCTCTCGACGCCGTATCCGAGGACGACGGCATCTGGGCGGTACCCTTCATCAGCTACACCCCTGTCATCTACCGGAACCTCACCGTGCTCAAGAATGCCGGCGTCGATCCCGCAGAGGGTATTCCGACCCAACAGGTGTTCCTCGAACAACTCGCGAAGGTGCAGGCATCCGGGGTGTCGGCGACGCACTCCTGGACGAAGGACGACTACTTCGCCCCAGGAGCGATCATGGCTGCCGACGCTGACAACATCACCGTTGGTGTCGAGGACGGGAAGACGACGATCGATCCCGAAGAACTCGAGCGCACCTTCGAAAGCGTCGAAGCGATCAACAAGTACGGCAACCAATCGATGATCTATAAGGCGGACAGCACGATGGAAGCCTTCAAGTCGGACGAGCTTGGCTACATGATCGGCGGCCCCTGGAGCGAACCAGCCATCAAGGAAAGCGGCGCCGAGTACGACTTCGTGCTCACGCCCCCGTTCGAGGAGGGCGGCAGGACCGGCGGTCTCCAGGGCTGGGACTTCTTCTACGGCGTTCAAAGCGAGGACGACACCCGCAACGAGCTCGTTGCGGACTGGCTGAAGAAACTCGGTTCCTACGATGCCCAGAAAGCGTGGACCCTGGCGACCGGACGACCGACCCTGCGCCAGGACGTGATGGACGACCCGGCTGTTGTCGACTCCTCAGCGATGGCTGAAGTCTCCTCCGAGGGCCTCAAGGGTGGAATGCCGCAGATGGACTTCATGCACTCAAGCGTGTTCTGGCCCACCGCCATGACGGACGCGGTGGCAGAGCTCGGCGCCGGCGCGCTCACTCCCAAGCAGACCGCAGAGCAGTTCGTCGAGGGCATCAACGGCCTCTACGCCGAATCCGGCGAATAACCCCGACAGGGCCTGTGCCCGGGAGGCCTCCGGGCACAGGTTCCACGACTGCAACACAGAAAGGTGCTCTCGTGAGTACGGAGCTAAAGCCGACAGTGGAGCGGGCGGTGCAACAGAGCCGCAGCACGCCGGCACCTCATCGTCGTCTCCCCTTGAAGACCCGCCTTATCCGGAGCCTTCCGATCTACATCGGACTTGCTCCCTTCTTCGCCCTCCTCATCGTCTTCGTCGGGGCCCCCATGGTCTACGGCCTGGCCATGAGCTTCACGGACTGGTCCGTATCAAGTCGGAGCACCATCCACTTCGTCGGCCTCGAGAACTACCAGTACATCCTCAGCGGTGAAGGGTTGGGGTCCACACGGTTCCTCAAGTCTCTTCTCAACCTGGCCGTCTATGTGCCCATCACTGTTGCCATCGGCCTTGGTGTCTCGCTGGGCCTGGCACTGATCGTTCACAACCTGCCCAGACGGTTCCAGTCCTTTCTGCGTAGCGGATTCTTCGTTCCCACTGCGATTCCTTTGTTCCTGTGCGTGGGCATCTGGCTATGGCTGATGAACTCGGACAACGGACTGGTCGCAGCAAACCTCGCGAAGTTGGGCATCGGGGTCGACGTGAACTGGCTCAACACCGCCGGATGGGCGATCGCCATGATCATCTTCATCGACATCTGGCACTCCGTAGGATTCAACTTCGTCATTTTCAGCACTGGCATGCAGGAGATCTCGGAGGACCTCTATGAGGCCGCCGACCTCGACGGCGCCAACGTCTTCCAAAAGATGATGCGCATCACCATCCCCATGATGGAACCCATCATCTTCTTCGTCATCACCTACTCACTGATCAGTGCGCTGCAGGTCTATGACATCCCACAGATCCTCACCAGCGGATCGGACCCCAACTCGGTAGGCGGCCCTAATCAAGTGATGCTGTTCCCGGTGATGGAGATGGTGCGCAACGTACGTGCCGGCGGTGAATCCGCCCTGGGCCGAGCAGCTGCCGAGGGCGTCATCCTCATGGTGATCATCATCGCCGTGACCTTCATCATGTTCAAGCTGCGCCGGAAGAAGGTCTGATCATGCGATCACGTGTTGTTGGCAGCAGGAACCCACGCGCAGGCGTCACCTTCATGGCTGTCCTCGCGCTCATCTGGCTCCTGGCCAGTCTGTATCCGCTGTGGATGATCTTCAGCGCCACTTTCTCTGCGGACTCCACGAATATGAGCACCGCGCTCGTGCCGGACGATCTCGGAAATGGGTGGTCGAAGGTCGTCGAAGCGTTCACTGCGCTCGACCTGGGCTCTACCCTGCGCGACACCTTCGTCTTCACGCTCATCGCGATCGCGGGAATGGCCATCACCAGCTCCCTCGCTGCCTACGAGTTCACCTTCTTCGATTTCCCGGGTAAGAAGCTGCTCTTCGCCACCCTCATGGGCTCGATGATGCTCCCGCTTGTCCTGTACGTCGTGCCGCTGTACCGGCAGGTTTTCAACATGGGGCTGGCCGACTCCTACATGGGCGTAGCCCTACCGCTCATGGTGTCCCCGCTGTCAGTCTTCATCCTGATGCAGTTCATGGAAGACCTACCGCGGTCCTTCATCGAAGCCGCCCAGGTCGACGGCGCCGGTCACTTCCGCATCTTCTTCCTGATCGTCGTCCCGATGCTCAGGAACGGTCTTATCACCGCCACGGTCCTGCTCGCACTCAGTGTGTGGGGCGCGTTCCTATGGCCCTCGTTGGTCACAGGCCAGGAAGTGCAAGCGCTGAGCGTCGCAATCGCGAACATGTTCAACCCGAACTTCTACGTGGACCCACGCGTCCGTTTCGCGGCCATGCTGATCGCCATGATCCCCCCGCTGTTGGTCTACATAATCTTCCAGCGCCACGTGATCAAGGGAGTGGCGATGTCGGGAGTGAAGGGGTAGGCCCGGATCCGCGCTGCGCTCTCCCGCTGTCCTCCCACGAATCGGACGGACTGGTGAGAAGTAGAGACGATCGCTGACACAACGAAGAACCGCGGCGCCGCCCATGTCCGGGCGGCGCCGCGTGGGCTCTCCGTGACTGCGTCCGCCTCGATCGAAGGCTTTTCGCTCCCCTACCGACCACACCCTGTCGCTACCGGGCGGGATCGGCTGCAATGGCCGGGATTCCGTCATCGGCGTTCCTGGGCCCCAGCCTGCACGTCACGAAACCTCATGCACGTCGACCTCAGCGGCGACTGTTCGGGGTGCGCGATGAACTCGCCTGGCTACGTCGCTCTCAGGGCCATGCTGTCGGCCCTTTTCCACCACCGCCTCCTCCCGGCTCGCAAGCCCTGGTCCACGGTTCTCGGCTGCGCTCCTGCTGTGACTATTGAAGTGAAGCTTCGCGCTGGCCGAAGATCACGGTTGTCCGGTCATCGAGGCGTCGTTTGTAGTTGGATCCCAGCAGCCTGGAAAGAGCATGATCGAGGGTGAGCACGACCGCCCCCTGGACTGTCGCATCTGCCCCCAGAGACCCTGCACTGACCTGCACCTCGGGTTTGACCTCCTGCACCGCGGAGCGCACTCCCTGCAGGAGGTGAGGGTTCTGCCCCACCCCGCCTCCCAGAACGATGAGGGCCGGATCAAGGACGGCCGTCAGGGCAAGCGCCAGCTGGCCGATGTCGCGTGAATGCTGGTCCAGGGCAGCAACTGCAGAAGGAACACCTTCTGCTGCATAGCTGAACAGGTCGGCCACGGTAGCCGGCGCCGGACCGTACTGGCTGTCCCATGTTGAGACCCACCGGTCAAGAAACTGGTCCGCGCCGAGGTATTGCTCGAGTGCGAAACGGTCGGTGGTTCCCGGGTGTGCGGGCCACCCGGTGGGAAGAGCCGAAATCTCTCCCGCTCCCCCGCGTGCTCCGCGAACGACCCTGCGGTCTGCGACGATGCCCGAACCGATCCGCACCCCGACCTGAAGAAACGCGAAGTCATCGACATCCTGAGCGCTGCCCAGCTCCATTTCGGCAAGAGCGGCGCAATTGACGTTGTTCTCCAGTAGGACAGGGACGCCATCATCCAGGGCGAGGGCGGTGAGGATCTCAGCCAGTGCGGGCCTGCTCGCGGTCCCACTGCCTTGAACCTCTGTCAGGTACTGAGGAATGATCCGGGGTAGGGCGACTCCGACTGCACGCAGGGGCCCGGCGACTGCAGTCAACTCGCGGACCGTTGCGGCCACGAGCGTGTTCACCAGATCCAGGAGCTCGCTGTTGCGCGTCTCGGACGACCCATCAAGGTCGGCGCTCTGGCTCTTCAGTTCCCTGCCATCCAACCCTCGGGCAAGTAACTTCACGCGGGTAGAACCGATATCAAGGCCCAGTAGCCAGCCTGCCGTCGGGGCCACGGCATACACGGTTGCAGAACGGCCCAGCGAACCCTGTCGGGCGCGAACGGGAGCTATGAGGCCGGCCGCCTCCAACGAGCTGACGGCAATGCTCACGGTCGGCTTGGAGACGTCCAGGGATGCACTGATATCGGGCCGCGTGCACTCTCCCTTGGCATGAACGACCGAGAACACACTGCGCTCGGTGTCAGTGAGGTCTATGTCATTGGGTGAATCGGTCATCAGACCTCCTATGGTTTCTTTTCATCAACCTACCTTCCAATCTCTGGCGAAGCTTGACGGACGCACTTTAGTAAGGTTATCTGGTTAACTAATAGTTCCCAGACGAGAGGATCCCACGTGACAACCACGCGACCATGGCTCAACTTCGACGAGGGCATCGCGGCGCAGTCGGCAGGCCTGACAGAGTCGGTTCGGCAGGTGCGGGATTGGCTGGCTACGGGCGCAGCCGACTCGCTGAAGGAAAAGAGCCTGCTCTTCGTCGGCATCGGAGCAAGCTACGCGGCGGCAGCAACCCCGGTGTATTTCCTGCGCGAGGCCGGCATTCCCGCGTTTCGTTCGGCGTGTGCCGACGTTCCGGACCACGGTCCTTCCCTGTCCGACATCTATGTCGGGATATCGCAGGGTGGACGCAGTAGGGAAACCATCCAGGCCTTGCTGACCGTTCCGAAGGAACGCCGGATGGCCGTCGTGAACAACTCCGAGTCACCCCTTGCCAGTGAAGCCGGGACAGTGCTGAGCGTCGGCGATCTGCTCGACAGCCGCATGTCCTCGATCGGTTTCACGGCAACCGTTGCCGCCCTGGGCCTGCTGACGGAGTGGATCACGACCGGCACGACCGACGCCGGATGGGACGAGATCGGGCCGCTGACCGAGCGGGTCATGGCGGACAACGATGATGTCCTTCGGCGTTTTGCCGCGGAGATCGCCGCCCGCGGAACGGTGGATGTGGTTGCCGCAGCCCCGAACCTGACCTCGGCCGAGCAGGGAGCGCTTTTGTTCCGCGAGGGTCCGTTCGTTCCGTCGATGGCCATGGATACCAGGTCATACCTGCACGGGCCGATGGACTGCGCGGGGCCAGCGACTGCTCACGTCCTGATCGGCCGCGCGAGAGAAGGCCTGCTGGCAGACCAGCTCTCGGAGAAGCAGGTTCCGATCCTGCTCATCACCGACGACGATGTGGCGGCATCGGCGACAATCATCCGCATCCCGCACCTCGGTGCGGTGCAACGCTCCGTCCTGGAAGTAGCACTGATGCAACGCCTCGTTCAGCACACCGCTGACGCCTTTGGGCGCAACATCGAAGACCGGGCCTTCACGCGGTATGACACCAAGGTGGACAGCGTCCGGCAGGTCATCGACGGGACGTTGTGACACCCGTAATTGTAGGAATCGACGTCGGCGGCTCGAAGACAGCGGTGCGAGCCGCCGATGTCGGTTCCGGAACCCTTCTGACCGACCTGACGGTACCGACCACCTCGTGGAGAGGCAGCAGCTTCCCGGCGAAAGCTGTCGTCATCATGGACCTGGTCGACCGACACGTCGGCAGCGATACAGCTGCCCTCGCTGTCGGCGCCCACGGCTGCGATACCCAGGAGCAATGCGACGCTCTGCAGGAGGCTATTGCCGAACTGGTTCCGTTCCCGGTCCGCGTCGTCAACGACGCACACCTGCTTTCCTATGCGGCCGGTTACCCCACGGCCATCGGAGTCATCTCCGGGACGGGTTCCATCGCGGTCGGCACCACCTCCGAGGGGAACGGAATCTCCGCCGGCGGATGGGGGTGGCTGGTAGGTGACGACGGTGGCGCAACAGGCCTGGTACGAGAAGCAGTACGGGCGACCCTCATCGCCTTGGATCGTGGGGACCGGGACCACATTCTGGAGTCCGCACTGACGACCGCAGCGGGAGTGGGCCGCATCGGTGAAGTCAGCATGAAGCTCATGCTCGACCGGCCCGAACAATGGGCACTCCTCGCACCTGCCGTGTTCAGTGCCGCCGCGACAGGATCACCCGTTGCTCAACGAGTGATCAGTGCAGCCGCCCGTTCTCTTGGTGACCTCGTGAACTCCGTCGCTGATCGTGGCGCCGCCTCGGACCAGATTGTCCTCGGGGGTTCCGTCATCGCGTCGCAACCCACGTTCGCTGCCGAGGTTCGCGCGCTACTGGCGACCTCCCAGCCGCACGCCGTGACGGTAGTAATGGATCAACCCCCTGTCTCGGGGGCCGTGGTGCTCGCCGGCTTGCTGCACGCAAGCAGGGAGAGGGGAACGGCGTCCGAGGCGGTGGACCACGCAGCCGGCAGACCCATCTAGCCGGACCGCTCACAAGTTGGTCGGCGCCGTGGGTCCGCTTACGGCGCCGTGTTCTCCGGGGCGTCCCACGCTCCCGGATTCCTGACGTGGTGGAAGCCGACGCAACCAGCCCTCATGAGGACCAGGCACATCCATGCTTCTGTGTTCGGGCTGCTTCAGAAGCTGCTGATCCTTCGCCACCGGTGCGCAGTCATGCTGCGGTGGTGTGGTGCCGTCCGAGGGGCAGCATGAGGGGCTTGCCCGATGTGGGGTCGATGATCACCCTGCACTCGAGCCCGAACACGCTTCGGATGGTCTCCTCGGTCAGCACGTCCGCGGGTGATCCGAGGGCATGGATGCGGCCGTCCTGCAGGGCGATGAGATGGTCCGCGTACCGGGCTGCGAGGTTCAGGTCGTGCAGCACGATGACGATCGTGGTACCGCGGGACCGGTTGAGGTCCGTGAGGAGGTCGAGCACCTCGAGCTGGTGAGTGACGTCGAGGAAGGTGGTCGGTTCGTCGAGGAGCAGCACGTCGGTCTGCTGTGCCAGGGCCATGGCGATCCAGACCCGCTGGCGCTGACCGCCGGACAGTTCGTCGACCGGCCGGTCGGCGAGGTCCGCGGTGTCGGTAGCGGTCAGGGCGTCGGCAACCGCTTGGTCGTCAGCCGGGGTCCACCTGGAGAACATGCCCTGATGCGGGTGCCGGCCTCTGCCGACAAGATCGGCGACAGTGATCCCCTCGGGCGCCGTGGGAGACTGCGGCAGGAGGCCCAGGGTACGGGCGAGTTCTTTGGCCGGCATGTGGTGCACTGCGCGTCCGTCGAGCACGACCTGCCCGCTCTTCGGCGCAAGGAGTCTGGACATGGACCGTAGCAGCGTGGACTTGCCGCACGCGTTGGCGCCGACGATCACTGATATGCCGCCCATGGGGACGTGCAGGTCGAGGTGCTCCACGACGGTCCGATTGCCGTACCCGACCGTCAGGTCCTCGACGTGCAGTGTGTGAGCGGTGGTCACAGTGAGCCTCCCGAGCGGTTCGTCCGCACGATCAGATAGACGAGATAGGGCGCCCCGAGGACTCCCGTGATGACGCCCACCGGGTAGCGGACGTCGAATGCATATTGTCCGAGGAAGTCGGCGGTCACGACGAGCAGGCTCCCGACCAGCGCGGACGGGATCAGCAGGGATCCCCCCGGACCGACTATCCGGGCGGCGATCGGTCCCGAGAGGAAGGCGACGAAGGCGATGGGGCCGGCGGCCGCGGTGGCGAAGGCGATGAGGCCGACGGCGGCGATGATGACGATGACCCGTGTGCGTTCGACGCGCACCCCGAGAGCTGCGGCGGCGTCGTCGCCCAGCTGGGAGGTGGACAGGTTCCGGGCCTGCGTGAGGAGCACGGGTCCGAGGATTCCCAGGGCGATCGCCACGGGAATCACCTCTGACCACCGGGCGCCGTTCAGGCTGCCCGTGAGCCATCGCGACGCCTCCTGGAGATCCCATTGCGCCGCTCTGCTGAGTACGTAGGCGGTGACGCTGTCGAGCATCGCCGCGATCCCGATGCCGATCAGGATCAGCCTGGTGCCCACCACACCGCCCTTGAAGGAGAGCGCGTAGACCAGCAGCGCGATCGCGAGACCGGCCACGATGGCGAACACCGATACCTGCGTGGCGCCGAGCCCGAGTGTGATGATCGCGAAGGCCGCGGCAGCGCTGGCTCCTGCGCTGATCCCGATGATGTCCGGGCTCGCCAGCGGGTTCCGCAGCATCGTCTGGAAGGTCACGCCGCCTATGCCGAAGCAGAGTCCGGCGATCACCGCGAGAGTCGCCCTCGGGAGCCGGAGCCGTCCGACCGTGAAGCTCGCACCGTCGATGTCCTGCCCGAGGATGACCCCCAGGACGTCCCTGGGTGCGTAGTTGGTCTGCCCGAGCGACAGTGACACCGCGAAAGCGACGACGATCAGCACGGCGAGCACGCTGACGACGAGGCTCCTCCGTCGCGTGCGCCGGCGCCGCCCCGCTGCTATCTCGGCGCCCGAGATTCCCACGCGTAGGGGTGCCTGCAGTGTCGTCATAGTTCGCGCACCTTCTGGCGTCGGACGATGTAGATGAAGAAGGGCGCCCCGACCAGTGCCGTGATGATGCCGACGTCGATCTCTTCCGGGCGCGCCACGATCCGCCCGAGCACGTCGGTGGAGGTGAGGAGGATGGCGCCGAGAATCGTGGACAGGGGCAGCAGCCAGCGGTGGTCGACACCGATCAGCAGGCGACATGCATGCGGGACCACGAGCCCCACGAAACCGATGGGACCGGTCACGGCGGTCACGGCACCGCAGAGGAGGACTGCCCCGAGCGCAGCCGCACCGCGCGCGACGGCGACCCGCTCCCCCAGTCCGGCGGCCAGTTCGTCGCCCAGCGCAAGAGAGTTCAGCGATCGCGCCGAGAGGAGGCTGACCACCAACCCGACCGCCAGGAACGGCACAACCTGGCCGATACTCGAAAAGGTCCCGCCTCCCACTCCCCCGATCAGCCAGGACCGCACGCTGCCGGAGATATCCCCGCGGGGCAGGACGACAGCACTGATGAGCGATGTCAGCGCCGCGGAGGTGGCCGCGCCCGCCAGCGCGAGCTTCAACGGCGTCGCCCCGCCGCGGCCGAGCGACCCCACCACGTAGACGAACACCGCAGTCATCGTGGCGCCGGCGATTGCCACCCAGATATAGCCCGTCGCCGAGCTGAGTCCCACCGTGGCGATCGCCGTGACCACTGCGAGAGAGGCCCCGGTATTCACGCCGAGAATCCCCGGATCCGCAAGGGGGTTCCGGGTGACGCCCTGCATCACCGCACCGGAGAGGCCGAGCGCCGCTCCGGCAAGCACGGCCAGCAGTGTGCGTGGGATCCTCTTGGCGACCGCCGCCTCGTTGAAGCCGTCGACCGACCCGCCGAAAGCGGCCAGAATGTCCGACACCGCCACGTCCCTCGACCCGATGGACACCGACGCGGCCATGACGCCGACCAGGGCGGCGAGGAACAGGACGACCCAGAACAGCCGAAGCCGTTGCAGGCCCCGCACGGGTGCGGGGCCTGCAACGGCTTGGGGAGCGGAAGGAGCCACTACGACCTGTCTGCGGCTTCCGAGATCATCGTGAGGTAGTCCTCGAGGACGTAGGAGATCGACAGGGGCGTGGGGTTCGCGGCGGTACCGACGGGCGTGGTGCTCGGCAGATTGACGATCGCCTTGTTGGCGACCGCCGGGATCTGGGAGAGCAGCGGATCCGCTTCGAGGGTGGAGACGAGCTCGTCGTCGCCGTAGGTGACGATGATGTCGACGTCGTCGAGGACGTCCGCCTGCTCAGTGCTGATGGTGCCGGAGAACAGATCTGTCTCGGCTGACGCAGTGGCGACACTCTCGGGAGTTGCAAGGCCCAGGTCCTGGAAGAACATGGCCCGCGTGTCATGCGTGGTGTAGTAGCTGACCTCGCTGAGGTCGGTCGGGTCCACGTGCGTCATGAACATGGTCTTCTTGCCGGCGATGGTCGGGAACTTCGCGGCCGCGTCGCTGATCTCGGCGTCGAGGTCGGCGATGAGCTGCCGGCCCTCCTCGGCCATGCCCATTCCTTCGCTGTTGAGTTCGATCATCTCGCGCCAGGGGGTGCCCCAGGCGGTCTCCGGGAAGGCGACGACGGGGGCGATCTCACTGAGCGTGTCGTAGTCCTCCTGTGTCAGACCCGAGTAGGCCGCGAGGATTACGTCCGGGTCGGTATCGGCCACCGCCTCGAAGTCGATGCCGTCGGTCTCGTCGAACAGGACCGGCGTCTCGCCACCGAGCTCCTCGAGCTTCTCGGACACCCAGGGGAGGATCCCGTCGCCGTCGTCATCGCCGAAGTTGGCAGCCGCCATGCCGACAGGCACTACGCCCAGGGCCAGCGGCACCTCCTGGTTGGCCCACGCGACGGTGGCCACGCGCTCGGGCTTCTCCGGGAGGGTCGTGGTGCCGAACGCATGCTCGATCGTGATGGACTCCGCGCCGGCATCGCTCGATGTCCCCGTCCCCGGTTCATCGGCCGCAGTTGAACATGCTCCGAGCGCGGCGGTCATGGTCACCGCTGCGGCGAGGGCGAGAAGTCTGGGGGCGCGAAGCATGAGGTCCTTCCGAAGGAATCAACTGATCAGGTACCGGACAGCTACCGATCGAATCACGCCCGGAGCAGCAGGTAAGGCAAACCTTAGCAGCATTACGTCACGACCCCATGACGTTATTCGTGCAGCCGTCCCGGACTGCAGTACTGCCGCCCGTACCGCTGACGCGGCCGATCACTGATCGGGAAAGGCGGCAACGGGGGAGCCGGTATAGCGGACACCGGGCCTCCGCAAGGGCTCCGCGCTCCCACCGCATGATGCTGGCTCTTCAGCTCGGCAGGATCATAGGGTCGCTCTGGGCGGTTGCCGTATCCGGTCATCGCCATCCACTGCCGCGCGAGAACCCAGGAGTGATCAGCATCGCTACACCTCACCAGCCGCCCACCGTCGGTGATCGGCGCTCTGCCTCCTACCGGCAAGGGAAGGGCGACGACGCTGCACCCGTGGATTCCGACGCGGTGGATCAGCGGCGTGCGCGCAGGGCTGTCGTCAGCTCCTACGTCGGCACGTCGCTGGAGTGGTACGACTTCTTCCTCTTCGGCACGACAGCGTCGATCGTCTTCGCACCCCTGTTCTTCGGTGGGGACGACCCGGCCCTTCAGACACTTCAGTCGTTCCTCGCGTTCGGCGTCGGCTTCATCGGCCGTCCCCTCGGCGCCCTGGTCTTCGGTCACTTCGGCGACCGTCTGGGTCGCAAGGGCATCCTCGTCACCACCATCGTCCTGATGGGGGTGGCATCCACGCTGATCGGTGTGCTCCCGACCTTCCAGACCGCCGGCATCATCGCTCCCGTCCTGCTCACGATCCTGCGATTCGTCCAGGGGATCGCTGCCGGGGGCGAATGGGGCGGAGCGATGCTGATGGCGGTCGAGTCCGCTCCGGCGCACAAGCGGGGTTTCTACGGTGCCGTGGTCCAGCTCGGCTCTCCCACCGGGACACTGCTGTCCACCCTGATCGTGGCGGGGGTCGTCGGTCTGACCGGTACGCACTTCCTCGAGTGGGGGTGGCGTATCCCCTACCTCATCTCGATCGTGCTGGTGGCCGTCGGAGTATGGCTGCGCCTGCGCGTGGACGAGACCGTCGACTACCAGGCTGCCGAATCTGCCGCGGGCAGGAAGGAGAGAGTACCGTTCCTGCGACTGATCTCCGAAGCCCCGGTGCGACTGGTCGTCGGCATCAGCGCCTACCTGATGAACAACGCCGGTTTCTTCCTGCTCACCACGTTCATGATCAGCTACGTGACCGGCACCCTCGACCTCGACGCCACGGTGATCCTGACATCGATCTCATGGGGTGCCGTCGCCCAGATCGTCATCACGCTTGTCGTCGGAAGGCTTTCGGACCGCTTCACCCCCTCGAAGATGCTCATCATCGGGTATGCGGTGAGCGTGGTGACGGCCTTCCCGATCTTCTGGCTCGTCGACTCACGTCAGTCGGTCGCCATCAGTGCCGCGATGTTCCTCGCCCTGGGGCTCGGATCGATCTCCTACGCCGCCCTGGGCACCACACTGACCCAGCTGTTCCCGGTGCGCCTGCGCTATTCGGGAATCGCCCTCTCGGCCAACATCGCGGGCGTCATCGCAGGCTTCATGCCGGCGCTGGCCGCCTGGATCCTCACCCTGACCGACGGTTCGTCCACGGGCCCCGCCCTGTTGCTGCTCACCCTCGCACTGATCTCGTTCGTCGGATCGATCCTCGCCCGACGCATCATCCTCGCCGATCACCGCAACCATCCGCCCCGGGGCGAATCCCTCCCGGACAGCTGAGGAGGGTCCGCGCCCCTTCCAGGGGCCACCGGAATGCCGCGGCCCGCATCCCCGTTCTGGAATCGTCGAAGGTCTCCATCAGCCACCGTGCGCTGTGCACGTCATCGCACGACGACGGGCTGCCGCACACGAGGGCGTTCGAGGCCCAGCAGCACTGAACACGAGATTACGGAGTCAGTTCGTCATGAAAGCAATCGGAGTCACAGAGTTCGGCGGTCCCGAGGTCCTGACCGTTCAGGACCTCCCCGAACCACATCCCGGTCAGCAGGAAGTGCGGATCAGGGTCAGGGCTGCTGCCGTCAGCCCGACGGACACGAACGTCCGCACGGGCGCCTACGACATGAGCCAGTCCGAGCCGCCCTACATGCCGGGAATGGACGCGGCCGGTGTCATCGACGAGGTGGGCGAGGGCAGTACCTGGAACGTGGGTGACAAGGTCATGGCCATCGCACTACCCCTGGGGCAGCACGGCGGAGCCTACGCCGAATACCTCGTGGCACCCGATGATTCGATCGCGCGCATCCCGGCCGGCACCACGCTCGAGGAAGCCGCCACTCTTCCCATGAATGGTCTGACCGCCGTACAGATCCTCGAACTCGCCGCGCTGCACGCCGGACAGGTCATCGCTGTCACGGGTGCAGCCGGGACACTGGGCAACTACACCATCGAGCTCGCCAAGCAGCAGGGCCTGATCGTGGTGGCGGACGCGGCACCGAAGGACCGCGACCTGGTCCAGGGCCTCGGAGCCGACTACGTCCTCGACCGCGGCGACGGCCTCGCAGACCGCATCAGGGAGATCTTCCCGGACGGTGTCCACGCGGTCGCCGACACCGCACTGCTGCACGAGGACGTCGTGCCGGCCGTACGCGACGGAGGCGTCTTCGTCTCCGTACGGGGCTGGAAGGGAGAACCTGCCCGGGACATCCGTTTCGAAGCGGTATGGGTGTTCGACGAGTATCACTCCGCCGCGAAACTCGACGGACTGCGGCAAGCTGTGGAGGAAGGCATCCTCACGCCACGGATGGCCGACACGCTGCCCGCGGAGGAGGCACCCGAAGCGCACCGCCGCCTGGAAGCCGGAGGCGTCCGCGGCCGCTTGGTGCTGACCTTCTGACGAGGGAGGGCCGGCCCTCCCGGCCCTCCACCCCGTCTACCGACTTCTCCGGTGTGAAAGCACAGTCCGCCTCATCGTCGTGACCGCTGTGTTCAGTGATCGCAGGACCGCGTGCCGATCCGGATGCCGGTGGCCGCGCAGCGCCTGTCCAGTCCCCCGGAGCGCCCGACTGCTGCTTGTCACCCGGGCCGGCACCTTCCTAGAGTCGGTAATGGCCGGCGACCCCAGCGGCCGTCGGTCGCGTCGCCGTCCGGGCCCCAGCCCATCCCAGGAGGACCGAGTCATGTTCCGCACCCGCACCCCGTCGTCGCCCGCCGCCATCACCGGCGTCGCGCTCCTGCTCCTGGTCACCGGCTGCACGGCCGACGGCGCCACCGACACCGCGACGAGCGCGCCCGCGCAGGTGCAGGACGGGAACGGGGCGTCGGACGCTCCGTCCTCCGGGTCCTCCGGGTCCTCCGGGTCCGCCAGCGGGGAGGGCGACATGAGCATCCCCGACATCGTCGAGGCCGTCCAGCCGTCCGTGGTCACCATCTTCACCGAGGAGGGGCTCGGCAGCGGCGTCATCTACACCGAGGACGGCCTCATCCTCACCAACGAGCACGTGATCCGCGGCAACGAGGACGTCGAGGTCGCGTTCGCCGACGGGCAGCGCGTGTCAGGGACTGTGGAGGCGGCGGACTCCGTCTCCGACCTGGCGCTCGTGCGCGCCGACCGCACGAACCTGCCCGCCGCGACCTTCCAGTCCGGCCTGCCGCGCATCGGCGAGCTCGCCGTCGTCATCGGCTCACCGCTCGGGTTCGAGAACACGGCGACGTCGGGCATCATCTCCGGTCTGCACCGGGAGATCCCGGGGTCGGCGTCCTCCAGCCAGTCGCTCGTGGACCTCATCCAGACGGACGCGGCCATCAGCCCGGGCAACTCGGGCGGCGCCGTCGTGAACGGGCGCGGCGAGATCATCGGCATCAGCGAGGCCTACATCCCGCCCGCGCAGGGGGCCGTGGCCCTCGGGTTCGCGATCCCCGCCCCGACCGCCACGGAGGTGGCCGAGGAGCTGCGCGAGGACGGCACGGCCGAGCACGCGTTCATGGGCCTGGCGCCGGCGGCCATCACCCCGCAGATCGCCGAGCAGCTGAACCTGCAGGACACCACGGGCGTCGTGGTGCTGTCCGTGTCGCAGGGCGGACCGGCGGACGACGCCGGGATCCGGCCGGGTGACATCATCACGAGCATCGGCGACGACGAGCTGTCCGCACCCGAGGACCTCCTGGCGGCGCTGCGCCAGCGCGACCCGGGCGAGACCGTCGCCGTCGAGGTGCGGCGCGGTTCGGACACGCGGACGGTGGACGTGGAGCTCAGCGACCGGCCCGCCGCCCGGGGCTGACGTGGCCCCTCCCGCTAGTCGAAGTGCGTCTTCGCCGGCCCCTGGCCGAGCGACTCCAGCACCGAGGCCGCGACGTCGCGGAGCTTGATGTTCCTGGCGCTGGATGCCGCCTTGAGCATCGACATGGCGGTGTCCTGGGAGCAGCGGTTCTGCCCCATGATCACGCCGGCGGCGAGGTCGATGGTGGTCCGGCTCTCCATGGCGGCCCGCATGTCCGCCCGGGCCTGGGTCAGGCCGGCGATCCGCACGGCGAGCCGGAGCGAGGCCCCGACCTCCTCGGCGAACAGCTGCGCCGCCTCGATGGCCTGTTCCGTGAAGGCGCCGGCCAGCGGCGAGTAGAAGTTGAGCGCCGCCTTCGCCTCGCCCTCGAGGGGGATGGGGACCCCGAGCGCCGACTTCATGCCGTGGCTCGCGATGGCCCTGCTGTACTCGGGGAAGCGTTCCTCGGTGTCGAAGTCGCTGACGTAGTGGACGATCCCCAGGCGCGCGGCACGCAGGCACGGGCCGTCGTTGTACGCGTACTGGACCTCGTCCATCTTCTGGGCGTCGGGGCTGTTGCTGGCGACGGTGATCTTGCTCCGGTCGCGCAGGAGGGTGATGCCGCACAGCACCTCGTCGTCCTCCGCGGACAGGGTGTGCCCGGCCATGGTGACCAGCTTCGTCAGGAACTGCTCGACGTCCTCGCTGTCGAGGACCATGTCCTGCAGCAGGGCCGGGACGGGCTGACCGCCGTCGCTCACGTGATGTACCAACCGATGTACCTTTGCATCCACTCCCGGCGGGCACGCGCGATGCTGCGAGGAGAAGGTGAGAGCCGCCTGCTGCTAAACGACCTAGAGCATATTACCCAATAGTCCGGGCTTCTCCCGCCGCGGCGAGCGAAACTGTCAAGGTGCGCGATCCGCGCACACCGGCCGCTCCCGGTGACGGCTGCGGCGCACACTGGGTGTACGCAGCAAATGGCCCGGACCTGTCCGCGGACTGACGTTGACTACATCGATGTGCTTGCACGGACATGGGGCGTCGGTCGGGAGTCAAGCAGCCGGCTCCCGACCGCCCGCTCAGGCCTGGGCGGGATGGAGCAGTCCCAGCCGCGCGTGCTGCCCCCGGTAGACGGCCGTCCGCAGTTCGATCGAATAGGCCTCGAGGGCCGGCATCCCGAGTTCCGCCGCGACGGCGATCTCCGCCTCGACGTCGTACGCGACCCGCACGAACTGGATGCCGAAAGGATCCGATCGGCCGCCGTCGGGCTCGCCCTCCAGGATCACGTACGAGGCCTGCGGTTCATCGAGCGGGTTGCCCACGCTGCCCACGTTCACGAGCGTCCTGCTCCGGTAGGTGGAGACGAAGGCGTCGTGGATGTCGCCGTAGCAGACCACATCCGGTGCGGGCCCGTCCCCCGTGAGCTCCGTGGCCGCGAACATCTCGTCGAACTCGCCGTCGGTGTGCCGGGCATGCACGCGGTGGTAGACGCTCTTCGCCGAGGCGTGGAACATACGGATGCGCCGCCCGCTCAGCGCGATGTCGTGGGACAGCGGGAGCATCTGCAGCCAGCGGCGGTCCTCCGGGGTGAGCTCGTTGTGCCACCACCACCCGGCGCCGTCACGCCACTCGGGTGTCTCGCTGGGCAGGAAATCGTCCCAGTTGCCGCGCACCGTGACGGCACAGTGCAGGCGGCTCAGGCGGACGCACTCGGAGCCGCGCGGCCCCTTGCCCGCGACGTCGCCCAGGTTGTAGACGGTGGAGATGCCGCGGCGCCGGAGGTCCTCCAGCACCGCGGTGAAGGCGGTGACGTTCCCGTGCAGGTCCGAGATCACGGCGACGCGTTCCATCCCGTCAGGCTATCCCAGTCCCGGACACCCGGGCCGGGGAGCTGAGGAGCGCCGTGGACGGCGGGCATCGCGGGTATCCTCGTGCTGCCAGGCCGCCTTCGACGAAGGGCCGTTCCATGCCGCACCACACGCCCTCCACCGCCGCGCTCCTCCGCCCCGCCGAGGCGGAGCTGACGGCGCGGCTGCGTGCTGCCGGATGTGTTTTCGCGGAGGACGAGGCCCGGCTGCTGGCGGGGACCGGTGCGACCGCCGAGGCCCTCGCCGCGATGGTCGACCGGCGGGTGGCGGGCTTCCCCCTCGAGCACGTGCTGGGCTGGGTGGACTTCTGCGGGCTGCGCCTGGCGGTGGGGCCGGGGGTCTTCGTACCCCGCCAGCGGTCCGCCTTCCTTGTCGGCTGCGCCGCAGGCCTGACGCCGGCGGGTGCCACGGTCCTCGACCTCTGCTGCGGGTGCGGGGCCCTCGGTGCTGCGCTCGCCCACGAGGTGGGGCACGTGGAGCTCCACGCCTCGGACGTCTCGGGCGCCGCCGTCGAGCTCGCCCGCCGCAATCTCGCCGCCCTGGACGCGGAGCTCTACGTGGGGGACCTGTTCGAGCCGCTACCCGCCGCCCTGCGCGGCAGGGTGACGACGCTGCTCTGCAACACGCCCTACGTGCCGTCGTCGCGCCTGGGCACCCTGCCGCCCGAGGCGAGGGAGCACGAACCCCTGGCCAGCCTCGACGGCGGGGAGGACGGTCTGGAGCTGCAGCGGCGGGTCGCGGGGCAGGCCCACGGGTGGCTGGCACCGGGCGGGCACCTGCTGTTCGAGGTGGGCGAGGACCAGGCGGAGGACAGCGTCCGCCTGCTCGCCGGCGCCGGCTTCCGGGCCTGGTCGGCGAGCCGCACGGACATCGGTGCGACCGTGGTGATCGGGCAGGCGTGACGGCGGCGCTCAGCCGACCGGGACGCCCAGTCGCGCCGCGAGGAGCGGAACGCCCGGCCCGCTGAGCCCCTGCAGGCCCGCGGGTCGTCCGGAGCCCGCGACCAGCAGGCAGAGCGCGGGTCCTTCCACCCGCTCGCCCGACCCGACCCTGGCCCCGGTATCGGTGGCCACGAGTTCCAGGCCCGCCAGGCGCCTCCTGCCACCCGAGAGCGCATCCCGCGCCAGGTACTCCAGCGCACCCTGCACGCCGGGCGGCAGGGGTGGGCGCGGCAGGCCGAGGGGCTGCCGGATGTCCTCGCCGTGGACGACGATCTCGAGGAGGCGTGTGACGAAGGGGCCGGGCGGCGTCGCCGTGCTGGTGATCGTCGCCCGGAACCGCTCCAGCGTCCCGGCGGGCGTGCCCGCCCGATACGCCACCACCTCCCGCGCGTTCGCCCGATCGAAGTCGAAGCGGGACCGCAGGAGCGAGATCCAGAAACCCCTCCGGGTGGTCGCCGCGGAACCGGCCAGGTGCGCCACGACATCGTGCACGTCCCATCCCCCGCACAAGGACGGGGTGGCCCACTGCCGGTCCGTCAACCCCTCGAGGTCCTCGGCGAGCGCCCGCCGCTCCTGGTGCACCGCGTGCCAGTCATCCGTCATCGTCCGATCCTCACGCCGATCCTCACGTCTGTCATCCTGCTGCCACTCGTCTGACGACGCGGGAGTTCTGGAATCATCGGCAGCGGACGCGAGGGAGACCGCCGATGAAGCCCGACGTCAAGAAGCTGATCAGCACCTGCACCGCGCCGCGGGGGCGCTTCGAGCTCGTGACGGGCTCGGGCGCGACTACACCGTGATGCCGCTCGAGGCACTCCGGTGGTCGGGAAGGGCCCTCACTGCAGGTCGTCCTGCAGTGCCTGGGCCTCGCGGTAGTACTCCAGCAGGGTCAGCCGGCCTGCCGCCGCCGGGTCCAGCACGACGGCGGCCCGCGGATGCAGCTGCAGCACCGATCCCGGGCAGAAGGCGCTGACCGGCCCCTCGACCATGGCCTGCACGGCGGACGCCTTCGCCTCACCGAGCGCCACGAGCACCGCCTGCCGGGACTCGCAGATGGTGCCGAGGCCCTGCGTCAGGCAGAGTTTCGGCACCTCCTCGCCGTCACCCTCGAAGAAGCGGGAGTTCGCCGCGCGCGTGGCACCCGACAGGGTCTTGACGCGGGTGCGGGAACGGAGCGACGACGTCGGCTCGTTGAACCCGATATGCCCGTTGGCTCCCAGGCCGAGGAGCTGCACGTCGATACCGCCGGCCTGCTCGATGGACGCGTCGTACCGGACCGCCTCCGCCGCGAGGTCCTCCGCGTCCCCGTGGGGCGTGTGCAGCCGACGCGGCGGGAGGTCCACGTGGTCGGTGAACTCGCGGCGGATGGTCGAGTGGTACGACTGCGGGTGATGGGCGGGGAGGCCTGCGTACTCGTCGAGGGTGAAGGCTGTGACAGCGCCGAAGCCGAGGCCCTCCTCCCGGTGCCTCCGGATGAGCTCGGCGTAGGTGGCTGCCGGCGAGCCGCCGGTGGCGAGTCCGAGGACGGCCGGGCCCTGCCGCACGCGGGCCTCGATCAGGTCGGCGGCCCGCCGTCCCACCTGCTCCTCGGAGTCACAGAGGATGATCTGCACCGTGCGGTCCCTTCGTCGCGCGTCCCGCCCCGGGGCGGGTCCCTCCGATCAACCGTAGGCCCGCAGCGCGGACAGCACGACGACGACATCGGCGCCGTACTCCGCGTCCATCCGTGCCTGGAACGTGCCGTCGTCGTACACGACGGTGACGACGACGAAGCCGCGGTCCGTCCCGGCCGTGAGCACATGGCCCTTCCGGCCCGAGAAGACCTCCTGCTGGATGCGCTCGAGCTCGTGCGGGGCGGTGAGGCCCTGCCTCCCGGCGAGCGGGTCGTCGAAGGGCATGGCGTCGTAGAGCGAGAGCGGGATGGGCACCCCCGTCCTCGTGAAGGTGGCGCCGTCCCAGGTCCCGGTCACCGCGTAGGCGCCCCAGGTGACACCGGACGCGGAATCGAACCCGCCGGCCAGGTCCCAGTCCCAGTTCATGATCGGCGGACCGCTGCACTGGGGTGGGTAGGATTCCATGACGCCGCCGAGGCAGAAGGCAGGAGGCGCGTCGCCGCCCTGCAGCACGGTGCCCTGGCCGATGACCTCGCCGTCCGCCGCCGGGGCGAGGTGATCGGCCAGGGCCGCGGGGTCCGGCGCGCCGGGCCCGTCCCCGCCCGTCCCCGCGGGATTCCCCGGCGTCGCGCACGCGGCGAGCAGGAGCGCGGTGAACGTCGTGAGCGCTGCGGCGACGGGTCGGGCCAGCCATGTCATGCACCCATGATCGGCCCCTCCTCGCGCCGCCGCCACGCCCCGGCGCGAATGGGCGCCGAACCGTGATGGGCGGGGACCGCAGCCAGGTAGCGTCCGCTACCGCCCTGCGATCTCGAGGCTCCGGAGGCGGACGATCTCGCGGACCAGGTGATCGGGCAGGGGCCTGGCCGCCGTGAAGCGGACGGTGCCCCTGGACCGGGGGAAACCCTCGAGCGCCGCCGCGACGGCGTCGAGCACGGCGGGCGAGAACGGGTAGAGCGCGAGATGGTGGGCGGCGGCGGCGACGCCGATCAGCGGCTGCCCCTGCAGGAGGAGGGCCGGGAGGCCGTAGCTCACCCCGTCCACCGCATCCGGGCAGACGGCGCGTGCACCGGCGATGATCCGCTGGAGGCACGCCCGGTCCGGATCCTGCAGGGCGGCGAGTGCGTCATCGACGGATCCCATGGCCCGTCCTCCCGGTCGGCGCGGGCTGTCCGTCCGGTGCCTCGCGGGCGAGCTGCAGCTCCCGCAGCATGAGGAACAGCGGCAGCGCGAAGGCGAGGGCCACCGCGAAGGTGAGCGGGATGAACAGCAGCCATCGCCGGCGCCACCCGAGCCGGCGCCCCTCGACGCCGTAGAAGATGCAGGCCACGAGCGCGGCCACGACGACGTCCACGGCCGCCGAGGAGCTCGCCGGGTTGGCGAACCACGCCTCGAGGTAGGTGCCGTCGGTGCCCCGGTACGCGAGGTTGAAGTACCAGGTGCCGACCAGTCCGGCGACGGACAGCACCGCATAGGCCATGACCGCGGCGAGGGTGGTGGCCGGCAGCGGCTGCCGGGTGCGGGCGGTCATGCCGCACCGCCGGCCACCGGCACGACGGCGGGCTCGAGCGGACCGGGGCCCCGGTCCCGTCCCCGCGCCAGGATCACCGCGATCGACAGGGCCGCCAGGAGCAGCAGGCCGCAGGCACCCAGCACCACGTCCGGGCTCGGATCCACCACGGACTGCCCGGCGAGGGCCTGCAGGGTGAGGAGCGCGACGACGGCGGTGTAGAACGCGGCGAGCACCCGGACGACCCCCCGCCGCACCGAGGGATCCTTCAGGGCGGACACACGACGTGCCGCCAGCTCGAGCAGGACGGCGCTGATCGGCAGCAGCTGCAGGGCGTGCATGCCGACGAAGTGGGGCACACGGAGATCGCCCGCCACGGTGCTCCAGCCGAGGAGGAGCAGGCCGGCACCGCCATCGGCCGCCCCGACCGTGTGCGCCCCGGAGACGCCCTGCCAGTTCTCCAGCTGGGTCGCCGTCGGGGCGGTCATCAGGAACCCGAGGGCCATGCCGGCCAGGCCGATGACCACACCGGCCCGCACGGCGGTGGAGCGCGCCGGGTCGGCGCCCCTGACCCGGAACAGGAGGACGCCCACGATCAGCGAGGCCAGCCAGAGGACGACGATCGAGAATGCCATGACGCGCCACAGCGCCGCGCTCAGTGGGGTGGTGACGTTGAAGTGGCTCGTGGTGTCGGCCAGGACGGCGCCGACGATGACGACCATCTCGACGAGGACGGCCGCGGCCGCCAGGGTCCCCAGCCACCAGGCCAGGCGCACCTTCGAGCGCACCTGCCCGATCAGCCAGGACAGCGTCAGGGCGTAGAGGAAGAACGAGATCGAGAACTTCAGGGGCTTGGCCCATGCGGGCGCGCCCACGATCTCGCGGGGGTCGACGACGAGGCCTCCCAGGCTCACGAGACCGGTGAGGGCCATCAGGGCGGCCAGGAGCAGGAGCGGTCTGTGCCAGGCCACGGCGGCCAGGGGCGGGCGGGCGGGGTTCACGGTGTGCTGCATGAGTCCTCCTCGGGACTTCAGCGGTTGGGCGGGGAGCCCGCGCCGCCTCCGGCGTACCGGGTGTACGAGACGTGCTGCTGGGCCGCACGGCGGAGGCCGGCGAACAGGGCGTCTCCGAGCACGGTGCCGACGACGACCGTCTCGGCTTTCGCGCTCCGCCCCTCCTGGGCGTCCACCAGGTCGAGATCCGCCTCCGCGACGGCGAGCGCCGCGTCGGCGTACCGCCGGTACCAGTCCTCCGTGGCGTTCAGGCCGGAGTCCTTGAGGGCGGTGAGTGCGGCGGCGGCGTCGTAACGTCCACAGCCGTCCGGGTCGACATGCCAGTCCTCGAGGAGCGAGTCGACCCGCTCCAGCTCCGTATCCCGGATCGCGGCCGGGTCTGCCACCCGGGTGGCGGCACGCTGCGCGACACCGAAGGTCTCGATGAGCGGGCGGTCGGAGTCGATGGCGTCGAGGACGTCGCCTGCCGCGGCGAGGCTCAGTCGACCGAGCTTGACGAGCGCCTGGATCAGCTTCAGGCGCCGGAGGTGGTTCAGGCCGTACTGCGCCTGATTGGGACTGGTCCGCGTCCCCGGGGAGAGAAGCCCTTCCCGGAGGTAGAGCTTGATCGTCGCGACGGGGATGGAACTCGCTTCGCTGAGCTGGGCCATCCGCATATGGATACCTTACCTATCGGATATCCCAGATGTCCATAGCTGGGTGTCACGCAACGGACTGTCCGTCCGGACAGTCGGGACTGTCCCTGCGGCCGGGGCGCCGGAAGCTCTCCACGGACAGGCTTGAGGCATGGACAATCCCACTCCCCCACCCCTCGCCGTGCGGCACCTCCGGAAGTCGTTCCACGGGGTCCGGCGCGTCGAGGACGTCACCTTCACCGTCGGCGCCGGACGTGTCGTCGGCCTGCTCGGCCCGAACGGCGCCGGCAAGACGACGAGCATCCGCATGCTCCTGGGCCTCGTCGCCGCCGACTCGGGCGAGGCGCTCGTCCTCGGCAAGCCCTACCGTGCGCTGGCCGATCCCCTCCGGCAGATCGGTGCCGTGCTGGATGCCGGCGGCCTCCACCCGGGCCGGACAGCCCGCGAGCACCTGCGCATCGGCGCGGCCCAGGGCCGGTTCGCCGCCCGGCGCGTGGACGAGGTGCTCGAGACCGTGGGCCTGGCGGCCGACGCCGGACGCAGGATCCGCGACTACTCCCTCGGCATGCGCCAGCGGGTGGCGATCGCCACCGCACTCCTCGGCGAGCCGCGGATCCTGGTGCTCGACGAACCCGCCAACGGTCTCGACCCCGCCGGTATCCACTGGCTGAAGCAGTACCTGCGCACCTTCGCGGACGGCGGCGGCAGCGTCCTGTTGTCCTCGCACATGCTCTCCGACGTCGCCCGGATCGCCGACGACGTCGTGATCATCGCGGGCGGGCGGGTCCGCTCCGCCCTCTCCCTCGACGAGGCCCTCGCGAGCTCCGGAGGCGACCTCGAGCAGTACTACCTCTCCCTGACCGGCACGGACGAAAGGGCTCCCCATGCTGCGCGCTGAGATCCTGAAACTGACCACCACCACCTCGACCAGGGTTGCGATCCTCATCGCAGCGCTGGGGCTGATCCTGACGCAACTCGCCTTCACCCTCCTGCTCCCGGCCCTGCGCGAGGACGGAGCAGCCGGAGCGGACGTCACGGCGGAACTGCCGGTCATCGACATGGGGTTGGCGGAGAACCAGCTGGCCGCCCTGAATCCGTTCGGAGCATCGATGGGCACGGGGTCGATCGGCGCCGTGATCGTCGCCGTCGTCCTGCTCGGCGTCCTGGCCGGAACCGGTGACTTCCGGTACGGGGGTATCACGGGGGCGGCACTGGCCGAGCCGAGGAGGTCCCGCATCGTCCTCGCGAAGGCCGGCGCAGCGGCCGCCACCGGCGCGGTGACGGGGGTGCTCCTGGCCGCGGTGGCCCTCCTGACCCTCGGCGTCACCCTCCTCAGCCGGAGTACGCCGTTCACCGCCTCCTTGCCGCAGGTCCTCGGCCTCCTCGGCCGCGGAGTACTCGCCGTCACGCTCCTGACCCTCGTCGGGCTGGCCGTCGGGCTGATCCTGCGCAACCAGCTCGCCGCCGTGCTCGTGATGCTCGGCGCCCTGGTGCTCGAACCGGTGCTCATGTCGATCGTGCAGCTCGCCACGGGGACCGTGCCCGTCTGGGTGCAGCTCCTGCCGGTGTCCCTGTCCCAGGCAGCCGTCGGGTCCGGCGCGGCCGTGGCACCCGGCACGGCCCTCGGGGCGCTCGCCGCCCTGGCAGCGATCGCGGTGGCAGCCTCGGCACTCACCCTGCGCCGCCAGGACCTCTGACCCCCGGACGCCCTCCCTCCCAGACCGAACCCGAACCCGGAAAGACGTGATCCCCATGCCTGCATCGCCCTCCAGCACCCCCGCCATCCCTTCCACCCTCTCCACCACTGCGCGCACCACTGCGCGCTCACCCCGGGCCCGCTGGGCCGCCGCCGCCCTCGCCGCCGCCCTGACGGCCGGGAGCGGGGCCGCCCTGCTCCAGCCCGGCATGCCGGCGCAGGCCTCGGCGGCAGCCCCCGCCGGCGCCTCCACGGCAGCTCCGACCGGCGCCTCGGCGCCCGAGCGACAGACCGAGCCGGTCGCCGCCGTCGTGCAGGAGCAGCTGCAGAAGCTCGTCGACGCCGGTTACCCGTCCGCCTCCGCTGCGGTCACGGGCCCGGACGGGACCACCCTCACGCTCGCAGCCGGCACCGGGAACCTCGTCACGGGTGACGCCGCCCCCGCCGACGGGCAGATCCGGATCGCCAGCAACACGAAGATGTTCGTCAGTACCGTCGTCCTGCAGCTCGTCGAGGAAGGAGCGCTCGCGCTCGATGAGCCCGTCGGGACCTATCTCCCGGGACTCGTGGCGGGTGAGGGGATCGACGGCGGGAACATCACCGTCCGTCAGCTGCTGCAGCACACCAGCGGCCTGCCCGAGTACGCCGACCAGATCGCCGCGGATGCCTTCGGCGCGCAGCACACCTACATCTCACCCCGGGACATGCTCGATATCGCCCTCGGGAAGCCGGCGGTCTTCACCCCCGGCGCGCGGTGGGAGTACAGCAACACGAACTACCTGGTCCTCGGGCTGATCGTCGAACGCCTCACCGAACGCCCGCTGTACGAGGAGATCGAGCGCCGTGTCGTCGAACCGCTCCAGCTCGCGAACACCTACCTGCCCGTCCCGGGCGAGCAGGAGCTGCGCGGCACGCATCCCCTCGGCTACCACCTGGACACCGCCGGCGAGCTGAAGGACATCACCACCATGGACCCCGCGTTCGCCTGGGCCGCCGGCGCCATGGTCTCCACCCCGAGCGAGCTCAACACCTTCATGAGGGCACTCCTCGCCGGTGAGCTCGTGGACCGGGAGAGCCTCGCGGAGATGCAGGCCGCCGTACCGGCGGGGGACGAGCTGTGGCCCGACGCCGTCTACGGACTCGGCCTGCAGGGCTACCCGCTCAGCGGCGGCGGCACGGCCTGGGGACACGGTGGGGACATCCCGGGCACCCAGACCCGCAACGCGGTCGGCCCCGACGGGACCGCCGTCACCATCGCGGTGACCGCCCTGCCCTGGGCGATCGTCGACCCCACCGACGAGACCGCGCTCCTGGCCCGGTACAGGATCGTCGTCGACGCCCTCGACGTGATCCTGCAGGCCGGGTGAGGACCGGGAAGGACGACGGACGCACCGGGGCGCAGCCCGCGCCGGTGCGTCCGTGGTTGACTCGTTCCGTGCGGAAGATCAGGGACGGCGGGCAGGGCGCTCCACGGCGGAATCCGGCGTTCCCGCTGGCGGTCCTCCTCGCAGCGGTCCTCCATCTCGTCGCAGGGGTCGCCGGGATCCTGGAGCCGGCCCCCGGCCCGCTCCTCACCGTCCTGCAGGCGGCGCTCGTCGCCGGGCAGGCCCTCGCGCTGCTGGTCCGCTGGACGGCGCCGGTCCCGGCCTTCGTCGCCGTCGTCCTGCTGCACTCCGTGCTCCTCGCCTCCAGCGCCGCCGAACTCGGCATCGGCAGCCTGGCCGTGATGTTCGCCGCCTACCACCTGATCCGTCGGGCGGCCCGACCGCCGGCGTTCCGGGTGCTCGCGGCGATGGCCGCCGTCAGCAGCGGCGTCGCGTTGATCGCAGCGCTCCTCGCCGGACGCCTGCCCTTCCCGGCGGTGCTCGGCCTGATCGCCGCGCGGGTGGTCTTCGAGTACCTGGTGCCCGCCCTGATCGCGGAGTTCGGCCGCGGACGGGAGCAGCTCCGGTACGCGGCGCGCGAGCGCGAGCAGTTCACCGAACGCGAGCGCTCCTATCTGATCGAGCAGGACCGACGGGCGGAACGCACGGCACTCGCCCGCGAACTCCACGACATCGCCGGTCACCACCTGTCCGGCATCATCGTGAGCGCCCAGGCGGCCGGGGCGCTGATCGCCTCCGACCCCGAACGGAGCCGCACGATGCTCCGCGAGCTGGAGGACGAGGCCCGGGCGACCATGGCGGATCTCCGGGGCACCGTGGGGCTGCTGCGGCCGGACGCGGACCCGAAGGACGGCGGCGGACGGGCGACCATCGGCATCCCGGGGCTGGACGACCTGCCGTCCCTGCTCGACGCTGCGGCCGGACG
The DNA here is from genome assembly GCF_036867195.1 of Arthrobacter sp. Soc17.1.1.1. Classification (NCBI taxonomy): domain Bacteria; kingdom Bacillati; phylum Actinomycetota; class Actinomycetes; order Micrococcales; family Micrococcaceae; genus Arthrobacter; species Arthrobacter sp. Soc17.1.1.1. The sequence continues at coordinate 3,672,767 of NZ_JBAJII010000001.1, forward strand.
CGGTCAGCGCGTCTCCTTCAGCGTCACCGGGGATCCGTACCGCGTCGGACCCGTGGCGGAGGCCTCCATCTACAGGACCGTGCAGGAGTCCCTGACGAACGCCGCACGCCATGCACCGGACGCCGACTGCACCGTGTCCGTCGAGTACCGGCCGGACGAGCTGGAGGTCGTCGTGGAGAACGGGCCGGCGTCCGGCCCCCCTGCGAATGCGGCGGAGGGGAGGCCGGGAGGACGGGGCTACGGGCTCATCGGGATGAACGAGCGTGCCGACCTGATCGGGGCCGACCTCGACACCGGGACCACCGCCGGGGGCGGCTGGCGCAACCGGCTCCGCATCCCGCATCCTGTCCGGGGACGCTCGTGATCCGGGTCGTCGTCGCGGACGATCAGGTCATCGTCCGCACCGGACTGTCCATCCTGCTCGGTGCGGCGAAGGACATCACGGTGGTCGGCGAAGCCGCGAACGGTGAGGAGGCCGTCCGCCTGACCAGGTCGCTCCGGCCCCACGTGGTCTGCATGGACATCCGGATGCCGGTCATGGACGGCATCACCGCCACGGGGGCCATCACCGCCGACGACTCCGTGCACACCGGCGTCCTGATCCTCACGACCTTCGACATCGACGACGACATCTTCTCGGCGCTCGAGGCAGGCGCGGCCGGATTCCTGCTCAAGGGGGCGGACGAGGGGACGCTGCTCGACGCCGTGCGTTCCGTCGCCCGCGGCGACGGGACGCTCGACCAGCGGCTGACGCGGCGGATCCTGAGGGAGTTCGGCAACCGACGGCAGGCCACGCCGCCGGCACCGCACGCATCCCGGATGTCGCAGGAATCCCGGACGGCCCCGGACGGGGGGCCCACCGATCCCCTTCCCGCACCCCTCACCGCACGCGAGCTCGACGTCCTCCACCTGCTGGCAGAAGGCCGCTCCACCGCCGAGATGGCCGCACACCTCTTCGTCGAGCAGACCACGGTGAAGTACCACCTCGCGGGGCTGCTGCAGAAGACGGCCTCCCGCGATCGCCTGCAGGCGGTGCTCTGGGGTTTCCGGAACGGCCTGGTCGAGCTGCCGGACCGCTGAGTTACCGCCGCGGGACAGGGCTCCCCCGCGGACCGGACGACGGGCGTCAGCCCAGGAGGTCGAGTTCGTGCCGGAGGTTCCGCAGGGCGCGGTCCGCCCAGCGCTGCCGGCCCGTCGCCGTCCGGAACAGCGGATCGAGGGCGATCAGCTGCGCCAGGACCGATCGCCGCCCGTCAATGAATGCCGCATCGGGAATATGGGCGTACTCGTCACGGACGGCCGCGGCGTACCGCTGGTACTCGGCCTCCGATCCACCCAGCACCGCCAGGTCCGCATCGCACAGGAGCTGCCCCGCGCGGTCGCCCTCCGTCGGGTCGTGACCGATCGTCAGCAGGACGAGTCGCTCGACCTCCCGCACCTCCGACGACGGGATCAGCCCTGCCAGGCGCTTCACGGCGAGGTCCGCCGAGGCCCGTTCGTCGTCGCCCGACGCCCCCTGGTACACGGCGTCGTGGAACCACGCGGCGAGCACGACCGGGCGCCGCAGGGCCTCGTCCGGAGGATCCAGCAGGACATCGAGTGCCTCGAGGACCGCGAGGAGGTGTGTGGGCGTGTGGTACCTCCGATGCTGCTCCCCCCACCGGTCGAGGAGCTCCTCCCCCAGGGCCGGGTGCTGCGGGAGCACCGTCCTCCAGCGCGATGCCAGTGCCGCGCGGAGCTTCGGGCCCCGCCGCCGCGCGGGTATCCGCAGTCCGCTCGCGATCAAGGCCCGCACCAGATCGGCGCCGCTGACCTCCTCCGCTCCACGGTCCACCAGCTCGCGGTACCGGCGCGCCGGCACGTCGTAGTGGTCCTCGTCGAACGCCCGCCGCGGGATACCGGCCGCCTCGGCGAAGGCATGCAGCTCCCGGAGCGACGACGTCGACACCAGGTGCGAGAAGACCGTCCCATGGGCGGGCCAGGACGGAGGATCGATGAGCACGGCCATGGGCAGCAGTCTAGGTGCGGGCCGTGGCTGCCCGTCAGGGAGCAGGCTTCGTCGCCACCCCGTCCAGCCACAGCTCCGTCGACGCGTCCGCATGGGTGCCGCCGCTCCCCACGTGCTTGCCGCTGATGGTCGGCCCGTTCCGGATGACGTGGACGAGCGCCATGGCGTGTCCGCGTCCGAGGTCGTGCTCCTCCTTGAGCCACGCGACGATCTCACCCGCCGACGCGTCGGGGCCCTCGAAGCCCCGCTCCTTCGCCTGCTGCACGAGCTGCCGCGGGGTCCGTCCCGTCCTCGCCTCGATGGTGTCGAGATATGCCTGGAAGGACATGGCTACTCCCCCGAAGTCTCGGGACGGAGGGCGTAGGACGCGAGGACGTTGCCTCTGCTCGTCGTCGTCAGCTCCTGCAACTCGAGTCTCGTGACGGGGTCAGAGGGCTCGAACAGGTGGCGGCCGGTGCCGGCCACCACCGGATGGACCATCAGCATCAGGGAGTCGAGGAGTCCGGCGAACAGGAGCTGGCGGACCAGCGAGATGCTGGCGCACACGGCGATGTCGCCGCCGTCGGTCTGCTTCAGCGCCCGCACGAAGTCCTCGAGCGGCCGGTTCATGAGGGAGGCCTTCGTCCAGCCGAGCTCACCCGACAGCGTGCGGGACGCCACGAACTTCTCGACCGGGTTGATGAACGCGCCGAAAGGATCGGAGGCCTCGGCCCGTGGCCAGTAGTCGGCCCACTCCTCGTAGCCGTGACGGCCGAGGAGCACGGTGTCCACCCTGCTGATCATCGCGCCCATGCCGGCTCCGAGCTCCGCGTCGAAGCTGTCGAACTGCCAGAGATGGGGGGATTCGACCACTCCGTCCACGGAGGAGAAAAGGCCGGCTGTGAGTCTGCGCATAGGGGCTCCCGTCGATGGTGGTGTCCCCAGTAGACGTCACAGCCGCCCCGGAATCATCGACGGCGCGAAACTTTTCCCGCAGCCCACCTCCCGCGCCGGTGCAGCCGTTGCTACGCTCGGAGGCATGCAGCCCGCCACCAGCACCCGGGGGACCCCGTCCGAGGCCGACGACGCCGTCCCGTTCGAGCAACTCCTGGAAGCGTCGCGGCGGGAGCTGACGGGCTACTGCTACCGGATGCTCGGTGCCGCGTCCGAGGCCGAGGACGCCGTGCAGGAGACCATGATCAAGGCGTGGTCGAAGCGGGACTCCTTCGCCGGCCAGTCGTCCCTGCGCACCTGGCTCTACCGGATCGCCCACAACGTCTGCGTGGACATGCTCCGAAGCCCTCAGCGCCGTGCTCGGCCCATGGATCTGGGGCCCTCCACGCGGACGGCGGACGCCGTGCTCGGCGCACCGCTCACCGAGGGCGTCTTCGTGCAGCCCATCCCCGATGCCCGCGTGATCGACCTGGCCGGTGATCCCGCCGTCGTCGCGGAAGCCCGCGACACGGTCCGCCTGGCCTTCGTGGCGGCCCTGCAGCACCTGCCCCCGCTCCAGCGCAGCGCGCTCATCCTCTGCGAGGTGCTGCGCTGGTCCGCCGCGGAGGTCGCCACGCTGCTCGAGGTGACCACGGCGTCGATCAACAGCGCACTGCAGCGCGCCCGCAAGACGATGGCCGGCTACGAGCCCGCGACACCCATGCGCCTCGAGGACCCGGCGCACAGGGCCCTCCTCGCGCGGTACCTGGAGGCCTTCGAGTCCTACGACATGGACGTGCTCGTGTCACTGCTGCGCGACGACGTCGTCCTCTCCATGCCGCCCTTCGACCTGTGGCTCAGCGGCCCCGAGGACGTCATCGGCTGGTTCGTCGGGAAGGGCAGCGTCTGCGAGAACGGCCGCCTCATCCCCCTCGACGTCAACGGTGCCGGAGGGTTCGCCAACTACCACTTCGTGGAGCCGGGCCTGTGGGAGCCGTGGGCCATCCAGGTCATCGAGACCGACGGCGAGCGCATCACGGGCCACCACAACTTCCTCTACCCGGAGATGTTCGCGGCGTTCGGGCTCCCCCCGGTCATCGACGAACGGGGTACCACGGCCTAGCCGTTGCGCCGGCAGCAGGGCCGGCAACTCCTCCCCGCGCACTGTGCGACCGCGGGCTGCTTCCGGACGCGGAATTCGCCGCCGCGACATCGTCCCTCCTGGAGCAAAACCGCGCATTGTGTGGAGGAACACATTTGCGTCGGTAACGCATTCATGTCGAGATGTCGGCAAATACGCGATAAGGTCGGAATCTGGGGCTCACGAATTCGTCCGGACAATGCAGGAGAATGAGATGTCACAGCGCGTACAGGTTCATCTGGTCGACGACCTCAATGGCGAAGAAGCACAGGAAACCGTCCGATTCGGCCTCGACGGCACGAACTACGAAATAGACCTCACCGAACAGAATGCGAAGTCGCTGCGCGACGCCCTCTCCGGGTACGTCGACAAGGGGCGCAAGGCGGGCTCGGGCAAGCAGCCGGCCGCCGGCCCGAAGGCGTCGTCCCGTTCGAAGCGCGAGGATACCCAGCAGATCCGCCGCTGGGCGCAGGACAACGGCTACAACCCGAGTTCACGCGGGCGCATCACGCAGTCGATCATCGACGCCTACAACGAGAGCCGCTGAGCCCGGGAACGCGATGATCACCGTCCACCTGCGCTACGAGATCGATCCCGACAAACGCGCCGACTTCGAGGAATACGGCCGGCGCTGGATCCATCTGGTCGGGAAACTGGGCGGCAATCACCACGGGTATTTCCTCCCGAGCGAGGGGGACAGCGATATCGCCTATGCGCTCTTCACGTTTCCCTCGCTCGCGGATTACGAGCGGTATCGCGAGGAGGCCGCGACGGACCCGGAGTGCGTCGACGCCTATCGCCTGGCACAGGACAGCAAATGCATCCGCCGGTACGAGCGCCGTTTCCTCGCGCCGCTGTTCGGGTAGGACGGCGCTAGGGGCTCCGCACCCACGCCAGGGCCTCGCCGGCCCTGTCGAAGTAGCGGGTCTCCGTCAGGGACTGCTCCAGGAATCCGGCGATCACGCGGTCCACCGGCCCGGTCCCGACGACGGCGATGCGGGAGGCCAGTGTGGCCTCGAGGAGCAGGGTGCGAGCCGGCGGGGCGATCCCCGCGAGCGCCTGCAGATGGACGACGAGCGGCATCCGGTAGCCGTCGGACAGTTCGCGGATCGCATCGTAGGAGCCGAGGACGTCGACTGTCGTCAGCAGTGAACCGGGCGCCCACCACAGCACGAGCAGCCCGTCCCGGCACTGCACGCAGTGCTTGTCCGCACAGTGCCGGCGGATGCCGGGCACATGCTGCGGACCGGGACAGAGCCGCGATGGCGCGGCCTTCCCCAGGATCGTGTCATTCACTCGATGCCTCCAGGACGAACGGATCTTCGCTCCCAGCGACCGAATAGCTCCACTCTGGCACGGCCGGATCACCCGCTCCGCGAATACGGACAGAAGCGGGTAGTCCTCCCTGTACAAATCGAGTGGTGGGTGGAATCATCCCGAGTGATCCACACCACACCTCCGGTCGGGGACCGGTTCGACGCCGAGGGGGCAGCCATGACAGCACCGGGAACCACACTCCTCGCCATCGGCACGAAGAAGGGCCTCTGGCTCGCCTCGAGCCGTGATCGGGTCACGTGGACGCTGTCCGAACCGACGTTCCTCATGGAGGAGATCCCGAGCGTGGGGATCGATACCCGCGGAGGGCGCACCCGCCTGTTCGCGGGCCGCATGTCGTGGCACTTCGGCCCGTGCATCGCCCACTCGGACGATCTCGGCGAGACCTGGGCCGAGCCGCAGGAGGGCAGCCTCCGTTTCGCGGCGGAGGAGGGGGTCGCGCTGGAGCGCATCTGGCAGATCCAGCCCGACGCCGACTCCCGCCCGGGCGTCGTCTGGGCGGGATGCCAGCCCATCTCGGTCTGGAAGTCCACGGACCACGGGGAGACCTTCGAGCTCAACCGGGGCCTCTGGGACCACCCCCACCGCAGCGAGTGGGGTGCCGGCTTCGGCGGGGCGGCCGCGCACACCGTGCTGCCCAGCCCAGCGGACGAGACGCTGCACGTCGCGATGAGCACGGGGGGCGTGTACCGGTCCGACGACGGCGGGGCGTCCTGGCAGCCGCGGAACAAGGGCATCAGCGCCTACTTCATGCCCGACCCCGACCCGGAGTTCGGGCAGTGCGTGCACAAGGTGGCCCGCGACGCCGTGGACCCCGACCGCCTGTTCGCCCAGAACCACCACGGCGTCTACACGAGCACCGACCGCGGGGACTCGTGGCAGTCCATCGCCGACGGCCTGCCCGCCGACTTCGGCTTCGTGATGCTCACCCACCCGCACCGCGGCGGCACGGCGTGGGTCATCCCGCTCAAGGCCGACGGCGAGCGCATCCCGCCCGAGGGCCGCCTGAGGGTGCACCGGACGGACGACGGCGGTGCCACCTGGGAGGCGAGCGACGCCGGGCTGCCGCAGGCGGAGTACAACGCGGTGCTGCGTGATGCCGCCTGCGTCGACACCGCCGAGACGCCCGGCGTGTACTTCGGGACGCGCGGCGGGACCGTCTACGCGAGCGCCGACGAGGGCCGCACCTTCCGGGAGGTCGCACGGAACCTCCCGGACGTGCTCTCGGTCCGCGCCGCCGTCGTCACGGCCTGATCGGCCCCCCGGTGCCCGCGACCATGCCCGTGACCGTCCTCATCCCGACGCTCCTGCGCCCCTACGTCGACGGGCGCAGCGAGGTCAGCATGGACCTGCACGGCCGGCACGACGTCTGCTCGCTGCTGGACCGCCTGGGCGAGGGTCGTCCGCTGCTCGAGCAGCGCATCCGTGAGGAGACCGGAGCCCTGAGGCGCTACGTGAACATCTACGTGGACGGCGAGGACGTGCGCCGCCTGGACGGGCTCGGCACGGCGGTCCCGGCGGGGGCGACCGTCATGATCGTCCAGTCCGTCGCCGGCGGCTAGGGGTGGGACACCGCTTTACCCAGTGTTAACGGCACCCTCCCGGTGCTGAAATGTGGCGCTGCCTACCATTGCTGAGCGCGGCGTGCCACCCCCGGTCCAGCACCCCAGCCAGGTGCTCCCCCGGGCTCAGTCCCGTCCGGCACGCGCAAGCGCCATCACGGAAAAGGACTTCCCATGGACTCTGGAAATGTCGCCTGGATTCTCGCCAGCGCCGCGCTCGTCTGTCTGATGATCCCGGCACTGGCCCTGTTCTACGGAGGGATGGTGGGCTCCCGCCGCATCCTCAACATGATGATGATGTGCTTCGGCGGAGCGAGCCTCGTCGCGGTGCTGTGGGCCCTGTTCGGCTATTCGATGGCCTTCGGCAACTCGGTCGGCGGGCTCGGCCTGATCGGGGACGTCGCCGAGTACGCCGGCATGGGCCAGCTGCTCGCCGAGGATCCGTCCGCCTCGATCCCCCCGATCCTCTTCGCGGGCTTCCAGCTCTTCTTCGCCTGCGTCACGACGGCACTCGTGGCCGGGGCCGCAGCGGGCCGCATGAAGTTCGGTGCCTGGATGATCTTCGCGGGTGTCTGGGCTACGCTGGTCTACTTCCCGATCGCCCACTGGGTCTTCGCCTTCAGCTCGGAGGACGGCTCGGTGGTGGGCGGCTGGATCGCCAATAACCTCGGCGCCATCGACTTCGCCGGCGGCCTGGCCGTCCACATGAACGCGGGCATCGCAGCCCTCGCCCTCTCGCTCGTGCTCGGCCGCAGCCACGGCTGGCCGAAGGTGGACCACGCCAAGCCGCACAGCCGTCCGCTCGTGCTCGTGGGCGCCGGCCTGCTGTGGGTGGGCTGGTTCGGCTTCAACGCAGGCTCCGCGCTCTCCGCAGGGCAGTCCGCGTCCGTGGTGTTCCTCAACACCGCGGTCGCGGCATCGGCCGGGCTGCTCGCGTGGGCCCTCGTGGAGCGTATCCGCAACGGCGCCGCCACGAGCATGGGGGCCGCCTCCGGCCTCGTCTCGGCCCTCGTCGCCATCACTCCGGCCTGTGGTGCGGTGAGCCCCATGGGCGCTCTGGCCATCGGCGCGATCGCGGGAGCGGTGTGCTCGCTCGCCATCGAACTCAAGTTCCGCCTCGGCTTCGACGACTCGCTCGACGTCGTCGGCGTGCACCTCATCGGCGGCATCCTCGGAACCCTGCTCATCGGCCTCTTCGCGACGCCGGACGCCCCCAACGGCGTCGCCGGGGCGTTCTACGGGGGAGGACTCGAGCTGCTCGGCATCCAGGCACTCGCGACCGTCGCGGTGCTCGCCTACTCCTTCGTGGTCACGTGGGTGATTGCCCAGGTCATCCAGCGCACCATCGGCCTCCGGATCGAGCAGGAGGACGAGCTGCGCGGCATCGACATCTCCGCCCACTCCGAGTTCGCCTACCTGACCGACGAGGATCCCGTGGACCTCGGAGCACCCCGCAAGTAGCCCGCCGACACCCTCCTACCCACGAGCAGACCGCCCGGCATCGGGCGGTCTGCTGTGGTGTCGAGGGTCCCGGCGCGGGTCAGAGGCGCGGGTCAGAGGCGCGGGTCAGAGGCGCAGGGCGTTCAGCCGCTCGAGGGCGTCGCCGGGACCCACCGCAGTGATGCCGTGGGTCCGCGCCCAGGCTGCCAGCTCCTCCGTGATGGCCTGCGAGACGCCGGACCACCGGGCGTACGGGAGCACGTAGATGGAGTCGACGTCGGCATGTGCCGCATCGAGGAGCCGCAGGCCGCCACAGCCGACGGGCTGCCCGGACGCCAGTTCGTAGGCGATGAGGAAGACGGCGATACCGCTCCCGTCGTCGGCAGCGGGGAGGCTCGCGGCGGACCGGCCGCGGTCGTTCTCCGCGCGCAGGGCCTCCCGCAGCCCCACGGCCACCGGGTTGGTCCAGGGGACGTACCTGACCCTCAGCGTCTGCATGGCAGCCTCCTGTGGAAGTGATGTGCTCCCCAACGCTATGGGGAAGGGGTTTCGGCAGTATTTCCACCCGCGTAATTCCGTGTGCACCCCTTTCCCGGGGACGCAGCGCGGGGACCACCTCGCCCTGGCTTTCCTGAAGGAAGCGTCCTACCCTGATCGTCATGCCCCTGCGCTCCGACTGGTCCGACAGCCAGTGCCCCCTCGCCCGCGGACTCGAGGTCCTCGGGGACCCCTGGGCCCTCCTCGTGCTGCGGGAGGTGTTCTTCGGTCGCAGCCGGTTCGACGACCTCCGCACCCATACCGGCATCGCCGAGAGCGTGCTCAGCCGACGGCTCTCCGCGCTCACCCGTCACGGGCTGCTGGCACGGACCCCCTGCCGGGACACCTCCGGCGGGACACGCCACGAGTACCGCCTGACGGAGACGGGAGAGGGCGCCCTGCCCGTCCTGAACGCCATGATCCTGTTCGCCGAGCAGTACCTGCAGGCACCCTCCGCCACGGCCCACATGCAGGTCGTCCATTCACCCTGCGGCCGCCCGACGGCGAGCGCCGACCGCTGCGACGCCTGCGGCGAGAGCCTCACCCCTGCCACGACGGCGTGGATGAGCCTCGCCCGCTCCGGCCACCCGGTCCCCCTTGCGACGGCGGTCGTCAGGTGAGCGCCGGCAGCGCACCCACGGTCCGGCGCCCCCGCATCCACCCGGCCTGGATCGTGGCCGCCGTGGCCTTCCTGACCCTGGTGGGCGCGGCAGGTTTCCGCGCCGCCCCGTCGGTCCTGATGGTGCCGCTGGAGGAGGAGTTCGGCTGGTCCCGGGGCGTCCTGTCGCTGGCCGTCAGCATCAACCTCGTCCTCTTCGGGCTCACGGCACCGTTCGCCGCGGCACTCATGGAACGGTTCGGCATCCGCCGGATCACCTCGCTCGCGCTGCTGGTCATCGGAGCGGGCAGCGCCCTGACGGTCCTCGTGCGTGAGCCCTGGCAGATCCTGCTCACGTGGGGCGTGCTGATCGGGCTGGGCACGGGCAGCATAGCCCTCGTTTTCGCGGCGACGGTCGCCTCCACCTGGTTCGTCCGCCGCCGCGGCCTCGTGGTCGGCATCCTGACGGCCGGCAGCGCCGCGGGCCAGCTGGTCTTCCTGCCGGTGATGGCCGCCCTGGTGGACACCGCGAACTGGCGTGTCGCCTCCCTGGTCATCGCCGCCGGAGCGCTCGCGGTGATTCCGCTCGTCCTCGTCTGGCTGCACGACGCACCCGCCGACATCGGCGCCCGGCCCTACGGTGAACCGCCCGGCGATGCGGTTCCGGCATCCGCCCCGGCGCAGCGGACCAACGCCGCGGCGCGTGCGCTCCGTGCCCTCCGGACCGCCTCGCACCACCGCACGTTCTGGGCACTCGCCGGCGGCTTCGCGATCTGCGGGGCCACCACGAACGGGCTGATCGGCACGCACTTCATCCCGTCCGCCCACGACCACGGCATGTCGACGACGACGGCGGCAGGCCTCCTCGCCCTCGTCGGGGTCTTCGACATCGTGGGGACCATCGCCTCCGGCTGGCTCACCGACCGGTACAACCCGAAGGTGCTCCTTGCCGTCTACTACCTGTTCCGCGGGATCAGCCTGTTCGTGCTGCCGGCGCTGCTCGCGGCGACCGTGCAGCCCCCGATGATCATCTTCATCGTCATCTACGGGCTCGACTGGGTGGCCACCGTGCCACCGACCGTCGCGCTCTGCCGCTCCGCCTTCGGCGCTGACGGCCCGCTCGTCTTCGGGTGGGTGTTCGCCGCACACCAGCTCGGTGCGGCAGCGGCGGCCGTGGGTGCTGGCTTCATCCGGGATACCAGCGGCGAGTACACGATCGCGTGGTTCGGAGCGGCGGCCCTGTGCGCAGTGGCAGCCCTCCTCACGTTCCTCGTCCGGCGGGACATCGCGCAGGACCCTGGGGCGTCGGCACCGGTGGGCGGTGCCCGTGCGGCCGCCGAAGCCGCACCCTCCGGCCGCTGAGCGGTGGCAGGGCGACGAGGTCCTCGAGGAGGGCGTCGGACGGTGCCCGGCGTGTCACGGGGCGCCTGCTGGTGCCCGCACCAAGAACCGGTAGGCAGGGGGTTGCGGGCGTCCTACGCTGGTCTCGTATCGGACACGGGCCCCCAGCACCGGGATGGAGTGGACCAGCAGTGAGTACTCGCACGTCGTTCGTGGATGACGAGCTCCCCGGCCTCGAGGAGCGGGAGCGGCGCGCCCTGCGTCTCCTCGACGCCTTCCCTTCGGCGCAGGCGCGGGAGGCGTACCGGCGGGCGTCCCTCGACCTGCTGGTCTACCGGCTCGGCCATCAGCAGGTCCCCCGCTAGCTGCGGTCAGGCCCGGGCAGGATCACCTCCGGAAGCGCACCGTGGATCCCGGCGCGAGCTGCGCCGCACGGTCGAGGTCCGCGGCGGCCACGACGGCGATGACCGGATAGCCGCCCGTGACGGGGTGATCGGCGAGGAACAGCACCGGCAGACCCGACGGCGGCACCTGCAGGGCGCCGCGGACCGCGCCCTCGCTCGGCAGCTCCCCCTCCCGGGTCCGCGCCAGTGCAGGACCGTCGAGCCGCAGCCCGATCCGGTTGGACTGTGCCGTGACCGTCCAGTCCGTCGCGCACAGGCGGGCCGCCCCGTCCTCGAACCAGTCCTCGCGGGGCCCGGGGATCACACGCAGCACCTCGGGGTCACCGATCCGCCTCGGCTCCTCGGGGTCCCCGACCGTCGACCCCGCGGCCGGCCGGCCCACCACCAGGCGCGTGCCCGGCCCGAGAGCGGGTGGCCCGAGCCCGGACATCGAATCGGTGGAGCGACTGCCCAGCACCTCCTCGGCCTCGAAGCCTCCGCGGACGGCCGTGTAGGTCCGCAGCCCCGACGCCGGGGGCGACTGTCGCAGCACCTCGCCGGCGCGCAGGAGGAACGGGGCGCACAGGGCGGGCTCGCGCTCCTCCTCGTCGGGCAGGGCGATGGTCAGACCGACGTCGGCACCCGTCACGGCCAGCACCTGGTCCTCGTCGGCCTGCAGCACGAGGCCGCCGTGCACACTCTCGATCACGGCGGATCCGGCGCTGTTGCCCACCAGCCTGTTGGCCTGCCGCAGGGCGGCGCGGTCGAGCGCACCGGCCTCCGCGACGCCGAGGGCCATGAGACCGGGCCTGCCGAGATCCTGGAGCGCACTGTAGAGCCCGGGGTGCACGACGGTCAGTCCGGAGGCCACCGGCGCGGGCGTCGTGTCCCGATCGGACGACGCTGTGGTGTACGGCCCGGGAGCGACGCCGGAGCGCACCTCAACGAGTTCGCGCACCGCGCTGAACCGCACCCTGGCACCGGGACGGATGAGGGCGGGCTCTATCCGGCGGAGGTCCCACAGGACGGCGTCCGTGCGTCCGATCAGCTGCCATCCCCCGGGTGACTCCCGCGGGTAGATCGCCGAGAACTCCCCCGCGAGCGCCACGGACCCGGCGGGGACGGCCGTGCGGGGCGAATCCCGCCGGGGCACCTCGAGGCGTGCGTCGCCTCCGGTGAGATAGGCGAAGCCGGGTGCGAAGCCTCCGAACGCCGCCACCCACGGGGTCGCTGTGTGGGCCGCGACGACGGCCTCCTCGCTCAACCCCGTCCGGGCGGCGACGTCGGCCAGGTCGTCGCCGTCGTACTGCACCTCGATGGTGATGAGCGTGCCGTCCTGCCCTGCGGTCAGGGTCGGGTCGATCGTCCGGAGCCGGTCGGCGAGGGCGGCGACGTACCGGGCGTCCTCGACCGTGACGAGGACCGTCCTGGCCGCGGGCACCACGTCCACCTGTCCTTCGGCGGGGTGATCCCGCAACTGGGCCTCCACGCTCAGCACCTCGGGCAGGCCGGGCAGCTCGGCGAGCAGGGCACGATCGCCGACGGGCCGCAGGGAGATGCCCGGGCCTGCACCGCCGGGACCGGCGGCGCTAGGCGAAGGCACCGACGTCCACGCCTGCCGAGGTGAGCGCCCGGCGCACCGCTGCGGCCATCGCGACGGCCCCCGGCGTGTCCCCGTGGACGCAGATGCTCTCGGCGGCGATCCGGAGGCGCGACCCGTCGACCGCCACCACCTCGCCGTCGGTCGCGATCCGCAGGACATGCTCGACGACGTCGGACTCGGCGTGCAGCACGGCGCCCGGCTCGCGCCGGGGCACCAGGGCACCGTCGGGCCGGTACGCGCGGTCGGCGAAGGCCTCCACCACCGTGCGGAGCCCAGCGGTGCGGGCCTCCGTCTCGATGACGGTTCCGGGGAGGACCAGCAGAGGCAACGCGTCGTCGACCTCGCGGACCGCCCGCACCACCGCGCGTGCCTGGCGCTCGTGGACGGCGATGGTGTTGTAGAGCGCGCCGTGGGGCTTCACGTACCGCACCGAGGTGCCGGCCGCGCGTGCCAGCGCCTGCAGCGCGCCGATCTGGTACACGACGTCGTCGGTCAGTTCGCCCGGGTCGACGTCCATGAACCGCCGGCCGAACCCCGCGAGGTCCCGGTAGCCGGGGTGCGCGCCCACGGTGACGCCGGCGGAAGCGGCCGCAGTGCAGGTGGCGCGGATGCCGGTGGGGTCTCCCGCGTGGAATCCGCAGGCCACGTTGGCGCTGGAGACCGACGCGATGATGCCCGCGTCGTCGCCGAACGTCCAGTTGCCGAAGGACTCCCCGACGTCGCTGTTCAGGTCGATCGCCACACGCTCTCCATCCCGCTGCCTTGTGTCCTGCCGCCCTCGGTCACGCCGACCTCAGGGGTCGGAGCGGAACCCGGTGAGCTTGTGCGAGCCGTCGCAGTACGGTTTCAGCACCGATGCCCCGCAGCGGCAGAGCGCCACCGTGCGGCGCGTGCGGGGCAGTTCGTTGCCGTCGGCCCCGATCAGTTCGAAGTCCCCGCGGATCAGCAGCGGACCGTTGGGGCACGCGACCACGGACACCGGCGTGGCGGTACCCGAGTTCAGCGCGTGCGCCGGAGGGCCGCCCGGCTCCTGCGCCCCGCTCCCGGTTCCCTCGCTCATGAGGCCATCACCTCCGAGGGGCGCAGGGAGGAGCGACCCTCCTCCCAGGCGGCCATGATCCGCACCGTCACGAGGGAGTCGATGGCGAGAGCCGCCGCAGCTCCGAACAGGACGTCCGGCAGGAGCGCGGGGTCGGACTCGACCAGCCCGCCCGCCATGTCGCGGCCCGCGATCTGCTCGTGCACGGCGTCGGCCTCGACGTGCTCGTCGAAGTACGCGGTGGCGGCGTCACCGTACCCGAGCCGCGCGAAGCCGCGGGAGTACAGCCGGTTGGGCTGGGAGGACGTCATCTCGTAGGCGGCGAGGTGCCCCACGATCGCACCTCGCAGCCGGCGGTTGAGCCCGAAGAGGGACATGAGGTTGTTGTTCGCCAGTGTGATGGCCGGCGCGGCATCGAGGTAGGCGCCGTAGGCGTCGTCCATCCCCAGTTCGCGCATGGTGCGGGCGAAGAGGGACGAGTGCATGCGCGCAAGCAGGCCGTTGCCGTACTCGTCGGCCTGGATCTCCACCAGCGCGGCCTTCGCCCGCCCTGCCAGCCGGGGGATGGCCCACGTATGGGGATCGGCTTCCCGGAGCTGGGAGACGGACTTGTGGACGAGGAACTCGCGCAGCTGGTCGTTCGATGCGGTCTTCGCCACGAAGCGGGACATGCTGGGGCCGGAGTCCTCGCCGGTCAGGCGGAACAGTTCGGCGCAGACCGCTTCGCTCGTGGCCTCCGGCAACGCGCCGACGACCGCCTCGGCACGGACCCGGGCCTCGAAGGCCGCCTCGAGGCGCTGCCGCACGCCCAGCAGCCGGAGGTTCCACTCCCACTCGTCGGCCGCCCCGTCGATGCCGCTGTAGTGCAGCTCGTAGAGGCAGAAGAGCGCGAGCTGGAGGTCGTCGTCGTGGAGGATGTCCGGGGTCCGGGCCAGGGCGTCCTCGACCACGGCCTCGAGGCGCGAGAGGGCTTCCTGCCCTGATTCCACGGTGCCGGCGATGACGGCCAGGAGCAGGGCGCTGGCTTCGCCGCGGGGTGAGGGTTGCTTCATCGAGGACCTCTTCTGTCGGGTTGACCCGCTGGGCCGGGCATCGATGCCAAGCCTACTTCCCTCCTCCGACGTGGGGCCCGGAACAGGATTGACGCGACGACGCCGGACCCGCGGCACCAGGGGTGCCGCCGGTCCGGCGTCGATGATCCTGCTCCCGGACGAAGGATCCGGGAGCGTCGTGCCGCCCGCTGCCACGGGCGCCGCGTCTAGGTGCGCGCCGACCTGTCCCGGGCGCCACGGCTCAGGGCGAGTGCGAGCCCGATCATGGCGACGGCCAGGATGAAGTGCAGCCAGTTGTCCGCGGTGTTCAGCGGGACGAAGTTGGCCGACGAGTCCTGCCCGATGACGAGCCCGTAGATCCACAGGATGGCGTAGATGATGCCGCCGCCCAGCAGGTAGTTCCTCGAGCCGGAGACGGTCTTCGCCATGGCGAGACCGGCGACGCCGAACAGGAGGTGGACGATGTTGTGCAGGATCGAGACCTGGAAGATCCCGAGCAGCAGCGCCCCCGACTGATGGCCGGCGAACTGCAGGGTCCCGTAGTTCGAGGTGATGCCCGGGATGAACCCCAGGATTCCGACGAGCAGGAACACGACCCCCATCGCCTGTGCGGCGCGCTGCAGGGTCGTCCGGCCGCCGGCCCTGGTCCGGTCGTTCGTATTTGTCATCAGGGTCTCCTTCTCTTCTGTATGCGAACGGTTATTCGCGGTTCAGTTTGTCCTGCACGGTGCCGGCCATCTTCTCGACGGTGTTCGGGATCTCCGTGGTGCCGTAGAAGCGTGCATCGGGATGCGTGGCCGGCGGCATCGGGGCCGAGGTCGTCGGGCCCTCGTGGTACGTGAACTCGCCCTTGCCGTCCGGTGTGGGACCGGAGGCCCAGCTGCCCTGCGACGCCGTCTTGCCGTCGGAGAAGTTGAGGTACTGGTAGGACACCTCGCGCAGTTCCTTCTTGAGGGGGAAGTTGCTCGGCACGGGCAGCTCTTCCAACTTCTCCTCCTGGAGTTCCCGCGCGGCCGCGGTCCACTGGTTCTGGTGCATGGTGTCCCTGGCCAGCAGGAAGGACAGCATGTCCCGGACCCCGTGGTCATCGGTCATGTGGTACAGCCGCGCCACCTGGAGCCGGCCCTGCATCTCCGCGTTGGCGTTCGCGGTGAAATCGGCGAGCAGGTTGCCGCTGGCGGTGATGTAGCTGCCCTGCCAGGGGTTTCCCATGCTGTCCACGGCACGGGCGCCGGCGCCGGCGACGATGGCGTGCTGCATGTCCGTCCCGCCGATGACCGCTGCGACGGCCGGGTCGGACTGGACCGCTTCCTCGGTGATTCCGAGAGGGGACTTTTCGAGGAGCTGCGCGATCATCGTCGCGAGCATCTCGACGTGCCCCATCTCCTCGGCCCCGATCCCGAAGAGCAGATCGCGGTACTTACCGGGGATGTGGGCGTTCCAGGCCTGGAAGCTGTACTGCAGGGCCACGGTGATCTCGCCGTACTGGCCGCCGAGGACCTCCTGAAGCTTCCGCGCGTAGATCGCGTCCGGCTTGTCCGGGGTCGCCTTGTACTGGAGCTCCTGCTTGTGGAAAAACACGGATTGAACCTCCCCACGTAGGGGCCGCCCGGGCTTGGCCCGCTCCTTCTTGAAGCGGCCGCGGGCGGTCCTCTTGTTTCGACCGTACGAGCGCCCCTACGATTTTCGGAAGATACTAAGTCTACTTATTTAGAAGTTGCGGAATCTCCAGAAAGGGCTTGCACGGAGGAAGGTAAGCATGCTTAGCTTCAGTGACAGATCCAGCACGAGATGCGGACCATCGTATCGATCCACACCGTGGATGGTCCGCATTACGGCAATATCAACGTTAGGAAGATCATGACTACGCAGAATTGGCCGCAGGATCCCCTGGTTCCCTCCACGACCGGCAACGAGTCGTCCACGTCGAACCTCGGCGCAACCGAGCTCGGCACCACCGGCGGTAACACCGGCGCCGACGACTCCAAGAAGTCCGTCGCCAAGGATCAGGCCAAGCAGGTCGGCCAGGAGGGCAAGGAAGCGGCCAAGAACGTGGCAGGCACCGCCGCCGCCGAGGCGAAGACGGTGGCCGCGGAGGCCGGCTCGCAGGCCAAGAATCTGCTCGGTACGGTGACCTCCGAGGTCAAGAGCCAGGCCGGTACACAGCAGCAGAAGATCACCGAGGGCATCCGCGGGATCGCGAACGAGCTGAAGTCCATGGCCGACAAGTCGGACAACCACATGGTGTCCAACGTCGTGCAGCAGGCCTCGCAGCGCACCGACACCGCCGCTAGCTGGCTCGAAGGCCGTGACGCCGCCGACATCCTCGAGGACGTCAAGGCCTTCGCCCGCCGCAAGCCCGGCACCTTCCTCGCCATCGCCGCCGGCACCGGCCTCGTGGTCGGTCGCCTGACCCGCGGCCTGACCGGCAACCGCTCCGACAGCACCCCGGGCGGTCAGGGCTTCACATCGACCGGCACGTCGACCGGCACTGCGACCGGTACCTACCCGGGCTACACCGAGGTGGACTCCGACGCCTACAGCGGCACCCCCGCGACCGCCGGCTTCGGCGAGACCACCCGCGGTCAGCACGTCGCCGGGTCCAACCCGGCCTTCGTCGACCCCACCGACGACTACCCCACCATCCCGCCGGGAACCCCTCCCGTGGGCACCCTGCCGAATGACGGGAGCCTGCGCTGATGAGTGAGGCATACGTGGGCGGTGCCCACCAGGGCGGCGCCCATCAGGCCGCCGCACCCCTGCCGACGGAGGCGGAGCAGCGCTCCGCCAACGCCTCGGTGGGCGAACTCCTCGGGGAGGTGACCAAGGACCTCTCCAAGCTCATGCGCCAGGAGGTGGCCCTGGCGAAGGCCGAGGCGACCGAATCGGCGAAGAACGCCGGAAAGGGCGCGGGCATGTTCGCCGGCGCCGCGGTCGGCGGTCACTTCGTCCTCCTGTTCCTCTCCCTCGCACTGATGTGGGGACTCGGAGCGCTCATGCCCCTCGGCTGGGCCGCCCTCATCGTGGCCGTCATCTGGGGCATCATCGCCGCGGTGCTCGCGCTGCAGGGCAAGAAGGAAGTCAAGAAAGTCAAGGGTCTCCCCCAGACAGCGGAGACCGTCAAAGAGATTCCGCCGACACTGAAACCAGGTGAGCAGACACGATGAGCCAGACACCAGACGAGATCCGCGCAGATATCGAACGCACCCGCCAGGAGCTGGGAACCGACGTCGACGCCGTGGCGGACAAAGTGAACCCGGCGAACATCGCGCATCGCCAGACCGAGAAGGTCAAGCACAGCTTCAGCAACGTGAAGGAGACCGTCATGGGCAAGGCCGAGGACGTCAAGGATTCCGTGCTCGGCAAGGCCGAGGACGTGAAGGACACGGTCGCCGACAAGGCCGGGCACGTCAAGGACAAGGCTGGAAGCGGGATCGGCAGCGGTGTGGGCAGCGCCCAGTCCGCCGGTGGATCCGCAAAGGACAAGGCGCATCATGCCGGGCAGGTCGTCCAGGGTGCACCCCGCCAGCTGAGCAGCAAGGCTGCCGGCAACCCGCTCGCCGCAGGCCTCATCGCCTTCGGGCTCGGCCTGCTCGTGGCCAGCATCATCCCGGCCAGCGAGAAGGAGCAGCAGGCAGCATCGCAGCTCAAGGAGCAGGCCGCTCCGCTGAAGGACAAGGTGACCGAGGCTGCCAAGCAGGTCGTCGAGGATGTCCGGGAGCCCGTGCAGGAGGCCGTGCAGTCCGTCAAGGAGTCGGCCGCCGACTCGGTCCAGACCGTCAAGGGTGAGGGCCAGCAGGCTGCCAGTGACGTCAAGGGCAGCGCGCAGGACGCGAAGTCGACCGTCCAGCAGAGCTGACCACGTCGATCCGAACGGAAGGCCACCGGTTCATCGCCGGTGGCCTTCCGTCGTTCCACAGCGCCGGTCAGCCGAGGAGCGCCTCGGCCTCCGCCTGTCCGACGATGCCCTGCCGGTATTCGACCGACAGGATCTCGAGCATCGCTTCGGCGTACTGGTCGTTGGTGCTGCCGATCGCATCGAGCGCATAGCTGACACGGAAGTCGTGGGCGAAGGCATCCGCCCCGGTGTGCGCCACGCAGTTGTGCGTGGACACCCCCGCCAGGACGAGCCGCTCCACCCCCAGGGTCCGGAGGCGCGTGGCGAGGTGCGTGCCGAAGAACGCGCTGTCGCGGGTCTTCGTCACGGTCTCCAGCCCGTCCACGCGCAGGCCGTCCAGGACGTCGGCCTGATGGGAGCCCTCGAAGATGAACCCCTGGTCGTCGTCGAGCATGGAGAGGGTCCACGTGGAGCGGTCGCTGAGGTGCTCGGTGCGTGCCACGATGACGGGCGCTCCGCCCCGGCGCGCGGCGTCGATCAGGTTGTTGCACGCTCCCACCAGCGGCTGCTGCACGCGGGCCAGCTTCTCGTCCTCGAAGAAGGCGTTCTGCATGTCGATGATCAGCAGGGCCGTTGCACCCTGCGGTCCGGCCGGACCGGAAGCACCATCAGAGCGCGGCATCGGGCTCGCGGGAGGCACTGCCGGACAGGTCGATCAGTCCGTGATCCTCGTGCGGCTGTGTCCCATCCGTCAGCGACGGCGTGAGGGACAGGGAGGGATGCGCTGCCAGGGACGGTGTCGCGAGGGCGACGAAGTCCACGGGGACCTCCGGTCCGACGGATGGCGCCTCGGCATGGCGGCGCACCTCCGATTCGGTCATGTTCGCAGCCTGGGCGATCTGCGGGTACAAGAAACCGCCGGCGAGGGCCTGCCGGATCGCGGCGCCGCAGGCCAGGGCGAGCCTGTCACGGTGGAATTCGGCGTCCTCGAGATCCGCTGCGGCGATCAGGACATCGTTGAGGTGCGGGTGCCGTTCAGTGTGCATGGTTGCCCTTTCAGGGGCTCGGCGAACCGGCCGGCCGGCCGGCCCCGGGGAACCGCTCCACCCGCCGCCCGACGGGTTCCGTGCGGCGGCGCCCG
This sequence comes from Arthrobacter sp. Soc17.1.1.1, assembly GCF_036867195.1. Taxonomy (NCBI): domain Bacteria; kingdom Bacillati; phylum Actinomycetota; class Actinomycetes; order Micrococcales; family Micrococcaceae; genus Arthrobacter; species Arthrobacter sp. Soc17.1.1.1. The sequence goes on from NZ_JBAJII010000001.1 coordinate 3,692,697, forward strand.
GCGGTGCCGGACGTCTCGGGGGGCTGCTCCGCATGGGACCCATGCACTGGCTCGATTCGTGAATGTTCGGCCGGTGGCTGGACCTTCTTGCCATCATACGGAAGCGGACGGCGGCACGAAAACCGCGCGGCGACGGACCTCGATCGTGCCCGCACGGCCTGGGTCGACCACCCGGTCGCCCCACCCGGACGCTAAGCCTGCTTCCAATTAACTACTAAGTGTGCTTACTCTAGAGGCCGGTGGTTCGCACGGGCTTCGGCCCTGACGGAACCTACAGCCGAGAATTCCATACCCCTCGCATGAGATTGCTCAGAAGGAGAAGGAAATGATTACTCAGGAACACATCGATACCCTGCTCGGTAACGGCGGCAACGTCCTCGGTTCGGATGGCGAGAAGATCGGCTCGATCGGACAGGTCTACCTGGACGACCAGACGGGCGAGCCCAGCTGGGTCACGGCCAAGACGGGCCTGTTCGGCACGTCCGAGTCGTTCGTCCCCCTGCAGGGCGCAGACGTCGAGGGCCATGACGTCCGCGTACCCTACTCGAAGCACCAGGTGAAGGACGCCCCCCGGGTCGAGTCCGACGGAAACCTGAGCCCCGAGGAGGAGGACCGCCTCTACCGTCACTACGAGATCGGCGGCGGCACCAGCGGCTACACCGACACGACGACGACGGACACCACCGGCACCGGCACCGGCACCGGCACCGTCGGCCACGGCGACCGCGACGTGGACATCGACACGCACTCCGGTCGCCACACCGGCGTCGGCGACACGACGAACACCTTCTCGGACACCGACACGAGCACGGGCCGCGACACCGCCCGCGACACCGTGGGCCATGACACCTCCGGCCCCACGACCGACGATGCGATGACCCGCTCGGAGGAGCAGCTCCACGTCGGCACCGAGCGACGCGAAGCCGGCCGCGCACGCCTGCGCAAGTACGTCGTCACCGAGAACGTCACACAGACCGTCCCCGTCAGCCGCGAGGAAGTCCGTGTGGAGCGCGAGCCCATCACGGATGCCAACCGCGGCGACGCGTACGACGGACCGGCCATCAGCGAGGAGGAGCACGAAGTCGTCCTCCACGCCGAGCGTCCCGTCGTCGAGAAGGAAGCCGTCCCCGTCGAGCGAGTGCGCCTCGACAAGGAGACCGTCACCACCAACGAGACGGTCAGCGGCGAAGTCCGCAAGGAAGAGATCGAAGTCGAGGGCGCGGATGACACCCGTCACGGCAAGAACCTCTAAGTAGTACCTGCCGACGCGAGGAGGGCCCGGAGCTGCGCTCCGGGCCCTCCCGTCTTTCCGGTCCGGCCCCGATGGGCCACTCCGGCGCACACGGGCTCCGGCAGAGCCGGCCCCACCCCGACCAATAATAAGCATGCTGTCTATTTAGGGCAAAGTTGTCTACAGTAAGTAGTGAGCAAGGGAATTCACCGCGTAAGAACCAAGGGGAAGGACACGCCATCGTGCCGGAGTTGAACGATTGGTCGACCAGCCGCCTGCTCACGACCGCGGCCCGCATCGTCGAGCACTCATGGAACGAGAAACTCCTGGGCATCGGCATAACGCACGCGGGACTGACCACATTGGGAGTGCTGGAGCGGGAGGGGACCCTGACGGGCGTCCGCCTGGCTCAACTCGTCCATGTGCAGGCACAGACCGTGGGACGCACATTGGACCGCCTCGAGAAGCGCGGTCTGGTGACGCGCCTCCGCAACACAGCGGACCGCCGCAGTCAGCGGATCACCATCACCTCGGCCGGGCTGAAAGCCCTGGAGCGGGCGAAGAACATCGAGAACGAACTGATGGCCGAGGACGGCCTCGCCTCGCAGGACCTGCGAGACCGCCTCAAGACCGTCATCAACGAGCTCGGTCCGAAGAAGGACTAGTAGCCGCCGCCGTCCGCAGCCATGTTGTTGAAGCGCGAGTAATGGCCTTGGAAACCGACCACCAGGGTCTTGGTCGGGCCATTACGGTGCTTCGCGACAATGACGTCCGCCTCGCCGGCGCGCGCCGACTCCTTATCGTAGACGTCGTCACGGTGCAGCAGGATCACCATGTCGGCGTCCTGCTCGATCGAACCGGACTCGCGGAGGTCCGAGACCTGGGGACGCTTGTCGGTCCTCTGCTCGGATCCTCGGTTGAGCTGGGACAGCGCGACGACGGGGACGTTGAGTTCCTTCGCCAGCAGCTTGAGTGCCCGTGAGAACTCCGACACTTCCTGCTGGCGGGATTCCACCCGCTTGCCGGAGGACATCAGCTGCAGGTAGTCCAGCACCACGAGCTTGAGGTCGTGCCGCTGCTTGAGCCGCCGGCACTTCGCCCGGATCTCCATGAGCGACATGTTCGGGCTGTCGTCGATGAACAGCGGGGCGTCGTTCATGCGACCCATCGTGGTGGCGATCTTGCCCCACTGCTCGTCCTTGATGGTGCCCTTGCGCAGGTCCTGGAGACCGATGGTCGCCTCGGCCGAGAGCAGGCGCATGGCGATCTCGTTCCGGCCCATCTCGAGGGAGAAGAACACCGTGGCCATGTTGTGCTTGATGGCCGCCGACCGCGCCCAGTCGAGCGCGAACGTGGACTTGCCCATCGCGGGACGCGCGGCCACGACGATCATCTGACCGCCGTGCAGCCCCTGCGTCAGTTCGTCGAGTTCGTAGAAGCCCGTGGGCACGCCCGTCATACCCTCTCCACGGTGACCCGCGGACTCGATCTCGTCGACGGTCCCCTCGATGATGTCCTTCAGGGCGACGTAGTCCTCCGCGGTGCGGCGCTCTGCTACCGCGTACACCTCGGCCTGCGCGGCGTTGACGAGGTCGTCCACCTCGCCGTCGTTGGAGTAGCCGAGCTGCACGATCTTGGTGCCGGCGTCCACCAGGCGGCGGAGGACGGCGCGCTCGCGCACGATCTCCGCGTAGAACCCCGCATTGGCGGCCGTGGGCACGGACTGGATGAGCGTGTGGAGGTAGGCGGGGCCGCCGATGCGCGAGATCTCGCCACGCTTGGTCAGCTCGTCCGACACCGTCACGGCATCCGCCGGCTCGCCGCGGCCGTAGAGGTCGATGATCGCCTCGTAGATGCTCTCGTGCGCCGGCCGGTAGAAGTCGAGCCCGCGAAGGACCTCGACACAGTCGGCGATGGCGTCCTTCGAGAGCATCATCCCCCCGAGGACCGACTGCTCCGCGACGAGGTCCTGCGGAGGCGTGCGTGAGAACTCCGGGCTACGTGTGTCCGTCGATGAATCTGCATGTGCCAGGGACACTGAAGGGCCTCTCTCCTGCTGCTGAAGCGGTGTTCGCCAGAGCGGACCACCGGGTTCCCGGGGCTGGTCTGACAGGACAGGCCTATCACCCGGCGCCCTCACTATTGGGAATCTCCGGCTACGGTAGTCCCCCGATCGGAGGCGGCAAAGCGCCAACCCAACAGGGGGTGTGGGTAAGTGGGAGGATGCTGTGGATTGCAGGCCGTATCTTGTGCACAGGATGGGGACAACCCTGTGGACAGTACTTCCCATTCCCGGCAAAAGGGCCTCTGACCTGCGGGAACGTTATCCCCCGGGTGTGGATCAAAACTATTTTCCTGGCCACTCCATCCACAGGGGCGCTGTTGACAACTCCCGGTTCGAGGTCGCGGCGAACGCCTACGAGCCCATATGCCCGTACTGCCACGTGTCCTGTCGACGTGTGCCGGATCATGCGGACCCCGGACGAGGGCGTATGAACTGCAGGGCACCCCTTCCGAGGGTACGCGAAGCCGAGAAGTCGCCGCCGGGCATGTCTCAGGAGCTGCATACCGTCGGGGCCATGGAAAGGCCGGCGCGGGGGTGGGCCGGCGCGGGAGTGGACGGCCACTGCGGCCCCGGCTACCAACGCAGGAAGCCCCCGCCAATGGCGGGGGCTTCCTGATGAACCCGGTGAGGCCGGCCGGTCATGCCGCCGGCCTCGCTCCCGGAGCCGCTTCGCGGGTCCGGGAGCCCGGCTTCCCTAGCTGGCGACGACGTCCAGGTCGATGACGGCTGCGACGTCCTCGTGGAGACGGACGTTGGCCTGGTACGAGCCGACCGACTTGATGTGAGCCGGGAGTTCGACCTTGCGCTTGTCGATCTTGCCGAGACCGGCGGCCTCGACGGCCTTCGCGACGTCGTCGGCCTTGACGGTGCCGAACAGGCGGCCGGAGCCACCCGCCTTCACGGTCAGGGTGACGGGCTTGGCCGAGAGGGCCGCCGCCTGGCGCTGGGCGTCCTCGAGCGACGCGTGCTCGCGGGCGGAGCGGGCAGCCTTGATCGACTCGACCTGCTTCTCGCCACCCTTGCTCCACGTCAGGGCGAAACCGCGGGGCAGAAGGTAGTTACGTGCGTAACCGTTCTTCACCTCGACGACGTCGCCTGCTGCACCGAGTCCGGTGACTTCCTGGGTCAGAATGAGCTTCGACATTGTGTGTCCCTTTCCCTAGCCGCGGCCGGCGCCGGAGTACGGCAGCAGTGCGACTTCGCGGGCGTTCTTGATTGCCTGGGCGATCTTGCGCTGCTCCTGCACGGTCACGCCGGTGACGCGACGGGCACGGATCTTTCCGCGATCGGAAATGAACTTACGCAGCAGGGCTACGTCCTTGTAGTCGATGACGGTGACGTCAGCGGCCTTCAGGGGGTTGGACTTTGGTTTGGGCTTACGGAGTTCAGCCTTAGCCATCGTGGTGCTCCTTTTACTCTTGGAGCCCGCAGAACGATTCTGCGGGATGGGAGATACCAGTCACTCGCGTGACTGCGGCAGGGATCCCGGGAACGGGACCGCGCTGCCTGGGAATGCTAGAAGGGAGGCTCGGAGTCGGCGCCGTTGCCCCAGCCCTGCGAGCCGCCACCCGAGGGCGCGCCCCAGGGGTCGTCCGCGGGCTGGTTGGACTGCTGGCCGCCGCCGAAGCCGCCACCCTGGTTGCCACCGGAGTTGCCGCCGAAGCCGCCACCCTGGTTGCCGCCCGAGTTGCCGCCGAAGCCGCCACTGTTCCCGCCGCCGGAGCGCTGGGTACGGGTGACCTTCGCGGATGCATAGCGCAGGGACGGACCGATTTCGTCCACCTCGAGCTCCATGACGGTGCGCTTCTCGCCCTCTTTGGTGTCGTACGAACGTGACTTGAGCCGGCCCTGGGCGACCACACGGGTTCCCTTGGTCAGGGTCTCGGCCACGTTCTCCGCAGCCTCACGCCATACCGACGCGCGGAGGAACAGCGTCTCGCCGTCCTTCCAGTCGTTGGACTGGCGATCGAACGTGCGAGGAGTGGACGCGATGGTGAAGTTGGCGACCGCCGACCCGGACGGCGTGAACCGCAGTTCGGGGTCGTTGGTGAGGTTGCCGATCACCGTGATGACTGTTTCGCCTGCCATGGTGCCTCCTTGAGTTCCTGCCCGCCGGAGCGGGATGGATGGATGAGGGATCTGCCGAGACTACTCGGCGGAAACCTTCTGCTCCTCGGGGCGGATGATCTTGGTGCGCATGATCGTCTCGTTGAGGCTCAGCAGGCGGTCGAGCTCGGAGGCAACGGCCGGGGTCGCGGTGAAGTTGACGACGGCGTAGATGCCCTCGGTCTTCTTCTGGATCTCGTACGCAAGGCGCCGGCGTCCCCAGATATCCACCTTGTCCACAGTGCCGCCGCCGTTGCGGACGACATTGAGGAACTTCTCGAGTGTCGGGTCGATGGAGCGTTCCTCGACATCGGGGTCGATGATTACCATCAATTCATATGCACGCATGTGTGAACCCACCTCCTCTGGGCTGAGCGGTCGCGGTCTTTCCGCAACAGGAGGTTCTTTAGCGTTGGTCCGGCCGCCGTCCGCGGTATTTACCGCCGGCGGGCTGTGGCACAGACGTATCAATGCTACCGGACGATCCCGCGGTGACGAATTCCCGCCCTACCGGCCGCCGCGGAAGAACGTGGCGGTGGCCGTGGCGAGGTGCCCGGGATCGTCGACGCCGCAGAGTTCACGCGCCGAGTGCATCGACAGCAGGGGTGTTCCGACGTCGACCGTGCGGATGCCGAGCCTCGTGGCCGTGAGCGGGCCGATGGTGGACCCGCAGGGCATCACGTTGTTGGACACGAACTCCTGATAGGGCACGCCGCTCGCGCGGCACAGCTCGGCCCAGAAGGCAGCGCCGGGCGCGTCCGTGGTGTACCGCTGGTTGGCGTTGATCTTCAGGAGCGGCCCGCCGTTGAGGACGGGCAGGTTCGCCGGGTCGTGCCGCTCCGCGTAGTTGGGGTGCACGGCGTGCCCCGCATCCGCGGACACGCAGAACGACGACGCCAGCGCACGCAGGCGCTCCTCCGTCCCCGCCCCGAGGCAGAGCGAGATGCGCAGCAGCAGATCCTCGAGGAACGGTCCGCTCGCACCGGAGCGGGACCCGCTGCCCACCTCCTCGTGGTCGAACGCCGCGAGCACCGCGATGGGACCGTCCGCCCGCTCGTCCGACGCCGCGGCGATGATCGCCGTGAGGCCGGCATGCACGGAGGAGAGGTTGTCGAGCCTGCCGGAGGCGAAGAACTCCCCCTGCGCACCGAAGACCCGCGGTTCCTGCGTGTCGGCGACGACGACGTCGAATCCACCGACCTCCCGCGGGTCGATCCCGGCGCTATCGGCGAGGAGCCCGAGGAGGTCGGCGTCCGCCGGGTCGCCCAGACCCCACACCGGGTTCATGTGGCGCTGCTTGTCGAGGCTCAGGCCGTCGTTGACGGCGCGATCGAGGTGGATGGCGAGCTGCGGGAAGCGCAGCAGCGGCCCGGTGGCCACGAGGTGCTCACTGCCGTCGCGCAGGGTCAGCCGGCCGGCGAGCGCGAGCTCGCGGTCGAGCCAGGAGTTGAGGAGGGGCCCGCCGTACACCTCGACTCCGGCCTGCAGCCAGCCGTACTTCCCCGTGGTGGGGCGCGGCTTGAGCTTGAACGACGGCGAATCGGTGTGGGCGCCGAGGATGTGGAAACCGGTGGTGGGGCCCGCACCCGTGGGGACCGTCCAGGCGATGAGCGCGCCGTCGCGGACGACGAAGTACCGGCCCGCGCCGCCCTCCCAGGCGTCCTGCTCCGCCAGCTCCCGGAAACCGGCGGCCGCGAGGCGGCGCCCGCCCTCCCTGACGGCGTGGAAGCTCGACGGCGACGCCGCGACGTAGGCGCCGAGGTCCTGGATGTGCGCGGGTGCTGAGGTCATCCTCCGATTCAACCAGAAACGCACGGGGACCCGCCGGGCACCGTGGCTTCAGTCGCGCTTCACCTTTTCTTCGGTCTCGGTACGGTCTTCGGATTTCCTTCGCCGAGGATGCGCGGGAAACGCGCGCTGCGGTTTAGCTTCGGCCATCAGAGTGGATACCAGAAGAACCGGGACCCACTGGGGGTGCCGGAGGACACACCACCAGGTTCCAGGAAAAGGGTCTCACCATGGCACGCACCGCTCGCACCTCCCGCATCAGCATGAAGTCCACCTCCGGCAAGGTCCTGGCCTCCGTCGCCCTGCTGGGAGTCGCAGCCTCCGTCGCCGGCCTGGGCACCTATGGTTCCTTCACCTCCACCACCTCCGCCAGCGAGACCGTCACCGCCGGCACCGTGGACGTCAAGCTCGGCGCCGACGGCACCGCCGCCAACCGCCTCTCCGTCGCCGCGACCGGCGTCGTCCCCGGCGACTCCATCCAGCGCGCGGTCACCCTCAGCAACACCGGCAACCAGAACTTCGGCGGCGTGACCCTCACCACCGCCCCCGTCGGCACCGCCACCCTGCTCACCACCGACGCCCTCAACGGCCTCCAGCTCACCGTCGACGCCTGCACCGTCCCCTGGACCGAAGCCGGCACCGCACCCGCCTACACCTACACCTGCGCCGGCACCACCACGCAGGTCCTGGCACCCCGCCAGATCATCGGCACCGACGTGGTCCTGAACAACCTGCAGTCCATCACCACCGCCAAGGCCGACAACCTCCGCGTCACCGCGACGCTGCCCACCACCGCCGGCAACACCTTCCAGAACCTCACCAGCACCGTGAGCCTGGCCTTCACCGCCACCCAGCGCGCAGCCACCAGCCGCTGACCCCCACGGTCCCTGCTGCCCCGGAGATTCCCGGGGCACCAGGGACCTCGGCGTTCCACGACGCATCCCTGACGCATCCCTGACGCATCCCTGACGCATCCCTGACGAGGAAGGACGACCATGAACCAGCAGCACGGCCCACGCCACCTTCGCCGGGTCCGCTTCCTCGTGCGGGTTCTCATCACCGTCCTGGTCTTCATGTGGGCGCCGACAGTTGCCCAGGCCGCCTTCTCCGACGCCGCGTCGGCACCCGTGACCGTCGGAACCTACGCCATCCCGGCTCCGGCGAGCCTGACCGGCAACTACTCCTGCACATCGGCCAGGACATCGATGACGGTGACGATCTCCGATTTCGGCGCCGTCAGCCGCGCCACGGGCTACACCGTGACGCTCACCGCCCCGAATGGGCAGGTGACGACGAACAATCTTCCGGCGACGACTCGAGCGACCACGATCACACGTACCTCCACATCGGTGGGCAATTACACGCTGCGTATCCGCGCGAACGTCGGGTCCTGGATCGGGCAGAACGCCGAGCGGGTCCTCACCTGCCCCTGATCCCTCTGCGGGAGCGTCAGTGCGCGGGCCCCGGCACCACGATCCCGTTCTCGTAGGCATACACCACGGCCTGCACGCGGTCCCGCAGGTCCAGCTTCGTGAGGATACGCCGCACGTGGGTCTTGATCGTGGCCTCCGACAGGAAGAAGCGCGCCGCCAGCTCGGCGTTCGAGAGGCCCCCGGCGATCGCCTCGAGCACCTCCCGCTCCCGCGGCGTCAGCTCGGCGAGCCGCCGGTCCGGCACGGCCGCCGTCAGGTGCGCCGGCGGTAGCGAGCGCACATAGGTCTCGAGCAGCCGCTGGGTGACGCGCGGGGCGACGACGGCGTCACCGCTCGCGACGATCCGCACCGCGTGCACCAGGTCCTCGGGGGCCACGTCCTTCAGCAGGAACGCCGACGCCCCCGCCTGCAGGCCGGAGAACGCGTACTCGTCCAGGTCGAAGGTGGTCAGGATGATGATGCGTGAGCCGGAGGCCGACGCCGTGATCTGGCGGGTGGCCTCGATCCCGTCCCCGAAGGGCATCCGGACGTCCATGAGCACCACGTCCGGCGTCAGTTCCGCGGTGAGGCGGACGGCCTCGGCGCCGGTCGACGCCTCGCCGGCGATCTCGAGATCCGGCTCGCCCTCGAGGATCAGCCGGAAGCCCATCCTCAGCAGGGGCTGGTCGTCAGCGAGCAGAACCCTGATGGGTGTGCCCTGCGTGCTGTGGTGCGTGGTCATCTTTCTCTTTCCCCCGTGGGTTTCCCGTGCCGCCTTCGGCGTCGGGGACTGTCAATCGGACCTCCACGGCCCAGCCGCCCGACGGGCGGACCCCGACGTCCACCGAACCGGCATAGATGGCGGCCCGCTCCCGCATGCCGGCGATGCCCTGGCCCGAGCCGAGGGACACGGCCGGGCCCATGGTGCCCCGACCGTCGTCGGCGACGCGCAGGGAGACCGCCTCCCCGGTGCGGGCGATCGAGATGTCCACCAGAGTAACCCCCTTGGCGTACCGCAGGACGTTGGTCAGCGATTCCTGCAGGATCCGGTACACCGTCAGCTGGAACGCGGGATCGTCCGGCAGTCGCGGCCCGCTCGTGGTCACCCTGAGCGGCAGCCCTGCCGCCCGGAACCCGTCGAGGAGCTGCGTGAGGGAGCTCGACGCCGGCAGCGGCTCCAGGGTCTCGCTCGCGGCCTCGGCGCGGAGGACCCCGAGGACCCTCCGCATGTCCGCGAGGGCCGTGCGGCCGGTCCCGGACAGTTCGCGCAGCACCGCGCCGGCACGCTCCGGGTCCCGCTTCATGACGACGGCGGCGCCGTCGGACAGCGCCACCATGACCGTCAGTGAATGCGCGACGACGTCGTGCATCTCCCGCGCGATGCGGTTCCTCTCCCCCGCGGACGCCAGCTCCGCGTTGCGGCCGGCCCACTCGCGCAGCTCGCTCTCGTGTTCGCGGTCCCTCCGCACCGTGATGCCCACGCCGACCGCGATCCCGAGGAACATCACGATGAAGCCGCTGAGCAGCCACGTGACGCCCGGGGCGCCCTCGAACGCGCTGACCGGGATGAGGAACAGGGCGCTGACGGACAGGACGGTCGCCGCAGCCGCCGCGACGAGCACCGGCCGCAGCGGGTAAGTGGAGGCGACCGTGTACAGGGCGAACATCGTCGCCACACCGCTGCTGCCCGTGCCCTCGGTCAGGATGCTGACCGGGACGTCGAGGACGGCGACGAACGCGAGGACGAGCAGGGGCCGGTCGCGCCGGAACGCCAGTGCGGCGGCCGACAGCACGACACCCGGGAGGCCGATCCAGTTCCCGGAGTCGATGATCAGCAGGAGCGCGCCGGGGAAGCCGAAGAGCACGAACACCACGACGACCACGGCGTCCATGGCCCGCGGATGCCTGCGGAAGAACCGCCGGAACGGACCCAGCCGGCGGGCGTTGAGCTCCGTGAAGGAGACCGCGGTGCTGCGCTCCGCGGTCTCCCTCATCGGGTGGGTCTCACTCAAGGGTCAGGTCCATGAGGCGTCGGGCGTTCCTAGACGTCCCGCTTCTTCGCGACGACGAGGGCGAGGACCAGGAGCACCAGGGCCCAGGCACCCATGACGAGACCGCCCTCCCACTGGGTCAGCGCATCCTCTGCCGTCGTCACGGCGACCATCTGCGTCCCCGCGTCTCCGGGGAGGAACCGCGCTGCATCGGGGATCCAGTCGGCGAGCCCCGAGATGAGCTGCACGATGATCGGCAGCACGAAGAAGATGCCGACCGCCGTCACCACGCCTCCGGCCGTGTTGCGCAGCAGGATCCCGATCGACATCGAGATCACCGCCACGAGAGCGAGGAAGGTCCCGGTGTTGATGACGCTTGCGAGGACGCCGTCCTCCGTGAGGGCGAAGTCGAGATCCTCTCCCCCGAGGATGGGCTGGGCGACGAGGTAGGACATCAGTGCGCTACCGAAGCCTACGACGAAGGCGACGACCGCGACGATGACGGTCTTCGCCAGCAGCGCAGGGGTGCGTTTCGGCACGGCGACCATCGTCGAGCGGATCATGCCGGTGGTCCACTCCGAGGCGATGAGGACCACGGCGAGCGACGCGATGAGCAGTTGCCCGAATACCAGGCCCGACGACGGCGTCGTCAGGGCTTCGAACGCCGCGCTCCCCGGGCCTTCCGTGGGTGCCTGGAACTCCGCCGGCACGCCCGGATCGCCGGCGGACTGCGCCATGACGGACAGTGACCAGGCGAAGAGCGCGGCGAGTCCCACCATCACCACGACGGTGGAGACGATGAGGATGACGGTCGAGGGGACGGTGGTGACCTTGATCCATTCGGATTTCAGCACCCGGCCGAAGTTCACGCCCGAGCCGGCATCACGCTGCGGCCGGGGCCGCTGCTGGGTGGGGGCGGGTGAGGTCGACGTTGCCATGGTCAGCGTCCTTCCACTGGTGCGGCAGCCTGAGCGGCGGTGGGGAGGTCGTGCGAGTGGTACTCGACCTCGGTCTGGGTGAGCTCCATGTAGGCGTCCTCGAGGGACACCTGGAGCGGGGTGAGTTCATAGACCAGGACACGCTCCCGGAGGGCGATCTCTGCGATGCGGCGCGGTTCGACGCCGGTGATCTCGACCAGTTCCGGCTCGAGGACCTGCGAGGACACGCCCTCGCCGGCGAGGCCGCCGAGGAGGTCCTGCGGCCGGTCGGCGCGGACCCGCACGCGCACCTTGCCCTGGCCGTCGATGATCGACTGGATGGGGGCGTCGGCGATGATGCGGCCGCGGCCGATGACGATGAGGTGGTCGGCGGTCAGGGCCATCTCCGACATGAGGTGGGAGGAGAGGAAGACGGTGCGGCCCTCGGAGGCGAGGCCCCTCGCGAGGTGGCGCACCCACTGGACACCTTCCGGGTCCAGGCCGTTGACGGGCTCGTCGAGGATGACCGTATGGGGGTCACCGAGGAGGGCCGCCGCGATCCCGAGGCGCTGGCCCATGCCGAGGGAGAACCCGCCCACCCTCTTCCGGGCGACGGGACCGAGTCCCGTGAGCTCGATGACCTCCCTGACCCGGCTGTTCGGGATGCCGTGCGTCGCCGCCATCGCGCGGAGGTGGTTGTACGCCGAGCGCTTGGTGTGGACGGCCTTGGCATCGAGCAGCGCACCCACTTCGCGGAGCGGTGCGCGGTGCTGGGCGTAGGGCTGACCGTTGACGGTCACCCGGCCGCCGCTGGGGTTGTCCAGGCCCACGATCATGCGCATGGTGGTGGACTTGCCGGCGCCGTTCGGGCCGAGGAAGCCCGTCACCTTGCCGGGCTGCACGGTGAAGGAGACGGCGTCGACGGCGGTCTTCGCGCCGTACCGCTTCGAGAGGGCCTGGGCCTCGATCATGGGGCGTCCTTTGACTGGAGGTGGTTCGGGCCGTCCCGCTACTACGGGCCGGTACCACCAACAGTAGGCCTGGGGCCGGTGCGGATTCACCGGCCCCAGGGATGATCACGGGCGGACGAGCCGTACCCCTTTCGGACGACCGCCACGCGGCGTCGGTCGCCTTGAGGACGACCGACGCCGCAGGGACGGCGCCTCCGGTCAGCGGCTGCTGATGAGCCTGAACTTCCGGATGCACAGCGGCACGAAGACCACGAGCATCAGGGCGGCGCCGATCAGGACGGTCAGGACCGCGTTCTGCATGGGCCAGACATCGGGGGCAGGGAGGGTCCCCGTGTTGCCGAACAGCTCGCGGGCCGCCTGGACGAGCGCCGAGACCGGGTTCCAGTTGGCGAAGGTCTCGAGCGCACTCGGCAGGTTCTGGGACTGCACGAACGCGTTCGAGATGAACGTGAGCGGGAAGAGGATCATGAACGACGCGTTGTTGATGACCTCGGGCGACTTCACGGACATCCCGAGCAGTGCCATCACCCAGCTGAACGCGTAGGAGAACAGCAGCAGGAGGCCGAGGCCGGCGAGGAAGCTGCCCATGGACGCGTTGACGCGCCAGCCCACCAGGAATCCGGTGCCCATCATGATGACCACCGACAGCGCGTTGAGCACGAGGTCGCTGTTGGTCCGTCCGACCAGCACCGCGGACGGGCTCATGGGCAGGGTCCTGAAACGGTCGATGATGCCGTCCTTGAGGTCCTGGGCCATGGCCGAGCCGGAGAAGGTGGAGCCGAAGATCACCGTCTGCGCGAAGATGCCGGCCATGAGGTACTGCGTGTAGTCCGCGCCCTCCACCTGGATGGACCCGCCGTAGATCTGGCTGAACAGCAGCACGAACATGATCGGCTGGAGGACGGCGAAGACCAGCATGTCGGGTGAGCGCTTCAGCTTGGTCAGGTTGCGTTTGGTCACGGTCCAGCCGTCGGAGAACCACATGCTCAGCTCCGACGGCGGCTCGGGCACATCTCCGCGGATCGCGGACCGACGGTTCTCGGGCTGCCTGTTCTCGGGTGCCAGGACGCTCATGCTGCTGTCTCCTTCTGGGGGGCTTCCGCCGAGGCGTCCTCGGTCCGGTGACCGGTGAGCGTGAGGAACACGTCGTCGAGGCTCGGCCGCCGCATGCCGGCGTCGTGCAGGCCGACACCCGCCTCGCCGAGGTCCGACAGGATGTACTGCAGGGCGCGGGGCCCGTTCGTGACCGCGACCTCCACGGTGCGGCCGTCCCCGCCGACACCGGGTTCGCCGTCGCCGTGGCGCCCGAGGATCTCGCGGGCGGTCGGGGCGTGGGCGGCGTCGACGAGCGACACCACGACGCGGTGGCCCCCGATCTGCGCCTTCAGCTCGTCCGCGGTGCCCGCGGCGATGGTCCTGCCGCCGTCGATCACCGCGATGTCGTCGGAGAGCTGGTCCGCCTCCTCGAGGTACTGGGTGGTGAGCAGCAGCGTGGTGCCGTCCTTCACGAGGTCCTTGATGATGCCCCACATGGACAGCCGGCTCCGGGGGTCCAGCCCTGTGGTCGGCTCGTCCAGGAAGAGGATCTTCGGCTTGATCACCAGCGCCCCGGCCAGGTCGATCCGGCGCCGCATGCCGCCGGAGAAGCCCTTGACCGGGCGGTTGCCGGCTTCCGTCAGCTCGAACTGGTCGATGAGCTCCTGTGCCCGGCGCCTCGACTCGCGGGCACCGAGGTGGTAGAGCCTGCCCACCATCTCGAGGTTCTCGAAACCGGTGAGTCCCTCGTCGACCGCCGCGTACTGGCCGGAGACGCCGATGATGCGGCGTGCGGCCTTCGGATCGCGCAGGACGTCGATGCCGTCGATGCGCGCGGCGCCGGCGGTCGGCTGGACGAGGGTGGTGAGGATCTTGACCACGGTGGTCTTGCCTGCACCGTTGGGCCCCAGGAGGGCCTTGACTGTTCCCTGGGGAACGGAAAGGTTCATGCCGTCGAGCGCGTGGACGGGGCCGCTCTTCGACGAATAGGTCTTCTTCAGACCTTCTGCCTCGATAATCGCCATCCCAAAAGGGTAGGACCCCCGCCCGAGGGAACCTAGGCGCTTCGGTCAGTTACTGTCCGCAATCCCGCATCGTCCGTCACCGGTCGTTCGCGGGCTGCGGGGGCCACGAGGAAGGAGGCCAGCACGGCGACCCCGACGGCCAGCAGGGCGTTGCGGATGCCGACCACGTCGCCGAGGAAGCCGATGAGGGGCGGCCCGGCGAGGAAGGCCGTGTAGCCGATGGTCGCGACGACGGAGACGCGCGCGGCGGCACGATCGGGATCGTCCGCCGCCGCCGACATGCCCATGGGGAATCCGAGCGCGGCCCCCGCACCCCAGAGGACGGCTCCGACGGCGGCGAGGGGCACGTTCGGTGCGGCGACGAAGACCACGAGGCCCGCGAGGGAGGACCCGAGGCTGGCCTGCAGGACCCGCACCCGGCCGAAGCGGTCGATCAGGGGCCCGCCGAGGAAGCGCAGCGCCGTCATCGCGGCCACGAACACCGCGAACATGACGGCCCCGGTGCTCTCCGAGGTGCCCAGGCCGTCGACGCTCGCCTTCGCCACCCAGTCGTTGGCGGCCCCTTCGGTCAGCGCGGCGCCCAGCACCACCAGACCGATCAGCAGCGTGCGGGGTTCGCCCCATGCGCCGAGGCCCCGCCGCCGGGCGCCGTCGGACGCCGGTCCCGTCGCGGACCCGTCCGCCGGCGCCTCGGGCAGGAAGTGGCGGGGCGTCCACAGGGAGACGGCGAGGCTGAGGACGGCCACGGCGACGAGGTGCGCCGACAGGGACACGTCGACGGCGGACAGACCGGCCCCGATGAGGGCGCCCACGAACGCTCCCCCGCTGAATGCGGCATGGAAGCGCGGCATGATGGTCCGCCCGACGAGGCGCTCGACGTCGGCGCCCTCGATGTTCTGCCCCACGTCCCACAGGGCGATCCCGCAGCCGAACAGGAACAGTCCGACGGCCACCACCGGCACGGAGGCGATGGCCAGGCCGAAGGCGACGGAGGTCGCGGCGACGGCGGCGGCGGTGCCGCCGATCCGCACGGTGTTCCCGGTGCCGAAGCGTGCTGCGACGAGCCCGGCGAGGGGGAGGGACAGGACCGAGCCGACGGCGCCGACGAGGAGGAGTCCGCCGGTCTGGCCGGCTCCGAGTCCCAGCGTGTCCGATGCGGCCGGGATGCGCGCCGCCCAGCTCGCGAAGACGAGGCCGTTGAGGCCGAAGATGGCGTAAGTGGCGATCATGGCGGCGCGGACGGCGGGTTTCACTCTGCCACCGTAGGCGGCGGCCGCGGTGCGCCACAAACGGGGTCAGCAGGCAAGGCCTCCGCGTTGTCCACAATTTGTGGACAACCCTGTGGACGGCGCTGTGGAGGAGGTGTGGACGAACGCGACTCAGCGCGCCCGGACCACCCGGCTCTCGTCCCAGACGGGCTCCTTCGTCTCGTACACCCTGCCGTCGGAGCCGAACACGAGGAACCGGTCGAAGCCGCGGGCGAACCAGCGGTCGTGCGTCACGGCCATGACGGTGCCCTCGAACGCGCCGATGGCCCGCTCGAGGGCCTCCGCGGAGTGCAGGTCGAGGTTGTCCGTGGGCTCGTCGAGCAGCAGGAGGGTGGCGCCGGAGAGCTCCAGGAGCAGGATCTGCAGCCGCGCCTGCTGGCCGCCGGACAGGGAGTCGTAGGGCTGCTCGGCCTGCGACGCCAGCCCGTAGCGGTCCAGGACGGCGGACGCCGCCTCGCGGCCCAGCCCCGAGCGGTGCTCGTCGCCGCGGTGCAGGATGTCCACGAGCGTGCGGCCGAGGAGATCGGGCCGCGAGTGGGTCTGCGCGAAGAAACCGGGGCGGATTCGCGCGCCGAGCTTCACGGTGCCCTCGTGCGGCACCTCGGCGATGTCGACCTCGGACACCGGCAGGTGCTCCCTGTCGGGATCCGAGCCGCCGGCGGCGAGCAGCCGCAGGAAGTGCGACTTGCCGGAGCCGTTGGAGCCCAGGACGCCCACGCGGTCCCCGAACCAGATCTCGGTGCTGAAGGGCTTCATCAGCCCCGTCAGTTCGAGCTTCTGGGCGACGACGGCGCGCTTGGCGGTGCGCCCGCCCTGCAGGCGCATGGACACCTTCTGCTCCAGCGGGATCGCCTCGGGCGGCCCGGCCTCGAGGAACTTCGCGAGGCGCGTCTGGGCGGCGTGGTACCGGTTCGCCATGTCCGAGCGGAATGCCGCCTTGTTCTTGTACATGTTGACGAGTTCCTTGAGCTTGATGTGCTCCTCGTCCCACCGCTTGCGCAGTTCCTCGAACCGCGCGTTGCGGTCCTCGCGTGCCTTCAGGTACGTCTCGAAGCCCCCGCCGTGCGTCCACGACGACGCCCCGAGCACGCCGGGCTCAAGGGTCACGATGCGCGTGGCGGCATTGGCGAGCAGCTCGCGGTCGTGGCTGACGAAGAGCACGGACTTCTTCGACTCGCGCAGCTTCGCCTCGAGCCAGCGCTTGCCTGGGACGTCGAGGTAGTTGTCCGGCTCGTCCAGGAGCAGGAGCTCGTCGGGGCCGGAGAACAGGGCCTCCAGGACGAGCCGCTTCTGCTCCCCGCCGGAGAGCGACGACGCCGCCCGGTACTGCGCGCGGTCGAAGGGGACGCCGAGGGCGGCCATGGTGACCTCGTCCCACGTGGTCTCGAGCTCGTAGCCGCCTGCGTCGCCCCAGTCGGCGATGGCCTGCGCGTACCTCATCTGCGTGGGTTCGTCGTCGGCCTCCATCATGGCGAGTTCAGCGTCGTCGATCCGTTGCGCCGCCGCGGCGAGCGCGGGCGGCGCGGCCGATACGAGGAGGTCCCGGACCGTGGTGTCGTCGCGTACCTGGCCGACGAACTGCCGCATGATGCCCATGGATCCGGACCGGCTGACCGCCCCCTCATCGGGCACGAGGTCGCCGGCGACGATGCGCAGGAGGGTGGTCTTGCCGGTGCCGTTCGGGCCGATCAGGGCCGTCTTGTGGCCGTCGCCCACCTTGAAGGCCACGCCGTTGAGCAGTTGCCTGCCGTCGGAGAGGAAGTAGTCGATACCGGAGACGTCGAGATGAGCCACGTATCCAGTCTTCCACCCGGGCACAAACCGGGGCGACTGCTCCGGTCAGCGCCCGGTGTCGCCCGGCGTCATGCGGTACCCCACGCCGCGCACCGTGCGGATGAAACGGGGGTTGCTCGTGTCCTCGCCGAGTTTCTTGCGCAGGTTGCGGATGTGCACCTCCACGAGATGGTGGTCCTGGCTCCAGCCCTCACCCCAGACACGGTTCAGGAGCGCCTCCCGCGTCCACACCCGCTGCGCCCCCGTCAGCAGGGTCTCGAGCAGGTCGAACTCGATGCGCGTCAGTGCGAGCTCCTGCCCGTCCAGCGCGACGACGCGTCCCTCCACGTCCATGGTCAGGTCGTTGTGGCGCAGCAGCGCGTTGCCGTCGGACACCGGCACGGGTGCAGGACCGGGACCGGCACCGGTGCGGGGCCTGCGGAACATGGCCGAGACACGCGCGGAGAGTTCCCGTGGGCTGAACGGTTTGCCGATGAAGTCGTCGGCTCCGATCTCGAGGCCGATCAGCCGGTCGATCTCGTCCTGCCGGGCGGTCACCATCACGATGTAGGCGTCGGTGGAGGCCCTGCACTGCCGGCACACCTCGACGCCGTCGAGATCCGGCAGGTTGAGGTCGAGCGTGATGAGATCGGGTGAGTGCTCCGCCAGTGCGGCCAGACCCTCGAGCCCGGAGGAGGCCTCGACGGTCGTGAAGCCGTTCATGCGCAGCGTGGTGGCGAGCAGTTCGCGGATGTCCGGATCGTCCTCGATGATCAGCGCGGTGCGCTGGGACGTGGGAACAGACATGAGTCAAGAATTCCATATGTCGGGGCCCCAGGTCGCCCCGAACGGCCGATCGCCTTGAACGAATCTTGAGGAACCACGCTCCGGCACCCGTAGACTGCCGGGATGCTATCGACGACCCTCCGCACGGTGCTGGTGGACGGCTTCACCATCCGCGTCCGCACCACCCCGGGGCCGGAGAATCCCGCCTCCCCCCGCAGCCCGTACGTGCTGGTCCACGGTCTGGGCATGACCCACCGCTACTTCGACCGCCTCCGCGCGGAACTCGCGGCCGACGCCGAGGTGCACGCCGTGGACCTCCCCGGCTACGGGGCATCGCCCCGGCCGCGCACCCACCTCGGCGTGGAGGACCACGCCCGGTTGGTCGTCGAGGCGCTGTCCGCCCTCGGGGTGGCCTCCTGCACGCTCGTGGGGCACTCGATGGGCGTGCAGTTCGTGGCGGCGGCGGCACTGCAGGCGCCGGCCCTCGCGGAGCGGGTGGTCCTCATCGGTCCCGTGGTGGACAGGCAGCGCCGCACGGTCCTGCAGCAGGCCCTCTCCCTCGGCCACGACACGTTCCGTGAGAGCCCCTCGGCCAACGCCATCGTGTACCTCGACTACCTGCGCACGGGCCTCCGCTGGTACGTGCGGCAACTGCTGCCCATGATGCGGTACCCGCTGGAGCGCGCCGTCGAGCAGCTCCACTGCCCCGTCCTGGTGATGCGCGGCGGGCGCGATCCGGTGGCACGCCACCGGTGGAGCCGGGAGCTCACGGAACGTGCCCGTGATGGCATGCTGGTGGAGATCGACGGTCAGGCCCATGTGGTCCAGCACTCGGCGGCCCGCGCCGTCGCGGCGGAGATCATCGCCTTCGCCACGCGGACTGCCCGCCGGCGGATGGCCGTCTTGCCGCAAGCTTCGGACGGGTCACCGGGAAAACTTGAAGATAGAAGCGCATGATGGACCTGTTGCGGCTGATCCCGTCCCCCTGCACCATCCGGTCAGCCGCAAGGACACGACACCCGGCCGGCGCTGGTCTGCAGTACCGGCCGGGTGTTTCAGCCCTGGAAGGAACATCGCATGTCTGAACTGGAAGAGTGGTCAACCAGCCGCCTGCTCACCACCGCCGCGCGCCTCGTGGACCACGCCTGGAACGAGAGGCTGCTCGACATCGGGATCACCCATGCCGGCTACACCACCCTGGGGGTCCTCTCCCGGCAGGGCACCATGACGGGCGCCAAGCTCGCGCTCGCGGTGCACGTCCAGGCGCAGACGATCGGCAAGACGATCGAGAAGCTCGAGCGGCAGGGCTTCATCTCACGCATCCGCGACAGCATCGACCGCCGCAGCCAGCGCATCACCATCACCCCGTCCGGGGTGGATGCCCTCGCGAAGGCCGAGGACATCGAACGGACCCTGATGGTGGGCGAGGGACTCGAATCCTACGAACTGCGCAGCCTCCTGCGCGGCATCATCGGGGAGCTCGCGCCCCAGCGCCAGAAGCCGGCAGCCGTCGTCGTCTGAGTCCCGCGCAGGGCATCCCGCACCACCCACGAAGAACGGCCGTCCCCCGGGACGGCCGTTCTTCTCGCGTCCCGCCTCCCTGCACAGTCGGCACCGATGCGTGGCGCCGATTCATGCTTGACGTGCTCAGGCCCTGCTTGTCAGTTTTGATCGGTAAGCACGCTTACTGATTGCACGAGGGAGACCTGATGGACCAGAACGAGACACCCGTGCTCACCGCGCTCGCCGAACACCAGAAGCTGGGCCGGTACGGTTTCACCCCGCCGGCCCACCGGCAGGGCCGTGGTGTGGATCCGCGGGTGCTGGACGTCCTGGGGGAGCAGAGTTTCCGGTCCGATGTCCTGGCCAGTTCCGGACTCGACGACAGGACGTCCTCCCATGGTCACCTGGAGCGGGCCCAGGAGCTGATGGCGGAAGCGGTCGGGGCGGACAAGACGTTCTTCTCGACCTGCGGCAGTTCCCTGTCGGTGAAGGCGGCCATCCTCGCCGTCACCCATGGCGAGGGTGAGATCCTGATCGGGCGTGACGCCCACAAGTCAGTGGTCTCCGCCCTGGTCCTCGGGGGCCTGCAGCCGCGGTGGATCCGTCCGAGCTGGGACAACGACCTCAAGCTCGCCCATCCGCCGATCCCCGGGGAGGTCGAGGCGATGTGGGAGAAGTACCCGGATGCGTCGGCCGCGCTGATCGTGAGCCCGACGCCGTACGGGACCTGCACCGACATCGGGGCGATCACGAAGATCTGCCATGACCGCGGCAAGCCGCTGATCGTGGACGAGGCGTGGGGGGCGCAGCTGCCCTTCCATCCGGACACGCCCACCTGGGCCATGTCCGCAGGTGCGGACCTGTGCGTGGTGAGCGTGCACAAGATGGGCATCGGCTTCGAGCAGGGCTCGGTGTTCCACGTCCAGGGTGACCTCGTGGACCCGGTCAGGCTCGAGCACTGCAAGGACATCCTGTCCACCACCAGCGCGAACGTGATGATGTACGCGGCGATCGACGGGTGGCGGCGCCAGATGGTCCAGGACGGGCACGACATCATCGGGCGCGCCCTGGCCCTGACCCGCACGGTGCGGGAGCGGATCGATGAACTGCCCGGCCTGCACGTGCTGGAGGAGGAACTGACCTCCCACGAGGCCTCGCACGATCTCGACATCATGCACGTCCTCGTGGATGTCTCGGGACTGCGGATCACCGGGTACCAGGCCCACGACTGGCTGCGGGAGAACCGCCTGCTGGACTTCGGCACCACGGACCACCGCCGGTTCGAGATCACGATCTCCATCGCCGACGACGAGTACACCGTGGATCGCCTGATGGATGGCCTGCGCCTGCTCGTCGACGCCGCCCCGACCTTCCCGGAGTCGCCCGCCGTGCTCATCCCCGACGAGGGCGAGCTGGATCTCGAGACGGCGATGCTGCCCCGCGATGCATTCTTCGGACCCGTCGAGGACATCCCCGTCGAGGAATCGGTCGGACGGATCGTCGCCGAACTGGCCACGCCCTACCCTCCGGGAGTCCCCGTCCTCCTCCCCGGGGAACGCATCAACGAAGCATCGATCAAGTACCTGCGGAGCGGCGTCGACGCGGGCATGGTCCTGCCCGACCCGGGCGACGCCACCCTCGCGACCGTGCGCGTGGTGAAGGAGTAGGTCCCCTCCGCGCTGCACGGGATCCGCCGCGGTCAGCAGGGGCAGGTCGGCGCGGTATCCGGCCACGAAGGCGTCCCCCGCCGCCGCGTCCGGCACACTGACCGTATGGCCTTCGAGCGGTTCCCCATCCGGCGACTCACCGAGCACCCCGCCCACCCGCTGGACCGGCGCACCTGGCCGGCCACCCTGGCCCCCGTCACGGACATCCTCGATCGCGGCCTCGAGCTCGGCCCGGCGACCGTCCTGGTGGGCGAGAACGGGTCGGGGAAATCGACCGTCGTCGAAGCGATCGCCCTGGCGTACGGGCTCTCCCCCGAGGGCGGATCCACCGGGGCCCGGCACACGTCCCGGCCCACGGAGTCCGTCCTCGCCGATCACCTCCAGCTGGTCCGCAATGCGGGCACCACCCGGCGCGGGTACTTCCTGCGCGCCGAGACCATGCACGGGTTCTTCACGTACCTCGAGGCGAACCCGGGCAGCGCCGGCACCGACGTCCCCTTCCACGAGATGTCCCACGGTGAGTCGTTCCTCGAACTCGTGGTCGACAGGTTCCGCGGGCCCGGGCTGTGGGTCCTCGACGAACCGGAGTCCGCACTGTCCTTCTCCGGGTGCCTGGCGCTGCTCGGGGTCCTCAAGGAACTCGTGGCGTCCGGGAGGTCCCAGGTGATCCTGTCCACCCACTCGCCCCTCCTGGCGGCCCTGCCCCAGGCGCAGATCCTCGAGGTCGGCAGCTGGGGCCTGCGCCCCCGCCGGTGGGAGGACCTGGACCTCGTCACCGCCTGGCAGGCCTTCCTCGCCTCACCCGAGCGGTACCTCAGACACCTCTAGCGGACGGGGACGGGCACGCCACCCGGATTCCCGGTGGCGTGCCCGTCCCTGCCGCGGTCCTAGAGGTAGGGTTCCACGTTCTGCTCGAAGGAGCGCTGGATCGCGGTGCTGGCGGTGGCGAAGGCCTGCTGCGGATCGCCCTGCTGCAGGATGATGCTCTCCAGCGCCGTCGTCAGTTCCTTGTCGCCACCCGGGACGAACACGCGGCCCCAGTCCTGCACGCGGGTGGTCTCGAGCTGGTCGACGGCGGTGCGGAACTGCGGCGACCGGGTGTAGACCTCACTCATGATCTCGCTGTCGCGTGCCGAGGTCCGCACGGGCATGTAGCCGGTGTTGGAGGAGAAGTACGCGGTGCTGTCGGTGCTGGTCAGGAACTTCAGGAACATGCCCGCGGCCAGCTGCTGCTCGGGTGTGCGGTCGGAGCTGATGGCCACGCCGGTGCCGCCGGTGGGGCAGGCCGGCCCTGCAGGACCCGCCGGGAGGAACCCGGTGCCCACCTCGAACTTCGCGGCCTTCAGGATCCCGGTCAGCGACCCCGTGGAGGCGATCGTGCAGCCGGTGAGCCCCGCACCGAAGTCGACGGCGTTGTCGGTCGCCGCGATGGTGGCCACCTTGTCCTCGAAGATCATGGACTGCACGAACGTCGCGGCGTCCAGGGCCTCGGGGGTGTCCAGCGTCATGGTCCACTCGTCCGAGTACGCGCCTCCCCTGCCCCACAGGAAGTTGCAGAACCACCAGGCCGCCCAGGAGGTGCCCTTGCCGAGGCCGAGCGGCGTGATGCCACCGGCGGCGAGCTTCGGGGCCCACTCCATGAACTCGTCCCACGTCTCGGGCGAGCGGTCCGGCAGGCCTGCAGCGGCCCAGGCGTCCTTGTTGTAGTAGAACAGCGGCGTGGACCGCGCGTAGGGCACGGCCCAGTGCGCGTCCTTGAACCGGTAGTCGCTGTACAGCGTCTCGTTGTAGTCCGCGGTGTCGAAGTCGAGGTGCTCGGCGATCTCGTCGAGGGGCAGGGACTGCCCGTTGATCATGTACCGGAACCACCACACGTCGCTGGCGACGACGACGTCGGGGCCGTTGCCGGTGCCGGTGGCGGCCTGGAACTTCTGGGCCACCTCGTCGTAGTTGGCGCCGGCCGTGACGAGGTTGACCGTGATGCCGCTCTCGGCGGTGAAGCGCCTGATGAGTTCCTCCTCCACGGGCTTGGAGGCGCCGGGGTGGTTGCTCCACCAGGTGATCTCCTTCGCCGGCGTGACGGACGCCCAGTCGGTCGCCGCCTCCGTGGCGGCACCGCCGGAGACGTCCGAGCTGACGGCCGGGCCGCTGCAGGCCGCGAGCGCCGCGGCGCCGCCGAGAAGGGCTGAGAACTGGAGGAGCTGGCGGCGGTTGAGGGCCGGCTGCGGGCGCGGGGACATGGGGACTCCTTGAGAGGTAGGGGCGGGGTGGGAGCGGGTGGGAGCGGGTGGGAGGATTTGGGTCAGCCGGTGACGGCGCCGGCGGTGAGGCCGGAGACGATGCGCTTCTGCAGCGCGAAGAACGCGATCAGGACGGGCGCCGTCACGAGGACGGTCGCCGCCATGAGGACACCCCAGTCGGCGATGCCGTCGTTGTTCTGCAGCAGCGTCAGCCCCACGGGCAGGGTCATCATGTCCGCGCGGTCGACGACGAGCAGCGGCCACAGGTACTCGTTCCACTCCGCGACGATGGACACGAGCGCCACGGCGGCGATCGTCGGGGCGGAGATCGGCACGATGAAGCGCCACAGGCGCGTCCAGTGCCCGGCTCCGTCGAGCGCGGCCGCCTCGAGGATGGAGACGGGCAGCGTGAGGAAGTGCTGGCGGAACAGGAAGGTTCCGAAGGCGCTCGCCAGGCCGGGCACGATGATGCCCTGGTAGGTGTTGATCCACCCGAGCTCGGCCACGAGCGTGTAGTTGGGGATGATGACGATCTGCTGCGGGACGAGCAGCGCGAAGATCACCACACCGAACACGAGCTTCTTGAGGGGGAACTCGAGGAAGACGAGCGCGTACGCCGTGGTCAGCCCCAGCATCATCTTCAGGCCGGCGCCGATCACCGTGGTGATGGCGCTGTTGAGGAAGAAGTTCCCGAACGGCACGGCGTCGATCGCCGTGGTGTAGTTCGTGGCATCCACCGTGGCGGGCAGCCACCGGATGGGTGAGCTGTAGATCTCGTCGGGATCCTTGAAGCCCGCCAGGACCATCCAGACCAGGGGCAGGACCATGACGGCCACGGCGATCACCAGCGTGAGGTAGCTCCCCCACGGTGCCGGGCGCCGTCGTGCCGTGTGCGCCTGCGCTGTCGTGGCACTCATCAGTAGTGCACCTTCCTGTCGACGTACTTCAGCTGGGCGAAGGTCACGAGCAGCAGGACCACGAAGAGGATCGTGGCGATGGCGGACGAGTAGCCTGCGCGTCCGCTCTGGAAGCCCTCCTGGTAGATCTGGTACATCATCGTGGTGGTCCCCCCGAGCGGCCCGCCCTTGGTCATGGCCTGGATGATGTCGAAGGACTGCAGCGACGTCAGCAGCGTGGTGATGGCCAGGAAGAACGTGGTGGGTCCGAGCAGTGGCAGCACGATGGAGCGGAAGGACCGCACCGACGACGCCCCGTCGATCGAGGCGGCCTCCACGAGGTCCCGCGGCACCGACTGCAGCGCGGCCAGATAGATGAGGGCCACATAGCCCACGTTCTTCCACAGGTACACGACGACCACCATGACGAGCGCCCACTGCGGGTCGTTGTACCAGTCCGGCGAGGCGAGTCCCACGAGCCGCAGCAGCGCCGCGGTGACCCCGAAGTTCGGGTCGAACACGAAGAGCCAGAGGAGGCCTACGGCCACGCCGGACAGCACGTAGGGGGCGACGACGACGGTCCGCGCGGCGCCCGTCCCGCGCAGCCTGCGGTTCAGGACGAGCGCGAGCGCGAGGCCGATCACCATCCCGCCGCCCACCGTCGCGAGGGTGAACACGAGCGTGACGGCGACGATCCCCGGCGTGGTCGGATCCGTGAACCAGTCGAGGTAGTTCTGGAAGCCGACGGGCATCGCGACGGGCGAGCCGATGTTCCACTGCAGCGTGGAGTAGTACAGGGACTGCAGCAGCGGCTTGTAGGTGAACACCACGAGCAGGGCCACGTTCGGGCCTGCGAAGAGCAGGAACAGCAGCCACGCCTTCCAGGGGGTCCTGCGCTTCCGCCGCGCGGGCTCCGGGAGGGCCCGGGTGCCGCCGGGCGACGGCGGGACGCGGTCGGAGCGGTCCGTCCGGTCGAGCCGGTCCGTCCGCACTCCGGGGACCACGGGGGTGTCCGCCACTTGTTCCATCGATCGTCCTTCGCTCTGGGTCGTGAACCTCTGCAAGGCTAGGGGCGACACACGCCCGGACGACCCGGAAAGGCGCTTCCTCACGGACTTGTCCGGCAGAGTTCACCGGGCATTAAGGGCTCCGACCTGCTGTTCTCCTGCCGGTCACCGAAGCGGGCGGGCCGCCACGGGACCGGTGCGTCGCGGGCGGGTCCGAGGGTGGCTCACGGGCACCTCCCGCCCGTACACTTCTTCCGTTCCCCTGCCCCCGCCCATGAGATCCAGGAAAGTCACGCCATGAAGCTCGCTGTTGCCGGCGGAACCGGGACGGTCGGACAGCACGTCGTCGCCGTCGCCCGGGAGGCGGGGCACGAGGTCCGCATCCTGTCCCGCTCGAAGGGCGTGGACCTCACCGCTGGTGGGGGTCTCGCCGGTGTCCTCGAGGGGACCGACGCCGTCATCGACGTCACCTCCACGGCCTCGCAGTCGGACCGCCGGTCGCGGGAGTTCTTCGCCACGGTCACGGGCAACCTGCTGGCCGCCGGGAGGACCGCGGCGGTGCCCCACCACCTCGCCCTCTCCATCGTCGGCAGTGACCGGGCGCCCTTCGGCTACTACGCGGGCAAGAAGGTGCAGGAGGACCTTGTGTCGTCCGGCTCCGTCCCGTGGACGATCCTCAGAGCCACCCAGTTCCACGAATTCGCCCACCAGATCCACGGCCGGTCCGGTCTGGGGCCGCTCCATCCGGTGCCGGCGATGGTGTCGCAGCCCGTCGCGGCGCGGGAGGTGGCGCAGCGCCTGGTGTCCCTGGCCGAGGGAGGACCCGCAGGGCGCCCGGCGGATCTGGCGGGGCCGGAGACCCTGCGCATGGTGGACATGGTGCGTGCCTACGCGTCGGCGGTCGGGCGCCGCGGCGTGATCCTGGAGTTCCCGCTGCCCGGAGGGTTCGGCAGGGCCCTGCGGGACGGCACGCTCCTGACGAGCGGCTCCGCCGACCGCGGGACCCAGACCTACGCGGACTGGGTCTCGCGGCTCGGCCAGGCGTCCCGGGCCCGCTGAGGCGGGACCGGGCCCTAGGCCCGGATCATCCCGGAGGCCGCGAGTCCCGCGAGGTCGTTGAAGCTGTACAGGTGCAGCCCCGCGTAGCCGGCGCCGTCGAGCGCGGCCACGAGCGGCGCCGGATCGTAGGACGCCGAGGAGATGAGCTGCCGCACCACCGAGCCGGTCTCGCTCCCGCCGGCCGAGCGGCGCAGGAAGCCGAGGGACTGTCCCACGCCGATGCTGCCGGCGAGCCGCAGCAGCCGGGCCACGCGGACGGGCCCGGGGACGCCCGCCCAGACGGGCAGGTCGATGCCGGCGAGCCGGAGCCGGGAGGGGTAGGCGTGCAGGGTGTCCGGGGAGAAGCAGAGCTGCGTGACGCACCACGACGCGAGGCCCTGCTTCGCGCGCAGCGTCCTCGCGAGCTCGTCCTCCGCCGTGCCCGGGTGGCCCTCCGGGTAGACCGCGACGCCCATCCCGAGGGTGCCGCCGGAGAGGTCGGCGATGTCCTCCATGAGGGCGCCGCTCCACGCGTAGGGCCCCGCGGCGGTGGCGGCGTCGCCGCCGATCACGAAGACGTCGGCGATCCCTGCATCGCGGCACAGCGCCACGTAGCGGCCGAGCTCGGCGCGGTCCGCGACGGATCGCGCGGCGAGGTGGGGGATCACCGTGTAGCCGGCCGCGGCGAGATCCACCGCCGTCCCGACGGCCTCCCGCGGGCCGTGGTGCGGCAGGCAGGTCACGGTCACGACGGCGGGGGCGGGCAGGGAGGCCCGGAGCCGCTGCACGAGACCCTCCGCCGGGACGACCTCCACCCGGACCGGCAGACCGACCGTGCTCAGGTCAGCACTCCACCACGTTGAGCGCCAGGCCGCCGCGCGCGGTCTCCTTGTACTTGTCCATCATGTCCGCGCCCGTCTCGCGCATGGTCTTGATCGCGACGTCGAGGGACACGTGGTGCTGCCCGTCGCCGCGCACGGCCATGCGGGCCGCGGTGATGGCCTTCATGGCGCCGACGGCGTTCCGCTCGATGCAGGGGATCTGGACGAGGCCCCCCACGGGATCGCACGTCAGGCCGAGGTTGTGCTCGATCCCGATCTCGGCCGCGTTCTCGACCTGCTCGGGCGTGCCGCCGAGCACCTCGGCCAGGGCCCCGGCCGCCATGGCGCAGGCTGAACCCACCTCTCCCTGGCAGCCCACCTCGGCGCCCGAGATGGACGCATTGCGCTTGAACAGCGAGCCGATCGCCGTCGCGGCGAGCAGGAAACGCACCACGCCGTCCTCGTCGGCGCCCGGCACGAAGTCCACGTAGTACTTCAGGACCGCCGGGATGATCCCCGCGGCGCCGTTGGTCGGCGCGGTGACCACGCGGCCGCCGGCGGCGTTCTCCTCGTTGACGGCCAGGGCGAAGAGCGTGACCCACTCCATGGTGCCGAGCCGGTCGCTCGGGTCGTCGGCCTTCTCGAGCAACTGGCGCTGCCGTTCGGCCCGCCGCCGCACGCTGAGGCCGCCGGGAAGGATCCCGCCCGTGGTGGTGCCCCGCCGGATGGTGTCCTGCATGACGGACCAGATCTCCAGCAGGCCCGCGCGCACCTCGGCCTCGGAGCGCCAGGACAGCTCGTTGGCGAGGACGACGTCGGAGAAGGACCACCCGGTGGTCCGGCAGATGCCGAGCAGCTGGTCCGCGGTGTCGAAGGGGTGGGACAGCGGCACGGGTGTCAGATCTGCGATCTCGGCCCCGATCTGGTCCTCGTCGAGGACGAAGCCGCCGCCCACGGAGAAGTATTCCCGGGTACGAATAAGTTGGCCGTCACCCGAATATGCCGAGAACCGCATACCGTTGGTGTGGAATTCCAGGCGTTGCCGCCTGTGCAGCACCACGTCCGTCCCGGGGTCGAACGGGATGGGGCGTTCCGCGGCGAGGTTCAGCGACCGGCGCTCGCCGATGCTGGCGACGCGCGCGTCGGCGGAGGTCGGATCCACGAGGTGCGGCTGCTCCCCCTCCAGGCCCAGCAGCACCGCCTTGACCGTGCCGTGACCGTGGCCGGTCACGCCGAGGGACCCGAAGAGGTCCACCTGCACGCGGTCCACGGAAGGAAGGAGCGCGTCCGTTCGGAGCAGCTCCGTGAAGAGGTAGGCGGCGGTCATCGGCCCGCCGGTGTGCGAGCTCGAGGGGCCGATGCCGATCTTGAAGAGATCGAAGGCGCTGATGGTCACTGCGCGGTCCCGGCGGCCTTCTCGCGCCGGTAGAACGGCGTGGGGATCACGGTGAACGGTTCCGGGCGGCCGCGGAGGTCCACCTGCACCTCGGTGCCGATCACGGCGTGGGCGGCCTCCACGTAGGCGAGCGCCACGGGGTAGCCGAGGGTGGGGCTCGGCAGCCCCGACGTCACGGTGCCCACGCGCGCGCCGTCGACGACGACGTCGTACCCTGCGCGGGCGGACCGACGGCCGACGGCCCGCAGGCCCACGAGGCGCCGTGCGGGCTCGACGGCCTTGAGGGGTTCGAGCACCGAGCGTCCCACGAAGTCGTCGGTCTTCTTGGTGCTGACCACGGGCCCGAGCCCGGCCTCGAAGGGGTTGGTGTCGAGGCCGAGCTCGTGGCCGTAGAGGGGCATGCCGGCCTCGAGGCGCAGGGAGTCGCGGGCGGCCAGGCCGCAGGGCAGCAGCCCGTGCGCGTCCCCGGCCTTCAGCGCGGCGTCCCAGAGGCGGACGGCGAGGTTGCTGCCGATGAAGATCTCGAAGCCGTCCTCACCGGTGTACCCGGTGCGCGCCAGGAGGACGGGGAGTCCCGCGAGCTCGAGCTCCACCGCGGCGTAGTACCTGAGGCCGCGGACGGCCTCCGCGTCCTCGGGGCGTGCGAGGTCCAGGAGCACCGCCTCGGCCGTGGGGCCCTGCACGGCGATGAGAGCCGTGGCCTCGGACTGGTCCTCGACGGCGACGTCGAAGCCCTTCGAGCGCTGGCGCAGTTCCTCCGCGACGACCTCGGCGTTGGAGGCGTTGGGCACCACGAGGAAGGAGTCCTCGGCGAGCCGGTACGTGATGAGGTCGTCGATCACCCCGCCCTCGGCGGTGCAGATCAGGGAGTACTTCGCCTTTCCGACGGCGATGACCGCCAGGTTGCCGACGAGGGCGTAGTTGAGGAACTCGGCGGCCTGGGGGCCGCTGACGAGGACCTCGCCCATGTGCGACAGGTCGAACAGACCCGCGGCCCTGCGGACGGTGTGGTGCTCCTCCAGTTCGCTCCGGTACTTCAGGGGCATCTGCCACCCGCCGAAGTCGGTGAAGGACGCGCCGTGGGCCTCGTGCTGCGTGTACAGGGCGGTGTGCTTGCTCAGCTCGCTCATGGGGCCGGGCTCCTAGTCTTCGAAGGCTTCGATGGGCGGGCAGGAGCAGACGAGGTTGCGGTCGCCGTGGGCTCCGTCGATCCTGCGCACCGGCGGGAAGTACTTGTCGTGGCGGAGGCTCCGCAGCGGGTACGCGGCGAGCTCGCGGGGGTACGCCTGCGTCCACTCGTCGCCGATGAGCACCTGCGCCGTGTGGGGCGCCTGGCGCAGCGGGCTCTCCTCGATGCTGAACTCGCCCGAGGCCACGCGGTCGATCTCGCCCTTGATGGCGATCATCGCGTCGACGAAGCGGTCCAGCTCGGCGAGGTCCTCGGACTCCGTCGGTTCGACCATCAGCGTCCCCGCCACGGGGAAGGACAGCGTGGGGGCGTGGAAGCCGTAGTCGATGAGGCGCTTGGCGACGTCCTCGGCCGTCACGCCGGTGGCGGCGGTCAGGGGGCGCAGGTCCAGGATGCACTCGTGCGCCACGAGACCCTGCACGCCGGTGTAGAGCACGGGGAAGTGCTCGGTGAGGCGTGCGGCCACGTAGTTGGCGGCCAGCAGGGCGTGCGCCGTCGCGCTGGTGAGACCCTCGGAGCCCATGAGGGCGACGTACGCCCAGGAGATCGGCAGGACGCCGGCGGATCCGTACATCGACCCGGAGACGGGCGTGCCACCCTCGGCGTCGGGTCCGCCGTCCGTGGCGATGTCGCGGTTCGCGTCGCCCGGCAGGAACGGCGCGAGGTGCGCGGCCACGGCCACGGGACCGACGCCGGGTCCGCCGCCGCCGTGGGGGATGCAGAAGGTCTTGTGGAGGTTCAGGTGGGAGACGTCGCCGCCGAACTCGCCGGGCTGCGCGAGTCCCACCAGCGCGTTGAGGTTGGCGCCGTCGATGTAGACCTGGCCGCCGGCGTCGTGCACCTTCTCGCAGACCCAGCGCACGTCCTCCTCGAACACGCCGTGCGTGGAGGGGTAGGTGATCATGATGGCCGAGAGGTCCCCGGCGTGCTGCTCGATCTTGGCGAGCAGGTCGTCGTGGTCGATGTTGCCGTTCGGGGCAGTGCCGACGACCACCACCTTCATGCCGGCCAGCACGGCGGAGGCCGCGTTGGTGCCGTGCGCGGAGGACGGGATGAGGCAGACGGTGCGGTTCTCGTCGCCGCGCGAGCGGTGGTAGCCCCGGATGGCGAGGAGCCCGGCGAGTTCGCCCTGCGAGCCGGCGTTCGGCTGGAGGGACACGCGCGCGTAGCCCGTGATCTCGGCGAGCCGGTCCTCGAGGTCGGTGATCAGTTCGCGCCAGCCCTCGGTCTGGCTCTCGGGCGCGAACGGGTGGATGGAGGCGAACTCGGGCCAGGAGATGGACTCCATCTCCACCGTGGCGTTGAGCTTCATGGTGCAGGAGCCCAGCGGGATCATGGTCCGGTCCAGGGCGAGGTCCTTGTCGGAGAGCCGGCGCAGGTACCGCAGCATCGCGGTCTCCGAGCGGTGCCGCGAGAACACGGGGTGCGTCATGAACGCGGACGTGCGGTGCAGGTCCGCGGGGATCCGCCCGCCCGCGTCCTGGTCCGCCGTGGCGCCGACGGTCCCGCCGAACACCCCGGCGACCGCCGCGACGTGCTCCGGCGTCGTGGTCTCGTCGCAGGAGATACCGAGGTGGTCGGCGTCCACCCGGCGGAGGTTGTAGCCCAGCGCCTCGGCGGCGTCGGCGAGCTCGGCGGCCCGGCCCGGGACGCGGACCAGGAGGGTGTCGAAGAACGCGGCGTGCACGACCTCGGCGTCGGTCCCCTCGAGGGCGGCGGCGAGTGCGGCGGCGCGCTGGTGCGTGGTGCGGGCGATCGCCGTGAGGCCTTCGGGGCCGTGGTAGACGGCGTACATGGAGGCGACGATCGCGAGGAGCGCCTGCGCGGTGCAGATGTTGCTCGTGGCCTTCTCGCGGCGGATGTGCTGCTCGCGGGTCTGCAGGGCGAGGCGGTAGGCGGGGGCGCCGTCGGCGTCCTTGGAGACGCCCACGAGGCGGCCGGGCAGCATGCGCTCGAGGCCCTTTCGCACGGCCATGTAGGCGGCGTGCGGGCCGCCGAAGAAGAGCGGGACGCCGAAGCGCTGGGCGGAGCCGACGGCGATGTCCGCGCCCTGCTCGCCCGGGGCGGTGATGAGCGTCAGGGACAGGAGGTCCGCGGCGACCGTGACGAGTGCGCCGCGCTCCTTGGCGGCGGCGATGACGGCGGCGTGGTTCCGAAGGGCGCCCGAGGCACCCGGCTGCTGGAGGACGACGCCGTTGATGTCGCCGTCGGGCAGTCCGGCGGAGAGGTCCGCGATCTCGACGTCGAAACCGAGCGCCTCGGCGCGGCCGCGGACGACGGCGACGGTCTGCGGCAGGGCGTCGGCGTCGATGACGGTCCGGCCCTTGTTCCTGCCGGAGCGGCGCATGAGGAGGACGGCCTCGGCCACGGCGGAGGCTTCGTCCAGCAGGGAGGCATTGGCGATGTCCAGGGCGGTGAGGTCCTGCACCATGGTCTGGAAGTTCAGGAGGGCCTCGAGGCGTCCCTGGGAGATCTCCGGCTGGTAGGGCGTGTAGGCGGTGTACCAGGCGGGGGATTCGAGGACGTTGCGGCGGATGACCGGCGGCGTGACGGTGTCGAAGTATCCCTGGCCGATCATCTGGACCGCGGTGCGGTTGCGGCCGGCGATGCGCCGGAGCTGCGCCAGCACCTCGGTCTCGCTGAGGGCCGCGGGCAGGTCGAGGGCCCTGTCCAGCCGGATGCTGGCGGGGACCGCCAGGTCGACGAGCTTCTCCAGGCTCGGGTAGCCGAGGACCTCGAGCATCTTCCCGGCGTCGGACGTGCGGGGCCCGATGTGGCGGTGGGCGAAGGTGGAGGCGGGGCCGGGGACGGAACCGGTGGTGCCGGGCGCCGTGTCTGGGGTTGCGGTCATGGGAACTCCGTACGTCGGGTGGCACCGCGGTCGCGCGCGCCAGGTCGGGTTCCTCCCCGCTCTGTGTGGGACCTGAGAGTTTCCGCAGGGCTCCGCGCCTGCTTGCACCGTCGGTGAGCGCCGGATCATGCCGGGGCTGCTTTCCAGAGTTGCCTAGCCGCAGCGGTACGTTCGCCTGAGAGATTCCTGGGGAGGATTTGCTCCTACGGCGCCTGCCGGTGTTGAGTCAACGGCAGAACTCTCCCGCTGCAGATCGATGGCGTATTCAGTTGGGATGTGCGGCTGTGAGCCGCCCCACAGCTTACCGTGCGGAGCGGACGGGAGGCAAAGGTACCCGGCCCGGCGGCGGAACACTACCCGGGGCCGCGGTACGGGGGAAGGGTTGCACATGAAGCCGGGCCGGGTCGGCCCGCAGCCGCCGATCCGGCGCTAGCGTGGGATCGACAGCACCTTCCGCACCAGGAGTATCGATGATGATCCCCCGCCTCCGCTCCGCCGCCGTCGTCCTCCTGCTCGCGGGCGCCCTGCTGTCCGCCCCGCCGGCCGGTGCTGCGGCACCCTCCTATGTGGCCCTCGGTGATTCCTACTCCTCGGGTACGGGCACGCGGGCGTACCTCGCGGACGGCTCGTCCTGCCGGCGCTCGGTGTACGCGTATCCCTCGCTGGTGGCCAGCGCCAAGGGCTACGCCCTGAACTTCCGCGCATGCTCCGGGGCCACCGTCCCCGACGTCGTCGCGACCCAGCTCGGCGCCCTGAGCCCCACGACGGCGTACGTCTCGCTGAGCGTCGGCGGGAACGACGCCGCCTTCGTGGACGTGCTGACCGAATGCGCGCAACCCGCCTGGATGAGCGACTGCAGCGCTGCGATCGACCGGGCGCAGGCCGTCATCACCGGAGCCCTCCCGGGGAGCCTGGCCTCCCTCTACGGGCAGGTCCGGGCACGGGCGCCCCGGGCGAAGGTCGCCGTCGCGGGCTATCCGCGGATCTTCAACGGCGAGGACTGCAACGCGGCCACCTGGTTCTCCCCCGAGGAGGAGGCGCGCCTGAACGCGATGGCGGACCTGCTGAACCGGACGACGGCGGCGGCTGCCGCGGCGGCCCGCTTCGCCTTCCGCGCGCCCGCCTTCACCGGGCATGCCGTGTGCGACGACGTCGAATGGGTCAACGGGCTCTCGAACCCCGTCTCGGACTCCTACCACCCGAACCGGGCAGGGCAGGCCTCGGGATACGTCCCGCTGATGGGCGCAGCGCTCGCCGGGAGCGCCGTGGCCGTCACGCAGGGCACCCTGCAGGCCGCCGAGCTCTCCGCGCCCGAGCTCGCCCGGCAGCAGGGCGCCTTCGCCG
The DNA here is from genome assembly GCF_036867195.1 of Arthrobacter sp. Soc17.1.1.1. Lineage (NCBI taxonomy): Bacteria > Bacillati > Actinomycetota > Actinomycetes > Micrococcales > Micrococcaceae > Arthrobacter > Arthrobacter sp. Soc17.1.1.1. Next base: position 3,727,017 of record NZ_JBAJII010000001.1, read on the forward strand.
TGCAGGACGCCGGGATCCGGCCGGAACGGTTCGTGCTGCCTGACCTGAAGAGCCCGGCGGCCCGGGCGGCGGCGGTGCGGGCCGGGGTGGACGTGACGGATCCCGCGAGCATCGACCGGGCGGACCGGGCGGCGGAGGCCCGGCAGCTCAGCCGCTAGGGCACGGCTCCGGAGCCCTGCGTCCCGCCGGGTCCCCTGCGCCCGCCCTCCCCGCCCGCCCCGCCCTCGCCTGATGCATACATATGCATGGAATAACGAGGGGGTGCGGCCGGTTCCAGTATCAGGCCCAGGGTGGGTCCGATCGTCGGAGTACGGGAGCACAACCATGACACGCGAACTGGAACTCGGTCTCGACACCTTCGGGGATGTGACGCGCGGGGAGGACGGCAGGCCGCTCCCCTACCCGCAGGTGATCCGCAACGTCATCGCCGAGGCCGTCCTGGCCGACGAGGTCGGCGTCGACTTCATCGGGATCGGCGAGCACCACCGCGACGACTTCGCCGTCTCCGCCCCCGAGACCGTCCTCGCCGCCATCGCCGGGAAGACCGAGCGCATCCGCCTCGGCTCCGCCGTGACCGTCCTCAGCTCCGACGACCCGGTGCGCGTCTACCAGCGCTTCGCCACGCTCGACGCCGCCTCCGACGGTCGCGCCGAGGTGATCCTCGGGCGCGGATCCTTCACCGAGTCCTTCCCCCTCTTCGGCTACGAGCTCTCCGACTACGAGCGGCTCTTCGAGGAGAAGCTCGATCTGTTCTCGGAGCTGATCAAGGAGGGTCCCGTGACCTGGTCCGGCAGCACGCGGCCGGGGCTCCAGGGCCACGAGGTGTACCCGAAGACCGAGGGAGGGCGCCTGAAGACGTGGATCGGCGTCGGCGGCAGCCCCGAGTCCGTGGTGCGTGCCGCGCGCTACGGCATGCCCCTGATGCTCGCGATCATCGGCGGCGACCCCGCCCGCTTCGCCCCCTACGTCGACCTCTACCACCGGGCGCTCACCCAGCTCGGGCAGCCGACCCTCCCCATCGGGGTCCACTCCCCGGGATACATCGCGGATTCGGACGAGCAGGCCCGCGAGGAGCTGTGGCCTGACAACCGCATCATGCGCGACCGCATCGGCCGCGAGCGCGGCTGGGGGCCCACGACGCGCGCCGAGTTCGACCAGGAAGCCGATTCCGGCTCGCTCTACGTGGGCTCGCCGGAGACGGTCGCGAAGAAGATCGCGGCGACGGCGCAGACCCTCGGGATCGACCGGTTCGACATGAAGTACAGCGCGGGCCCCCTGCCGCACGAGAAGCTGATGCACAGCATCGAGCTGTACGGCACGAAGGTCATCCCGCTCGTGCGGGAGATGCTCGCCTAGAGCGCGCCGCCGTTCCCGGGGCTTCGCTCTTTCTTCGGGTTTCTTTCGCACTTCGGGCACGTCGCGTTTGAGCGCAGCCGAGGAGAGTGGATCCCAGGAGTACAGCACTCCGTGATCCTCCCGCCGGTTCCGGTCCGTCCACCGGGACCGGCGGGCAGCCTCAGCAGGAACCAGCGGCAGTACCGAAGGAGCAGGCGTGACGACGATCGACCTCCCGTCCATCACCCCGGGGGTGCGGGCCGCCCGCGAGGCGCGCCACGCCGCCGCAGCGCCTGCAACAGCGCCTGCAACACCGGCGGCCCCCGCAGCAGCAGCCGTCGCGGTCGTCGCCCCGGCGGCGGACCGCCCGTCCGTCCTCCAGCGCCTCGCGAGTCTCCTCGGCACCGTGTTCATGGTGCTCGCCGTCGTCGCGGTCCTGTTCTTCGCGATCGGCCCCCGCTTCTTCGGCTACCAGACCGCCACCATGCTCACCGGCAGCATGGCGCCGGACATCGTCCCGGGCGACGTCGTGGTCACCACGCTGCAGCCCGTCGACGAGATCGCCGTCGGGGACGTCATCAGCTACCACATCCCCGTCGAGGACCACCGCGTGGAGACCCACCGCGTGGTCGAGGTCGTCCGGGGAGCCGACGGCACCACCGCCGTGCGCACCAAGGGTGATGCCAACGAGTCCGTGGACCCGTGGCTCGCGACGCTCGACGGCGATTCCGTCTACGAGGTCGCCGCCGTGATCCCGCAGGTCGGCAACGCGATCCGCGCCCTCCGCACCCCCGCGGTCAGCCACGTCCTGGTCTACGGCATCCCCGCCGTGCTCGTCGGGGCCCTGCTCCTCATGATCTGGTCCCGTCCCGACGACGCCGACGACGACGCCGATGCAGGCGCAACGGCTGCCACCATCGACGCCACAGGTGCCGGCCCCGTCCCCGACCTCCCGCGTCCCGCGACCGGGAACCCGGACCTGCCCACGCTCGACCGGTCGATCCTCGAGAACCTCGGTGAGGAGCTGTCCAGCCAGGCGGGTGCACTGCAGTTCGCGGATGCGTTCGTGGACCTGCTCCCGCAGCGGATCGGCGCCGTCGAGGACGCCTTCACCGCCCGCGACGCCGACGCCGCCGTCGTGGCGCTGCTCAGCCTCAACGTCAGCGCCTCCATGGTCGGGGCGGTCCGGCTCGAGGAGGACTCGGCGGCCGCCATGGACGTCATCGACCAGCCCCGCGACCACGCGGCGGTCGTCGCCCGCCTGCGGGTCCTGGCCGGGGAGTTTCAGGCCGCGCTGGGCGGCATCATCCGGTAGCCGACCCCGCGGACCGTGCGGATGAAGCGGGGGGCCTTGGTGTCCTCCCCCAGCTTCTTGCGCAGGTTCCGGATGTGCACCTCCACGAGGTGCTGGTCGTTGACCCAGCCGTCGCCCCAGATGCGGGAGAGCAGCGTCTCACGCTGCCAGACGCGGCGCGGGCCCGAGACGAGCGTCGCCAGGAGATCGAACTCGATCCGCGTGAGCGGCAGCTCGACGCCGTCGAGCATGGCGATCCGGCCCTCGGCGTCGATGGTGATGGGCCCGTGCGTCAGCAGGTTCTCGGTCTGCGCGGGTGGCGCGGCGACCGCCGTCGCCACGGCGCCGGGCTGCGGTGCCTCCCTGTCCTCGGTACCCGCCGGGAGCTGCGATCCGCCCTGGCCCGTGCTCCGCGGCCGGCGGAACATGGCGTTGACCCGCGCACCGACCTCCCGCGGGCTGAACGGCTTGACGACGAAGTCGTCCGCCCCGATCTCGAGGCCGATCAGGCGGTCGATCTCGTCCTGCCTGGCGGTGATCATGACCACGTACGCGTCGGTGAGCGGCCGGATCTGGCGGCACACCTCCACGCCGTCGATGTCCGGCAGGTTCAGGTCGAGGGTCACCAGATCGGGGCGGTGTTCCCGCACGAGCGCGACGCCCTGGCGCCCGTTCTCGGCTTCGATGGTGGTGAAGCCGTTCATGCCCAGGGTCATGACCAGCAGCTGCCGCACGTCGGCGTCGTCTTCGATGATGAGTGCAACGCGCGCATGAGGGTCGGATGTCATGGGTACCACACTGCCAGATGTTGCATCGACCACCGAGCTCATCGGGGCCGGTGAGGCGTATCTCTAGCCGATCCGCTAGCCGGACCGGTTGCGAGGCGGGCCCGCGCACCCTCAGGTGCGTGCTGCCCGCGCGCCGCGCGCACCGATCCAGGCCGAGACCTCCGCCGCGGGAAGCGGCTCGGAGACGTGGAAACCCTGGGCGAGATCGCACCCCAGCGCCCGCAGTTCCTCCTGCGTCCGATCGTCGCAGACGCCTTCGGCCACCACCCGGAGGCCCAGACTGTGGGCCAGGTCGATGATCGACCCCACCAGTCCGACGGCACGCTGGTCCTCCTGCATCGCGACGACGAAGGACCGGTCGAGTTTCAGTTCGTCGACGAGCAGGTCCCGCAGGTAGGCCAGGGAGCTGTAGCCGGTCCCGAAGTCGTCGATGGAGATCTGGATGCCCTCCGCGCGGAAGCGCTCGAGGATCGAGGCGGTGCCGGCCGGTGTGGACATGAGCACGTCCTCGGTGATCTCGAGCATGATGCCCGACGGCGGCACGTCGTGCTGCCCGAGGAGCGTGAGGATCTGATGGGGCAGGCACGGGAGGATGCAGGAGCCCGACAGGTTGACCGCCACGATCACGTCGAGGCCTTCGGCCCGCCACCGTGCGGCCCGTCGGATGGCCCGCTCGAGCACGAGTCCCGACAGCGCGGGCATCAGGCCGGCCTCCTCGGCAAGGGGCAGGAACGCATCCGGGGAGAGGCGGCCCCTCGTCGGGTGGTTCCAGCGCAGCAGCGCCTCGACGCCCACGACGCGGTCGTCGGACAGGGAGACCTTCGGCTGGTAGTGCAGTTCGAACTCGTTCCCGGCCAGCGCCGTCCGCAGTTCCTGGACCGTCCGCAGCCGCAGCTCGCCGTCGTCGTCGTCCGTCACGTCGTACACGTGGTGCCCGCTCCGCCCGGACTTGGCACGGAACATCGCGATGTCCGCCTTGCGCATGAGCGGGCCCAGGTCGGTGCCGTGCTCCGGCGTCAGGGCTATCCCGATGCTGGCGCTGACCTCGAGGGAAGCGCTGCCCACCAGTACGGGCTCGGCGAGTTCGGTCTCCAGCCGCAGTGCGGCCGCCACCGCCTCCGCCTCGGTCACGCCCTCGAGGAACACCGCGAACTCGTCGCCGCCGAGCCGCGCGAGCAGGTCGTCCGGCCGCAACTGCGCCGCGAAGCGCCGTCCGACCTGCACGAGGAGTGCGTCCCCGACGTCGTGCCCGAGTGCGTCGTTGACGTGCTTGAAGTGGTCGAGGTCGAGCAGGAAGAGGGCGCCCGTGCTGCCGCCCGCGAGCCGCACCGGCACATCGGTGAGCAGGGCCCGGCGATTGGGGAGGCCCGTCAGCTCGTCGGTCCTCGAGAGGACCACGAGCATCCGGTTCCGGAAGACCAGCGGTACCACCGCGAGGGCGAGGGTCGAGGCGGCGAAGAGCACGGCGAGGAGCGGGATGCGCGCTTGGCTGCCGACGACCAGGACGGCGAGCGCCGCCGCCGTGGACACGACGGGCGCCGCGAGTTCGGGGACACCGCGGCGCTGGTGGAGTGCCGCCCGGCCGGTGTCCGCGGCGCCGTCCACCCAGACCGCGATCGCGATGACGCCCGCCACCCAGCCGATGTCGATGATCGAGCCGACGGCGTAGTCCTGCATGCCCAGGGCGTAGGCGACGTCCGCGGCCGAGAACGCGAGCACGCCGCCGATGAGGACCGGCCAGCGGGGGCCGACGTCCAGACCCCGCGAGGCGAGGATGCCGCCGATGGCGGTGATGAGGAGGAGGTCGAGGAGCGGGTAGACGACAGCGATGATCACCTCGAACGTGGTGCCGGCTGCGGCCTCCGCGGTGAGGAGCGGCGCGAGGATCAGGGCCATGATCGACGCGGCTCCCAGCGCCCCGACGACGCTCTCGAGCAGCAGCGGCCAGAGCATGCTCCTCAGCTTGCGGACCACCACCACACCCAGCGCCCCGAGCATGAGCGGGTAGAAGGCCAGATATGCCACATCTGCGAAGGAGGCGTAGGCCAGGGCGTCCTCGCCTGCCAGCGAGGCCGCATAGTAGGCGTCCCCGGCGGTGTAAGCGGTGACGGCGGCGCCGCCGAGCACGACCTGGGGTTTCGCGAACCGGGTCCGGACCGCCGCGCTGACGCACAGGCCCACGCCGGCCAGCTCCGTCAGGATGGACAGCCAGCCGTCCATGAGCGGGTCGAAGGTCTCGGGATCACCGAGGAGGAGCCCCGCGGCATAGATCGCCAGGAGGGTGAGCATCCCGGCCATCAGCGGGCCGACATGGCCCGGCCGCGCGGTGGGTCGCCTGTCGGCGCGGGCATCGTCGCGCCGCATGCCACTCCCGTCCTCGCTGTGCTCCTATGGTGTGAACACCATAGGTGGACGTGGCGGCAGCCGACGGGATCTTCGGTCCCCGGTGGCGGTATCCTGCGAAAATACTTGGCTTGGGGCAACAGTTCCCCGCCGTCGGTACCCTCGTCCTATGTTCACCATCGTCGATCAGCTCCGCATGGTGCCCGAAGTGGCCCGCCTCGCCAGGCTGACGCCGCGCGATCCGGTCACGGCGTGGGAGGGGTACTGGAGCCGCGTGCGGACCACCGGGACGCAGGGCGAAGTGCTGTGGGACGCGGAGATCGGCGCGGAGGCGGAGCAGTACGCGCACGCCGTCGACGGCTTCATGGACCATGCTCTCCCCGTCATCGACGTGGGCTGCGGCAACGGGCGGTGGACGCGCTGGTTGGCGGACCGCTTCCCCTCGGCCCTCGGCGTCGACGTCGCCGACAGCGCCGTGGAGCGCGCGGCGGCCGAATCCGCCCATCTGCCGGCGGTCTCCTTCCGGACGCTCGACCTCACGGCGCCGGGCGCGGGCAGGCTGCTGCAGGAGGAGCACGGGGAGGCGAACGTCTTCGTCCGGGGGGTCTTCCACGTCCTGCGTCCACGGCAGCGCAAGGATCTCGGCAGGAACCTCCGGGACATCGTGGGCAGCCGGGGGCGCGTCCTGCTCACCGAGACCAACTTCCGCGGGAACCCCCTCTCCTACATGCACAGCCTCGGTGCGAGGCCGGGGAGCATCCCGGCGCCGCTCCGCCGGGCGATCGGCGGCATCCCGGTGCCGGGCCACTTCGGGTCCGCCGAGCGCCGCGCCGCGTTCCCCGACGGCTCCTGGACGGTGCTCGCGGACGGCCCTGTCACCATCGAGGCCGTGCCGATGGGCGGGCGGACCAGCACCGGCATCCCCGGATACTTCGCTATGCTGGACGCTCGCTGATCCTCGGTCTCACAGGGACGCACGGCCCCCGGCCCGGAAGTCTCAGCGCCGTTAGGAGATGGGCCATGACCGCACAACCGATCGGGGGCGGCAAGGCCACCCTCGCGCTCCTGCCCAACGGCATCCTCCACCTCGCGTGGGACAGGGACTGCACCATCACCGCGGAGGACGCCGAATCGGCCATGGCCGCCGTCAACGGGCTGGCCGGCGGGGAGGGACACCCCATGCTCGTCGACATGGAGACCACGCGGACCGTCACCCGTGGGGCCCGTGCGGTGTTCGCGATCCCCTGCGCCGCATCGCGGATCGCCCTGCTGGGCTCGTCGCCCGTGGACAGGATGATCGCCAACTTCTTCCTCGGCGTGAATTCGCCCCCCTGCCCCACCCGGTTCTTCACCTCGAGGCACCTGGCGGTCGCCTGGCTGCAGGGTGAAGCGCACGAGCACCCCGCCAGTGCCTGACGCGCCGGCACCGCCTAGCCGAGATGCACGGCCTCGTTCGACGTCGTGAACGCGTCCCGCGGCACATTGATCATGAACCAGGCGACCGGCGACGCGAGCGCCAGGGCGATCGCTGCGGCGAGGAAGACCACGGAGTAGCCGTCCACGAGGGGCTGCAGTCCGCCCGCAGCCCCCGCTGCGCTTCCCGCACCCACGGTGTACAGCGCCGTGAAGACCGCCGTGCCGATGGATCCGCCGATCTGCTGGGTCGCGGTGACCGCGGCGCTGGCGACCCCGGCGTCGCGCGGGGCGATACCGAGCAGGGCGACGTTCTGGAGCGGCACGAAGACGAGGGCGAGGCCGATGCCGAGGAGGATCTGCGCGGGGAGCACCTCGAGCGCGTACGAGCCGCCCACCGTGATGCGGCTCAGCAGGAGCAGCCCGGCGGCTGCGATCAGGGGACCGGCCGTCATGAGGATGCGGGGACCGACCGTGGGCAGGAGCCGTGAGACGATGCCCGCCGACACGATGATGGCCGCCGTCATGGGCAGGGACGCCAGGCCGGACACGAGCGGACTCATGCCGAGGACGATCTGGAAGTGGAGCGTCAGGTAGAGCAGCGCGCCCAGCAGCGCGGCGCCGACCGCCACGGAGGACAGGTACGCACCGGCACGTGCGCGGTTCGTGATGATGCGCAGCGGGAGCAGCGCATGCGCCGACCGGGACTCGACGAGGACGAAGAGGGCCAGCAGGACCACCCCGAGGGCGAGGAAACCGAGGGTGTCGGCCCGGACCCAGCCGGCCTCCGCCCGGGAGAAGCCGTACACCACGGAGGCGAGGCCGAGGCTGACGAGGACGGCCCCCGGTACGTCGTAGCGGGTGCTCCCGTCGGCACGGCTCTCGCGGAGCACCGGGATGCCGACCGCGAGGGCCACGACGGCGATCGGCACGTTCACGAGCAGGCACCAGTGCCAGCTGAAGTACTCGGTCAGCACGCCGCCGAGCAGCAGGCCGACGGCGGCCCCGCCACCGGCGATCGTCCCGTACACGGCGAAGGCCCGCACACGGTCCTTGCCGCCGGGGAAGGTCACCGACAGGATCGCCAGCGCCGCGGGAGCCAGCAGTGCCGCGAAGGCCCCCTGGAGGCCACGGGCCACGAGCAGCATCTCGCCCGAGGTCGCGATGCCGCCGAGTGCGGACGCGAGCGCGAAGCCGCCCATGCCGATGAGGAACGAGCGCTTCCTGCCCCAGAAGTCGGCGATGCGGCCGCCGAGGAGGAGGAGGGCGCCGAAGGTCAGGGCGTACAGGGTCACCACCCAGCTGCGGTCGCCGTCGGACATGCCGAGCTCGGCCTGGGCCTGCGGCAGGGCGATGTTGACGATCGTCCCGTCGAGGACGACGGTGAGCTGGGCGAGCGCCACGATGGCGAGCACGAGCCAGCGGTTGGCGGGGGCCTTGGGAGCGGCGCCCTCGAGGGTGGATGGCCCGGGCGAGCCCGGAGTGGGGACGGACATGGATCTCCTCATAGTGGTGTGGCCTCCGACAGTAGGGCGGGCCCGGCCTCAAAGTCAAACGAACTAGTTCGTTTGGGTATACTCGAGGAATGCACCCGACGACGGACGTACGCTCCCGCATCCTCCTGGCGGCGCGGTCCGAGTTCGCCACCTACGGGCTGGCGGGGGCGAGGATCGACCGGATCGCGAAGGCGGCCTCGGCCAGCAAGGAGCGCCTGTACGCGCACTTCGCCGACAAGGCCGCCCTGTTCCAGGCCGTCCTCGACGCCAACGCCGCCGAGTTCCACGCGGCCGTGGCGCTCGACCCCGCCGATGTCGCGGCGTTCGTGGGGGCCGTCTTCGACCACGCGCACGAGCACCCGGACATCCTGCGCATGCTCACCTGGGCCCGGCTCGAGGGGATCGACTACGACCTCCCGGGCGGTGCCGAGCCGGACGCCAAGCTCGCGGCCGTGCGGCGGGCACAGGACCTCGGCCACATCGACGCGTCCTGGACCCCGGAGGAGTTGCTCCCCATCCTCTTCGGCATCGCGCAGGCCTGGGTGCAGGCTCCCCTCGTCGCCCACCGCAACGCCGCCCGCACGCCGCTGTCGGCGCACCGCGCCTCCGCGGTGGAGGCGGCCCGGAGGGTCCTCGCGCGCAGCGCCTGAGCCCGCTCGCGCCCCGGGCCCGGTCCCGGTCCCGACGCCGTGGGTATCAGGACTCGAAGAGCCGTGATCCTACGTAGTCACCCTCCGTGGCCCCGCCGGGTACGGCGAAGATCGCCGATCCCACGTGGCGGATGTACTCGTTGAGGAGATCCGACCCGGCCAGGCGTGTCTGCACCGGGATGAAGGCGCGCTCGGGGTCCCGCTGGAAGCAGATGAAGAACAGGCCGGCATCGAGCCTGCCGAGGTCGTCGTTGCCGTCCACGAAGTTGTAGCCGCGCCGCAGCATGCGGGCGCCACCGTTCGTGTCCGGATGCGCCAGCCGCACGTGCGCGTGCTCGGCGATGACCGGCTGCCCGCCGCTGCCGGGCAGGGAGAAGTCGGGCGCCGCGAACTCGTCGCCGCCGGACAGGGGCGCCCCCTGGCCCTTGGTCCTGCCGATGGACCGCTCCTGCTCCGACAGGCGCGTGCGGTCCCACGGTTCGATGTTCATGCGGACCTTGCGGGAGACGAGGTACGAGCCGCCCGCCAGCCAGGCCTGGTCATCGCTGCCGCCCACCCAGACGTGCTCGTCGACGCCCGCGGGGTCCTCGGCCTTGAGGTTGGCCGTGCCGTCCTTGAACCCGAAGAGGTTGCGCGGTGTGACCTGGGCGGTGCTGGTGCTGGACGTGCGGCCGAAGCCGAGCTGCGAGTACCGCAGGGAGGCACGCCCGAAGGCGATGCGGGAGAGGTTCCGTATGGCGTGCACGGCCACCTGGGGGTCGTCGGCGCATGCCTGGATGCACAGGTCCCCGCCGCTGATGCGTTCCTCGAGCATGTCGCCGGAGAACTTCGGCAGCTCCACGAGGGCCCGGGGCCGGCGGGCGGCGAGGCCGAACCGGTCGGTGCCGTCGGCGGTGGTGAACAGCGTGGGGCCGAACCCGAAGGTGATGGTCAGACCGGAGGGGCCGAGGTCCATCGCCTCGCCGGTGTCCTCGGGCGGGGCCTCGTAGGGTCCGGCGTCGGGAGCGTATGCGCCGGCACTCGCCCCCTGGCTCATGCGTGCCGCGGCGGTCGTCCAGTCCCGGAGCAGGCCGATCAGTTCCGTGCGGGAGATGTCGTCGACGTCGAACGCCGCGAAATGCAGGCGGTCCTGCGCAGGGGTGGTGATGCCCGCCTGGTGGTCGCCGTAGAACGGGTAGGTCAGCGCGGCGGGATCGGTGGGGCCGGCCGACGCCTCCGGAGCGGCGCGCCCCGCCGCCACGCCCGCGCCGACCCCCGCTGCGGCGCTGGCCCCGGCGAGGGTCAGCGCCCTCCGGCGCGAGATGCGGAACGTACGGGCCATGGATCAGCCCAGCAGGGCCGCGGTGATGCGCGACAGGGGCTCGCTGAGCGCGTTGACGCGGTCGGAGAGCGCCTTCACGTCCTCCGCGGTCAGGTCGCCGTAGGAGGCGTACGCGATCTCGCGCTGGGCGGCGTCCGGCGCGCTCGTCCGATGCCTGTCGAGCTCGGCCGCGAGGGAGGTGAAGTCGTCGTCGAGGGTGGCCACGAGCTCGGGGTCCTTCGCCTCGAGCAGGTCCCTCAGTCCGTCGACCAGCACCCGGGCACCCTCGACGTTCCCCTGGAAGTCCCAGAGGTCCGTCCCCGACCAGATCTCCTCCTCGCCGGTGACCTTGCCGTTGGCGACCTCGTCCATGAGGGCGATCGCCCCGTTGGCGAGCTGGTCGAGGGACAGCTCGATGTCCTGGATGCTCGTGTGCAGGGTGGTGGTGTCCTCGACGAGCTGCGCGGCCACGGCCTCGCGCTCCGTCGGGGTCAGGGGCGTGTAGGCGGCGTCGGCGGGCGGCCAGAGGTCCTTCTCGATGCGGTGCCAGCCGGTCCACTCCTCGCCCTCGGCGAGGTCGGCCTCCCGGTTGTCCAGCTTCGGGTCGAGGTCGCCGAAGCTCTCCGCGACCGGCTCCACCCGCTCGAAGTGCATGCGGGTGGTGGGGTACAGGCGGCGGGCCTCGTCGTCGTCCCCCGCGACATACGCCGCGGCGAAGTCCTCGGTCCCGGTGAGGAGCTGGTCCACCTGGTCCTTCACGTAGGCCTTGTAGTTGACCACGGCGGCGTCGATCTGCGCCTGTTCGTCGCCCGTCGCCTCGACGGCCGTCCCGGAATCCGTCACCGTGAACTCGGCGCGCCCCACGCCGTCGCCCACCATGCCCGGCTTGCACACCGTGTAGTAGGACCCGGGCCTGGCGTTGACCACCAGGTTGCGGCTGATGCCCGGGCCGATGTTCTCGACCTCGGAGACGATCCGCAGGCCGTCCTCCGCGAGAAGGTAGAACTCGGTCACCTGGTCGCCGGAGTTGGTGATGGAGAAGGTCAGCGGGCCGCTCTCCGCCGTGGCGGCCGAGACGGCGCACTCCTCGGCGGTGCTGGTAACGCTCAGCTGCCCGGGAGCGCCCTCGGCCGTCTCCGCGGAGGCGTTCGGTGTGCAGGCGGTCAGGAACAGGAGGCCGCCGGACGCGGCGGCGGCGAGGGTCTTCGACAGGCGGGCGGTGGTCACTGGACTCCTTGGGGGGTACGGGACTGCGCGGCGGGAGCGGGCGCACGGCGCACGCTCTGCCGGATGAACAGGGTCATGGTGGGGATGGTGTAGGCCAGCCAGGCGATGCCCTCGAGCCAGGTGGTGGCGGGGGAGAAGTTGACGGTGCCCTTGAGCAGCGTGCCGTACCAGCTCGACGGCGGGACGGCCGCGCTCACGTCGAACATCAGGGTGCCGAGGCCGGGCAGGATGCCCGCCTCCTGGAGGTCGTGGACGCCGTAGGAGAGCACCCCGGCCGCGACGACGATCAGCATGCCGCCCGTCCACGTGAAGAACCTCGAGAGGTTGATGCGCAGCATCCCGCGGTAGAACATCCAGCCGAGCACCACGGCGGAGGCGAGGCCCAGGGCGGCGCCGACGATCGGCTGCGTGGTCTGTCCGGTGGCCTGCACCGCGGACCAGAGGAACAGGGCGGTCTCGAGCCCCTCGCGTCCGACGGCGAGGAACGCGACGACTACGAGGCCCCTGCCGCCCGCTGCGAGGTGGCGGTCCACCCGGCCGTGCAGCTCCCCGCGCAGGTTCCTGGCCGTGCGTGCCATCCAGAACACCATCCAGGTGACGAGGCCCACGGCGATGATGGACAGGGTCCCGCCGATGGCCTCCTGTGCCTCGAACGTGAGTCCGTGCGTGCCGTAGGTGAGCAGCGCACCGAAGCCGAGGGAGAGCGCTGCGGCGAGCGACACCCCGAGCCAGATGCCCGGCAGCAGGTCCCTGCGCCCGATCTTCACGAGGTAGGCGACGAGGATGACCACCACCAGGGCGGCCTCGAGGCCTTCGCGCAGGCCGATCAGGTAGTTGGCGAACATGGTGGGCTTTCTTGCCGGGAAGGGCCCTGTCGGCAGGGTGAGGCAAGCATAACCTAACCTGGCATGCGTCCTCGGGTCAGCGCTGCAGTCCCAGCGCCGGCACGGGCAGCCCGAACTCCTTCTTCAGCGCGAGCCTCGCCGCGGTGAGGCCGGCCATGCCGTGCACGCCCGGCCCGGGCGGCGTGGACTGGGAACAGAGGTAGACGCCCTTGATCGGCGTCGCCCACGGCTGCAGGGACGGCACGGGCCGGGCGACGATCTGGCGAAGGTTCACGGCACCGCTGCTGAAGTCGCCGCCCACGTAGTTGGCGTTGTAGGCCTCGAGCGCGCTCGCCGTCGTGGTGTGGCTCCGCACGACGACGTCCCGGAAGCCGGGGGCGAACCGCTCGATCTGCGCCGTGATGGCCTCGGCCATGTCCCGGGTGGAGCCGCGCGGGACATGGCAGTAGGTCCAGAGCGTGTGCCGGCCCTCCGGTGCACGCGTGGGGTCGAACGACGACGGCTGCGACAGGAGGACGTACGGGCTGTCCGGGTGCCTGCCCTGCCTGACCTGCTTCTCGCCGGCCGCGATCTCCTCGCGCGTCCCGCCGAGGTGTGCCGTACCCGCCCGGTGCAGCTCCGGATGCGTCCAGGGGACGGGACCGGACAGGATGAAGTCCACCTTGCAGGCCGCGTTGCCGTAGGTGAAGGCGGACAGGGCGGCCGCGTAGGCGCCCGGGAGGCGGCCCCGGGACATCGACTGGAAGGTCTTCGGTGCCACGTCGAGGAGCACCGCCCGCGCGTCCGACACCTCGGCGAGGGTCTCGACCCTGCTGTCCGTCACGATCTCGCCGCCGTGCTGCCGCAGATCGAGGGCCAGCGCGTCGGCGATGGACTGCGAGCCGCCGACGGGGATGGGCCACCCGACCGTGTGCGCGAGGAGGTTCAGCACCAGGCCGGCCCCGGCACCGGTCAGTGACGGCAGCGTCCCCACGGGGTGTGCCATGACGCCCGTGACGAGGGCCCGGGCCTCGTCGGTACTGAAGCGGCGGTTCCACGAGGGCAGCCCCTGGTCGAGGACGGCGAGGCCGAACCGCACCGCCGCCGCGGGCTTCTTCGGGATGCGCAGGACGGAGTTCAGCGTGAAGGCGAGGATGCCCTGCTCGCGTTCGGTGAGCGGCCCCAGGAGGCGGCGGTAGGCGTCGCCGTCCACGCCGAGCCCTGCGACGGTGTGCTCCAGGCTCCGGTAGGCCACTCCCGCCCGGCCGCCGTCCAGCGGGTGGGCGAAGGAGACCTCGGGGACGGCGAACCCGATGCGGCGGCTCAGCTCGAAGTCCCGGAAGAACGGTGAGGCGAGGGCCATCGGGTGGACCGCGGAGCAGAAGTCGTGGAGATGCTCCTCGTCCATGAGGTGGAGGGACCGCGATCCGCCGCCGATCGTCGGCGCGGACTCGTGGAGGCGCACCGAGAGTCCGGCGCGCGCCATGACGACGGCGGCGGCGAGCCCGTTCGGACCCGCACCGACGACCACGACATCTGGCATGAGGCTTCCTCTCCCGCCCGCCGGGGTCCGTCCCCGCCGGGCCCTGCTAGCTGTGCCCGGCGGACGCACCGACCGCGTCCCGCTTCCCCCCGATACGCCACGGGAGACCCGCGGCGCGCCGCACGGCGGCCCGTGCGACGGCCGGTGCAGCGCGGCGCGCGGCGAGCAGCGAGGCGACGGCCGTGTAGCGCACAGCATCCAGGGGGATGTCGTAGGTGGTGGGGACCACCACCACGTTCTTCGAGAAGTTGCGCTTGAAGGTGGTGACGTTCGCGAGGCCGGGGTAGTTCTCGCTCGCGATCCCCGTCAGCCCGCACGCCGTGTTGCCGGCGGCCTTCAGCACGCGGAACGCCTCCCACAGCAGCAGGTAGGGCGCGAACGTGGAGCGGGCCTCGAGGGTGCTGCCCGCGAAGTAGTACACGGAGTAGCCGCGGTACTCGGTGGTGATGAGCCAGCTGAGCGCCACCCCGTCGCGGTAGGCCACGAGGAGCCGGAGGTGGTCGCCGAGCTCGGTCAGCAGCGTCTCGTAGTAGGAGGAGTCGAAGGCCTGGAAGCCGTCCCGTGCCGCGGTCTCCTGCATGATCGGGAACAGCTCGGCCGCGAACACCCCCGTCCATTCCTCACGGGGAATGTTCCTGACCTCGACGCCGTTGCGCTGTGCCCGGCGGATGCTGTTGCGGGCGTTCGGGCGGAAGCCCTTCAGGAGATCCGCCTCACTCGGCGTCAGGTCCACGACGATCTCCCGCTCGTACCACCCGTGCTCGATGGGCCCGGTGGCCGGCGCCTGCAGGGTGGCGACCTGCATCCGCGCGTACAGCGGCGTCACTGCGGGGTGCTCCCGGAACTGCTCCCGCACGGTCTCCATCAGCAGCCGCTCGGCGGCGGGCGTGCGCTCGGTGAACCACACCGGGCCGTTGACCACCACCACGGACTCCCTGAACCGGCGCACCACATGCACGAAGCTCGCCGTGGCCACGATGGCCCCTGCTGCGTCCGTGTACGCCCAGATACCGAGGGGCGCGCGTCCGAGGGCCCGCTCGAACCCGATCCACTGCGGGGACTGCTCCAGGGGGATCACCACGTCCGGATGGGCAGCGGCCAGGCCCTCGAAGGCGTCGGCGTCGAGGAGGGTGTAGGTCAGGGGTGCTGCGCTCACTGGTGATCTTCCGCTGGTCGGTGACGGTGGTCCTGCAACCCTAGCCGAGAAGGGCTGCCGGACCCGGATGCCTGCGGGCGGCGCCTGCGGTGGAAGGTCGTCCGGTCCGGCGCCCGGTCGAACGGCCCGCCCTGCGGATCGTCGATGCCGATGCGCCGCACGATGTCGCGGTGCGGATCGAGGATCTCCCGCACCACGACGCCCACTACGTATGCCGTCATGAGTATATGAGCTACGACCGCCCAGGCATACAGCCCGAGTCCGAGATTGTGCTCGGGCACTCCCCCGCTCGTCCGGGCCCCGAGATAGAGCCACACGGCCCACCAGTGGAGCATTTCGACGAGCTGCCAAGCCAGGACCACGCGCCAGCGTGGTACGGCGAGCGCGATCAGCGGTACGAGCCAGAGGGCGTACTGCGGCGAGTAGACCTTGTTGCACAGCACGAAGGCGCCGACGATCAGGAGGGCGAGCGACGCCAGGCGGGGACGCCGTCGTGCCCGCAAGGCGAGGACCGCGATACCCAGGCAGGCGAGCGCGAAGAGGGCCGCAGCCCCCGTGTTGACGGCGTCCGGGGAGAGCACGGGGGCACCGGCCTCGCGGGCGAGCGCGTTGTACACGTACCAGCCCGAGGAGAACCCGGCGTCGCGCGTCTCGGAGAAGGTGAGGA
The DNA here is from genome assembly GCF_036867195.1 of Arthrobacter sp. Soc17.1.1.1. Taxonomy (NCBI): domain Bacteria; kingdom Bacillati; phylum Actinomycetota; class Actinomycetes; order Micrococcales; family Micrococcaceae; genus Arthrobacter; species Arthrobacter sp. Soc17.1.1.1. The sequence continues at coordinate 3,743,053 of NZ_JBAJII010000001.1, forward strand.
AGTAGCCCCAGGCAGCCGGGTCGCGGAGCAGGAAGGGCACGTTCACCGCGAGCCAGGTAACGGTGAGGCCTGCGAAGGCAGCCACGCAGGGCCCGTACCTGCCGGTGCGGATCGCCAGGACCAGGACCGCGCCGAGCACCAGGACCGGGTAGAGCTTCACCGCCGTCCCGAGCCCCCACAGGACGCCCGCGAGCACCGGCTGGTCGCGGGCGAAGGCGAGCATGCCCGCCGTCGCCAGCAGAACCGCCCACAGGTCCCAGTTGATCGTGCCGGAGAGGATGATGACCGGCGAGGCCGCGACGATCGCCGCGTCCCAGGGGCGTCGACCGGCGAGCCGGAGCGTCGCGAGCACGGTCAGGATCCACACCGCGGCGACGAACACGGCATTGACGTCGAAGTACACGAGCGACGCCGTCGCGGACGCCGCATCCCCGGCGATCAGATCCACGAGGAACGCCATGGCGGACGCGAGCAGGCCGAGGAGGACGGGGTACTCGAAGAGGGCACCGGGTGTGATGAACGGGCGGATGCCTTCGCCCAGTCCCCGGCTCTGGTAGAGCTCGGTCCAGTCCGAGTAGCACGCGCGGTAGAAGTAGTCGGGTGCCCTCCATCCGGTGAGCCGGCAGGGATTCTTGGCGATCACCGCGAGGACGGCCGAGAGGACCGTGAGGAGGATGAGCACACGCTCCACCGTGAATCGGTGCGGTGACACACGCCCCGGATCGGAGTGCCGGCCGAGCGGTCCGCCGACTCCCTCGACGAGCCGGCGGAGCAGCGGGTCGGCCCGGCTCGGGATGCTGATGCGGTACGGTCCGCGTCGTCCCGCACCCGAGGTCATCCTCCGAGCCTAGCCGTCGATGGCATCCACCGGTCCGCCGGCCCGGGGCGGGCTTGACGCATGCGGGCCGGGAGGGCAAGGAATGCATGAGCACGCAGCGGAGTTGGAAACGGAACGTAGACTGGCATTTCCTGCCGACCGCACTGGGGCGATGACGGGCGGGGCATATTCAACGGCTTTCGAGGAGAACTGTGGGACAGAACCCCATTCGCGTGGCAATCATTGGAGTCGGCAACTGTGCCGCGTCGCTGGTGCAGGGAGTGCACTACTACCGGGACGCGGACGCATCGGGCTCCATCCCCGGACTGATGCATGTCGAGTTCGGCAAGTACCACGTGGGGGACGTGCAGTTCGTCGCGGCGTTCGACGTCGACGGCAAGAAGGTGGGCCACGACCTCGCCGAGGCCATCGGCGCCAGTGAGAACAACACCATCAAGATCGCGGACGTCCCGCCGACCGGTGTGATCGTGCAGCGCGGCCACACCCTCGACGGCCTCGGCAAGTACTACCGCGAGACGATCGTGGAATCCGACGAGGAGCCCGTCGACATCGTCGCGCAGCTCAAGGCATCGAAGGCCGACGTCCTGGTGTGCTACCTGCCCGTCGGCTCCGAGCACGCCGCGAAGTACTACGCCCAGTGCGCCATCGACGCCGGCGTCGCGTTCGTCAACGCCCTGCCCGTCTTCATCGCCGGCACCAAGGAGTGGGCCGACAAGTTCACCGCTGCCGGCATCCCGATCGTCGGCGACGACATCAAGAGCCAGATCGGTGCCACCATCACCCACCGCGTGATGGCGAAGCTGTTCGAGGACCGCGGTGTCACCCTCGACCGGACGTACCAGTTGAACGTCGGCGGCAACATGGACTTCAAGAACATGCTGGAGCGCGACCGCCTCGAGTCGAAGAAGATCTCGAAGACGCAGGCCGTGACCTCCAACGTCAAGGCCGAGCTGCGCGCCGACGACGTGCACATCGGCCCGTCGGACTACGTGGCGTGGCTCGACGATCGCAAGTGGGCCTTCGTGCGCCTCGAAGGCCGCAACTTCGGCGACGCCCCCGTGTCGCTCGAGTACAAGCTCGAGGTCTGGGACTCCCCGAACTCGGCGGGTGTGATCATCGACGCGATCCGTGCGGCGAAGATCGCCCTGGACCGCGGTATCGGCGGCCCGATCCTCTCCGCGTCCAGCTACTTCATGAAGTCCCCGCCGGAGCAGTACGCGGACGACATCGCCCACGAGAAGGTCGAAGCCTTCATCCGCGGCGAGATCGACCGCTAGGCCCGGCGGGTCCGACCGCCAGGACCGATTCCGTACGGCAGGGCCGGGACACGCTACGGCTGTCCCGGCCCTGCCGCGTCCGGGGCCCCGGCGGAGCCGTAGCGCCTGATCGATCGGCTGGCCTGGGCGAGGGCGATGATCTTCAGGATGAGCTGGTTGTGCAGGTGGATGCCCACGGCCGCCGTCAGCACGACATCCTCCACGGAATCCTGCAGGTCGGTCGCGGCGAGCTGGACGTCGGCGATCGCGTCCGCCGCCCGCCCGTAGGCCTCGAGGACCTCGGCGCCCACCCCCACGCCGGCCGCATCCATCACCGCGAGGTGGCGGTCGACGGCCCCGCGTGCCTCGCTGGTCTCGTCCGGCCAGGCCATCGCCCGGACCAGCGCGTCACCCCCGGCGGAGGCCGCACCCGCAGCGCCGTCGAGCCGGAGGACCACCGACTGCACCGTGGCGAGCAGCGCCAGCCGCTCCGCCGGCGAGTCCTCGGCGCCCGGCAGGGCGTCGGTGATGCGACGGATGTCCTCGAGGCCTAGGCCCACCGTGGATCGCAGGCCCTGGATCAGGCGCAGCCGCCGCACGTGCCCGTCGTCGTAGTCGGCCCTCGTCGGATTGATCACCGCTCCCGGGTGCAGGAGACCGGTCCGCAGGTAGAACTTGATGCTGGCGGGACTGGTGCCCGACACCTCACTGAGCCGCGCGAGTCGCATGACCCCTCCTCCTGGATCGACCGCCACGGGATAGGCGATCCCACGGGTACTATCCGGATACCCAATACCGGATAGTACAACTATCCTTCCGATATGGACTGGACCCCGCTTCTGGTGACCCACGTGCTCGCCGCGCTGTACGCACTGCTGGTCGGACCGATCAACATCCTCCGCCGCCGCCGCGACCGGACGCACCACCTCCTCGGCTACACCTGGGCGGCGTCGATGTACTACGTCTGCGTGAGCAGCTTCTGGATCGTGTCCGACGGGCACTTCAGCTGGCTGCACGGGCTCTCGGCGCTCACGATCGTCACGGTGAGCCTCGGGATCCTGGCGGCGGTGCGCCGGGACATCCGGGCCCACGCCCTGAACATGGCGGGCAGCTACCTCGGGCTCCTCATCGCCTTCCTCTTCGCGGCGACCGTCCCGTCCCGGTCCATTCCGGCGCTGCTGGGCAGCGACCCCGGCACGGCATGGGGCACCGCGGCGCTCGTCGCCGCCGCCGTCGCCGCCGTCTACCTCACGGTCCGGCCCCGGCGGCCCGCCGGCTCCCGCCCGCGCGCCGGGTCGCACGCCTAGGACAGCCCGACGGCGTTCCCCTCACCGTCCACGTCCATGCGGAGCGCGGCGGGATCCTTCGGCAGTCCGGGCATGGTCATGACCGAGCCCGTGAGGGCGACGATGAACCCCGCACCCGTCTTCGGGATGAGGTCCCTGACGTGCACGATGAAGCCCTTCGGGGCGCCGAGCAGGCTCGCGTCGTCGGAGAAGGAGTACTGCGTCTTCGCCATGCACACGGGCAGCCCGGACCAGCCGTTCGCCTCGATCTCCCGGAGGCGGCGCAGGGCGGGCACGGAGAAGTCGACGCCGTCCGCGCCGTAGATCTCCTGGACGATGATCCGGATCTTGTCCTCGACGGGCAGGTCGAGGGAGTAGAGGTGCGCGAACGTGACGGGCCGTTCGAGGGCGGCGAGCACCTTCGCGGCGAGATCGTCGCCGCCGGGCCCGCCGCCTCCCTGCCCCCACACGTCGGCGACGGCGGCGTCGATGCCCTCCCCGGCACACCATGCCAGCAGCCAGTCGAGTTCCTCCGGCGCGTCGGTGGCGAACCGGTTGATGGCGACGACGGGCGACGCGCCGAACTTCTCGATGTTCCGCACATGGCGGAGCAGGTTCGCGGTCCCCTCGCGGAGGGCATCGAGATCCGCATGCGCCAGGTCCGCCTTCGCGACGCCCCCGTGCATCTTGAGGGCCCGGATGGTGGCGACGAGGACGACGGCGTCCGGCGCAACGTCGGCCGCCCGCGCCTTGATGTCCATGAACTTCTCCGCGCCGAGGTCGGCGCCGAAGCCCGCCTCGGTGACCACGATGTCCGCGAGGCGCCGGGCCGTCTGCGTGGCGATGACGGAGTTGCAGCCGTGGGCGATGTTGGCGAACGGCCCGCCGTGCACGAGGGCGGGCGTCCCGGCGATGGTCTGCACGAGATTCGGCTTGAGCGCGTCCCTGAGCAGCAGTGCCAGCGCCCCCTCGACCCGCAGGTCGCGGACGGTCAGCGGCGTGCGGTCGAAGGTGTACCCGAACGTGATGTCGGCGAGCCGCCGCTTCAGGTCGTCCAGGTCGGTGGCCAGGCAGAACACCGCCATGATCTCGGACGCCACGGTGATGTCGAAGCCGTCCTGGCGCGGCGTGCCCTGCGCGGGACCGCCGAGACCGATCACCACCTCCCGCAGCGCCCGGTCGTTCATGTCCAGGACGCGCTTGAACGTGATCCGACGCGGGTCGATGCCGAGCTCGTTGCCCTGGTGGATGTGGTTGTCGATCAGCGCGGCGAGGGCGTTGTTCGCCGACGTGATGGCGTGGAAGTCGCCCGTGAAGTGCAGGTTGATCTCGTCCATCGGCAGCACCTGCGAGTAGCCACCGCCGGTGGCCCCGCCCTTCATGCCGAGGACGGGCCCCAGGGACGGCTCGCGGAGCGCGATCATGACGCGGCGGCCGGCCCGGGCGAGTGAATCGGCGAGCCCGACGGTGCAGGTGGACTTGCCCTCGCCGGCGGGGGTCGGGCTCATGGCGGTGACGAGGACCACCTTTCCGCGTGTCCCGCGGTCGGGCAGGAGGCGGGGGTCGATCTTCGCCTTGAAGCGCCCGTGGAACTCGAGCGCCTCCCGCGGGATGCCTGCCGCGTCCGCGATGTCCTCGATGGGCTGGACCGCGGCGGCGCGGGCAATCTCGAGATCGCTCATGCGGTCAACCTACCAGCGCGCACCGTCATGCCGCCGGAAGCCCGGCACGTTCGAGGACGTAGGCGATGAGCGGTGCGTACAGTCCGGGGCAGACGTTGTCGTCGAGCGGGACGGCCACCTCCACCTGGCCCTGCGCCTCGGACACGAACAACCCGGGGTCGTTGCAGTCGGCGAAGCCGAGGGTGGGGATCCCCGATGACGCGGCCTGTCCCGCCCACCCGTGGTCGGCGACCACGAGGTCCGGAGCCGCGAGGCCGTGCTCGGCGAGTGTCTCGAGGCTCAGCCGCATGGGGTCGGGGAAGTGCGTGTGCATCAGGCCGCCGTGCTGGTGCCAGACGAGGACCCCGAACACCTGGCGGATGTCGCCGGCTCCGAAGCGCCGCCCCTCGGGGACCTGCACGACGTCGGCCCCCGCGGCGGCCGCGGCACGGGCGAAGGCCGCGTGGACGGGCAGCAGGCCCGCCGGATGGCCGGTGGCGAAGAGGATGCGCTCGCCCCGGCGCGCAGACGCACCGAGGCGGTCGGCGAGGCGGTCCAGGGCCGCGACGCATCTCTCCGCGTCGATGGTGTCCTGGCCGTCGGTGTGTCCACGGTCCGGGCTCGTGCCCACGCGCTCGTGCATGAGGTCGAAGACGTCGTCGAAGCTCCATGGCCGGGTGAGCTCCACGCCGAACCCGAGGTGCTCGTCGCCCTCGAGGAACAGGCGCATGTGCCTGAGGTTGTCCTGCCGCGGCGTGGCCACCTGGCCTGTGATGCGGACGGAGTCGAGGTAGTCGGCAAGCTCTGCGGCATTCACCCCTCCATCCTAGGGGCCACCGGGGGCCGCCTCAGCGCGCGGCGGCGGGGGAGAAACGGTCGACGGCCGTGCGGTAGCTCTGCGCCGTCAGCAGGGCGGTGCGCTGCCAGCCGAACGCGAGCGCATGGGTCGCGGCACCCTGGCCGAGCGTCTTCCGGAGCTGCTCGTCGTCGTACAGCCGTTCCAGGGCGTCCGCCCAGCGGCGCGCGGAGTGGCCGTGCACGAGGAGCCCGCTGCGACCGTCGCTGATGGCCTGCGGGAGCCCGCCCACGTTCGCGGCGATCACCGGGGTGCCGCAGGCCTGCGCCTCGAGGGCCACCAGGCCGAAGGACTCGCTGAAGGACGGCATCACCACGGCGTCGGCGGACCTGAACCACTGGGCGAGGTGCGTCGCGGTGACCGGCGGGTAGAGCCGCACGTCGTGGGTGAGGCCCGCGTGGTCGATGACGGGCTGGAGCGCGAGCGCCTCGGAGCCGCTGCCCGAGCCGAGGATGCTGACGGCGAGGGGGATGTCCGGTCGGCGCCGACGGAGCTCGGCGGCCGCCGCGACCAGCACCTGCGGGCCCTTGAGCTTCTGGATCCTGCCGGCGAACACCACGTGGAACTGGTGCGGCGGGACGGCGAGGCCGGCACGCGCGGCGTCCCGGTCGCCGGGATGGAAGGTGGACAGGTCGACGCCGGGCGCCACCACGTCGATGCTGTCGGCTGCGGCCCCGTACAGCGAGACCAGTTCGGAGGCCTCGGTGGTGGTGTTCGCGATGAGGCGTGCCGCGCCGTCCACGATGTCCTGTTCGCCGGCCACCCTGTCCGCCGGCTCCGGCGAGGCGATCGCCTTCATGCGCAGGTTCTTGACCTTCGCCATGGTGTGCATGGTGTGGACGAGCGGGAGGTTCATCTCCCGGCTGAGCGTGAGGCCCACGGCGCCGGACACCCAGTAGTGGGAGTGCAGGACGTCGAAGTGGCCGTCCGCGAGCAGGTCGGCGACGTCGGTGAACGCGTCGGCGAAGGTGCCGGTGAGGCCCGGGAGTGTCTCTTTCGGGATGCGGCGGCGCGGCCCGGCTTCGAGGTGGTGGACCACCACGCCGTCGTGCAGCGTCTCGCGGCTGGGCCGGCCCTCTCCTGCGTCCCGCGTGAAGATCTCGACGTCGATCCCCACGCCGGCCAGTTCGAGCGCCGTGCTCCTGACGTAGACGTTCATGCCGCCTGCATCGCCTGCACCGGGTTGCTCGAGCGGGGAGGTGTGCAGGGACAGCATGGCTACGCGCCTGACGCCGGGCACATCCTCTCCTCTCCGACCGGCAGGATGGGCGCCGGTCGAGTCAACCTCACGACCCTACAACGCACCGCCGGCGCGCTGCATTCCGGTCGGTGCCTGCGTCGACGGAGGAGCCCCGGCCCAGCGAGCCGCGCCGGGGCGGCGAGGCCCAGCCGGCGCAGCGGAGCCCGCGCTGGAGGCGCGGGCTCCGCCGATCGATAGGGACAGGGGCTGGGAACGGTCACTTGATGTACATCGAGTGGTTCGGCAGCATCAGGCGCTCACGGGCCTCCCGGGAACCGGGTGCCGGTGCCGAGAGGATCCGCCCCCACAGAGAGAGACCATTCCTCCACCTCCTCAACATCAGCTGCACCTCCCTCCGGTGGTGGAAGCCGGGCATGGGGTCCGCCGGGACCCCCTGCAGGTCCTGCTCGGGGTCGGTGCCGGACGGGAGCGGGGTCAGGGCCCCGCTCAGGATGAATTCACCCCGCGCCGGAATCGGCGGGACGGGTGGTACGGGTTTATCGAGGAATTGGGCAGGAATGAGCCGGGAATCGGGCATGACGAAAGTCTCCAGGTGGAATTCAGGCAGGAATGAGCTAGGAATGGCGGAAAGAAAGAAATGCCGCCGGAAAAGGGGATGACGGGAGGAAGCCGCGCACGGGTGCGGGGTGATACGGGATCAGCCGGCTGGTGCCGGTGCGCCGGCTTCCTAGTGCGTACGGATGACGAAGGCGGGATCGGCGCTACGGGCGAGGGCTCCGGTGAGCAGGGTATTCACGATCTCCACCTCCATTTCATCGATAGTACGGCCGGGCGGCCTGGTCTTCCCTCGATGGTCGAGTTGGGAAGGCCCAATGGCACAGCACTCAAACTACCCCATGAAATGGGTGCGGCGATAGACCTTCGGGCGAATTGATCGCAATTATTTCCCGGACGTGCGAATTCGGTGCTGAGGACTGCCGGCTAGAGGTTCCAGTGCACGATCGCCGGGGTGCGCTTGTCCCAGCCGAGGGCACAGACGGCCGCGGTGCCGAGCACGAAGCGGCGACCCTCGATCGCCCCGAACTGCAGCCACCGGGCAGCGACGATCCGCAGGAAGTGGCCGTGCGCCACGAGGAGTGCGTTCTCCACGGGCTTCGCACCGGGATCGCGGTCGGCGGGGGTGCCGCAGCCGGCCTGCACCCGGGCGATCACGCGGTCCGCCCGCTCCGAGACCTGGTCCAGGGTCTCCCCGTTGGGGACGCCGTCGTTCCAGATGAGGTAGCCGGGGTTCTCCTCGCGCACGGTCGCGCTGTTCCTGCCCTCGTTGTCGCCGTAGTCCCACTCGTGCGCGAACGGCAGCACCTCGGCGTCGGGGAACCCTGCGAGCTCCGCCGTGCGGACCGCGCGCTGCAGGGGCGAGGTCACCACGAGGCCGAAGTCGATCCCCTCGAGGTGCCGGCGTGCGGCGAGCGCCTGCTCCTCGCCGTGAGGCGTCAGCGGGAGATCCGTGAGTCCCGTGTAGCGGCCGTCCCTGGACCACTCCGTCTCGCCGTGGCGCAGGAGCCAGAGCTTCGGCAGCGGCGTGCCACTGGGGGTCCGATCGGGTGCTGCTGCGCCAGTCATCGGCGTCATGGGCTGTTCTCCTGGGATTCGGGCTGCTCGCTCCACCACTGATGGAGCTTGGATTCGGCCTGTGCGGGGTCGTGGGGCCCGTGCTCCATCCGTTCCTCGAGGAGGAACCGGTAGGCGCGCCCCACCACGGGGCCGGGACGGATGCCGAGGAGCGCCATGATCTGCTCGCCGTCGAGGTCGGGCCGGATGGAGGCCAGTTCCTCCTGCTCCGCGAGCGCGGCGATCCGCGCCTCGAGGTCGTCGTACGCGAAGGAGAGACGCTCGGCCTTGCGGCGGTTGCGGGTGGTGACGTCGGAGCGGGTCAGGCGGTGGAGCCGCTCGAGGAGGGGACCGGCGTCGCTCACGTAGCGACGCACCGCCGAGTCGGTCCACCCGGCCTCACCGTAGCCGTAGAACCGCATGTGCAGTTCCACGAGCCGAGCGACCGCCTTGACGGTGTCGTTGTCGAACCGCAGCGCCCGGAGTCTCTTGGCCGCGAGTTTCGCGCCGACGGCGTCGTGGTGGCGGAAGCTCACCGCGCCTCCCGGCTCGAACCTCCGGGTGGCGGGTTTGCCGATGTCGTGCAGGAGCGCGGCGAGCCGCAGGACGACGTCGGGCGCGGGCACCGGGCCGTCGTCGCCCGTCTCGAGGGCGCAGGCCTGGCGCAGGACCGTCAGCGAATGCTGGTAGACGTCCTTGTGGCGGTGGTGCTCGTCCGTCTCGAGGCGCAGCGCGGCCACCTCGGGCAGCACATGGTCGGCGAGTCCGCTGTCCACCATCACGTCGATCCCGGCGTCGGGCGCAGCGCCCCGCAGGAGTTTGACCAGTTCGTCGCGCACGCGCTCGGCGGAGATGATCGAGATCCGCTCGGCCATCGACCCCATGGCCTCGGCGACCTCCGGAGCTACGGTCACCCCCAGCTGGGACACGAACCGCGCAGCGCGCATCATGCGCAGCGGGTCGTCGGAGAACGACGACGCCGGCGTGCCCGGCGTGCGCAGGACCCCCGCGTGGAGGTCCCTGACACCGCCGAACAGATCCACGAGTTCGAGGGAGGGCAGCCTGAGCGCCATCGCGTTGATCGTGAAGTCGCGCCGGACCAGATCCTCCTCGAGGCTCGTGCCGAAGGCGACCGTCGGGTTCCGGGAGGCAGGATCGTAGGCCTCCGCGCGGTAGGTGGTGATCTCGATCTGGTAGCCGTCCTTGCGGAGGCCGATCGTGCCGAAGGCCCGGCCGATCTCCCAGTAGGCATCCGCCCAGCGCTTGATGAGCGCCACGGTCCGGTCCGGGTCGGCATCCGTGGTGAAGTCGAGATCCGGCGACACCCTGCCGAGGAACAGGTCGCGTACCGGCCCCCCGACGAGCGAGAGCTCATGCCCCGCGGCGTCGAAGAGTTCACCGACCTCGAGGACCACGGGAGGAAGGGGTGCGGTGAGTGTCGAAGTGTCCAGCAGGTGCGCCATAGTCCCTTAAGGGTGCCAGATCGGCACCGTTTCCCACACCGCGCACGGCCCCGCGCGGAAGCTGTACGAACCGGCGTCCACCGCGTCGCGCCGTCATCGACGCTCCTGAAAGATCGTTAGAGTGGACGCATGGACCGACCCGTTCCAAGTGCTCCCAAGCGCACTCCCTTGACTGTGTCAATGGGGACCACGGGTATGCCTGCCGTGCAGCACCAGCTGCCCACGGTGGAGGAGGTGTCCGCCGGCGGGATCGTCGTGGACACCACGAGGGAGACGCTCGACGTCGCCATCATCGCTCGCCTGAACCGCGGCGGCCGCCTCGAGTGGTGCCTGCCGAAGGGCCACCCGGAAGGCGTGGAGAACAGCGAGGAAGCGGCCGTCCGGGAGATCGCCGAGGAGACCGGTATCGAGGGAAGGATCGTCTCCGCCCTCGGCAGCATCGACTACTGGTTCACCGTCAGCGGCCACCGGGTGCACAAGACCGTCCATCATTTCTTGCTGATCGCCACCGGCGGCTGTCTCACCATCGAGAACGACCCGGACCACGAGGCCGTCGACGTCGCCTGGGTCCCCCTGCAGGAACTCGGCCGCAAACTGTCCTTCCCCAACGAACGCCGGATCGCCGACCTGGCCCGCGAGGTGCTGCCCGAGCACCTCTGAGCTCGTGCAGTACGCCGTCATCGTCCCCGCGCGGATGAGACGATGGAGAACGATGTCTGACACCAACACAGCCTCGACCCCCCTGCAGGACGCCGGTCCGCCGGTCCGCGACGACCCCTCTGCCCCGCGCAACGGGTCGACGGCCCGTTCGAGCGCCATCATGGCGGCCGGCACCCTCGTCTCCCGGATCCTCGGCCTGGTACGGGTGGCGCTGCTCGCGACCGCCATCGGTGCCTCCGGTCAGGTGTCGGATCTCTTCACCTCGGCGAACAACCTGCCGAACTTCATCTACCTGATGCTCGCCGGCGGCGTGTTCAACGCCGTGCTGGTGCCGCAGATCATCCGTGCGAGCCGCCTGCCCGACCGCGGAGCGGACTACGTCAGCCGGCTCCTCACGCTCGCCGCCGCGGCCCTCCTCGTGCTGACCGTGCTCGCGACGCTCGCGGCCCCTGTGATCGTGTCCCTGACGACGGGCTTCACGGGCGCCAACCTCGCCCTGACCACGGTCTTCGCGTACTGGTGCCTCCCGCAGATCTTCTTCTACGGCATCTACGCCGTGACCGGGCAGATCCTCAACGCCAACGGGTCCTTCGGCCCCTACATGTGGGCACCCGTCGTCAACAACATCGTGTCGATCGCCTTCCTGGTGGTCTTCATCGTGCTCATGGGGGGCGAACAGGCGGCACGGCACAGCCCGGACACCTGGACCCCGGCGCAGACCCTGCTCCTGGCGGGCGGTACGACGCTCGGCATCATCATCCAGGCCCTCGTGCTGTTCGTGCCGCTCAAGCGCCTGAGGCTGGGCCTGCGCCCGAGATTCGGCGTGCGCGGAACAGGGCTCGGCCGGACCGGCAAGCTCGCAGCGGTCACGATCGTCACCATGCTCATCGGCAACGGCCTCTACCTAGTGAACCTGCGCGTCGCCACCATCGCCGCCGACGCGCGGCAGAGGTTCCTCGCACAGGATCCGCCCGTTCAGATCGCAGGATGGACCAATCTCGAGATCGGCGCGATGGTGTACCAGCTGCCGCACGCCGTGATCGCCCTGTCCCTGGCCACGGTCATGTTCAACCAGCTTTCGTCCGCGTACGCCGACAACGACCTGCCGTCCGTCCGGGCCACCCTCTCCCAGGGCCTGCGCATCATCGGTGTCGCAACCGTATTCGGGGCCGCGGCACTGCTCGCCTTCGCGGGCCCCCTCGGCATGCTGTTCAGCGAGTCTCCCGAGATCGCGGCCATCAACGGGGTGGTCATCGCGATCCTCGCTGTGGGAGCACCGTTCCTCAGCGCCAACTTCTTCCTCACCCGTGTGTTCTACGCGAGCGAGGACGTCAAGACACCGCTGAAGATCCAGCTCATCCTGTCCGTCGTCGGCGTGGTGTTCGCCCTGGTCGCGGGGATGTTCGACCCGCGGCTCATCGTGCCCATGCTCGCGGCCGCCTACTCCCTCGGCAACGTGATCGCCGTCGTCGTCAGCCACCTCTTCCTCACCCGCAGCATCGGAGGTTACGGCGCAGGGCACGTCTTCGACGTCCATGTGCGGCTCACGCTCGCCGGCATCGTCGCCGCCGCGGCCGGTACGGCGCTGAGCTGGCTGTTCGGCGGCTATGACGCCTCGGGCTTCGTCTGGCAGTCGAAGCTCAACGCCGTGGTGGTGCTCGCGGCCGGCGGCCTGGTCATGTCGGTGGTCTACCTGGGGATGCTGAAACTGCTCAGGATCACCGAACTGGACGACTTCCTGGCCCCTCTTCTCGCGAGATTCCGCCGGAGCGGCGCCCGGCCGTCCAGCCCGGGAAACATGTGACCGACCGGTAGCATGGTAGAAATCAGCCATGGTCGGCCGGGAGGAACACGTGCCAGAAGCAGTAGACGTCGGATCGGTGCTGGGTGGTCGCTACAAGGTGACCGCCTACGTACTGGCCTCTGCTGAGAGGGACCTCGTGCTCGACGGCGTGGACCAGGTGCTCAACCGGCCCGTCAGCATCCTCGTGGCATCGGCGGGCAACGCCTCCCAGGTGGCGGCGAGCGCCCGTGAACTGGCCACCGGCGACCGGAACGAGAACATCCAGGTCCTGGACCTCGGCATCACCGAGTCGGGCACCTACCTCGTCACCAATCGCACCCCCGCAGCGGACATGCTCGACCTGATCGTCCAGCAGGAGGCACCGGCCGAGGACGCCCCGTACATCGAGCCGTTCTTCACCGACACCCTCGGCTCGGAGATTTTCGGCCGCCCCCGGTCCACCGAGCCGGAGACGTACGACGACGACGAGGACTACGAGGAGGTCCGCCACGAGCGGAAGCCCCGCCGCACCGGTCTCACGCGGCGGTTCGGCCGGGGTTCCGGTGAAGTGCAGCCCGACGAGACCTCCGATCTGCCTCCGGTCGCTGCGGAACCCGCAGCCGAGCGTCGTGCGAGTGCGCATCTCGTGCCCCCGCCCCCGAGTCGCCGACCGGGTGGAGCTTCCGCTGATGACTCCCGCGACGAGGATGCGACCCGGGACGAGCGTCAGGGCGCACATCAGGTCGGGGCCGCGGTCGCCGGTGCGGGCGCGGTAGGAGCAGCGTCAGCCGTCACCGCTCAGCGCCCCGCCCGGGCTGCCTCGCTCTTCCCCCAGTCCGAGCACAAGGACGACCCCTCGTTCGATCCTGCATCCGATGGTCACGACGACGCCGATCACGTCGACGAATACGACGGTGACGACTCCGGGGGCCGCAAGTTCACCCGTGTCCTCGTGGGCGTGGTGCTCAGCATCGTCCTGGTGGTCGCCGTCGTCCTCGCCGCGACCCAGATCGGCTCCATCTTCGGCGGGAACCCTGTCGCTGACAGCGGTGCGGACCCGGAGACGAGCGCAGCCGCCACGGCGGACCCGACCACCCCACCGTCGGCCACCCCCTCGGCCGAGCCTTCGGCGGAGGCCGTACCTCCCGTCATCTCGGGCATCACGCGCGTGGTGCCGGACAACCAGGCGCTCGACGCCGCCAACGACACCAACCTGCCCCTGATCATCGACGGCAATCCCACGACCTTCTGGGGCAACCAGGTGTACGCGAGCGACACCTTCGGCGGCCTGGCCTCGAGCCTGGCCCTCGTGGTGGAACTCGAGGAGGAATCCGCGATCTCGCAGGTCTCCATCGACCAGCTCAACGGGGCCGGGGGCAGCTTCTCCGTGCTCGTCAACGACCGACCCACCCCCGAGGGCGCACAGCAGGTCGCCCAGAGCGGCTTCACGGCACCGACCGTGACCCTCCCCATCCCCGAGGGCGCCGACGGTGCCCCGACGGGACGCTACGTCATCGTCAACTTCACCCAGCTGCCCAGGCTCTTCAACATCCAGGCCCAGTACCCCTTCGGTCTCCGGGTCGCCGAGATCCGGGTCGGCTGACCCACCGCCTGACCCACCTCCTGCCCACGGACGCCCCACCCGCATCGAGTCCGACCGGCACCCCCGGACGGAATATCCATGCCCATGAGGCCGTTGAGGGAAGTGTCCGCAGGTATGACCCGCACGGCCGTATCAGCGCATGAGAAGACAGAAAGGTCTTTGAACACGTGACAATGCAAACCGACGTCCAGCTGGACACGCCCCCTGCAGGGAGCCCCTCCGGGGAGCCGAAGATCCACGATGTCGTCATCGTCGGATCCGGGCCTTCCGGTTACACCGCAGCGGTCTACACCGCCCGGGCCAACCTGAAGCCCATCCTGATCGCGAGTTCCGTCAAGGCCGGCGGTGAGCTCATGAACACCACCGACGTGGAGAACTTCCCCGGCTTCGCCGACGGCGTCATGGGTCCGGACCTCATGGAGCAGTTCGAGAAGCAGGCTCGTCGCTTCGGTACGGAGATCCTGTACGAGGACGTCGTCTCGGCGGACCTCTCCGGCGACATCAAGAAGCTGACCATCGCCACGGGCGAGGAGTTCCTCGCGCGGGCCGTCATCATCTCCACGGGCTCCGAGTACCGCGAGATCGGGCTCGACGACGAGAAGCGGCTCTCCGGCCACGGTGTCAGCTGGTGTGCCACCTGCGACGGTTTCTTCTTCCGCGACCAGGACATCGCCGTCGTCGGTGGCGGTGACTCCGCCATGGAGGAAGCCCTCTTCCTGACGAAGTTCGCCCGCTCCGTCACCGTGATCCACCGCCGGGACACCCTCCGAGCCTCGAAGATCATGCAGGACCGAGCGTTCGCACACGAGAAGATCCGTTTCCTGTGGAACTCCGAAGTGGTCGGGATCCACGGCGCCGAGAAGGTCACGGGCGTCAAGGTGGCGAGCACCGTCGACGGGACCACGAGCGACATCGAGGTCACGGGCATCTTCGTCGCGATCGGCAACGACCCCCGTGTGGACCTCGTGAAGGACCAGCTCGAACTGACCAGCGAGGGGACCATCGCCGTCCAGGGCCGCACCTCCAAGACGTCCCTCCCCGGCGTGTTCGCGGCAGGCGACGTCATCGACCCGACCTACCGCCAGGCCATCACGGCATCCGGTAGCGGGTGTGTTGCAGCCCTCGACGTCGAGCACTACCTCGCCGACACCGTCAACCTCTCGGAGACGGCCGCACGGGTTCCCACCCCTCCGGCCGAAGCAGTCTCCGAATCAGCGTCCCTCTGATCGACCAACCCCAAGGAGCAAGACAATGAGCAACGCAAAGGATGTGACCGACGCGTCGTTCGACGCCGACGTCCTGCAGTCCAGCAAGCCAGTGATCGTCGATTTCTGGGCCGAGTGGTGTGGCCCCTGCCGCATGCTCTCTCCCATCCTCGATGACATCGCTGCCGAGCACGCGGAGAAGGTCGACGTCGTCAAGGTCAACGTCGACGACAATCCCGCCATCGCCGCGAAGTACGGCATCACGTCCATCCCGGCCGTGTACGTCTTCCAGGGCGGAGAGGTCGCTGCCACCTCGATCGGCGCCAAGCCGAAGCAGATCCTCGAGCAGGAGTTCGCCGCGTTCATCAACTGATCGCGTATTCATGGAAAGAGCCCGTCGGATTCCGGCGGGCTCTTTCCGTGTGCGGAGGAGAATGGTGGGGCGGATAGGCGGAGCCCTTGATGTGCGGAGATCGATGTACCGGTGTCCGCCGACGGTTGCCCTAGGGGGACGATTCACGCAGAACTGCTGACACACTGTCCCGTCGCGGGTGTGGGCAGCGGGCGGATGGCTGCCGGAGGCGGTAAGGACCTGTCACTTCATCTGGCTCCGCCCGCAACATCCCATCCGACGACTGCGGGACCACGGTCGTGTTTCACGTGAAACCCTCGACGACGGCTTCAGTGGATGTCGGCTCTCGAGCACCTCTGCCAGCTCGCAGGACCACCGCCGCATGCCCGATACCGCCGACACAGGCTTCTCGCCCGAACCCGGTTCTCTACGGTCAACAACGCGATCATCGTTCACTCTCCACTGACGGGACGCAGCACACGGCCGTCCGCTCACTGCCGCATGTGCCGGCGGAACGTCGGCGCTCCGCGGTCCAGGATCATCGAACCCTTCATCACACACTGGCCGCAACCAATCTCCGTTGCTCATCGCCCGGGGACATTGCCTATCCCGCTTGGACGGCCGCCAGGGCCAGCACCCTGCGCCGGAAGCTTCATGGCGACCGCCGTGGAGTAACTCGTACCTCGTCGTTATGCGGACGCGCTCCAGAAATCGTGGAACAAACGGCACCCGTCTCCCATGTTCATGACCGACCAGACCGCACGGGCTTGGACCGGGGCGGGCTCGGCTGCCGGGCACCGCGGACCGTGTCCCTTTCGCGGTTGGCCGGTCAACCATCCATACTCTCCGTCGAGCGGAGGAGGCGTCGTGGTACCTTTGCAACTCCGTGCCGCTGATTGGCTGACATATTCGGTGCTACCAGACCAGAATGGGTTGCCTGATGCTGCGGTTGAAGCGTGGCGTGCAGGCCGCTAATGGAGCGCGAGGCGCTGATAGACCCAGCCGTGACAATCCATCAGTCCTACAGTGCGATCTGCGGTGATCCGCTTCTTCAGCAGGTCTGTCCTCGTTTCACGTGAAACCTCCGCCGCTGCTTGCCGTGGTGACGTGAGTTTCCTTTATCGCGGTCCGATGCCCGGCGCTACTGGGTGGCGAACTTCTCGCCCCGGCGATCTGGGTGCCGCTCAAGGCGCAGCCTGGTGGCGCATACCTAGGAGAGCGCTGAGCCCCAGGTGGAAACACTCACGCCCACTCTGGTGCCCATGAGCCGACCGTAAAGCGCGGGATGTCGGGATCAGCGCGGGATCATTCCATCCGAAAGACCCCGTCCTTCGAACCGCCGTGCCATCGGCTCCTCCTCGAACCCGGCGCGTGGGCAAGTCGAACGTTGCCGTCATTGCGGTCACATAGCAGCGTCGAACCGCTGGATCGCCGGAAGCCCCTCGACACCGCACCGGGCGGCTTCCCAAGAATGACCCGCGATCGTGGAGAGCCGAATAGGAACGAAGATCACGGGTTAGCGAGAGGCGTGCCTCAGCGTTGAAGAGCGCCCGGGCGGGCGCCTGTTCCACGTGAAACCGGGTGCTCCTATGTATCCCTTCGAGAATTCCACGGCCGCGGAGACGCAGATCCCCACCGAGCGGTTCAGCCGGCCCGCGCACCGTGTAGCGAGGCGGGCGGAGCGCAATCGGGCGACAGGCGAGACAGGCAAGGCCTGGTGCGCAAAGGAGGCGGCTGGGGAATCTTGGTGAGGAGCCAACCTAGAGGTGAGCCTCGATCACAAAGCGAGCGGACACGAACCCCCAGACAGGCCAGACGGGTTCCCTTGCTACAAGAATGAAGTAGCGGACGCTGGAGCCCTTGCTGCTCAACCCGCTCTCATGCTGAGAAGCCGGACGCGCTCCTGAGAGGGTGAAGCACGGAGGGCTCGCGTTCCACGTGAAATACCCCAAGCCCGCGATTGGAAGCTGGTGGTCCACGGGCGCCCGAGCTGCTCGCCGGGTGCTTCTCTCCGGCTTCACTCGCGGGCTCTGGACAGCGCTACTCCTCTCATCACCGAGAAAGCGGAAACTTCGCGGCTGAAGGATCCATGAGGTCTGCCTCGGTGATGAATCATCGCGAGGACGAGCTGCTGCTTTGTTAGGCACAATCGCCTGTGCCGTCGTCCGGTGTTGCCACGTTTCACGTGAAACAACTGGACAAGTGAATCACCGGGATACCCTGCAGGGTCACCGCCTTCCGAGCGAAGCTGTAAAGCCATGAGCCATGAGCCATCTAACGTATTCGGCGGCGGAACGTCAGCCTCGGGCAGTTCGAGCGATGCCGACCGCGTACGAGCCACGGCTACGGGCCAGACCGGCAAAAATCCGAAATCCAGGGGGTACTACATCCACGACGCCAGGCTCGTTGCGCCAAGGGAATTCGCGTGCCCTTGAGGCGCTGTCCCGCTATCGCAACCCGCGCATCGAGAAGGGGCCGTGTTTCACGTGAAACACAGCCCCTTGAATTCGCTTCGTCTCAGTCGGACGTTGGGGACAACACCCCGATGATGCGATTCAGGTCATCAACGCTGGCGAACTCGATACTGACCCGCCCCTTCTTGGCTCCCAGGGTGATCTTCACATTCGTATCCAACCGATCCGAGAGCGACGTAGCCAGATAGTCGAGCCGCTCGTGGCGTGCTCCGGCATTCGGAACGCTCTGCTTGGTTGCGCGCCGAAGCCCGCCACTCAGCGCGACGATCTCCTCCGTGGACCGCACCGACAGCCCCTCGGCCACGATCCTCTGCGCCAGCTTCTCCATCTCCGCGGCGTCGCCCAGACCGAGAAGCGCGCGTGCGTGGCCGGCACTGAGAACACCGGCCGCAACCCGCCGCTGAACCAGTGGGGGGAGCTTCATCAGCCGCAGCGTGTTCGAGATCTGCGGCCTCGATCGCCCGAGCCGGCCGGCGAGCTCATCGTGCGAGCACCCGAAATCGTCGAGTAGCTGCTGATAGGCGGCGGCTTCTTCGAGTGGATTGAGCGCGCTCCGGTGGAGGTTCTCCAGCAGCGCATCGCGGAGCAGATCGTCATCCAGCGTCGATCTGATGATCGCCGGGATGCTCGTCATTCCCGCCTCACGCGAGGCCCGCCAACGGCGCTCTCCCATCACCAGTTCGTAGGAGTGCTCGCCGTCCTCCTGGGAGGGACGCACGACGACGGGCTGCAGCACGCCGATCTCGCGGATCGAATGCACCAGCTCGGCGAGCTCGTCCTCGTTGAACTCGACCCGGGGCTGCTTCCGGTTGGGGTGGATGCTGTCGAGCGGCACATCGGCGAAGGTGGCGCCAGGAACCTGGATCAGACCCACAGTGTCGTCGCCGGTGCCCTGGGTATCGACAGTCTTGGGGCCGGCATCTGCAGGCTCAGTGAGTATTGCCGCGCCCTTCGCCCGCGTTTCACGTGAAACTGCGCCCTCGTTCGCGTCAGCGTGATCGGCGCCGCGGTCTACGCCTCCTTCTGTATCCTGCTGATCTCCGCCTGGCGCCTGGGGCGATACCTTCGCGCCACGATCGGACGGCGAGGCGGTCACAGCCATCGACGCTGCGGGGTCGACCTCGGCCGGGGCCGTCGGTCGCTCATCGGCCCGGCCGACGGATGATCCGTCCACAACTTCTTCCGGCACCACGGCAGGAGAGGCTTCGGCCTTCGAGCCGTTGGAATCCTGCGCACTGCTTCGAGTACCACCGGACTTGCGTGCAGGAGCTTTACCAACTCTTTTGGTTTGAGCCTCTAGGACATTTTTGTTGATTCCACTGCGAAGTGCCGACGAATAGGACCGTGGCTGCTCTGCGACGTCGTCCTCGGTGACACGTTCGAAGAACAGGTCGACAGGACGGCCGCCCTGCTTTCGTGGCGCGTCGGTCGTCCTCGGCGCAGGATCGTCCCGCTGGGCAACGGGTTGGGCTTCGACCGGGTCGGACGTCTCCTCGACCGGAGCACTCGGGATGAGCGCTCCCAATCCTCGACCGAGCCCTCGGCGCTTTTCCGCCATGTCATTCCTTCCGATCGGTGGAGCACCGCCCCACCTCGACTTCTTGGTGGTCGAGCCAGACAGCTGGACCAGGGTGCAGTGTTACGAGCGGGAGGCGATCTCCGCCGCCGCTTCCTGGTAGGAGAGTGCCCCGCTCGAGGACGGGTCGTACGTCATGACCGTCTGCTGGTAGCTGGGTGCCTCCGAGATCCGGACGGATCGGGGCACGACCGCCTTGAGCACCTGCTGGGGGAAATGCTCGCGCACCTCGGCCGCCACCTGCGCCGCGAGGTTCGTCCGCCCGTCGTACATGGTCAGCAGGATCGTCGACACGGCGAGGTCCGCGTTGAGGTGTTTCTGGATCATCTCGATGTTCTTGAGGAGCTGACTCAGACCCTCGAGGGCGTAGTACTCGCACTGGATCGGGATGAGCACCTCCTTCGCCGCGACGAATGCGTTGACGGTCAGGAGACCGAGGCTGGGAGGGCAGTCGATGAAGACGAAGTCCAGCCTCGGCTCGCCCTTTTCCTCGCGTCCCTTCGCATAGACGTCGATCGCCCGGCGTAGCCGCTGCTCGCGAGCCACCAGTGACACGAGCTCGATCTCCGCGCCGGCCAGGTGGATCGTCGCCGGAGCACAGATGAGATTCGGCACGTCGGGGCAGGGGGCAACGACGTCGGCCAGGGGCACGTCGTCGATCAGCACGTCATAGATCGAGTCGACATCGGCGTGGTGGTCGATGTTGAGTGCGGTGGACGCGTTCCCCTGGGGGTCGATGTCGATGACGAGTACCTGCAGCCCGGCGGTGGCCAGGGCGGCGGCGATGTTGACCGTCGTCGTCGTCTTGCCCACCCCGCCCTTCTGATTGCTGATGGTCATGATGCGGGTGCTGCCCGGCTTGGGCAGAGGTTTGCCCAGCAGCTTCTCCCTCCGCTTCGCCTCGCTGGCCAGCTCCCGGCCCAGCGGCGAGGAGTCGTCCATCGTTTCCATGACGCTCCTGCCCTTGGATTGCTTCTTCGAGGGAGGGGCGTCGATGGCTCCCGAGGCGGCGGGCTCAGTTTCACGTGAAACCACACCCGTGTTCGCCGGATCAGCAAACATTCCCGGTTGGATTTCGCGGAGACCCACAGCGAGCGGGGATCCGGACACCAACAGGGGCTCGGGCTTGGTCGCGGGGGCGTCCTTGATGGTCACTCGGTAACTCACTCTCACATGCCAGACGTCGTTAGATACAAGGGTAGCCGCAAGTACCGTCACGGTTCGGGTGCAGCACCGTTCCCACGGGACGCGGGGATCAGGGGATACGTACGGGAATGCGGACGACGGTCGTCGGCTCGGGGAGCACGGATGCACCGACCGTGAGGATCTCCGGGCTTCCGCCACCGAGCTTGCGGATGACCTTGCGTGCCTTCTCGATCTCCTCACCCGCGCTGCGTCCCTTGATGGCGAGGACCTCTCCTCCGGCTTTCGTCAGGGGTATCGTCCATCCGGCGAGCGTGGAGAGTGCCGAGACGGCACGCGCGGTGACGTAGTCGCCGGTGATCTTCCCGACCATCTCCTCGGCCCGTGCCCGGTGGACGGACACGTTCGGGAGGGAGAGGTCTTCGACCACCTCGTTCAGCCAGGTCACGCGCCGTTCCAGGGGCTCCACCAGATGGAGCTGCAGATCGCGCCGGGCGATGGCGATCGCCAGTCCTGGAAGTCCTGCACCACTGCCGACGTCGACCACGGAGGCATCCCGTGCCATCAGATCCGCCACGACCGCACAGTTGAGGACGTGCCGGCCCCACAGGCGTGGGACCTCCCGCGGTCCGAGGAGGCCGCGCTCGATCCCCGACGACGCCAGGTGGGCGACGAACCCTCGCGCCACAGGGAGCTGCGTTCCGAAGACCGCCTCCGCGGCGGCCGACTCCTCGGCGGAGGGCTCGGGGAACCCGGTGACCGGCAGTGGTTCCTCAGTCATCGCTGGGAGACACGACGATTTGCCGGGCGGCACCCTCGCCTTCGGACTCACTCACGAAACCGAGATCCGCGACGACATCGTGCACGATCTTGCGTTCGTACGCAGACATGGGAGCGAGCGCGACGTCCTCACCCGTCTCCTTCACCTCGGCGACGGCGTCCTCGGCGATCTTCGTCAGTTCGCGGCCACGGCGGTCGCGGTAGCCGTCGACGTCGAGCACGAGACGCGAGCGGGAGTCCGTGGCCGTGAGGACGCTGAGGCGCGTGAGCTCCTGCAGAGCCTCCAGCACCTCGCCGTCATGGCCCACGAGCGAGCTCAGGCCGGCGTCGGAGGTGTCCTCGGAGACGATCGAGATGTAGGTCCTGCCACTGCGCACCTCGATGTCGATATCGCCGTCGATATCGGCGATGTCGAGCAGCTCCTCGAGGTAGTCGGCAGCCACGTCGCCCTCCTCGTCGAGCCGCGAAGGCTTCGCCTCGCCACCGGCCGCGACGTCGTCGTCGGACTCGGGACCGCTGAGATCAGGAGTGTGCTCTTCGTTCTCTACCGTCATCGCTTCTTCCTCTTCTTGCGCTGGGGCTGGACCCGCTGGACCCGGGGTTCCGGAACAGTCTCGATGGCCGGCTCGGTCTTCCGCTCACCCAGGAGCGGGACCGCAGGAAGACCCTTCTTGGCGCGGCGCTCCGCGAGTGCCTTGGCCGCCGGTGACCCGGGGGTGGGCATCCTGCGGATGACGTAGAACTGCTGGGCCATCGTCCACACGTTGGTGGTGGTCCAGTACACCAGGACGCCGATCGGGAAGTTGATGCCGCCGATGCCGAATACGAGCGGGAGGATGTAGAGCATGATCTTCTGCTGACGCATGAAGGGGCTCTGCATGGCCTCCTCGGACATGTTCTTCGCCATGATCTGCTTCTGCGTGATGAACTGCGACGCGGTCATCGCGATGATCATGATCACGGACAGGATGACCACGCTGATGTTCAGGTTGTCGCCGAAGCTGCCGAGGAAGGTCGAGGAGAGGGGGGCGCCGAAGATCGTCGCATCATCGAACTGTCGGACGGACTCCGGGGACAGGGCACCGATCTCGGTACCTTCCTCGCTGGCCCGGGAGATTCCGTTGAGCACCGTGAACAACGCGAAGAAGAACGGCATCTGGATCAGGATGGGCAGGCACGCCGCGAACGGGTTGGTCCCGTGCTTCTTGTACAGGGCCATCTGCTCCTGCGTCATCGCCTGGCGGGAGAGCTGGTCCGTTTTGCCCTTGTACTTCTGCTGGAGCTTCCGCAGATCGGGCTGCAACGCCTGCATCCCGCGCTGCGCCTTGATCTGCTTCACGAACACGGGGATCAGGGCCGCACGGATGACGACGACGAGCCCGACGATCGACAGCACCCAGGTCCAGCCGGATGCCGGGTCCATCCCGAGGAAGGTGAACCCCTCGTGGAACATGAACATGATCCACGACACGAGCCACCGGAACGGTGCCAGGATCGTCTCAAAAAAACCCATAATCAGTTAGCTCCTCAAGCCGCCGGGCGGCTTTCGTCATCGGCCGGGATCACCGGATGGTTCAACACAACAATCGAGGGGACCTTCCCCGCCGGGAAGGTCCTGGAACCGACGGGTACGTGGTCGACACCGCCGTCGTTCCAGGGGTTGCAGCGGACAAGCCGCCTGGAGGCGAGCCAGGATCCACGCACGAGGCCATGAACGGTCACGGCCTCGAGTGCGTAGGCGGAGCAACTCGGGTAGAACCGGCACACCGGCCCGTACAGCGGAGAGACGACCTTCCGGTACGCGATCAGCAGTCCGATCGCGGCCAGGCGGGGCAGCCCGATGAGGAAGGACAATGCACTGGCAGCGATGCTCCTCACGATACTCTGCCTTGCCTTTCCGCCGTGTCGGGTCCTTCGAGCCTGCGGACCACCGCGGCCAGGGAGCCGGTGAAGTCTTTCCGCAGGGCGGGCCAGTCGCTGTCCGCTGCCGCCGGCAACGCACGGATCACGACGTCGTACCCGGCGGGATGCGCGGCTACCCACTCCGCCGAGGCATGGCGGAGCCTTCTCTTAACGAGGTTGCGCGTGACGGCGTTCCCGACGTTCTTGCCGACGATGAAACCGACGCGCGAGGGCATGGAATCCGAGGTCCTGGCGCCGTATAGCACAACGTTCCGGCGCCCTGAGCGGGCGCCGGAACGTACGATACGTGCAAAATCCGCTGCCGTCCGCACCCTGTGGATCATCGGAAGCACTGCGGGGTCCTGTCTGCCGAGGCTAGGAACCCGGTGCCGACGCGATCACCCGAAGGACGCATGGCGTGGGAGGAACCGCTTATGCCGAGAGTTCGGTACGGCCCTTGCCGCGGCGTGCCGACAGAATGGCACGACCAGCGCGGGTGCGCATGCGAAGACGGAAACCGTGCTTCTTGGCACGACGGCGGTTATTCGGCTGAAAAGTCCGCTTGCTCACTGTAGTTACTCCAGAACGATCTTGAGATGCGTCCGGCCCATTGCAACAAGGGGGAAGAACAGACTGACGCGATGAAGGTGTACATCCGACATTCGCGCTGGAGCTGTCACATCCCGAGGCCTCTTAGTACCCGGGAACACCTGTGATGGCATGCGAAATGCAGACATGTTGGACTACATAACGTTAGGGGACGCGACTCGGGGGCGTCAAACTCGCTGTCACCAGCCTGTGGGTTGGTTTTCCACCACCCTGTGGACAACTGGTGCCGGAGACACACTACACGCCGGCCCGGAGGCACCGTGTGAGTCCGTTCACGATGTCCGCCGGGGCGCTCCAGTCCGCTATCTTCTGCACTTTTCATCCTCTAGTCTTGGCTGCGGTCCGTTTATCCACGACATGTGTACAACTCTGTGGATGACGGACCTTTCCGAGCGCGAGCAGTGCAGCCAAGAGAGGTTTTC